>JAHBYV010000004.1 GCA_019635795.1 Rhizobiaceae bacterium
ATCGTTAGTGCCACCGCAGCGATGAGGATGAGGCCCTGCACAACCTGCCGAACAGGTTGTGGAAGGCCCAGGAAATTTAAAAGCGTGAAGATCGCTGTCAGGGTAAGCGCACCAGCGATTGCCGCGGGAACCGAACCGCGGCCGCCAAGCAACTGAGCGCCTCCAATAACCGCAGCGGTGATGGCCTGCAGCTCGTATCCGGTACCGACATCGGTCGATACCCCCGCAAATCCGCCGAGCAGAATACCCGCCAGAACGGCGCTTAGCGATGATATCACGAACGCTGAGACGCGCACACGATTCACTGGCACCCCGGCCAGACGGGCGGCGCGTGGATTGTCGCCGACCGCATGGATCATGCGGCCAAGATTGGTACGATGCATCAGCCAGTAAAGTATGAAGCCGACCACCACCATTATGATTACCGCTACGGGAAGCAGATCAATTACCGGAATATCGCGGAAGTTATAGCGGCCGAAGAAGCGGAATGTATCAGGCAGGTATCCGCGCGGCGCGCCGCCCGACCACATGAAGGTGAAACCGCCAAGAGTGATCATCATGCCGAGTGTGGCAATCAGCGATGGAACTTTCAGATAACAAACCACGAGGCCATTGATTATGCCGACTGCCATACCGATGCATAACATCGCCGCGATTACCCACACGGTGGAGTCGGGATCATTGTTCGACAGCATCGAAGAGCCAACGACCACGAGCGTGATCAGTGAGCCAACGGAAAGGTCGAAGCCTCCAGACACTATGACGTAGAGCTGCCCTGCTGCGAGAATTGCCAGAGGTGCCGAGCGCTTTAGAAAGTTCATGTAACCCGTTGGCTCGACAAAGCTTGGGTTGCTGAGAACGATGGCCGCCAGCAGAGCGGCAAGTATGAAGTAAACGAGGTTGATCTGCGGCAGTCTGCGCTTCGTTGCGGGACGCGGCGATGACAAGCTTTGGTCGGTCATGCCACAGACGCTACAAGGATCACAAATGTCTGCCCGATTGCAGTGATCCCGAGTGCTATTGAGCGCCCGAGAACCGCGAGCAGGTTATGACAGCTGAGATACTGGGTCTGTCCGGTTGCCAGACAGGCGACCACGTAGATGGTCACCGCTGAGGCCAACAGGAGCGTTGGAGCCATTCGGTCGAATCTGAAGAGGATGTTTGGTTTGGCCTGCACCAGAGTTGCTTCGCTCATGCCGCGGCCTCCTGTTCACCAGTCGCATCCAGCATGATCGCTGTCTCTGTGGCCCCGGACTTGTGTTCGGAAACGATGGTTCCTTCGCGCATCACCAGAATGCGGTCCGCCGCCCCTATCACTTCAGGGAGGTCTGATGAGATCATGATGATCCCCGTGCCATCGCGTGCGAGATCGCGCATCAGGTGATAGATACCTGCCTTGGCGTTGACGTCGATGCCACGTGTTGCCGGCAATGCTGCGGGTTCGTTTCTGGAACGAAGAAAATCCTGGCCACATTTGGCCGATCCTTTCTCTTCCATCGGATTCCCTGGCTGGCGGAGAGCGGCGCTCCTTTTCCGTTGCATTCACTGGTCTTGACTGGCATGGCGATGACCTTGCGCCTGCGGCTTCCAGATGTCGGTGGCAGCAGGGAAAAGGTCGCGCCGATTGCGCTGGCGGGGCCGGCAGCTTCCGCATTGTCGCCGCTCGGGACAAGGCGACGGGCACTCTGACGAGCCTGGGCTTGTTGCTCGATAGCGCCGCAGGTGAAGAACTTTCCCTCGCCGGGTTCGGGCAGGAGGTCATAGTCGCTCCGATGGACGGCACTGTTCAGTTAGGCCTTGCCGTCGAGGGACTCGAAACACTCAAAATCGGCGTGATAAAGCCGCCGGCAAGCGCAGGATCGGACAAGAGCACGACCCGTCCCGATGCTGCACGACCTGTAAGCGTCGCCGACATAGCCGCCGACCTCCCTCCGCAGGCAGGGGAAGCGCTCTTCGAGTTCGAAACGCTGCTAGACCTAACCGAGTGAGTGTTGCAAGGGCGCTGGCGAGGGCTTCAGGAACTCCAGTGGTGTTTCGAGTCGAGATCTGATCATCTCACTTTAAGATCGGGTCCATCGAACGAAAACGACCGTTCACCACCCAGCCGATGTCGTCTACATTGTCTCGAGGGAATGGCAGGTTCTGGCAGTGCAAGTCGTGCTCTCGACGACCGCATTTGGGCGTGATCTGCCTGCCCGAACCCAGTCGCAGATCGCTGGTAGCCCGCTGCTTCGAGGTCGGGCCGTGGTCTGCCGCCTGAAAAGTGGCCTGTTTAATGCAGGATGACCCCGGTTGTGTGCTTCCGCGCGAAGCTGCATAATGCTCGTGGGAAGTTGTGTACGATACTTTTTGGCGAAGCTGGAAAGTGCGCGCTGCGGGCCGAGACATGTCATGAACAGCATGCAAATGGTCGGCCTTTTCTTTGGCTTGTTGCTGGTGGCGGCGCTGACTGTGCTGCGGATAAGCGACCCTCAACCTCTTCGCGCAGCGCGGGAGGCGACTTTCGATCAGTTTCAGCGCTGGTCTCCGCGACCTTTCGAGCCGATGCCGATAAAGGTTGTCGATATCGACGAAGCCTCTCTCAAAATGTTCGGCCAGTGGCCGTGGCCACGCGACAGAATTGCTTTGCTAACAGAGCGTTTGGCGGAGGCGGGCGCGGCTGCGATTGCATTCGACGTGCTGTTTTCCGAACCTGACCGGCTTTCGCCTCGCGCAATCGCGGGAAGTGTTCCCGGCGTCGACAGTTCACTGCTTGCGAAAATGCCGGACAATGATGAAGTCTTTGCCAAGGCGGTGGTTGGAAAGCCTGTCGTCCTTGGCTTCGGGATTTCCAACAGTGGGCACTATCGACCGCCGGTCAAGGCCGGTTTCGCCTATTTGGGCGAAGACATGTGGTCGGCCCCGCCATATCTGGAATCTGCGACTCCGCTTCTTCCAGAACTCGCCGAAAATGCGTCCGGAATCGGCCACATCAGTCTAAATCCAGGTCGGTCGTCCGCAATTGTGCGCACTGTCCCGCTGTTGTTGAGCGACGGCATGCAATTTTACCCAAGCCTTGCCATCGAGGCTCTGAGGGTCGCGCAGGGTGCATCCACCTACATTGTTTCAGGTGCGGATGTTCCCGGCATCGTCACGGAAATAAAGGTGGGTGACTTCGTTGTTCCAACGACGGCCAGTGGTGAATTGTGGCTCTACTTCGGCAAGGACGACGCGCGCCGCTACATATCAGTCAAAGATGTGATTTCCTCTGACGCGCCAACAGCAGACGCCAAAGCTGCGATCAATGGCTCAATCCTGTTCGTCGGAACTTCAGCGGCAGCCCTTCAGGATATCAGGACAACAGCGCTTGGAGAAAATGTGCCGGGCGTTTCGATCCATGCGCAGATATTGGAGCAGGTACTGTCGGGCAAATATTTGTCGCGTCCCGACTGGGCTTCTGGCGTGGAGATTTTCGCAATAGCGGCAATCGGTTCGCTTGTGGTTTTGCTCACTGTTCTTGTGAATCCGATAATTGCGTTGGGAGCCGGCTTGTTCTTGACGGTGATTGCCTTGCTGGGATCGGCGTTCGCGGCTTCGGTCGGAGGGGTTCTCATCGATCCCGTCGCGCCAATTGTTGCCGGCACGGCTACGCATTTTGCAGCAACCGGCTACCGGATTCTGGTTGTGGATCGTGAAAGGCGGGCGATCCGCCGCGCTTTCGGCCAATATCTTTCGCCATCGCTTCTCTATCGAATTGAAAACGACCGTGACGGCCTCAAGCTCGGCGGCGATGACAGAGAGCTTACGGTCATGTTCGTGGATGTGCGGAACTTCACCTCGATCAGCGAGCAACTATCGCCAAGCGAGGTGGTGCGTTTCCTGAACACTCTTTTTGGGGCGCTTAGCCCGCATGTCACCGACAATGATGGAACGTTGGACAAGTTCATCGGAGACTCCATCATGGCCTTCTGGAATGCTCCGCTTGACGTTCGGGATCACCCCATGAAGGCTACCATCGCGGCTCTTGCCATGCGGGAAACCATTGCATCACTTAACAGGCGGGATGCATTTGGGTTTGGTGCCGACAGACCGGTCAGCGTGGGCATAGGAATCCACACCGGATTGGCTTGCGTGGGAAATCTAGGCGCCGAAAGCCGTTTCAATTATTCAGCGGTTGGTGATGCCGTAAATATCGCATCCCGAATTGAATCATTATGCAGGCATATCGGCTTCGATATTATTCTGTCGCGCGAAACCGCCTCGCGGTTGGATAGATATGCTCTCATTGATGCCGGAAGCCTGCCTCTGCGCGGCCGTAGAGACAAGACGCATCTCTATGCGCTGCTGGGGGGCAGGGAACTTGCATCTAAAGACGCTTTTCGCAACCTTCAGTCAGTGCACCTTGAGATCGTGAACTCGCTCAGCGACAACAATCCTGTTCATGACCAATTGATTTCAAACGCGATGACGCAAGCCGCTTCGCTCTCAATAGGGTTGGCAGAATTTTATAAGCGCCTGTCGATGCGGGCAGACGATTTCCGTAACGAACGGAAATAATCTAGCAATTGTCTTTTCCGCCTCTACCGCGTCCCCCGCCGTCCCATTTTCCGCCCTCATTGCCCTTTCCGCCCTTACCTCCTTTGCCCCCTTTACCATCTTTGCCCGGCCTGTCAGGCTTATCGGGCTTATCGGGCTTATCGGGCTTATCGGGCTTATCGGGATTGTCCGGCTTATCAGGCTTGCTCGGTGAAGACGGCTTATCAGGCTTTGACGGCGTCTCCGGTTTCGATGGCTTGTCGGGAGGTGATGGTGGTGTTTCGGGCTTGTTCGGCGCAGGTGCGTTGGGGTTTCTGCTCCTGCCGGCATTACCGACTCCAGGGTTGCTGAACGATGCGGAAGAAAGACCGCAGCCGCTGCTGCCCAGAAAGCCTCTCGTGAGAGCTTGGTTTCCGGAAAGGAATGGAAGCGCGCGCGGACTGCCCAGTCTGTTCAATACCTCTCGGTTAATCTTCTGCGGTTGGCTGACGCCGCCTTGACGCGTTGCAATGATACATTCGCAACGACGTTTGAGTTCACGACAGCCATTCGCGCCACAAAACCTCACATTTCCATTCAACAGCACGACAGCGGTGGTTCCATCCCTGCCGACATACAAGTCAAAGGCAGTGCCGCGCACACCTATTGTGCCGGCGGGCGTGACGATTTGATAAGCTGAGGAACCCGAGTTGCCGCTTATCCAGCGAAACGTGCCTTTGCTCGCCTTGATTGCAAACTTTTTTGCCGAGGCGGAATCGTCATAGACGAACTTGTCTATAACAATGGACGAACCCCAGCCGACAGCGAGTTTTGTCCCGTCGTTGAAGACGAATTGGCCCAGACCAGAATCCGAGGTGCGAATTCTTTCGTTCCGGTAAACCGGAGACTTTACTTCGATTGGACCGCCCGAGCCGGTAACTTGTGTCTTGATGCGGACGGCCGTTCCGACCTCATCTCGTGCTTGTGCCTGAATACTGAAAATCAACAGAATAGTCAGCGCAACTGTGACGCGCGACAACGAGGTAAACATTTTCCCCTCCTGCCTTCCGCCCAGATCAATATAGCACAACTATGGTCGAGAGTCTTTTTGTTAACTATACTCAATTTGGGGAGGCATATCGCCCCGGCTAGCGTGCGCGGACCTTTCGATCCAGCGTCAATATCGCCCGAAAACGCACTTCAACTTGGCCCATTCATCATGCAGATGCCGGCATATCGCGCTATCTACATCCTTCGAAACTACGCCGATTATCCTGGACAGGACGGCGATCGTGTCCTTGCTCGATGCCACCGTCCATTCGTCGTCCCCTCGCCCAAACCTGCAAAGCGCTGCGAATCCAGACGGTTATGTAGAAGGTCCCGGTTCCAGTATTCAGGGAATTTTGTTTGGGAGACGGTTCGCTGCGGCTGGTATCATCACCGTCTAAGGAAAAGCCTTTGATTTTATTTGCTTTTTCTTCCTGATCCCCGCGCCGGGATTTGAAGTGCGGGGTGAAGTGTCCTGAATTACTCTCCAAGCCAGGATCGGGACTTCATGGAATAGCTGACAAGACAGCAGCAGCCCCACAAGCGGGGAGAGCTTATTTCCGGTTGCTACCGTGGCGGAGGCGCACAAGATCCTCTCATGACGATCTCTGAGGGCAGAATAAATCGCCTAGGATTGGGTATGTCCTCTCCCCTGATACGATCGAGTGCAAATTTCGCGGCAATGCGCCCGAGCTTCGCATAATCCCAATCTTCCACGGAGATCGGAGGTTGATGGAACTCTGCAAGTGGAGAGTTCAGCGTGCCGACCAGCGAGATATCATGAGGGATGGAGAGGCCGCGCGTTCTTATCGAGCGCAAAACGCCTGGCATCATCTCGATACCGCCCGCAATGACGGCAGTTGGCCGATCGGAATCGTCGAGGAGTTGCGAAATCGATTCATAGCCGAACTCTGCTTCAAAAGTGCCAGTATGAATCAGTCGTGGATCAAATGGCAGATTGGCGGACAATAACCCTTCGCGATATCCTTCGATCCTCGAACGAGCAGGGTAGAGCGTATCGCGACCGGTAATAAGGGCAATACGTTTGTGACCAAGTTGAGCCAACATCTGTGTGGCGTGCCTGATACTGCTCTTATGGTCGACCATCACGGAATCGGCCCATCGAGGTTCTTCGCGATCCATCAGAACGACAGGGAAGCGAACCTCGCGAAGCGTGTTCTCCAATCCCTGATCCTGTTCCGACCAGTGACCGAGCAGCAGTGCATCAGCGCGCCTTGCCATCATCACGGAAATCAATTCGCGTTCCCGCTTCGGGTCTCCCTCAGAGTTGGTCAGGAGCAAGGCATAGCCTTCCTGTAGCAGCACGTCATGCGCTGACCGGACAAAGCCAGCCAGCCCTGGAATGTTTATGTCGCGAATGATGCATCCGACCGTTCTTGATGCCCCGCTGCGCATGGATTGCGCGACTGCGTTCGGCTTGAAACCAAGCTGAGCGACAGCCTTCTCCACCTTGGCGCGAATGTCGGGCGTGACGGTGGCGTGGCCGTTCAACACACGTGAAACTGAGCCAAGCGAAACGCCGGCGGCAGAAGCCACTTCGCGGATCGTTGGGGTTGGCCGCGGGCCTTCCTCATCTTCGCTGATTGTTTTCAATTAGCGCCCCCTTGCCAGCGCAGGTCCTCGTCTTGATGCCGGACGCTTATAGCCACTCCCGGCCCTCGCGGAACACTCACCACGCCGGAACCATATTTCACACCATCTGCCGGATCATTTTGAACACCCATCGCGCCATACAGTTCGCCGAACATTGGCCGCACTGCCATTGCGGCCTGAACCGCGACTGCCGTGGCCAGCGCGCCTTCGTTCATCTGGCCAACGACGTATGATGTTGTGCTGTTGTCCAAGCGCCTCGCGATGCGTACCATCTCGGCAACCCCGCCAGCCTTTGCTATTTTCAGGTGAGCCGAAATGAGACCGTTCAGGGAGCAAAGCGTGTCCACGTCAGCTTCCGAGCGCAGCCCTTCATCAATTACTACCATCATACCGCATTCCCTCGCGACACGCTCGAGATCCGCCCAATTGCCGGGCGGGGTAGGTTGTTCCACATATCCAAGCCTGAATTTCCGTAGCCTGTCGATGCATTTCAGCGCGTGGTCAGCGTCCCATGCACCATTGGCGTCGATGTCGAGATCAATATTCTCGCCGAACCTGTGGCGCAGCCAGGATATCCTCGCTTCGTCTTCTTCAATCGAACCAATTCCTACGCGAACTTTTATCTTTTTGAATCCCTCACGGATATAGTGTTCGCTATTGGCGCGCAAGGATGCTTCATTCCCCCAGAATACGCACTGGTTGCACGGTACACCCTCTTTCCACGCCCCGCCGAGAAACTGGGCAATCGGCATATCGGCAAGCTTCGCCTGAAGGTCCACAAGTGCATTCTCAATAAGGGCCTGACAGATTTTCGGATAAGCCCATCGCTTCTCGGAAAAGGAGCTCTCGAACTCTGCGAGCGTGGAAGTGCCGCAATTGCCGAGCAGAGCAATGACGCCGGGAAGCACTTGCTCGCTGGGCGTGCCGGTAATGAACTCAATATTTGTCCTGACCTCTCCATGCCCGGAATGACCAGTTGATTTGTCTGTTATCTCCAGAAACAACTCGCTCAGCCCAGCCATGCGCCCTGATGCCGCCGTATGGATTTCCTGTCCTGCAGGATAGGTCAGGAAACGCTCGTAAATGCGAAAACCAATATCACCCGGCATTGCAATTGTCTCCTTGATTCTAGCCTGGTCGGGAAACGGTATATCAGATCGGATTCGCCTGTAGCCTATGCTTCAGCGACTTCATGACCTTGAATAAGGAGGAAATTTTAGCACGTCAATGAAACGTTTCCTTGACGTGAACCGTTTCACGCGCCACAATGCTTCTGCGTTTGGTTGCAAACGCGTTTCTTCAAGATCCAGGGAACAAAGATCAATGCCAACCGCCAGGACTGTTTCGCCTAACCGCATTGCCAAGCGCCTAGCTGCTATCAAACCTTCGCCTACAGTATCGCTATTTGGCAGGGTGGCGCAGTTGAGGTCGGAAGGGCGCAATATTATCGGACTGGTCGCAGGAGAGCCGGACTTCGATACGCCGGACAATATCAAGCAGGCTGCTGTCGATGCGATATGGCAGGGCAAGACCAAGTACACGCCTGTTGACGGTACTGCAGAGTTGAAAGAGGCGATCAAGAACAAATTCAAGCGTGAAAACGATCTGACCTATGCAAACGATCAGATTATTGTCGGCGTTGGCGGTAAGCATGTCATTTTCAATGCTTTCCTTGCTACCCTGTCGCCCGGCGATGAGGTCATTATCCCTGCGCCATACTGGGTTTCCTATCCTGAAATGGTCACCGTTTGCGACGGCGTGCCCGTTATCATCCCCGGCAGACCGGAAAAGGGATTCAAGCTGGATCCGGCGGATTTGGACAGAGCTATTACACCGCGCACAAAATGGGTAATCCTGAATTCTCCTTCGAACCCTTCCGGAGCAGCATACACTCCCGACGAATTGAGGGCGGTTACCGAGGTTTTGCGGAAGCATCCGCATATCATGGT
This sequence comes from Rhizobiaceae bacterium, assembly GCA_019635795.1. GTDB lineage: Bacteria > Pseudomonadota > Alphaproteobacteria > Rhizobiales > Rhizobiaceae > Mesorhizobium_G. The sequence continues at coordinate 9,105 of JAHBYV010000004.1, forward strand.
GCTCGCAGATGACATTTATGAGCATCTGATCTACGGCGATTTCAAGTTCACCACGCCAGCGCAAATCGAGCCTGAACTGTATGACCGGACTCTCACAGTCAACGGCGTGTCAAAAACCTACTGCATGACCGGCTGGCGCATCGGGTATGCTGGAGGTCCTCGTGATGTGGTTAAAGCCATGGCAGCGGTGCAATCACACTCGACGACCAACCCCGCCTCAATCAGCCAGTATGCAGCCGTTGAAGCGCTGAACGGCCCGCAAGACTTCATCAAACCCAATAAGGATGCCTTTGAGCGTCGCCGGGACATGGTTGTGAAGCGGCTCAATGCGGTGGAGGGCATTGAGTGCCAGGTGCCACAGGGGGCTTTCTACGTATTCCCGTCATGTGAGGGTTTGATCGGAAAGAAGCGTCCTGATGGCCAAGTCATCCAGTCCGACGAGGATTTCGTTCTCTATCTTCTGGAAGAAGCCGGTTTGGGGGTCGTGTTTGGATCGGCCTTCGGGATGTCGCCCTATTTCAGGGTTTCATACGCGGCCAGCGATGAAGTCCTGAAGGATGCGTGCGACCGCATTGCCGATGCCGCTTCCCGTCTGCGGTGAGCTCCCCCTGATTGGTACGACCGAGCCAATGGCTTGAGGTGAACCCGTTTGCCGCCTGCCATTGGCCGCGTTTCCAGATGTAAAGAGAAAACATATGGCTTCCAAAGCTGATATCGATGATCGCTGGGCCAAGCCCCTGGAAGGGCTTTGTGTAGTTGAGATATGCCACAGCGTCGCAGGCCCATTTGCCGGCAGCATTTTCGCGCAGCTGGGGGCAGAAGTTATAAAGGTCGAGAATCCCAAGGGCGGTGATCATGCGCGCGGTTGGGGGCCACCGTACTGGCACGGAAAATCGTCTGTATTTCAGTCGCTGAATCGGGACAAGCTTGGCGTCAGCATCAATCTGGGCGATCTCTCTGACGCGGAACGTTTGAAACAGTTCATCATTGAGCGAGCCGATGTAGTCCTGCAGAATCTGCGGCCGGGCTCAGCGGAGAAATCGGTTCTGTCGAGCCATTCGCTCCTCGCCGAAAAGCCAACGCTTATCTACTGCAACATTGGTGCCTTTGGAGCCACCGGTCCGCTGGCGGACCAACCCGGATATGACCCTCTGATGCAAGCATTCGGAGGGATAATGAGCATAACGGGCGAGGGTAGTGGGAACCCTGTGCGTGTTGGCCCTGCCGTTGTGGACATAGGTAGCGGCATGTGGGCGGCAATCGGGGTTCTGGCAGCGCTGAGGCAGCTTCAGCAGACGGGCAAGGGCTGTGTCGTGGATACCTCCCTGTTCGAAACAGCTCTCGCGTGGATGTCGATCCAAGTCGCCGGTTATCTCGCGTCGGGCGAACTGCGCAGACCGATGGGTTCGGGCATTCCAGAAATTGTACCCCATCAAGCGTTTCGCACGCGCAATGGGCACCTGATGATAGCGGCAGGCAATGACGGGCTGTTTGTGAATCTATGCGCCGCGCTTAATCGTCCCGATCTCGCAGCGGATGGCAGGTTCATGACCAATGATGGTCGTGTTCGCAATCGTACAGAACTCATACCTATGATTGAGTCTGAAACCCTCAAGAAGGACTCCAGCGAATGGCAGGAAATCCTGCAGGCTGCAGGAGTGCCTAATGCTCCAATACAATCCATCGACCAGGTGGTTGCACATCCGCAGACGCAGGCGCTTCAGATCGTACAGCCCAGCCCTGATCTGGACATGCAGCTTGTCGGCTTGCCGCTTTGCTTCAATGGCCGACGCCCACCCTTTACCAGAAACGCTCCATCTCTTGGCGAGCACAATGAAGTGATGCCGGCACGCAGTGGCGATGCTGGCAGTCAAGAACGAGAGGGAACGCGCAAATGAATGTTGTTTCCATGACTGGCAAAAGTTCTTCCCGTCCAATTGTTACGGAGAACGACTACCCGGAGCTTCGCGAGGCTGTCAGGCGCATATGTGAGAAGTTCCCTTTGGAATACTGGAACGCACTTGAAGAGCGGGACAGCTACCCTACGGAATTTGTTGATCGTTTGACCAGGGAAGGCTTTCTTGCAGCATTAATACCCGAGGAATATGGAGGCTCTGGCCTGCCGCTGCGCGCCGCCGCGGTTATCCTGCAGGAGATCAACGGCAACGGTTGCCAGGCAAGCCCCTGCCACGCGCAAATGTACATTATGGGCACTTTGCTGCGTCACGGGAGCGAGGAGCAGAAGCAAACTTATTTGCCGCAGATTGCTGCGGGCAAGCTGCGTTTGCAGGCGTTTGGGATCACGGAGCCAGATACAGGCTCAGACACGACCAAGCTCAAGACGCGGGCCAAGCGCAAGGGCGACCGGTACGTCATTTACGGTCAGAAGGTGTGGACCTCGCGCGCCCTTCACTCCGATCTGCTGCTTCTGTTGGCCCGCACCACGCCGCTTGAAGAGGTCAAGAAAAAGACAGACGGCCTGTCCGTTTTTCTCATTGATTTGCGCGAGGCTGTCGGCAACGGACTGTCAATCAGCCCACTACCGGCGATGATAAATCACAGCACCACCGAGATGTTTTTCGATGGGTTGGAGATCCCCGAAACGTGTCTCATTGGCGAGGAGGGGAAAGGGTTTCGCTATATTCTGGACGGCATGAACGCCGAACGTATCCTTGTCGCGACCGAGGCGCTCGGAGATGGCTACTGGTGCCTGAACAAGGCTGTTGATTACGCAGGTAGTCGCAAGGTCTTTGACCGGACAATCGGAACGAACCAGGGTGTGCAGTTCCCGCTTGCGCGCGCCTATGTGGAATTGCAGGCGGCTGACCTGATGTGCCGTAACGCGGCTGCTCAATTTGAAGCCGGGCTGGACTGTGCCGCATCCGCAAACATGGCAAAGCTGCTCGCCTCTGAAGCAGCCTTCAAGGCGGCTGACGTGGCTATGCAAACACTCGGCGGCTTTTCATTCGCCAGGGAATACGGGCTGGAACGCAAATGGCGAGAATCCCGTCTTTACCAGATTGCGCCCATCTCGACCAATCTCGTGCTCTCATACGTGGCCCAGCACGTATTGGGCATGGACCGGTCCTACTAAGACTACTAGGAAGTAACCTTATGCTCAGACTTCGCTCATGGATGTTCGTTCCAGGAAATTCCGAGAAAATGATCGGCAAGGCGCTCGGCCTTGAACTAGACGTGGCCATGCTTGATCTTGAGGATGGTGTCGTGCCTTCGCTGAAGGCGGACGCGCGCCGGGTCACATCTGCGGCCCTTGGTTCGCCGCGCGCCAATCCGCTTCCAATGCGATATGTTCGGGTGAATAGCGCAAGCTCTGGCCTGATCGATGATGATTTGCAATCGGTTGTCGTTGCCGGTCTGGATGGCATCGTTCTCCCCAAAGTCGAAAGCGTTGCCGAAGTTACGTCAGTTGCGGAACGGCTTGAGGCTCTGGAACGCTCGCGAGGACTCGAAGTCGGCAGCGTCAAGATGATGCTTGCAATTGAAACTCCAGGCGCTGTGCTTATTGCCCCGGCTCTCGCCACAGCAGCACCGCGCGTATCGGGGTTGATGTTTGGCGCGGAAGACTTCAGCCGCGAGATAAACCTTCCAACTGTGCGAACCGGCCACGCGCGTGACTTTATCTTCGCGCGCTCAATGATTGTGATGGCAGCAGCAGCAGCAGGAAAACTATCCGTGGATGGGGTTTGGCCCGACCTGACGGATGAAGAGGGATTGCGCGCAGACGCTCTGTTGGGCCGGGATTTGGGCTTTTCAGGCAAGTCGATGATCCACCCGGGGCAGGTGCGTCCGGTGAATGAGATATTCAGCCCAACCGCTAAAGACATCGAGTACGCCACTGCCCTCGTCAAGGACTTTGAGAAAGCCACAGAGGCCGGCTTGGGCAGCATAAGTTTCGGTGGCCAATTGGTGGATAGACCAATCTACGAGCGTGCTCTTTCTACGCTTCGTAACGCGTGAATATACGGGAGGGATGAGATGGCTGTTAAAGCGGGCTGGGAAGGACGATTTTTCGAGGATTTCGAGGTCGGCGATATCTATCAGTCGAGATTGGGAAGAACCGTAACCCAGTCAGACAATCTGCTCTTCACCCTGATGAGCAACAACACCAATCAGATCCACTTTAACCAGGTTTATGCCGCACAAACAGGGTTCGAAAAACCCTTGGTGAATTCGATCGTAACGCTGGCAGTTGTTGCCGGACTGGGCGTTACGGACACAAGTGAGAATGGATTCGCACTCGGTTGGGACTCGATCGTGTTGCCAAATCCGGTGTTCGACGGTGACACGATCTATTCCCAGACAGAGGTATTGGAACTTCGTGAATCGAAGTCACGACCGGGACAGGGCATCGTAAAATTCCGAACGCGCGGCATCAATCAGAACGGCAAGATCGTGATCGAATACGCCCGCAGCGTCATGGTTTGGAAGCGCGATCACGCGCCAAAGCTCGATACCTTCCCGCAAGTGAGCTGAGCCGCTGAGGGACCCGGGAGAGAAGAGAAAGCCGATGCTTGCGTCCAACTACCTCCCACTGCAGGACGATCCCGGACTACCTGACAGCTCGTATAAGGAGCGTCTGATTCCGCTATGGGATCGCACGCGACTGGAGGGCGACCGGAAGGCTGACATTGCGATTATTGGCGGCGGTTTAACGGGAGTTTCGGCTGCTCTGTTTGCTGCTGAGGCGGGCGCTAGCGTTGTTCTGATTGAGGCCAATGAAATTGGTTGGGGTGCCTCTGGCCGCAATTTCGGTCAAATGACGCCATACTTGCGTCGTGACCCGGATAAGGTGATCAGCCTTCTCGGGCAGGAGGCGGGGGATCGCCTGATAAATGCTGCCAGTGGTGCGCCATCCTTGATTTCCGACCTGATCAGCAAACACGGCATCCAATGCGATCTTGACGTTTCGGGCCTGCTGTATGCTGCGCATACGCCCGCCGCTCTCGAAAAGCTGAAGGCACGAGCACGCTGGTGGGCAGGGCATGGTGTGCCAATCCAGATTCTCGACCACTCAGCTTTGAAGAGCGCAATTGGTGGCGGCAGTTACTGGGGTGGAATACTTGAGCCTCGTGGCGGTACGCTCAACCCGTTGGCTTATTGCCGGGGCCTCGCCGCAGCGGCCATCCAGCGCGGCGCAACGATCCACGAAGGGGACAAGGTTCTCAAGATTGAAAGAGAAAACGACGGATGGCTCCTTACGACCGCAAACGGGCGGTTGCACGCAAGGACAACCCTGGTGTGCACCGACAGCTATAGTGACGGCCTGTTGCCTGAACTATACCGGTCACTGCTTACGTTTCGCGGTTATCAGCTGGTCAGCAAGCCGCTTGCTCCCGATCATTGGAAGACGATACTGCCCGGCGGGCAAGCCCTGACCGACACGCACCGCATGATGTCGGGAATACGGAAACTTCCAGGCTGCAGAATACAGGTGAGTGCCTCAGTCGAACCATCAGGTCCGGAGCGTTATGCCAATCGCAAACCCGCGACCAGCCGGGTACGCGCTCTCTATCCATTCCTTGGAGATGTGGAATGGGAAAGTTCATGGAGTGGCTGGATTGGGCTGAGCGTCGATGAACTACCGAGATTGGTAGAGCCATTACCGCAATTGTTCGTTGGCTATGGATATAGCGGACGCGGGCTTTCCCTTTCCACGATCATGGGGCGCGAACTGGCGACGAAGGCGTTGATCGGCGGAAAATACGAGGCTGTTTTCCCCGGCGGACGGCTGCGGCCTATACCAATGTCGTCACTGGCGCGTCGCGCCGCGTCCGCAATGCTGCGCGTTTATCAGCTTGCAGACAAGTTTGAAGACGCGTTTTACGGCGCGCGTGTGCGTCGCCAAAGTACCCATTAGCTCAAAGAAAGGAGTTGGCCCACAAATCACAACGCCTTGATGAAACGTTTTCTTGACCGCTTTATCGTTTCACGTTAGCGTTCGATTAAAAGTGGTTTAATCGCTTGCACTACGAACAAATATAAGGGGAGTAAATTGATGGTGTACAATAACACAGAAGTTCGCGCGAACCTACGAGGACGTCGGTCAATTCTGAAGAACTGCTTGGGGGCATTTGCGGCGGCGGCAATTTCTATCGGCGTAGCAGGATTATCTTCCGTTTCCGAAGCTCAGGCGAGCGATACCACTTATAAGTTTGCAGGCTCGCCTACATGGTTGGGTCAGGTGCCGATCATGGTCGCGATTGAAAAAGGATACTTCAAGGATGAGGGAGTGAACGTTGAGTTCACTACTATTTTGAGCTCGTCAGACCGGATAGCCGCTTTGGCAGCTGGTTCGGTTCATTTTTCTAATCTGGGCCGTGTCGCTGTCATCGCTGAAATGGCGCGGGGAAATGACGCGTTCTATTTCGTTGGCAATGTGGACGACTCTCCGGGCAATGAGGGTTGCTGGGCGCGTCCCGGTGTTGGGTCAATTGCTGATCTTAAAGGCAAGAAGGTTGCGGCGAACTCATCCGCTGAAATTACCTTGACTCTTCTCTTGCAGAAAAATGGCATGACGCAGAAGGATATCGAATTCATCAATCTGCCTCCAACAGAAATGGCCCCTGCGATTTCGCGTGGCGATGTTGAGGCCGCTTGCGTTTGGCAGCCTCTCCTGGAGGGCCTGAAGGCTGCGGTACCGGATGGGAAGTTGCTGGGAACCGATAAAGACACTGCATTCTATGATGAATTCAAGACCATGGCCGCTCCAGATATCGTTATTATGCGCCGTGATCTGGTGAACAATGAGCCGGAAGTCGCTTCCAAGATCATGGCTGCCCTGTTCAAGGGCGCTGAGTTCGCTACCAGCGACCCTGACGAAACAGCAAAGATCGTCTCCAAATACTTCAAGAAGGAACCGGGGGAGATCGTCGAAAGTATCCGCGCGTTCGATTATTTCGGAGCAAAGGACTGGCAGGCGCATTTCGATGTTCACAAAAAGCAAATGCAGGCTCTGACGAACCTTCTGAGCGATCTAGGTAAGATCAGTGAGCGCCCAGACGTAAGCGGCTGGGCCAAGGCTGATTTTATAAAGCAGTAGAGTCGAAGTTCCGCCCGCAATATTTGCGGGCGGACCACTCGACCCTTCAGTAAATTCATTTCTGGAAGAGCGAATTGAAATGACCGCAAAAGCAGCTGGGAGTTCCGCACTCGGATTCCAACCCGTCGCAAAAGGTGGGTCTTCTTCTGCACGGATGAAACTCAGTATGCTGCTGAGTCTGCTTTCGGTGCTTGCATTTCTCGGTATATGGACTTTCGTGACTGAGATGCACATCGTAAAGCCAGTGTTTCTTCCATCGCCGCTGTCGGTGCTCAAGGAAGCAGCGTCTCTGGTTCAAAGTGGCGAGTTGTGGGTTTCAATCCTGGCATCTTCGAAAAGAGTCTTTTCGGGCTTTTTCCTGGCGGCTGCACTTGCCGTTCCTTTAGGCGTTCTTATTGGCGTCTGGTGGCCGGCAAAAGCAATCGTTGATCCGTTTATCTCTCTTCTGCGCCCATTGCCCTCGATCACGTGGATACCGCTTTCCATCCTTTGGTTGGGCATTGGCGAGGCGCAGAAAATCGCAATCGTTTTCATGGGGTCGTGGGTATATATTCTTCTATATACAGTAGAAAGCACCAAGCGCGTCGACCCGATACTTATCAGAGCCGCCAGGAATCTTGGCGCTGGCGATCTCACTGTGATGAAAGATGTCGTTTTGCCTGGCGCGTTGCCCGGCATTATAGCAGGTTTGAAGGTTACATTGGCGATCTCATGGTCGTGCGTCATCACTGCAGAAATGGTGGCGGCTCAGAACGGTCTTGGTGCTCTCATCTGGACGGCCAAAGACTGGGGTAACATGCCCCTCGTGCTCGTAGGCATGGTCTGCATTTCGCTCACTGTTCTCGTGGCTGACTGGATCATGCTCAGGCTGGAACGTCTGCTTTTGCCTTGGGAACGCAACCGTCGCGCCTGACGGGAAGGCGGCGAGCTGGCAACTACCAGTCATCGGCCACGGCGCTATCTGAACAAAATGGGCTACTGGCCTTTGTGTCGGTGGCCACCATCAAGAATAATGGGAGTATGTTGATGGCCACGGTTTTGAGTGCGGAATCCGTATCAAAAATCTATAAGGTCGAGGGGGCCCCTGAAGTTCAAGCTGTTCAGAATCTTAGTCTGAACATCGAAGAGGGCGAGTTCGTTTGCATCATCGGTGCCTCCGGTTGTGGCAAGTCCACATTGTTGAATATGTTTGCGGGCTTTTCCAAGCCGAGTTCCGGCAGGATTTTGTTGAAAGGCCAGCCGATCGAGGGCATCGAGCCGCGCTGCGGCATGGTGTTTCAAAGCTATGCACTCTTTCCCTGGAAAACGGTGCGGGGAAACGTTGAGTTCGGGCTCAAAATGAAGGGCAAAGACGCCGCTTCACGCAGGCAGATTGCTGAGCGCTTCATCGAGATAGTTGGCTTGAAAGGCTTTGAAGACAGGTATCCGACCGAGCTTTCAGGCGGAATGCAGCAACGTGTTACACTTGCACGAATTCTCGCAGCGGATCCCGAAGTCCTGTTGATGGACGAGCCATTTGCAGCGCTCGACGCAATGACGCGTCAAGTGATGCAGGAAGAGCTCTTGCGCATTCACGAGGCGAACAAGAAGACCACGGTGTTCATAACGCACAACATTGACGAGGCACTTATTCTTGCGGATCGCATTGTTGTCCTGTCAACGCGGCCAGGCAAGGTGAAGGCTATCATGAACAATGACCTGCCAAGGCCACGGCACATAACAATTCAGCTATCCAACGAGTTCAACGAGCGGAAAAACGAAATCTGGTCGCACGTCGAAGAAGAAGTTCGCAAGCATGTTAACATCCAGAACTAGAATAGCTAACGCTTGCGCGAAGCTCGAATAAAAACGTTTCATCACAATGGCAAGATTGTGCCCATACCTCGCGATCTGGCGACCCGGAACACGAGGGAAGCCAACGCAACGTCAAACAGTCCACTACCACTGAAAATAAGGGCGGTTCGTTCACGGTAACTTTCATTTTGGCGGGAATGAAGATCGGTAAGGTCGCCCGAAAGCAATCGCGGATCGCAGTTCAATTTTTCTGGCCCGCCTTCGCCACTCAGATTGAGATCATCGGTAAAGAGCCTGTCCAAGCTTGTGAGTGTATCAGTCTTCCAACTGAAACCTCTATCAACCATAGATGCAAACCCGCCGGGCTGAATCCATCCTCCTTCGAGTATAGGTGTTGTGTTTGATACATAGGGCACCGATGTCACGATGATCTCTGCACTTTCAACGACGTCGCGTGCGTTCGGTGCCGCTATTGCCTCCAAACCAAGCTGTTCGGCAAATCGACAGAACGCTAGCGTTGTGTCACGAGTTCTGCTGTAGGCGTAAACAGTTCTGAGCGGAAAAATGTCTTTAAAAATAATAAGATGAGCGTGTGCCTGTGCGCCGCAGGCCACAAACCCGATGGAGTTGCTGTCCGGCCTTGCGAGCTTTGTTGCGGCGTAGGCCGAAATTGCAGCAGTCCTGAACTCGGATATCCATGTTCCATCCATGACTGCGATCGGGAAGCCATGGTCAGATTCATTCAGCAACACCATCGGATGATATTCGCGCAATCCAAGGGCGGCGTTGCCTCGAAAGCTTCCGAACCATTTCAAGGCGACCTCTCTGGAGTTCCTGATGTAGCCGCCCTTGGATATGAACTGTGCTCCATCCTCAATTGCAACCTTGTTTGTTGCGGCCAGCACAGTGCCGCCGAGGCGCGTCTCTTTAACGCAATCACCAATCTCTGAGACGATCTGGATCGGATTCAGGCCGAGGTTCTCAGCATTGGAGCGGCTTAGATAGAGCAGGGACTTTCCAACTTCGAAATTCACTTCAATTAATCCAGATAAGCCCGGTTGAACCACAGCGCCTATTTGCTCCAACAATTATCTCTGAGCCACAAAGTGCTATTTTCGCTATCAAACTAGCCACGAGAAACCCTTGTCACACAAGCGATGAAACGTTATTTTGACATTCGTTACCGGCACGATCAATACTTACTTCCGCAATCAATCTCCGTGAGAGGCGCTAAGAACGAAAATGACTTCCCAGGTAAGCCAGCAAGAAAGTCCTCGTTGGCAGGATCAGCTTTATGATTTCCTGCGCAAGAACAACGTTACCCAGTTTTCATATGTTCCCGATGCCGGGCATGCCATTCTGATAAACCGCTCTATCGAGGATCCTGAGGCGCATTCAGTCGCTCTGGCGGCGGAGCAGGAAGGCGTAGCGCTCGCTGCGGGCGCAGATCTGGGCGGAGCGCGCTCAGTTCTGCTCATGCAAAGCAGCGGTGTCGGCAATTGCATCAACATGCTTTCGCTCATGGAAGGATCAAAGTTTCCCTTCCTGACCTTCGTTACGATGCGCGGTGAATATGGTGAGGGCAATCCCTGGCAGTATGCGATGGGGCAGGCGGTGGAGCCTGTGCTGAAAGCCATGGGGGTTATTTGTTTGCGTGTCGAACGTCCGGAAGACGTGATCCCTACCACGGCGGCCGCGATGACGATGGTTTGGCAATCAGAACAACGGGTCGCTGTTCTGCTCGCCCAGAAGCTGCTTGGCGCAAAGAAATTCTAAGGATACTTTGAGATGAGTTCGAAGCTTACAGCTATAAAGAGCGCCGCCAGCGCGGCATCAAGATTCGTGCTTGACCGCAGGCAGGCTGTGCCTGAGCTGGTGGGAAACCATAAGGATTTCCTGATTATCAGCGGTCTCGCGGGCGCGGTCTATGATATGAGTTCCCTCACAAGTCAGGGCGATCATTTCTACGGGCTGGGCGGTGCCATGGGTGCTGCCACCATGATGGGCCTGGGTCTTGCTTTGGCGCGTCCTGACAAGCGGGTATTGGTCGTCACCGGAGACGGCGAATTGCTGATGAGTCTGGGTTCGCTTTGCACCATTGGTGTGATCAATCCACCCAACCTTTCCATCGTGTGCGTGGACAACGGCCACTATGGTGAGACCGGCTTCCAGAAAACCCATACCTATCGCGGCGTTGACATCGAGCAGTTTGCGAAAGGTGCTGGCATTTCACGCACCACAACGGTGTCCAAGAAGGAAGAGATTGCTGGCGCATCAAAGATGCTGCGCGATGGCAATGGCACCGCGTTCGTACTGCTGACCGTGGCTCCTACTGAAGCGCCGAAGGTGAAGCTCAATCTGGACGGTGCGGTGTGCCGCGTTCAGTTCAGGAAGACGCAACTTCCAGCAAACTAACAACCAGAAACTCCCTCGGAACCCGGCTTCCGAGGGAGTTGCTTGCCGGGTGCCTTAGCCCGCCTTTTGGCGGATAATTGCTTACTCTTCGCACTCCCGTCATTTCACCTTCCATCTGAGGAATTTTCCTATGGATAGCAATCTTCCGCGCTATTCGATGTTTATCGACGGCACATTTCAACCAGCTTCGGCAAATGATTGGTTTGAGAGCTTCAATCCATATACGGGTGAGGCTTGGGCCTTGGTCGCGCGCGGGTCCGCTGGCGAGGTGAACACGGCAGTTGAGGCCGCACACCGGGCTCTGAATGAGGGGGAATGGGCCTCTCTTACTGCAACGAAGAGAGGTGCCTTGTTGCGCAGATTGGGCGATCTGATTGCTCGGGATGCACAGAAGCTCGCGGAAATTGAAGTGCATGACAATGGGAAGCTGCTGAACGAGATGGCCGCGCAGCTTCGCTATATCCCTGAGTGGTTCTATTATTTTGGCGGCCTTGCCGATAAGCTTGAGGGCGCAGTACTACCGATAGACAAGCCCGATAATTTCGTGTTTACGCGGCAAGAGCCAGTTGGGGTCGTTGCAGCAATAACTCCTTGGAACTCACCGCTTTTTCTCACAGCCTGGAAACTCGCTCCCGCGTTGGCAGCGGGTTGCACGGTCGTGATAAAGCCATCGGAACATACCTCTGTTTCAATGCTTGAGTTCTGCAAACTCGTTCAGGAAGCCGGTTTTCCCGCTGGCGTTATCAATGTGGTGACGGGATACGGCGACGAGGTCGGCGACCCGCTTGTGAATCACGAACTGGTTGCCAAAATCGCTTTTACAGGCGGGGAGTCGGTAGGGATAAGGGTTCACCAAGCGGCCGCTCGAAACATGAAAGGCGTCACGCTGGAATTGGGGGGCAAGTCTCCTAATATCGTGTTTGAGGACGCGGCGATGGATGACGCTGTGAAAGGTGTCATTTCCGGCATTTTTGCCGCCACTGGCCAGACCTGCATCGCGGGCTCCAGGCTTCTCGTCCAGTCTTCCATCTACGATACGTTCATCGAAAAGCTTGTCGCATTTGCGAGCACCGCCCGCATGGGCGACCCGTTGCTTGCAGAAACGCAGGTCGGACCAATCACGACGCGTTCTCAATATCAGACTGTGCTCAAATATATTGAGATCGCAAGAAGTGAAGGTGCGCGCTGTGTACTGGGTGGCAAAGAGGCTTCGGGCGGCGCATGTGGTAATGGCTGGTTTGTCGAGCCGACCATTTTCGCTGATGTGAAGAACGACATGCGCATTGCGCAAGAAGAAGTGTTTGGTCCTGTTCTCTCGGTCATCCGCTTTGAAGACGAGGCAGAAGCGATAAGAATAGCCAACGACAGCCGCTATGGCCTTGCTGCCGGGGTGTGGACGCAGGACGTCAAACGCATGTTCCGTATGGCAAAGGCTCTTCAGGCCGGATCGGTCTGGATCAATACCTACCGCGCAGGAAGCTTTATGGCCCCTTTTGGCGGCTTCAAGCGATCCGGGCTTGGCCGCGAGAACGGTCAGGACGCAATATACGAATTTTTGGAAACAAAGACTGTCTGGATTTCAACGGCTTCAGAAGTTCCCAATCCTTTCGTGATGCGGTGATATCAGGCGGGCAGATCGCGATAAAAACTAACTGAACGTGAGCTGCAAGTGCTCGCGAGACACCTTGCGGATTGATTAAATCCAACCGCAAAGGGTTTTGCTGGGCCATCGGTAAAAGTAAGTCGGCCTTGTACCCCCCCGGCTCGGCTAGTACCTCGTAAGTTGTCTCTATGCGCTCGCGCAGGGTGATCTGATCCGGTGTAGCCGCTTTCTGCTTCTAAAATCCGTACATCAATAGCCAATTTTCTTCTGCAAGGGCGTTCGCCAGAGTAACAGGCGAGTGTCACGAACGTCGCTCGTCCACTTCCCGGTGCTGTCCGAAGAATTGCGTTGATCCAGTTTCCCCAACGCTTGACCAAAGCAACTCTGCGTGCGAATGTCTTTTCGTGTCGAGAAAAACATTGCTGGTGGAGCGTTCATGATCCCGCAAAGAAAAAACTCCTGGGAAGAGCGAGATATGGAAAGCGTTTTCCATGGCTTCACCGATCTTGAAACGCTCAATCGTAATGGGCCTGTTGTGCTCACCCACGGTGAGGGCATTCACGTTTTCGACGTCCATGGCAAAAGCTATATGGATGCGAATTCAGGTCTGTGGAACAACGTGGCCGGGTTCAACCATCAAGGGCTTATTGATGCGTTATGCCAGCAAGCTCAGCGTTTCCCTGGCTATCACTCATTTTTCGGTCGGATAGCGGACACAACGGTCGCGCTTTCAGAGAAACTGATAGAGATATCGCCCTTCTCGTCAGGGAAGGTCTACTACACAAACTCTGGTTCAGAGGCTAATGACACAGTTGTCAAAATGCTATGGATGCTGCACCGCCGAAACGGGCAGCCAAACCGCCGCAAGATCATTACGCGTGTCAATGCCTATCATGGCGTGACCGTCGCGACTGCTTCCATGACCGGCAAGGCCTATAATTCAGAATTCGGTTTGCCATTGCCCGGCTTCTTGCATGCCGACTGTCCACACTACTGGCGTTTCGGTCGACCGGAGGAAAGCGAACTTGAGTTCTCACGGCGCCTCGCTTGCAATCTTGAAGAGATGATTATCAAGGAAGGACCCGATACTATTGCAGGCATGTTCTGCGAGCCTGTGCAGGGGGCAGGTGGTGTGATCCCGCCATCAGAGGGATATTTCGAAGAAATAAGACCAATACTTCGCAAGTACGGTATCCCGCTTATCGCAGATGAAGTCATTACCGGGTTTGGCCGAACCGGGGCGATGTGGGGAAGCGAAAAGTACAACGTTCAACCAGATGCTATCGTCGCCTCCAAATGCATTACCGCGGGATATTTCCCCATGGGGGCCATCATTTTGGGCAAAGAGCTTTGCGATGCGCTGACCTCCGTGTCGCAAGCGGCGGAAGAATTTCCACATGGCTTTACCGCAGGTGGCAATCCGCTCGGTAGCGCGGTCGCATTGAAAGCTCTGGACGTTCTTCAATCTGAAGGGCTTCTCGAGAATGTCCGTCGGCTGAGTCCGCAATTCATGAGCGGCCTGAACAGGTTGGCACAGCACAAATATGCCGGCGAGGCGCGTGGTGTGGGCTTTATGGGGGCAGTCGAACTGGTGGCGGACAAGGCAACGAAAGCCCCGCTCGACGGCAGTCTTCAGATTTCCGAGCGTATCGCAAACAAAGCACTTGAGAAGGGCCTCATTTGTCGGCCACTTGGCCAGGCGATCGTCCTTGGACCTCCCTTCATCATGACCGAAGGCCAGATGAATGAGATGTTCGACATCCTAGATGATACGATGACGGAAGTTTTCGCCGACGTCGGCCTGTAACCCATAATTCGGGGCAGCCCTATGAACTGGCGTCTTTGTGGCGCGGTGGCGTGGCCTGACTTTGGGGATGCGTAAGCGTGCAGTATAGGGGCTTAATAGCTCTTGCCTGCAGCACGCAGCATTTCCGTTACGGCTGCACCGTCTATGGCCTTGCAGGTATGACCTGCCGGCTTAAGTGTCGACACATCTTCAGCCGCAAGCATCGCGTTTAATATCGACTCATCGGTTGCTTCCACGGTTGCCTCGTAAAGATCGTCCAAAACCTCGTCGTTTAGATGCCTGAAGCTTTGCACGGGCTCATCGAGTTGGGGCAGGGGCCGGGCATTTGCTGTGCTGAACGCAAGAAAAATATCGCCGGAGCTGTTGCCTCCCGGTGTGCCGGAACGGCTGATGCCAATCGCACCGCGGCGGGCCAGCCTGTCCAGCTGATCGGGGCGCAAGGGTGCGTCCGTTGCTATTACGACTATGATGGAGCCGCGCTCGCGTTCAAATAACCGATCATTCAACATATTCACGCCGACAGGCTCGCCGAGGATTGTCAGCCACTCCCTGCGGCCATGATTGGCCTGCACGAGCACTCCCACCGTATACTCCTTCCCACCAATTCCAATTTTACGGGAAGACGTTCCGGTGCCTCCTTTAAATTCGTAACAGATCATTCCGGTGCCGCCGCCCGAATTTCCTTCAGCGACAGGGCCTGCACCAGCTCCATTCAGCGCACTCAGAACATGTTCCTCGCGGATATGCTGGCCGTTAATATCGTTCAAAACGCCATCATAGGTTTCTGCTACTACAGGCATTGCCCAGATATGCGCGTCGCGAAACAGTTCACCATACTTTTCAATCATCCATTTCACAGCCGCATGGTGGGCAATGCCCACACTGTGCGTGTTGGTGATGCAGATAGGGCCGAGAAAATAGCCTGCGTCACGGATCCAGTGAGCGCCAGTCATCTCTCCATTACCGTTGAGGACATGGATACCAGCATGGACAATCCGCGCATCCGTACTGTGTCCTATAGGCAGAATTGCGGTCACGCCTGTTCTTATAAGTCCCGCAGGTTCCATGAGAGTGGTTTGGCCAACCAGCACACCTTCGACATCGGTGATAGCATTGCCGGGACCCGGATTTCCGGGCAGTTTCCAGCCTAGTTTTCGAGCACCTCTGGTCATCTCTTAATCACTCCGGCTCGTTTGGCTTCAGTTATTGCAGTTTCTGCGTTCAACACAAAAAATGTGTTTGTCGGAATGGTCAAAGTATGTTTTTTTAGATTCATAAAAACAATAAAGACGATGTCAATAGAGGGAACCGGATGGTTTTTCTGCAGATCGCATCGGTGCACAAGGCGTATGCCACGCCTGAGGGTGCGCTGGTGCGCGCACTCGATGATGTCACCATTAATGTTAAAAACAACGAGTTTCTGACGCTACTGGGGCCTTCCGGTTGCGGAAAGACAACTCTCCTGAAATGCCTTGCCGGTTTCGAGGACATGGATGGCGGCGATATCATTTTGGAGGGCAAGAGCCTTAGGTCTGTCCCGGCGCATCATCGACCCCTGAACACGGTCTTTCAGAACTATGCATTGTTTCCGCACATGACCGTCGCTCAAAACATCGGCTACGGATTGGACGTAGCTGGAGTGAAGAAGCCTGAGAGAGACCGCAGAGTGGGAGAGGCTCTGGAGATGGTTGGTCTTGAAGGCTTCGGCGGTCGCCGTCCTGCCCAGCTATCCGGAGGCCAGCAGCAGCGCGTGGCTTTGGCGCGCTCTTTGATTTTGAAGCCTCGCATACTTTTGCTCGACGAGCCTTTGTCGGCGCTTGACCGTAAAATGCGGGAGTCGATGCAGATCGAGTTGAAAAACCTGCAGCATACGGTGGGTATCACCTTTATCTTCGTCACGCACGATCAGGAAGAAGCGTTGGCGATGTCTGACAGAATTGCTGTCTTCAATCACGGCAGGCTTCAGCAGATCGGCAACTCTACCGAAATCTACGATACGCCCGCCAACGATTTTGTTGCGAACTTCGTAGGTACGTCGAATCTGTTCGCGGGGAAGGTGATCGCGCGTAACAATGGGTTGCTCATTGTAGAAACGGCAAATGGGCGAAAGCTCGTTGGAACCGGCGACCGCTTTGCGATTGGAGATAGCGTCAAGCTTGTGCTGCGTCCTGAGCATTTACGCATTACAGGCCCAGATGAGCCGGCAAGCGATCATGCAATTTCTGGCACGATCACAGATGCTGTCTTTGTAGGATCTGTAGTCCGAGTTCATGTCGATGTCGGTTTTGGCCGAACGGCCATCCTTCATCAGAAATATGACCGAAGGGGGTTAGGCTCGGCACTCAACCCCGGAACTGCTGTGACCATCGTTTACTCTCCGGAGGCAGCGCACATCATTCCGGAAGGTGCGTAGCGATGATCGCCGGCGATACAATCAGCACCCGTAAAAAGCGCGCTCTATTCTTGTTGCTGATGCCCATCACGCTGGTACTTGGCATCTTCTTCCTCATCCCGCTCGGGATCATGATTACTTACAGTTTTCTCGAGCCCGGACTTTACGGTGGCGTTGAATGGAATTGGTATCCTTATAACTACGGTCGTATTCTCGGCTGGCCCTTAAATGATTATGAGGAGTTCGAGCCGATCTATCTGGCGATATTTCTCAACTCGCTCAAGATTGCCGGCCTCACCGTCCTTTTCTCGCTGCTGATCTGCTATCCCGCTGCGTTCTGGGTAAGCCGGATGAGCCCGCGGCGGAAGAATTTCGTACTATTTCTTATTACGCTGCCATTCTTCGCCAACCTGCTTATCCGAATATATGCGTGGCTCCTTCTTCTGCGCCCCACCGGCTTCATTAATAGCCTGCTCCAAGGTGTCGGGCTTATTGACCAGCCGCTAGACATGCTCTTCTCCAACTTCGCGGTCATCGTCGGGATGGTGTACATCTTTACGCCGTTCATGTTCCTGCCGATCTACGCAAACGTTGAGAAACTCGACTACTCTCTCGTGCGTGCTTCGCAAGATTTAGGCGCCGGTCCCGTCCAAACCTTTTTGCGAGTAATCCTCCCGTTGACGGCTCCCGGGATCATAGGTGGGTCGATCATCGTGTTCATACCGGCCCTTGGTAATTTCATCGTACCCGCCTTTCTGGGCGGTTCGAAGGTGCAAATGACAGGTAACCTCATCGAGCGGTCATTCCTCCAATCGCGTGACTGGCCGTTCGGGGCAGCGTTAGCGCTCTTGATTATGGGCTCCGTTGTGTTGCTGCTGGTTATTCAGTTTGCCCGCGCTTCCCGGCGGGAATCGAGAGGAGCGGCTTGATGTTGAAAGGACTCAAAGAAGGCAAGCTGTGGTCGATACTGTTTAACGGCTATGGACTGCTTTTTCTCACGTTCCTTTATATGCCGCTTGGGCTTATCGTCCTTTATTCATTCAATTCCAATCCGATCAATATGGCAGTGTGGACCGGGTTCACACTCGATTGGTATGCAACGATTTTCGGCGGCGCGAGCGTAGAAGGTACGTTCGACGCTGCCTTTACCGAATCCCCCGAGCGCATCTTCGAAGTTGTGAAAAACAGTTTCCTCGTCGCAATTTTCGCAGCGAGTATTTCCACCATCATTGGGACCGCGACCGCCGTAGCGCTGGCTCGCTACAAATTCGCCGGCAAACGTTTCTATCAGGCCCTGTTGATCCTGCCGATGCTGGTTCCTGATATAGTTCTCGGTATCGCTCTGCTCATATTCTTCGTCGGTGCCGGGTTCGAGCTGAGCTTGCTCACGATCATAATTGGCCACGTGACCTTTTTGTCGAGTTACGTGTTCATTGTTGTTTCCACGCGCATGGCGGGTATGGATACGACGCTTGAACAGGCTTCAGCGGATCTGGGTGCTGGTCCGCTGACCACATTCTGGCGTGTTACCCTGCCGCAGATCATGCCTGGCGTAATCGGGGGCTTCCTGCTCGGCTTCATCATCTCCCTCGACGATGTGGTTATCACCTATTTCATCGCTGGTGTCGGCTCGCAAACATTGCCGCTCTTCATTCTCGCGATGATGCGACGTGGGTTGCGACCACAAATCACGGCGCTAGCCGTTCTCATACTCATCTTCTCTTTCGTGGTGGCAACTATCGGCCTGCTGCTGCGCAACCGAAAACCGTGAATTGGCAATGGGGAGTAAGTGAAATGCGAAAAGTTCTTGGTCGGATAGTCGGCGTTGCATCGGTCTTGATGCTGTCTGCAAACATGGCGACAGCCGAAGGAAAGTTGAGCCTTTACAACTGGGGCGATTACATCAACCCGGAAATAATCGATCAATTCAGTAAAGAGAACGGCGTCGAGGTGACGCTGGATACTTATTCTACAAACGAAGAAATGCTCGCTCGAATCCAGGCGGGTGCATCCGGTTACGATCTCGTATGGCCCTCTGTTCACATGCACGACATTATGCAGCAACTCGGCTTGCTGCAGGCAGCGCATCCAAATCAGATGCCTGGCTGGGACAATATCGACAAGGCTGCCATGCGTTCGCATGAAGATCCGAATGGCGATTACTGCCTGCCTTATGCATGGGGAGCGGTGGGCATTCTTTACAATAAGAAGATGATTCCGGAACTGAAGTCCTGGAACCAATTTTTTGAATACGCAAAAGCCAATCCCGGCAAGGTGACAATGCTGGACGATCTGCGTGAAACGCTGGGCGTGGGGCTTATCATGACGGGTGCGACGGTTAATTCGCGAAACCCCGAGGAAATCACCAAAGCGGAAAATTTCATCATGGAGCAAAAGCCGAATATTGGTGCATTCCGGTATGATGTTATTCCGCTGGTGACGTCGGGTGACATCGCTGCGGGCCACTACTATGTCGGCGGTGTTCTGAATACTCTTCAAAATCCCGATCTGCTTGGATTCGTGATCCCAGAGGAGGGCGCCACCATGTATCAGGAGGATGTGTGCCTGCTGGCGAACGCGCCGAACCCGGACAATGCCAAGCTGTTCATGCAGTTTCTTCTGCGGCCCGAGATTGCCGCGAAAAACTCCGAGCGGCTGACCAATGGCGTAGTAAATACGGCAGCGGTCGATCTTTTGCCCGATGCGCTGAAGTCGAACCCTTCGATCAATCCATCGCCGGAAGTTCGCGCAAAACTCCAGATTTTTGAGGATCTTGGCAAGGATTTGCGTCTCTACACGCGCGCATGGGATCGCATAAAAGCGAACTGATTTCTGCTTTAACTTTCACGCCGGGGTGGCATGGCTCCCCCCGGCAATAGCCTGCGGGTATTCCCCATGAGTCGTTATCGGATCGACGCGAGCGACCTGCAATTCGCGAGCGAGTTTCTGGCCAACCCGGTCGGGTATCACAGTCCGGGCCTGCAACGCGTCCTGAACCGGATGCGAGGGGCCGCTTGGGCCTACAAATATGTGCTCGTAATCGAGGAGCGCCATGCTCGCTGGCGGCTGGGAAAAATGCCAGCAAAACGTGGTTCTGCAATCGAGATAGTGGAGG
Organism: Rhizobiaceae bacterium; assembly: GCA_019635795.1. Lineage (GTDB taxonomy): Bacteria > Pseudomonadota > Alphaproteobacteria > Rhizobiales > Rhizobiaceae > Mesorhizobium_G. The sequence goes on from JAHBYV010000004.1 coordinate 29,291, forward strand.
GCGTCGTTTACACCGACCTGATCGAAGCGGAACGCGACATCTTTCGCCGTCGTTGGCGCGACCTCACAGGTCAGGATATCGACCACGCCTTGTTCAAAGCGCAGACTGGAAACTAGATAATGCTCCCGATTGTTGCATATACTGACAAGTTGACTGTTGCACCGGGAGAAAGCCTCACAGTCATGGCCGGGTCATTCGGCGCGCGCGAATATCGCGCGGATCTGCGGCGAATTATACAGGGTGACACCAATCCGGACGGGCCTGGATATAGGGATGAAGTCGTTCAACTTGATCTTGGTGGTGTACGTCCGGCAGTTCGGAAAGGGTTTCATCCCGGCTCATGCGTGATCGTGCCAGGGCGTGGGATGCTGGCAGGTTTGAAAGACTTCACGCTTGCGGCCGTGATGCAGCCGACCCTTCTTGACGGTCGTGAACGTAGCGTGATTGCACTGCCGGGATTTGCCCGCATCGGGATTGATGAGAATGATCGCGTGTTTGCCGAAGCGATGGGGCAGCGGCTGGTTGCGAGGAGCCGGATCGTTGCCGGTCATTGGCATATCGTTTCGCTATCCTTTTCCACAAAAGAACAACATCTCATCCTTACGGTTTCGAATGAGGACGACGCGGCTAGCGAGGATTTGCTCCCGGAAAATGTCGTTGCCCACGCTGAGGTTGCGGTCTGCAGTGCAGATGAAATTTTGATAGCCGCCACACGTGGCGATGATGGCCGTCCCACGGGCTTTTTCGATGGTAAGATTGATCGCCCCGCGCTGTTCGAAGCCGTGATGCCGCATGACGTATTGCGCAGGCTTCTGGCGGATTTTACCCGCCTATCGCGCATGCGCCATTTGCGTGCTGCATGGGATTTTTCGCGATCCATGACGACACAGACCATCTGCGATATATCTCCGTTCCAACTGCACGGCAAAATCCACAATGCTCCAGCGCGAGCGATGACAGGTTGGATTTGGCGGGGGCAGGAACTGGACTGGAAAAAGCGGCCCGATCTTTATTCGGCCATTCATTTTCATTCAACGGATGTTTACGACGTCGCCTGGGAACCAGACTTTACATTCGTGTTGCCACAGGATTTGAAAAGCGGCGTATACGCGGTTCGACTCGTGCCTGACGGAGATGAAGAGGCATCTTACTACTGTGTATTTGCCTTGCGTCCGCCACGTGAGCGTCCAACTGGCAACACGGTCGCGTTCCTGTTTCCGACATGCAGCTATCTGGCGTACGCGAACCATCGGCTGGGCATGGATGTTCCGGGAACGGAAATCGGGATGGGACGGGCGGTAGAACTTGATCGTCACCATATGTTTCTGCAAACAAATCCTGGTATCGGATTTTCCGTCTACGAAACGCATGATGACGGCAGCGGTGTTTTTCACACTTCACGGCTTCGTCCAATCGTTGATCTACAGCCGAAAGTGAAATCCTTCCTTGGAGGTTTCGGTTCTAATGTCTGGCAGTTCAATGCAGACACGCACATTCTCGGATGGCTGGACGCCATTGGTCAGGAATACGATGTCATCACAGACGAGGACTTGCATGCCGAAGGATTGCAGCTGCTAAGTCGTTACAATGTAATTATAACCGGTACACACCCCGAATATCATACTCACAATATGATTGCGGCTCTGCAGGGGTTCACCGACCGTGGCGGACGCCTGATGTATCTGGGAGGTAATGGGTTCTATTGGGTTGTCAGCTTCAACGAAGACATGCCGGGTATCATGGAATGCAGGCGGTCGGAAGCGGGCATCCGTCCATGGGAGCCGGGACACGGCCAGTTTTACCACGCATTTACAGGTGAGTATGGTGGCCTTTGGCGGCGCAATGGCCGTCCTCCAAACCATCTTTGCGGGGTCGGCATGACATCCCAGGGTTTCGACATTTGCGAGCCCTATTACCTGATGCCGGCTGCAAACAATGATCGTGCGGCATTCATTTTTGAAGGTGTATCGACAAGCGATAAAATCGGCGATTTCGGCCTTGCGGGCGGCGGTGCTGCTGGTTTGGAGGTCGACCGGGCAGATGCATCCCAAGGAACGCCCGCGCACGCCCTTGTCCTTGCTTCCTCAACGCGTCATACCGACATCTATCTGATGACGCCGGAAGATTTGCTGGACCCAACGCCAGACTGGTCTGGAACGCAGGCTGAAATTATCCGCGCTGACCTTACTTTCTTCGAGACTCCAGGCGGTGGCGCTGTGTTCTCTACAGGCTCGATTGCATGGGCAGGTTCCATGGCATGGAACAGGTATGATAACGAGATCGCGCAAATTACGAGCAATGTCTTGCGGCGGTTCAACGATCCCCAGGCCTTCACTATGCCGGAGGCATCGGAAAAGGGACGCTGAACAATTCCGCACAGGTTTCATACTTGATTGGATTTTCTGGTGCACTCTAAAACGGACCTTCAGTTAAGGCTGGTGCGGCAATTGTTGAAAATGATTGTCGACGGTACCCTGGAGCAGGGTGCGCATTTGCGTGAGGTCGAGCTTGCGCAATCGTTCGGAGTTTCGCGGACCCCCTTACGTGCAGCACTGGCGCGGCTTTCAGAGTTGGGGGTCGCAGAAAAAAAGAACGACGGGCGGGGCCTCATTGTCTCTTCCGGGGCAAGCGCTGCTGAGCGGGCGCTGGCTAACCTTCCGCAGGAAGATGAAGAACAGGTCAAGGAGCAGATCGCTCGCGACTGGTTTGAAGGCAAAATCTCGCGTGAAGTCTCAGAAAGTTATTTCCGCGCTCGATACGGCCTGGGAAAGATGACCCTTTCACGCGTCCTTGCTATGCTCTCGGATGAGGGCGTTATTTCGCGAATGCCAGGCTACGGTTGGCAATTCGAACCAACTCTCAATTCCCAGATTGCCAACGATGCCAGTTATGATTTCCGCCTGCTTGTAGAACCGGGAGCAATTAAACAGGCGTCGTTTGTGTATGATGAGGCGAATGCCGCGGCAATCCGCAGCCGTCATGAGCGTATTTTGCGGTCGCAGTCGCTCAAACTATCCGAACTTTTCCGCCTGGACGAAGAATTCCACCTTTTCATCGCCGAGTGCTCGAAAAACGCCTTCGTCGTTCAGGCGGTCGCCCAGCAAAACAGGTTACGGCGCTTGCTCGAATATGAATCATTGATAGATTCCGGCCGATTGAACGCATCCTGCATGGAACATCTGTCCATTCTCGACGCACTGGACGCCGGCGACCGCGATCAGGCGGCGCTGGCGATGGAACAGCATTTGCTGAACGGTCGGGCTTCACCGCCTGTCTTTGGTCAAAAACGCTAGCGCCTTCGGCGGAGCAATCCTTGCCATGCTGCGGTCGGGGGCTGATTTCTGCTATCTGACACACCTTTAGGCCGTAACACCGGGCGTACTCGACAGCGCTTCGAGGTGTGGCGATGTCCGTGATGAGGCCGCAATCAATGTTGAAGATGCTGCTCGCAGCCTGCTTGGACGTAGAGTTGGCTGTTCCTAATCTTGAACACCAGAGCCGAGACCCAACAATCGCTCGACCTTGCCCTGATCCGGTGCGCCGCCGGCAAAGTCGTCGAAGGCCCTCTCGGTGACGCGTATCAGGTGGCGGCGGATAAACTCGGCGCCCTCACGAGCCCCGTCTTCGGGGTGCTTCAGGCAGCATTCCCACTCCAGTACCGCCCATCGGTCATATCCGTATTGCGCCATCTTTGAGAAGATTGCACCGAAATCGACCTGACCATCCCCCAGTGAACGAAAACGGCCAGCGCGTTCGATCCAGGGCGCGTAGCCAGAATAAACGCCCTGCCGACCAGATGAATTGAACTCCGCATCCTTGACGTGAAACGCGGTTATCCGTTCGTGATAAATGTCGATAAAAGCGAGGTAGTCGAGCTGCTGTAGCACAAAGTGGGAGGGGTCGTAATTGATGCCGCATCGTGGATGGCCGTTTACGGCGTCGAGAAATCTTTCAAATGTTGTTCCGTCAAATACGTCTTCAGACGGGTGAATCTCAAAACCTATGTCCACGCCTGCGTCGTCAAAAGCGTCGAGGATAGGCTTCCAGCGCCTGCCAAGCTCGGCGAAAGCAGTTTCAACAAGACCCGGTGACCGTGCCGGAAAAGGATATACGAAGGGCCAGGCCAGAGCGCCTGTAAAGGAAACTAGTCCAGGCAATCCAAGGTGTTGCGAAGCCTTTGCGGCGTTTTTCATCTGCTGCACCGCCCATGCCTGGCGCTCCCTGGGCTTGCCATGAAAAGCGGGAGGGGCAAAGGAGTCGAACGCCTCGTCAAACGCAGGGTGGACCGCAACCAACTGGCCCTGCAGATGGGTCGAAAGCTCGGTAATGGTCAGTCCATGTTCGTTCGCCACGCCCTTGATCTCGTCACAGTAATCTTTTGACGCGGCGGCTTTGTCCAGATCGAACAACCTTAGGTCCCAGGTAGGGATCTGTACGCCCTCATATCCGATTTCCGCAGCCCATTTGCAGATTGAGCTCCAGGAATTGAACGGCGGAGAGTCATCGACGAACTGTGCCAGGAAAATGGCCGGTCCTTTTACATTGGAAGACATCCATAACTCTCCATTGCGTGCATCGCACGCGCTTTGGGTTTGGTTGGGCGACTGCACGTCATCCGATCTTGCGGCGTCTGGAGCCGCGATGCTCGTCAAAAGTCAGATATGCGTTCCCATTTCTGGCTGACGCCTGATGCCACTATCGCGTCAGCTATGCGGGATATCTGGTAGCCGTCGCGGAAACTTGGTTCGCCGGGGCGTCCTTCCGCTATGGCCTTGAAGAAGTTGAAGCATTCGATGATCTTGACGTCGATATATCCCACTCCAAGGCCAGGGATTGGCCAAAGGTGCTCGCCATACGGATGGGCTGGCCCCATGTGGAGAGTTCGAAATCCCTGCAAATCTTGGGGGTCATCAGCGAGCATGACTTTCAGCTCGTTCATTCGCTGATAGTCGAAAATGATGCTTCCGCGCGTTCCGTTAATCTCAAAACCCAGCCCATTGTGGTGCCCGTAAGCGTTGCGGGTGGCTTCAATGAACCCGGCAGCACCGTTCTCGAAACGGATCATCGTTATGAAGGCATCATCAACATCAACGGGGCCTTTCGGGCCGGAAGAATCGCGTGATGCAGAGGCCATTTTATCGAATGCACCAGTTTGCAATGGGCGCTCAGGGATGTGCGTACGCACGATAGCATTGACTGATTCAAATTCGCCAACGAGGTAACGAACCATATCGATAACATGGGTGCCGACATCGCCAAGTGCGCCAGACCCTGCAAGCTTCTTTTGGAACCGCCACGAAAGAGGCGTTCCGGGGTCAGCCGACCAATCTTGCATATACTGCCCGCGAACGGTCAAAATCTCGCCAATGCGGCCTGACTCGATCAATTGCTTGGCCATTATTACAGCGGGCGTCTGTCGATAGTTGAACGCAACCATGTGGGTCACGCCCGCCGCCTCGACAGCATCGAGCATTGCCTTGGCTTCTGTGGCGTCCATTGCGAGTGGCTTTTCGCACAATATGTGCTTACCTGCTTTTGCCGCCGCAATTGCTATCTCGGCGTGGCTGTTGTTCGGAGTGCAAATATCGACGACGTCGATATCGCTGCGCGTAACAACATCCTGCCAATTCGTCGCGTACTCCTCGAAGCCGAGCCGATCTCGCGCACCCGAGGCAAGTGCATCGTTCACATCAACCACTATTTTACGTACCGGGATGGCTGGCGGTGGCCAGAAGAAGGAAGGCATTGCAGAATAGCAAAGTGAGTGGGCCTTACCCATGAAGCCTGTACCAATCATGGCAATGTTAAGCTTCCGCATCTTCTCGATCTCCTGAGGTATTCAACCAGTTTCGGCCCATGGTCCCACGAACAAGACCTCGGCGAAGGGCGTTCACGGCACGTAGTCGCTGGCCTCGACAGGCATCACGGAATTCAAAAGCTCTACTGAACGACGTACACCCTCAAGGCGTGAAAGGATGACGTCTTCATGTTCTATAGAGAGCCAGCCGTCATAGCCGTTCATGCGCAGACGATAACAAAAGTTGCGCCACCACCGTTCATCATGGCCATGGCCGAGGGTAATGTAGTTCCAGGCGCGAGCCGGCACATCGGCCATCGGTCCATTCTCAAGCCTGCTGGTTTTCGAGCAAACGGCAGGGTTGATGAAGGTATCCTTGGCGTGGACGTGGTGGATTGCATCGCCGAGCGCGTCGACAGCAGCAATAGGGTCGGCGTCCATCCAGAAAAGATGGCTGGGATCGAGATTTGCACCGACGATTGGCCCGATTTCACCGCGTAGCTTCAATAGGGTCGGCACATTGTAGACCAATTGGTTGCCATGCAACTCGATGCAGAGTTTGGTAACTCCGTTTGCTCGCGCCGTTTCAGCGAGCTTATGCCAATAGGGTACGAGCTTGGCTTCCCACTGCCATTGGAGGATCGATTGGGTTTCTGGCGGCCATGAAGAGACGATCCAGTTTGGCGTTTGATCGTTAGGCGAACCGCCAGGCAGGCCGGACATCATGCTGACTGTTTCGACGCCGAGCAGGCCGGCCAGCTTAACCGTGTCGTCAACGATCTGCGACTGGCGTTCACCGTCAGTCGGGTGCAACTGGTTGCCGTTTGCGTTCAGCGCGACGATTTCAAGGCCTCGGTCCGCGAAGGCTTTCAGAAAGCGCGCTCGTTCGTCATTGCTGGACAGTAGCTTTTTGAGGTCGAGATGCGGCGCGGCTGACCAGTTGCCGGTGTTCATCTCAACTCCGTGGATTCCCAATTGGGCCGCAGCATCGAGCATGGGCTCGAAAGCAAGATTGCCCAGCGAATCCGAAACCATTCCAATCTTCATTCGGGTAGCCTTCCTTTACGCGGTTGCGAGCCCGTCGCGCGTGCGATCATTGTTTTGAAACGAGGATTGCTAGACGCCCACGCGCTGCTTTTTGCGGTTCGCGACCTGGGTGGACGCGGCGTCGCGTACGCTTTTGCGGTTGGAAACCTCCGGCAAGCCAATGTCCCAGAACACGTCGCCCGGGGTCCAGATCTTATCGTCGAGTCTTACTGTGATTACGGTCGTGCGGTCCGTTGTTTTCGCCCACTCGACGGCTTCGCGAAGGTCTGCCAGACTTTCAACCTTGCGAGACAACGCGCCCATCGATGCCGCGTGCTGCGCAAAATCAACGGTGAAAGGTTCCACTACACGGCAGTCGCGTATCATGTTGTTGAAGTTGACGCCGCCAGCCGCGCTCTGCAAGCGGTCAATGATCAGGTAGCCAGCATTGTCGCAAACCACGATAATGAGCTTGTGGCCTGTAAGAACCGACGAGTAGATATCGGAATTCATCATCAAGTAGGTTCCGTCGCCGACCAGCACGAATGTATTTCGTTCCGGCTCAGCCATTGCCGCACCCCAACCGCCGGCTATCTCATACCCCATGCATGAGAACCCGTATTCGATGTCCACAGTGTTGGGAGATTTGACACGCCAGTTCTTACTCGTCTCTCCGGGCAAGCCACCGGCGGCGGTTATGACCATGTCACGCTCATCTGCAAGCGTATTTACGACGCCGATCACCTGCGCATAGCTCGGATTGGGGCCGTTTGTCGGCTTTTGCATTTCATCAATAACATCGTTCCATTTAGCAAATTCGGCCTTTCCTTTTTGCGTCCAGCCAGAATCTGCTTTCCAATCTTTCACGGCTTCAGCCAGTTCCGAAACCGCCTCGCGCGCATCTGCCACCACTGCCAGCGAGCGGTGTTTGATCGCGTCATGACGGGCAGCGTTGATCGATATGAACTTTGCATCCTGCGAGAAGCAGGTCCACGAGCCCGTGGTGAAATCGGCCAGGCGTGTACCTACGGCGAGAATGACATCGGCCTCTGCAGCCAAAGCATTTGCAGATAATGCGCCGGAAATGCCCATTGGGCCGATATGGGCAGGGTGCTCGTGATGGACGCCGCCTTTGCCTGCAATTGTTTCGGAAAGCGGAATGCCGTGCTTGGCGGCAAGATCACCGAGTACCTTACCTGCTTGCGAGTAACGAACACCGCCCCCGGCTATAATCAGCGGACGCTTGGCTTTCATCAAAAGTCTGGCAGCTTCCGCAATACGCTCGCGGTCTGGCCGTATGCGTACCGGTTGGTGCACGGTTTCTTCGAAGAAAACCTCTGGATAGTCGAAGGCAACCTCCTGTGTATCCTGAGGCAGACCGATGAAGGCCGGGCCGCAGTCACCGGGGTCCAGCATCGTTGCGACAGCTTGGGGAAGTGACGAGAGTATCTGTTCTGGATGAACGATGCGATCCCAGAAGCGGGTAACAGCCTTAAATGCGTCATTGACGTTAATATTGGGATTGTTGAAGTGTTCGACCTGCTGAAGGACAGGGTCTGGACGCCGGCTGGTGAATGCATCACCAGCAAGGATCAGCAAGGGGAGCCGGTTCGAATGTGCAACCCCAGCGGCTGTGACCATGTTCAATGCGCCGGGTCCGATTGAGGAAGCGCACACCATTATCTGGCGGCGCAGTTTGGCTCTGGTATATCCAATTGCAGCCAGCGCCATGGACTGCTCATTTTGGCCGCGCCAGGTCGGCATTCGGTCGCGCACTTCTTCAAGGGCTTCTGCAAGACACGTTACGTTTCCGTGTCCGAAGATCGCAAATACACCTGGGAACAGCGGAACGCGCTCGCCATCGATAATCGTGAATTGATTGCAGAGGTAGCGCACCAGTGCTTGCGTCATTGTAAGGCGAACCGTTGACATTCGCTTTCCTTTCCAATCGTTCAGCCGCCTGCTGGCAGCTTGCATTGAATTCGACCCTTAAGATTGGCCACGTGTCATCGCTGGCAGCTAGCGCTCACCAGACATGATCACGTGGACGATATCCTTTTGGGAGGTTTCCGAAGTTCGCATTTCAGCCGCTTTGCGGCCGCGATAGAGAACTGCGATGCGGTCTGTAACCTGCATCACATCTCCCATATTGTGAGTGATATACAGAACGGCAACGCCCTGACTGGCCAATTGGCGGGTAAGCGCGAGCACCTTGTTCTGCTCCGGTACGCTTAATGCCGCTGTCGGCTCATCAAGGATAACCATATTGGCTTTCCAGCGTATCGCACGGGCGATTGCTATCGCCTGGCGCTGGCCGCCCGACAGTGCGTTGACGTTTACCCTGAGCGATGGGATGTGAATATCGAGCTGCTTCAGCGTTTCTGCCGCGTCGCGCTCCATCTCGCGGCGTTTCAACACGCGGATCAGTTTTGGAACTATGTCAAACGTCCGTTCGCGGCCAATGAACAGATTGTCGGCCACTGCCAGGTTCGGCAACAGGGCAAGGTCCTGGAACACGGTTTCGATGCCGAGGGAGTGGGCGCGATCAGGCGAGCTGATTTTCACCGGAGCGCCACAACACTCCATAGTTCCGCTCGATGGAGCGAAAACGCCGGATATCAGATTCACCATCGTCGTTTTGCCAGCGCCGTTGTCGCCGAGTAAGCCAAGGACTTCGCCACGATGAATTTCGAGGTCGATGTCTTCCAATGCGGTCAAAGCGCCCCAGCGCTTCGTTATACCGCTGAGCTTGAGAAATGGAGCCTGATCCTGTCGGGGGAGTTGAGACATTTCGGCTTCTGTGGCGCTCATGTGTCGTTCCTCATCTGGATACCGAAGCGGCGCAGAAACGCGATGCCATGGTCAAGGATGGTCTGTTCATCCTGCTTCCACCCAAACACCTGTGCTTCGTATTCTATTGAGAGTGCGCCGTCGTAACCGGATCGTGCCAACGCTGGTATTAATCCTGCGAAATCGATCGTACCTTCGTCGAGGGGCGGAAAGCTGAAATCCGGATATCGTCCAAGTCCGTCTTTCAAATGCACGTGGACAATATGCTCTCCAAGTTCCTCTACGAGGCGGGCTGGATCTTCGCCTTGCACTTCCAGATGGCTGGGATCGAAATTGATTTTGAAAGGCACCCCACCAAGGTCCGAGAACAGGCGCTTATAGTCGTCGATCGAATGAAACAGATGACCCGCAATGGCTTCGACGGCCAGTTCAACACCATGGCGCTTGGCGTAGTCTGTTGTCTTTTCAACAGCTTCCGCAAACCACCTCCAGCCATCATCGTAGGTGCCTTCAGTCGCTTGCGGTCCGGAAAGGATGTGGACGACCGGAGAATTGACGTCCACTGCGAGGTCGATGCAGCCATTGACGTAGTCAATCGCCGCCTGCCGCTCAGCCTTGTCAGCTGAGACCATCAGCAGATGCGCACCGACCGCAGGGATCGTTATGTTGGAACTCCGGCAGGCGTCAATAATGCCCTGACGTGTCTCTCGGGTGGTGCCTGGAGAAACATGCGCTGGCGCCCAGGGCAATGTTTCGGCGTTCAGTTCAATTGCCGGGTAGCCAACAGCGGCCACTCGCTCGACCACCGCCAGGATAGGCTTATCTGGTATCCCGACACTATGGAAACAGCCATACATGGCAGAGCCTCAGCGATAGTTTGGGATGATGAAGGGAGCGTCGGGTGGCAGAGGCAGATCTACCCATCGCCCACTGTCCATGGACAGGTGAGCTGCCTGAACAACTTCCTGTGCCTTGAGGCCATCCATTCCGGTGATAACAGGCGGATGCTCCCCGTTTACGGCCTCACAGAAGCTTTTTAGCTGCGCCTCGTAGGGGCTCAGGCGCGGGGGCTTAACTGTAATCCATCCGCCTTCAAACGTCTTCCACCAGGCATCGGGATAATGCGCTTCGCGCAGTATGTCGGGCAGGTCTTTGGCACTCTTCTCGGTGTAAACCGACAGCGGCGAGGCATTGTAAGGATTGATGGATTCACTTGCGATGTGGATCGTTCCTTCCGATCCATAAAGGTCCGTTCCATCACCAATGTTGGGCGAATATCGATTGCCTGAGAGACAACCGCGACCTCCGTTCTCGAAGCGCGTTAACAGCCAGACATTGTCGTCGACCTTTTGGGGAAGCTCACTATGGGTGAGTTCCGCGAACACACCAGAAATGTCTCCGACCAAATGTCGGGCAAGGTCAATCCGGTGAATGGTGAGGTCAATAATTGTGGCGCCACCTGATTGCGCAAGGTCATACCGGTATGACGTTGCAGCCGGATAGGCAGTCGATTTTTCTGAGTAAATCGACCGCATCTGGTGAACTTTGCCAATGAAGCCCGAGTCTACAAGAGCTTTTGCAATCTGCACCTGTCCCCAAAAGCGCTGGTTGAAACCCACCTGGAGAACGACGCCAGCTTTCGCACACGCATCCACCATGCGTCGGCATTCCGCGACTTCGATTGCCAGCGGCTTTTCGCACAATACGTGCTTCCCGTGTTCTGCTGCGGCGATGACGCCTTCTGCATGGTAGAGATTTGGCGTTGCAACGACGACCGCGTCAACGTTGCTGCTTTCAAGCATCTTTTCAAGATCGTTGAAGGCAGTGCCGCCGAAGTCTTTCGTAAGCGCCTCCGCACGGGAAAGGTCGCGGTCAAAGACTGCAGTCAGCTCTGCGACATCCGAATTGGTGATTACCGGGGCATGGCTGAGCCGCATAATTGCGCCGGCTCCGACGAGACCAATGCGAACTGGCTTCATTCTATTGTTTGACATGTTTCCGCTTCTTCAAGTCGAGATGGGTCACTTGATGATTTTCAGTTTTCCGCGACGGATCGAGATCATTACGGCTACGATCAGTACGACGCCGGTCAGGACCGTCTGCACATTGGTTGGTACGCCCATGATGATCAGACCATTTGCCAGTGACATGATCACCAGGCTGCCAACCGCTGTTCCGATGATTGAGCCGGTTCCTCCGGTAAGGGGCGTGCCGCCAATGACGACTGCGGAGATTGCGAGCAGCTCGAAGCCTGTGCCGACGGTCGGGCTGCCAGAACCCAATTGCGAAGTCAGGATGCTCCCGCCCATGCCGGCAAAAATGCCCGAGATGACGAACATCGCAAATTTAACAGTATCGACCGGGATGCCGAGAACCCGTGCTTTTTCTTCGTCGCCGCCAATTGCGAGCGTGTACCGTCCGTACGTCGTGAAGTGGAGGAGGGCACCCATGATAACGACCGAGATTGCCGCTATGATGAAGGGTACCGGTGGTGTGCCGAACATGTAGAAGTCGCTCGAAAGCGGGATAGGGACTGGTGCACCCCCGGTGAATATTACCGTGCAACCGCGTGCGACTGAAAGCATACCCAGTGTGACAACGAAGGATGGAATACGGCCGAAAACGAATATCGCGCCGTTAATAGCACCGAGCGCCCCGCCAACGAGTGGCCCGATAATGAAAGCGTACGCTCCCATGCTGGGCACCATGCTGGCGGTCACTGCGCCGGAGAATGCCATCAGCGATCCGACGCTGAGGTCGATGCTGCCGCCGATAATTATGAAGGTTATTCCAATGGCAACTACGCAGAGAACTGCGGTATTCTGAAGTACAATGCCGAGATTGTTCACCGTCAAGAAACGGTCAGGCGATAAAATCCCGAAAACCAGTACAACCGCTATTAAAGCTACATAAGCAATGTAGCGTGACAAAAAACGACCCACGTCACCAGCTGACATAACTATCCCCTAACAGTCCGATATATGATGACTGCCAACCGGGATGGCTGGCAGCCATCAGCAAGCTATTTCGTCTGCAGTGGGAAGGTTTGGGCTTTGGTGCCCGGATTGTTGGTGATCGTATAGTCCTTGACCGCATAAGGCGGCGGGTTATCGATGAACTGCTGCTTGAATGCAGCGAAGTTGTCGCTATTAACACCGAGCATATCGAGCCGGATGTCGGTGCTTATAGGCTTGTGGCCATTCAGCGTATCGTAAGCGATCATCACACCGAACCCAACCTGAAGCCAGTGGCCGCCAGTCGAGAATGTGTAGTTGGTCTTGTTTTCAATGAGATCAAGAGCCTGTGCTACGAGGTCAATGCCCGCGAGCTTGATTTCTGAGTCACGTCCAGCCTGCTTGATTGCGCGAAATGCACCGAGGCACAGACCATCATTAAAGCACCACACGGAGTCGATCGTTCCGGGAGCGTGCGCAGCAAGCAGGTTCTGCATAGCCTGATAACCGGCATCTTCAGATTCGCCGGCCCCGACATATTGTACGAGCTCTACGCCTGGCGACGCCTTTATCTGCTCGTCGAGACCTTGCTGACGACCTTCTGCCACTGAAGAACCGGGCGTTCCGCCCAGACCTACAATCTTCTTTGCGCCATGATCGATCAGGAATTTCGCCACGTCACGGCCGGCTGTCACATCGTTCGGGCCAACAAAAGCTACATAAGGCGCATCAGGGTTATCAGCCGGAAAACCGGGGTAGCGGTCGACGATTACAATTGGGAGGTTTGCCCGCTTTGCGAGCGCAATAATGCCCGGTGCGCTGGCTGTCGACTGCGGTGTAACCACCAATGCATTTGCACCTGCAGCGATAAGGGATTGCACATCTGCCAACTGCTTTTCTTCGCGGTTTTCCGCTCCGACAACTACGAGCTTAACGCCCAGTTCATCGGCTGCGTGTTGAGCGAATTTGGTCGCATTAACCCAGAACGGGTTGTCTAGCGTCGGAATGGAAACCCCGATGGTTTGCGTCTGCGCAAGCGCGTTTGTGCCGGTGGATGTGATTCCGATGATCGCCACCATGGCGGTCATCATTAGTCCGCGACGCGTAATCCTTTGAAAGCTGCCGTGCATTGATTTCTCCTCCCTCTGTGAAATAGCCGAACCATCGTTGGTTGCGGCGAAACAACTTCGCCCATTCTCCTCCCTGAAGAATTGTCGGGCTGTTGTGCGATATTTGAATGAAGCTAAAGGTATCGGATCAAATATGTCAACACTGTAGATCAAAACCGTGCGTAAAATATGGTGACAATTTTTCGGCCGAGTATTCGCTAAATGACGATATTTTGTCTCTATTTGCGTTCAAATCGACGAGAATCGCTTGAATTCCATCAGAACGGATGCGATTTCAGCCAATTTCGGAGGTGGAGCAGGAATTCTGCAACCGCGGCCTTCTTGAATTAGATACTGCTGTTAAGTCGAATCGTTGATTATAAATCAACGATGATGCGTTTATATCAATAATGAGCCTATTCGGAAGGGTTTGCTTTCAGAAAATCGAAGTCACATCCTTCGTCTGCCTGTAGAACATGGTCGCGATAGAGGAGATCGTACCCACGAGAGGCAGGTCGCATTCCGGCGTTATGCTCGGCCCGCCGACGTTCCAGCTCCTCATCCGATACGAGAAGGCTTATAGAGTGGTTCTTTACGCTCAGCGCGATTTGGTCACCGTTTCGGACAAGACCGATTGCGCCGCCTGAAGCGGCGTCAGGCGCGACATGGAGGACGATTGTTCCATAGGCTGTCCCGCTCATGCGCGCGTCAGAGATGCGCACCATGTCTTTGACGCCGGCCCGGGCAAGCTTTGTTGGAATTGGTATGTATCCAGCTTCCGGCATGGCGGCCTCGCTGAGCGGTCCAGCGTTCTGAAGTACGAGGAAATCATCTGCTGTAACGTCCAGATCCGGGTCGTCGATGCGTGCCGCGAGGTCTTGCAACGAGGTGAAAACAACCGCTCGACCTGTTTTTTCAAAGAGGCTTGGGTCTGCTGCCGATCGCTTGATTATGGCGCCGCGCGGGGCGAGATTTCCAAACAGTGCAACCAGCCCACCATTCTCTCGAATGGGCGAGTCTACCGATTTCACCACACTGCGGTCCACCCACCCGTCGGCTGATCCGATGCGGTCGCCAATTGTTTCGCCGGTGATTGTCTCGCAATCGAGATGGAGAAGGTGCTTCAGTTCACGCATTACAGCGGGAATGCCTCCAGCTGCATGTAAATCTTCCATGTAGGCGCTGCCGGTTGGCTTCAGATCGACGAGAACAGGCGTCGTATCGCTGACCTCATTCATCCTTTTCAAATCAACCTTCAATCCAAGTCGACCTGCAATCGCTGCCAGATGGATGATGGCGTTTGTGGAGCCGCCGATTGCCATCAGAATGCGCAGGCCATTCTCAAGGGCTTTGTTGGTGATGATCTTTTTGGGCGTTTTGTTCGTGCCTATCAGGGAAACGGCGACGCGGCCAGTTTCCTCCGCAATGCGCAAGCGATCCGCATCCACAGCTGGTATTGCAGCCGACCCCGCAGGCATCATGCCGATAGCTTCTGCAAGCGCCGCCATCGTGCTGGCTGTGCCCATTACAGCGCAGGTCCCTGATGTGGAGGCCAAGCGCTTCTCCACGTTATCGATTTCCGTATCGCCCACATCACCGGCCCGGTATCGCTGCCAAAATCGACGGCAATCGGTGCAGGCACCCAGCCGCTCGCCGCGATGGCGACTGGTCGACATCGGCCCTGCAACAAGCTGAATCGCAGGGATGTCAGCCGAGGCCGCGCCCATCAATTGCGCCGGGACGGTCTTGTCGCATCCTCCCAGAAGAATGACGCTGTCCATTGGTTGGGCACGCGTCATCTCCTCCACATCCATCGACATCAGGTTACGGAACTTCAGGCTGGTAGGACTCAGGAAGACTTCACCAAGCGAGATCGTCGGAAATTCAAGCGGTAGGGCACCGGCTGCCAGCACACCTCGTTTGACCGCTTCGATCATTTCCGGAAAGTGGCGGTGGCAATTGTTGAAGCCGCTGGCCGAATGTGCAATTCCGACAATTGGCCGGTCAAGCATTTGTCGGCTGTAGCCCATACTACTGGCGAAGGATCGTCTCAGATAAATGCTGAATTTTCGATCCCCATAGTTGGTAAGGCCGCGTCTGAAGCCCTTGCTATCGTCGTCCTGACCAGTCATGGCGATACCCTCTCAAGCCGTCCGTATCTTTATGTATTTTGGCTCCAGATAATCGAATATACCGAGTTGCCCCCCTTCGCGTCCCATGCCGCTCTCCTTGATGCCGCCGAAGGGGATCTCAGCCGCCGCCAGCAACATGTCGTTTACACCTACCATTCCGACTTCCAGGGCCTCAGCCGCACGTGTCGCTCCTTCCAGAGATTTGGAGAAAACGTATCCCGCCAGGCCGAACGGAACGTCGTTGGCGCGCCGGATGGCATCGTCAAGGCTTGAATATCTGGCGAGCGGTGCAACAGGACCGAAAGGTTCTTCGCGCATAATCAGCGCATCCTCGGGAACATCACCCAAGACTGTGGGCCGGTAGAAGTACCCGCGATTGTGGCCGGCAGGGATTTCCCCGCCAGCAAGCAATCTTGCGCCTTTCGACTTGGCATCGGCAACCATCTCGATGATCCGCTCACGACCTCGCGCGTTCGCCATCGGGCCCATCTCCACGCCCTGATCACTGCCTCGCCCGACTTTCAAATCGTTCGCAAAATCTGCCATTGCTGTTGCAAAGGGCTCGTAAATATCTTCATGCACGTAGAAGCGGCTTGGCGAAATGCACACTTGACCCGCATTACGGAATTTCGCGCGGGCGCACGCGGTCGCCGCGGCGACAGGATCTGCGTCTGGAAGAACGAGAACAGGCGCGTGTCCGCCGAGCTCCATCGAAACCTTTTTTACAGTATCTGCGCATTGCTTCAGGATTAGTTTCCCGACCGGCACAGAACCAGTCAGCGATACCTTCCGTATAATCGGCGACGCTATGAGGTGGGCTGAAATGCGCGCTGACTCGCCAGTCACCACGTTCAGAACGCCCGCAGGCAAGCCTGCATTCAAGGCGGCAGATGCGATGTGAAGGGTGCTTGATGGCGCTTCTTCGGAAGGCTTGATCACAATAGGGCACCCGGCAGCCAATGCTGCCGCAATCTTGCGCGCCGGTAACAATGCCGGAAAGTTCCAGGCAGTGAATGCTGCCACAGGTCCGACGGGGTCAAATCTCACATTCAATCTGACTTCAGGTTCCCGCCCGTCAAGAACGTGCCCGAATATCCGTCGCGCTTCATCGGCGTACCAGTCGAACTGATCAATCGCCGCATTCCACTCGCCTTTGGCCTCAGCAACCGGCTTACCGGTCTCCGATGACATATCCAGTGCAGCACGCTCTGACAAATCGCGCATCTCTTGGGCAATGCGGCGAAGAATGACGCTGCGTTCCCACCCGGAAACCTTTTTCCAGTTTGGCGCTTCACGCGCCAATACACCTAGCACAAGATCGAGGTCTCTTTCATCTGCCGCGGGGAGGTGCCCTATGATTTCTTCGTCAACCGGATCAATTACAGGACGTTGCTTGCCACCTTGCGAGGGCCCCCACTTGCCGTCAATGAAAAGGCCGAAGTCTCGATACATGCCAAACCTCTTTTGGTTGGTTGCGGAGCTGATGGCTATGAAGGCGGGGCAGGGGGTGGCTGTAGTTCTTCCGAATTTTGTACGTGCTGCCTAGTCGGGGATGCAAAACCCTGGCGGGCGCAAACCGATGCCGGTATTTCCCGCCCTTATTCGTTCACTGTAGTCTTATCCTCATGTTGAGCCTGGATAGCTCGCTTCAATTCCTCGATCTGGCTCTCGTTAAATCCCATGCGAGCGGTCACAAGAATTGCCTCATTTCGTACTGCCGTTTCCCAATCCGAAAGTTTGTCATCCGTTACACGCGGACTCGGTCCTGAAATGCCGATGGCCCCACACACCCTGCCATCATGCCGGAAGACTGGCGCTGCGATGCAACGAACGCCTATGCTGAATTCCTCGTCATCGTGAGCAACGCCGGTACGTCGCACTTTTGCGAGATGTTTGGAGAATGTAACCGGATCGACAATCGTACGGCGCGTGAAGAATTCAAAATCGAGTTCGGAAAATATACGGGTGAAAATTTCCTTTGGCTGGAATGCGAGCATCGCTTTGCCAAGCGCAGTGCAGTGAAGTGGAGCAAGCGTGCCCACAGGTGCATCGACGCTGACACCACGCTCTGGAACCAACTGGTCAAGATAAAATGACTTGTCGGCAACCATCATGGCGATATGCGCACACTCTCCAGTGATGTTTACGAGGCTTTCAAGAGAGGGCCGGGCCGCATCACGCAAATCCAGGCGCTTCAGCGCCTTCTGGCCCATCGCTACCAAGGTGACGCCCAGACTATAGCGCTGGCTGTGAGTGTCTTGCGCAACGAACCCTGCTTGCTCAAGGGTTCGCAACATCCGCGAGACCGAAGCCTTATCCATCGCCAACTGGCGACCAAGTTCAGACACGCCTACTGGCGAAGCTTCATTTGCCAATGCCTCCAGAAGGCGTACCGCTTTTGTAACCGAACGAATTTCCACGTGTTAATTCCAGAATCATGCTGCTTTTTTTGAGATATGATTGATCGGTGCGCACACGTCAACGTTGTTTCAAAAAAAATGCAACGCTGTTGTTTGTTTATTCATGCGCGCAGCAATCATCTACGCTCGGAGAGCGGGCTCATCCGCGTTGCATTAGACATACCAAGGGCAGGGTTCAGAATGCTCTGAGGAATCTCTCCGGTAAAAGGTGACCGGTATCCGCCACACTTTGACTACAAGTGAAAATCACCTGAGGATTCTGGCTGGTACATCACCTTTTCAATCAGAAGGCGTCGCGTTCGGTCGGACACCATCCAATCGATGGCATCACCCTCCTGATAGCCAAGGATTGCGGTGCCGACGTCGGAGAATACTGACAGTTTCCCGGAGTGCTCGTCGGCATCTTGCGGATAGACAAGCGCTACTTCTCTTTTTTCATCGTCCAGTCGCAGCAATACCGTGGAATTCATTGTCACGACATCGCGAGCAACTTGCTGGGGCTCAACCACAATGGCTCGTTCGATTTCGTGCTCAAGCTCGGCGACAGGCGTGCCGTCTTCGAGTCCGATCAGGTTTTGGAGCCGGCCCTTGTCTATCTCGGTAATATAGATATCCGTAGAGTATGTCATGGTGCCTTCACGCAAGAGCCGAAGATACCTGCCAGATGTCATGGACAGCGTGTTGAGCGTTGGCGTCTCGAGTTTGAGGACAAAGCCGCAGCGCTCAAACCCCTTCAATGAGCGTGTGTTGCTGGGGTGAATCCTTGCCATGACACTCTCTGCCCGCATGTCGAAGAAAGCGAGCTTCAAACCTTCGCGGATGGTACTGGTCCCAAGCCCGCGCCCCCAATTTTGATGGTCGCCGATTACCAGGACGATCTCACACTCTTTACCGGTTTTTACCAAGCGAACGAAGCCGACGGGAACATCGTTTCGGTCGTAAGCCATAAAGAAACGGCCACCTTGATTGAAAAGATGTGTCAGGATTGGCATTTGAGCTCGATCTACGGCCTGTTCGATGAATCGAGACACATTGCGGGAGTCGCTCAGGTAGCGGGTGACGCGTTCATCTTCCAACCAATCCATCAGGGTGAAAGCGTGTGTCCGGGTAATTTCCAGCCGCAA
The DNA here is from genome assembly GCA_019635795.1 of Rhizobiaceae bacterium. Lineage (GTDB taxonomy): Bacteria > Pseudomonadota > Alphaproteobacteria > Rhizobiales > Rhizobiaceae > Mesorhizobium_G. The sequence continues at coordinate 48,643 of JAHBYV010000004.1, forward strand.
CGAAACAAAAGGCTTGTTCATCTTCGCCACCTTGGTCGCAAGAATGAAAGCCTGTCACGGTCGCTGCCGTGCTGGTTCTTTCGGATCAGATTCTAAAAACACTCCTTAGCAAAGATCAGATCATGAAGGCCAGCAGTGAAGCATGCGAATGCGCATTGAAGAACGTCTGAATTATCTGCGTCTGCGCAGCATATTTCCGCACGTATGGCCGACGGTTGTACCGGGCTTTTCAAAACCGAACCATCTTGCGCGGCGTGAAGATTGGGGATATTCGACGGCTCTGAGATTGTTGACCTTGTGCAGCAATCGGATGCTCAAGACGAGAGCCTCAGGATCGAAATGTCACAATTGCCTTCGGGTCCATTCATGAATCTGACCCGGTGAGCGGGATTCTGATGCCAGCCATTGACTGGGGCAGCCATCCCGTTCACCGAATTACCTATCGAGGAAAATGGAGGACAGGATCACTAGTCGTCCTGGGCGTCTGCCTCCTGAATCGCAGAAAGCTTCCACTCGCCGCCTTTTTTCCGTACGAATGTCCAAAGCTCTACCGTCTCGGTTGGCTCTTCAACGCCGCCTGCCAAAGCGCCTGTGGTTCGGTCGCGCAGAACGTCGATCGCCTCATAGCGGAAGGCTGCGGTTGCGTAATCTTCCTCGCCCTCGTTCCATGCCTCTGCAATGTCTGCCTGAAGCAAATGGACGCCCGACACTTCATTGCGCACGCCGCGTTTGGCGTTTTCGGCAAGTTCTTCCGAGAAGAAGGAAACCATCTCGGGAGTCGAGAGCCGACGCAGTTCGGCGTGGTCCTCGTCCGCAAAAGCGCGTTGCACCTCGCCAAGACGACGTTCGAACATATCCAGGTCCGCAGAGTCGAGCGTTATGTCGGTCGTCTGCGGTGCAGACACCGCGCCACCACCGATGCGTGGCATTGTGAAACCGGAGGGTGACCGAGGTGTCGCAGACTGAGGTGCTGCATCACGCTGTAACGACTTTTCAAAGTCTGGACCGCCGGTGCTCACAGGTGAGGGCGCACCGCCTGCGGCAGCTGTCTGACTGCGCGAGCGGAAAAACGCCATTGCCAGCCACACCAGTGCGCCGAACAGGAGCAACTGGACAAGAAAGCCAAGGGCACCGGCCATGCCGCCGAAGCCATAACCCAGCAACATTCCGAACAGGCCGCCGATCAGAATGCCTCGCATTAGTCCGCCACCCAGACCATTAAGCAGGCCGGGCCGCTGCTGCTGACCCATCGTCTGCTGCTGGCGCGTTGCCGTATTTGGCGCAGGCGTCATGCTGCGCTCAACCGGGCCAGTCTGGTTCGGAGCGGTTCTAGTTGGTGGAACAGCCTGTTGTGTGCGGAATCCACGGCTACCGAAACTGCCGCCGCGGCGTGCCTCGGCAAAATCAACAGAAATAAGTGTCATGGCGACACAAGCCGCCGAAAAAAGAGCAAGTAATCTAAAGCGTCCAAAGCGCATTATGCAACCTCTGCTAGAGTTACCCGCTCGGGAGCATAGCGAAGCGGGCGTGGTTTCAACGGTCCGACATCGCGACACTTAAGGAAGGTCGCCAGAGGGGCCCGGTCCGCAAGTCTCGATATGGCAACATATAATCGCTGTTGCAAGGTGTCGGACCGGTTTAGGTTAGCTGCTCACGCGGAACTGATTGCGAGAAATTGGACAGCTCACCACGTGCTAGCTCAGAAGCGATTCCAGAAGTGGGTGATTGGGGTCTGCGAGACCTTCAATGATATTGAAATGATGTCGATCCGGTTCGGTGATCGCTACGGTCGATGCTCCAAGGCCAGCCCAGATATTTGCAAGAAGTTCATTTTGCCGCAAGAATTCTGACCGCTCCGCGCCGCCAACCCAACATGTGAGGCGCACACCTTCTGTAGGCCTTAGCAACACCGGGCTTTCCGCAATAGCTTCTTCTTCGTCTATGCGCAGTTTCTCGTTCATCCCTGTCCGCATAAGCGGCCTTAAATCGTGCACACCGGAAATGGAAAGAACGTGGCGTATCCTGGCTCGTGTACGTTCGGATAATGGAGAAGTTGCACTGGCCATGCGTGAAACGAGATGGCCGCCTGCCGAATGACCCGTAAGCATTATGGGACCGTCTACCTCAGCGGCGGCAAACTCGATAGCTGCCCCTATCTCCTTGACGATTCCGCCGATGCGAATGTCCGGGCAAAGCGTGTATGAGGGCATTGCGACCGCATAGCCGCGTGCAAGCGACCCTGCCGCCAGATGTGACCAGTGGTCTTTGTCGAAAGATAGCCAATAGCCGCCATGGACAAAAACCACCAAACCAAGCGGCGATTGTTCCGGCAGGAAAAGATCGATCCTGTTGCGTGGGCTTGAGCCGTAGGAAACATTTAGTTTGGCGCGGAATTGTGATCCCTGACCTTCACGAAATTCGAGCGCCTTTTTCGCCCAGCCTGCGGGCCATGATTGACCGTCCGGTATATGGGTAACGTTGGTGTAGGCATCGCTCCAGTTTTCAATATGGCGGCGCAACATGCGTGTCTCCGGGAAAAAGGTCTCGAGTAATCATCAAAAAGCTATCCATAAGCGGACGCGGTATTGACTGGACCCGAGGGTTAACGGTTATTGAAGGCGCTCTTCGGCCGATACGGTTCGGAGTACGGAAAAAGCAACTGGTCGGCTGCAATCAACCGTGGCGAGTCTGGCAGGATAGAGGGAGAAAGTGAATGAGGAAAATTCTGGCGGCGGGCCTTGTGACGCTCTCGTTAACAGCATTGGCGACGGCAGAGCCTGTAAAAGTCGGTTTGATCACCACATTGTCAGGCGGCGGCGCAGGCCTTGGCGTAGACGTGCGTGATGGTTTCATGCTGGCCTTGAAGCTCAATCCGGATGGCGCGAAGGACATTACCGTGGTCGCTGAGGATGACGCGATGAAGCCGGAGTTGGCGGTGCAGATCGCTGACAAGATGATACAGTCCGAGCAGGTTGACGTTCTCACCGGGATAATCTGGTCGAACCTCGCGATGGCGGTGGTTCCGAACGCCGTTGCGCAGGACAAGTTTTACCTTTCGCCCAATGCAGGTCCTTCGCCACTTGCCGGTGACAAGTGCAACGCGAATTATTTCAACGTTGCCTATCAGAACGACAATTTCCATGAGGCGGCTGGTCAATACGCGCAGCAGTCGGGCCTGAAAAAGGTCTTCATCATGGCTCCAAACTATCCCGCCGGAACCGACTCGCTGAACGGCTTCAAGCGCTATTACAAAGGCGAGTTGGCAGGCGAGGTTTATACAAAGCTCGGTCAGACCGACTATGCGGCTGAAATTGCGCAAATCCGTGCATCCGGCGCAGATTCTGTATTCTTCTTCCTTCCCGGCGGCATGGGGATCGCTTTCGTCAAGCAATATGCCCAGTCGGGCGTAGGCACTCCGCTCATCGGCCCTGGTTTCTCATTCGATCAGGATGTGCTGGCTGCGATCGGTGATCCGGCACTTGGTGCAAAGAACACTGCCTCATGGTCTCCGGATCTCGACAATCCTGCCAACAAGGCTTTTGTTGATGAGTTCAAGAAGGCCTACAATCGCCTTCCTTCGGTATATGCTGCACAGGCATATGACACGGCCAATCTTCTGATTTCTGCCTCAACGAAAGCCAGCGTCAAGGATGCAGAGGCTTTCCGAGCGGCGCTGAAGGCGGCAGAATTCAATTCGGTTCGTGGCAAGTTCAAGTTCAACACAAACAATCACCCGATCCAGGACCTTTACGTGCGCGAGGTCGTCAAGGATGGGGATACACTCACCAACAAGATCATTGCGACGGCGTTCACCGATCATGGTGATGCCTATGCCGAAAAGTGCGCAATGAAATAAACCTCGTCTGCGCCGCCAGCCTGTTCGCGGTTCGCCTTTTCATAGGAAGGCGAACCAACTCAGCATTCCAGCGGTTGCGGCGCACTCGATAGCGAGCGCTTCGTGTCCACCTCACTTGTCCTTGAGCAGTTGCTGAACGGCGTACAGTTCGGCGTCATGCTGTTCCTTATGGCTGCGGGCCTTACCCTGATTTTTGGCGTCATGGGCCTGATCAACCTCGCTCATGGCTCGCTCTACATGATTGGCGCGCTTGTGTGCGCAACTGTGGCAGCGTGGACCGGATCGTTCTGGCTCGGTCTTGCCGCGAGTCTGGTGGGTACCGCTGCAGCAGGGGCCTTGATTGAGGTCGCCGTGATACGCAGGCTTTATGGCCGCGACCATCTTGATCAGGTGCTCGCGACGTTCGCGCTTATCCTGATCCTATCGGAAGGTGCGCGTTGGTTGTTTGGCTCATTTGCGCTCTACCTCGATATACCTCCCGTGCTTTCCGGCTCCGTCGAACTGCCGGGAGGCGTACATTATCCGCTGTATCGACTGGCGATTATTGCGGCTGGCCTTCTTGTCGCCGTCGGCTTGTACTTGCTGATAAGCCGCACCCGGCTTGGAATGCGAATTCGTGCCGGAGAGAGCGACCGCGAGATGATTGGTGCGCTCGGAGTTGATATCCAGATGCTTTATACGATCGTTTTCGCGCTCGGTGCTGCGCTTGCAGGTATGGCGGGCGCGATGGTTGGCGCGCTGCAATCAGTACAGGTGGGCATGGGTGAGCCGGTATTGATACTTGCATTCGTGGTCATTGTTATCGGGGGCATAGGCTCCGTGCGTGGCGCTCTGGTCGGTGCATTGCTGGTAGGGATCATTGACACGATGGGACGTATACTATTGCCGCAAATGCTCGCTGCGGTGATTGGTCCTGCAAAAGCGGCGGGAATTGGTGCGGCAATCGCGTCAATGTCTATTTACGTGGTCATGGCGTTGGTGCTTGCGTTGAAGCCCAAAGGCCTGTTTCCGGCAGGAACATGATGACCCGCGAAAATGTAGTCTCTATCGTTCTGCTGTGCGGTCTTTTGATATTGCCATTTGTAGCACAGGCGGCTGGCTATCCCTTTTACATGACGCTCGCGACCCGCATGGCGATTTTAGCCGTGGCCGCTGTTGGGCTGAATATCGCTCTTGGTCTCGGCGGTCTGGTATCGTTCGGGCACGCGGCATTCTTCGGCATTGGCGGCTACGCGGCAGGAGTAATTGCATCGCATGCGATGAATGGTGAACATTTGCTCGGCTTCGCCGTGCCTGCTTCGATGCCTGTGGCGTGGTTGATCGGCATGTTGGCTGCCGGTCTGGTCGCGATAGTGACGGGCTTGATCAGCTTAAGAACGTCCGGCGTCTACTTTATTATGATCACACTCGCCTTCGCCCAGATGATTTACTATTTCGCGATTTCCTGGCCCGCTTATGGCGGGGAGGATGGGCTTTCCATCGCAATGCGGAACAGCTTCCCCGGTGCCAATACAGCGCGCCCTTCGGATTTGTTTCTGGTGTCTTTCGCAATTCTGCTGGTTGTGTTGCTGTTTTTCTGGCGCCTTCGCGATTCAAGGTTTGGCGCAGCGCTTCAGGCTGCAAGGCAGAATGAAGGCCGTGTTGCCGCTGTTGGCATTGAACCTTTCCCGATACGGCTCGTCGCTTTCGTGCTGTCCGCAATGATTACAGCCGTAGCTGGTGCGATGTATGCGGAGTTGAACCGCTTCGTCAGCCCTTCGATGCTCTCATGGACGATGTCAGGTGAGCTTATCGTGCTCATTATACTTGGCGGTGTGGGGCGTGTGGTTGGGCCTGTGGCCGGTGCATTCGTTTTCGTGGTGCTCGAATACTGGCTTGGCGGTCTGACAGAACGCTGGCAATTCTTCCTTGGTCTGATGCTGCTTGCCATCGTGCTTTTCTCGCCAGGTGGGCTGATGGGATTGCTCGCCGGAAAGGCGCGGCATGACTGAGGCGGTTCTGGAGATAGCTGGCCTGTGCAAGCGCTTTGGTGCGCTATTGGCTACAGATAACGTCAATCTCGAACTTCGTGCTGGCGAAATTCACGCGCTGATAGGGCCGAACGGTGCGGGCAAGACAACGTTGATGCAACAAATATCCGGTGTGCTTTCAACAGATTCCGGTTCGATCCGCTTCCTCGGGAGAGATGTATCCAATCTAGGTGTTGCGGCTCGGGCAAGGCTTGGGCTTGGCCGAACATTCCAGATTTCATCGGTCATCCCTGAGTTCTCCGCACTGCGCAACGTCATGCTCGCGGTGCAGTCGCGGCAGGGCACGAGTATGCGTTTCTTTTCTTCAACCCGCTCGGATCGTTCATTGATTGAACCGGCGATGGAAAACCTTGTACGTGTGGGGCTTGCCGACCGTGCAGCCACGGCTGCTGCCGAGATGTCTCATGGCGAACGGCGTCGGCTTGAAATTGCCATTGCGCTAGCGCTCGATGCAAAAGCCTTTTTGCTCGACGAACCTATGGCGGGGCTGGGGCCGGAGGGAACCAAAGCCCTGACAAATCTGCTATCAGAGCTTAGAAACGTCGCGCCCATTCTTCTGGTCGAACACGATATGGATGCCGTTTTCTCGTTGGCGGATTGTGTTTCAGTGCTTATGTCCGGGCGGGTGATCGCTAGCGGACCTGCTGACGAAATCCGCAAGGATGCCACAGTGCGCACTGCCTATCTGGGAGGCGGGGCATGAGCCTTCTTACAGTCTCCGGCATTGAAAGCTGGTATGGGGCAAGTCAGGCCCTGTTCGGTGTTGACCTTACAGTCGGGGAAGGGGAGGTCGTTGCGTTGATGGGGCGCAACGGCATGGGAAAGACAACTACCATCCGCAGCATTTGCGGCCTGACACCCGCCCGGAAGGGCAGGATCGTATTCTCCGGATCGGATATCACGCATCAAAAATCCTTTCGCATTGCGCGTGCGGGCATTGGGCTTGTGCCGGAGGGACGGCGCTGCTTTGCCAATCTCGACGTGTCCGAGAATCTGGTCGCTACAGCTCGACCCGGACAGTGGACGCTGGACGCAGTGATTGAGCTTTTTCCCCGTCTGGGTGAACGCCTGTCACAGTCGGCTGCAACACTGTCCGGCGGGGAACAGCAAATGCTGGCTATCGGGCGCGCGTTGATGACCAACCCGCGACTTCTGATATTGGATGAGGCTACAGAGGGTCTTGCGCCGGTTGTTCGCGATGACATTTGGCGCGCCGTTCGCTCGCTCAAACAATCCGGCCTGTCGATCCTCGTTGTCGACAAGACATTGTCCGAACTTATGCCGGTTGCAGACAGTTGCGTCGTACTTGAAAAAGGCAGCACAGCCTGGACCGGCAGTCCTGCCGACCTGACGGCTGAACTTCAGGATCGCTATCTCGGCGTTTGAACGGCTTGTGCTGCTGAGGTCGGGACGCGAACTTTCAAAGTTAGTCTGCGGCCCTTCCGAGAACCCGTTGGATTCACATATAGCAGGTATAATTGCCAAAATTGGATAGCCTGCAATCTCACCCGCACAAATAATGTTTCCAATAATACATGGGAACAATTTGTAGGGGAGACTAAGAAATGAAGGGAAGCTCCAAGACTTTATTGCTAAGCCGACGCCATTTGCTCAAATCAGGGGCATTCGCGCTGGCAGCTCCAGCCATTCTGCCTCGAAGTGCTTTTGCCCAGCAGGCGAAAACAATCAGGATAGGTGGCGCTGTGCCGCTTTCTGGTCCGGTTGCCTATTGGGGCCATTCGACAGCGCAGGGCTTTATTGATGGCGCGGCAGTTATCAATGCTGCTGGTGGCGTCATGATTGGTGGCGAGCCTCATATGATCGAGGTCATCAATTATGACACCAAAGGGGAGGTTGCTGACTCGCGCGCTGCAACAATGCGTCTCGTTGAGCAGGACAAGTGCAAATATGTTTTCAGTCAGGCAGCAGCCTCAACTGTCGGCATGCTGCAGGTCACGGAGCCTGCAGGAGTGCTTTCGATCGTGGCGTGCTGGGGATATCTTGATCTTTTCGGAACGAAGTACCCACTACACTTCCGGGCCGAAATGTCGGACTATGAGCAGGGCTTTGCATACATCCCGTTCATGCAGGAGAAATTTGGCAAGGACGCTCTGAAGACCGCAGCGTTTATCGGTCCCAACGATCAGGATGGCACTGATTGCCATTTCTCCTACAAGCGCTTGATGGACTATTACGGGATTACCCAGAAGGCTGCCGAATTCTATAACTGGGAAGATACAGATTTCTATCCAATTGTTGCCAAGACAATCGCTGATAAACCCGATTTCATCGTAACGAGCCCATCACCACCCGGCATAACTGCATCCATTATCAAGGCAGCGCGCGAGCTCGGATATGGTGGTCCCATCTCATCCCCTGCTGCCTCTGAAACCAAGACTATTCTGGAGGTCGCTGGCGAACACGCTGATGGTGTGGTTTTGCCCGTAACGAATGTCGAGCCGTCCACCGATACGCAGAAAGCTATCGAGAAGCGGTTCCTAGATCGTTTCGGCTCGTTCAATGCGCTTGCCGGAAACTATTCATGGTGGATTTATTCGCTTAAGGCGGCATGGGAGAAAGCCGGCACGGCAGAAGACACAAAAGCTGTTGCTGAAGCGTTGGCGCAAGTCGAACTCGACGACACCTATGTCGGGAAAGTGAAGTGGGGCGGCGAAAAGTCGTTCGGTGTTGCTCGCCAAGGCATCTACGACTGCTACACAACTACCATCGACAAGGGTGTGGCGAAGGTCGAAGATATACGCTTCCCGGCGCTCCCCGAAGATTACTGAAGCAACTTTTGACACAATAATCCGGGCCCACGGGGCCCGGAACCGCTCAACCATGCCGTCCAGCGGAGAAACCTTGCATGAGCGATCTGCTCCAGATGGGCCTGACCGGGATTAATCTCGGTCTGATGTATGGGCTGATTGCCATCGGCCTGACACTGATATTCGGCGTTATGCGTATAATCCAATACGCGCACGGCGAAATGTTCATGCTTGGCGCATTCGTTCTTTATTATTGGACGGCCGAATTCGGTCTACCTTATTGGCCCGGTGTGGCGGTCAGTGCCATAATCATATTCGGGCTGGGTGCTTTGTTGCAGGTCACGCTATTTCGACCGCTTCAGGGAAAGAATATCCTGTATTCACTGGCCGTTTCGCTCGGCCTCGTTCTGATAATATCCGGAAGTGGGCAGTTAATCTTCGGTACGATCACCAAAGGCATCCCAAGTGCGGTGACCGGTGGGGTTTTGATCGGTGGGGCTTATCTCTCCTATGAGCGGATCGTGATTTCGTCCGTATCTATCGCTTTGATCGTGGGGCTTTGGGCGTTTCTCAGGCTGTCGGTCACCGGCCTTGCTATACGCGCCGTTGCTGAAGACCCCGATACCGCGGCGCTGCAAGGCATCCAGACGAAACGGATTCACTGGATTGCTTTCGGATTGGGCTCGGCGCTCGCGGCGATTGCCGGCTGTATGATGGGTTCGTTGCTTTCAATCGTGCCAACGATGGGTTTTCTCGCAACGATCAAGGCATTCATGATCGTCATCATGGGCGGGTTGGGCTCCGTCATAGGCGCGCTGGTTGGCGGACTGATCCTGGGAATGATCGACTCGGTCGTCACCACAACAATCAGCGGTGACATCGCGCTCATACTGAGCTTCGTCGTTATCTTCCTGATCCTCGTTTTCAGGCCTGCAGGCCTGTTCGGGCAGAACTGGGAGTGACGTCATGGCGAACCATCTTAACGTTGCGCGCAACGGCTTGACCAAGATCGACATGCAGGAACTTTTCCATGACGGAAATTGATCTACCACATCGCATCGCCTGGGGCGCGCTATTGCTGGTTGCGCTGCTTGCACCCATCATTGTCGGGTTTGATCCTTATCTCACGCATGTCGGAATCATTATTGCGTTCAACGTTGCTCTGGCGACCACGCTCTGGATGATATGGAGCCTCGGCGTAATCTCGTTCGCTCACGCGGGGTTTATGGGCGTGGGTGCCTACGCTTCAGCTCTTGTGCTGCACAAGCTCGGCCTGTCGATGTGGTTTGGCCTTTGGATTGGGGCTATGGTCTGCGGTGCACTGGCGCTTTTCATATCCCTGCCATTGATGCGTACTCGCGCAGTTTATTTCTTCATGGCGTCGTGGGCAGTTGGCGAAGTTATTAAACGTAACTTTGCATATTTTAAAGATTTTTTCGGCGGGTGGGACGGCATTTTTGACATCAAGCCTCCCGTGCTGGACCTGATGTTCGTGCAGATCGATTTTGCGAACCGGACAGCCTATTATTATCTCGCGCTTCTGTTCGTTTCGCTCACTGTATGGGTTGTTTACCGTATCAATTCGTCGCGCACGGGAATGATCTATTGGGCAATTCACGAAAACGAACTGCTCGCCGCTCATACCGGCATAAACGTGTTTAGGCACAAGGTGATCTGCTTCACCATAGCCTGTACGCTGGTAGGAATAACGGGTGCGCTCTATGCGCACTACCAAACATACATAAGTCCCAAGAGCTTCGACATCTGGAAATCTGAATTTGCGCTTGTTCATCTCATTGTGGGTGGCCTGACAACTGTGGGCGGACCGGTGGCAGGAGCAATTTCTCTAACCATTGTTGATGAGGTTTTGCGCGCATCCGGTTATTTTCGCACCATTTTCTTCGGCGTGGTTCTCATTGCTTCCGTACTGCTGCTCCCCGGTGGACTGGAAACTATACCAAGGCGGATACGTGCCATTTTCCAGCGCGATTCTCATAAGTGAGGCGACATCATGCATGAGCTTGAAGTCAAAAACCTCAAAATGAAATTCGGCGGTGTGACCGCCATCGCCGGATTGGACATGGCTGTCGAGGAGAACGAAATTCGTGGTTTGATTGGACCTAACGGCGCCGGAAAAACCACACTTTTCAACGCGTGCTCGGGTAGATATCCGATCACTTCAGGCGACATCTTGTACCGTGGGCGAAAGATCAGTGGACTGAAGCCTCACGAAATTGCTGCCGAGGGGCTGGTGCGCACTTTTCAGCACGTTACGCTCTTCAAGAATTTTTCTGTTTTGAACAATGTCATTGCGGGCGGCTATCTGCACGCACAGCACAGCTACATTGGGTCACTTCTGGCTTCGCGCCGAACGCGTGAGGCAGAAGCAGGGAGCAGGCGTCGCGCGCTCGAAATTCTGGATTTTGTTGGTCTTGGGCGCATTGCCAACCAGGAAGCCTCGACGTTGCCGCACGGGCACCAGAAAATGCTGGGTATCGCAATCGCGCTGGCGGCTGAGCCAAGGATGCTGATGCTTGATGAGCCGTGCGCAGGCATGAATAGTGACGAGTCCCGCGAGATGATTTCGCTGGTACGGCGAATCCGCGACACAGGTGTAACCATCATGCTCATTGAACATGACATGAAGGTTGTTATGGGCTTGTGTGACAGCATTACCGTGCTGAATTTTGGTAACAAGATCGCTGAAGGAACGCCCGAAGAAGTGCGTGCCAATCCTGAAGTGCGTGAAGCATATCTGGGGAGCCAGGCTCATGTTGCTTGAGGTAAAAGACCTGTACGTCAATTACGGGAAGGTCGCCGCAATCAAGGGCGTTTCAATGGGTTTGGAGCGCGGTGGCATCATAACCCTGATCGGAGCGAATGGAGCTGGAAAGAGCTCAATCCTCAAGGCGATATCGGGACTTGTGAAACCCACTTCCGGCACAATCCATTTTGACGGTGCACGCATCGACGGGCAGCCTGCAAGCAAGGTTGTGGGGATGGGGATTGTCACCGTTCCGGAAGGCCGCAGGCTCTTCAAGCTGATGACAGTTCGGGAAAATCTGCGCCTTGGTGCGTTTCTTGATCGGGATCGCGCTCGGATAAGCCGTTCCATTGAGGAGGTGTTCGAGCGCTTTCCGGTTCTGCGCGAGAAACAACACCTGCCTTCAGGCAAGCTTTCGGGCGGGCAGCAACAGATGGTCGCTATTGGTCGTGCACTTATGGCGCAGCCAAAGGTATTGCTGATGGATGAGCCATCCTTGGGGCTCTCGCCCAAAATGATCGATGAGATCGCCGAATTGATCGTTCAATTGCGTGCATCCGGTCTATCGATCGTTCTTGTCGAGCAGAACGCCAACCTGGCGCTGCAACTATCCGATTTTGGATATGTACTTGAGACCGGCACGATCGCCGTAAGCGGACCGTCTCCCGAGCTGCTGGTCGATCCGGAAGTCACTCGCGCTTACCTTGGTGCGTAAGCGAGTCTGGAGCGGATGCGGGAAGGACATCATGCCGTATGAATTTGTAGGGAAATGGACGTATCCGACCCTGATCTACGTCGGACCGGGGAAATTTGCATCCCTTGCCGAACATGTCGTGTCGCTGGGGATGAAGCGCCCGCTGCTTGTTACTGACCGGGGGCTGGCTAATCAAAGCATGATTGTGACTGCGATGCAGCGGCTGATTGCATCTGGCCTTGAGGCAGGGCTGTTTTCTGACGTGCAGGGTAATCCCACCGACAAAAATCTGGCTGCGGGAATTGATGCCTTTCGGCGTGGCGGTCATGACGGCGTAATCGTCATCGGGGGCGGTTCCGCAATGGACGTCGGGAAGCTTGTGGCTTTGATGGAAGGGCAAACAATCCCGGTTTGGGATCTTGAGGATATTGGAGACTGGTGGACGCGCGCAGATGCTAGCGCGATTCACCCCATTTTGGCCGTGCCGACAACAGCGGGCACAGGCTCGGAAGTGGGGCGCGCAGCGGTCCTTACAAATACCACCGATCACACCAAGCGAATTATCTTTCATCCGAAGATGCTCCCATCTCTGGTGATTGGAGATCCTGAGTTGGCAATTGCCTTGCCCTCATCATTAACCGCTGCGACAGGCATGGACGCGTTGACACACAGTTTTGAAGCTTTTTGTGTCGAAAGCTTTCATCCTCTGGCTGATGGCATCGCGCTGGAATCGCTGCGTCTCATACATGAGTATCTTCCAAGGGCGGTAGAGAACGGTCGCGATCTCGAGGCACGCACCATGATGTTTGCCGCTGCATTAATGGGTGGGACGGCCTTTCAGAAGGGCCTCGGCGCTGTGCATTCTATCGCTCATCCGCTCGGTGCGTTGCGGGATGTTCAGCACGGTTTGGCGAATGGTGTGCTGTTGCCCTATGTGGCGGCATTCAACCGCCCGGTGATAGAGCCGAAGGTTGAACGCATTGCGCATATGCTGCGCATCGATAACGGGTTTGACGGCTTCCAGAACTGGCTGATCGATCTGCGTGCAAAAATTGGCATTCCTCATACACTGGCAGAAGTAGGAGCGAGATTGGAGGATGCCGACGAAATTGCGGAAAAAGCGATGGCTGATCCTTCTACCAGCGCTAATCCGCGCAAGATGAATGTGAGCGAATTTCGTAAGCTCTATGTTGCGGCCGTCACCGGAGACCTTGCGGCTGTCACGACAAGGGAGGCAGCGTAATGTTCAACAGCCTGGCCGGCCGCAGTGCCATCGTAACAGGAGCCTCCAAGGGAATTGGTCGCGGAATCGCGCAAGCGCTCGCTCGTCAGGGAGCGCGTGTAACGCTTGTCGCAAAAGGGGCGCAGGCGCTGGAGACAGTAAGGGCAGGGATGGCAGACGCAGGCGGGGAGGTGCGCACCGCAATCTGCGACGTGGCTGACTGGGATCAGGTGCGCGCCAAGACCGACGAGGCGGCGCAGGCGCAGGGCGGGCTTTCCATATTATGCGCAAACGCTGGGATATATCCGCAGACCGCGATGGCGGATATGGACCCCGGTGAGTGGGATCACGTCATGGCTGTCAATCTCCGATCGGCCTTCTTGTGCGTCAAGGCAGCGATACCGCATTTCAAGAAAAATGGCGGCGGCAGGATAATTTTGACATCATCGATAACCGGTCCAGTCACTGGTTATCGGGGCTGGACACATTACGGGGCATCCAAAGCTGCCCAGTTGGGTTTCATGCGATCTGCCGCGATGGAGCTCGCCAAAGATAATGTTACGATTAATGCTGTGCTTCCGGGCAACATTCTGACTGAGGGCTTTGAGGGCAATGGCCCTGAATACCTCGCTGCAATGGAGGCGTCTGTGCCGCTTGGCCGGCTAGGTACGGTGGATGATGTCGCCAATGCGGTGTTGTTCCTGGCCTCCGACGAAGCGGGGTACATAACGGCTCAGCAGATTATCGTGGATGGTGGACAGGTCGTGCCAGAATCGCTCGACGCGATGGCCTGAGCGAGCGGATGGGCAGGAGTCTGCTATGGAAAAAGTGACCCCTCCCAATAGATGGCGTCGCTATTCCGATTGGGATGACCGGCCCCTCAGGCTCGACCAGTTTGCAAGGAACGATCCTGCTAACGGATTTTCTGCGTTCAAGAGTCCCGCTGATCCTGCTCCCGGCTTTCAGGTGGAGAACGGACGCATTGCAAGTATGGACGGCGTACTTGCGCATGAATTCGATATGATTGACGCATTCATCGCGGCATATCACCTCGACCCGGAGGTCGCGCCTGAAGCTATGGCGATGGATTCTTCCGAAGTGGCGCGGATGCTGGTGGACATGAATGTGCCGCGCGAGAAACTCGTTCGTTTGGCGCATGGCATGACGCCAGCGAAGCTGGCGGATGTCGTTTCGCGGCTGAATGCGCTGGAAATCGCCTTTGCTTACTCCAAGATGCGACCGCGAAAGACGCCAGGTAATCAGGCGCATGTCACGAACGCTAAAGATGATCCGCTGCAATTGGCAGCAGATGCGGCTGTTGCCGCGGGCTTTGGCTTTGACGAACTTGAAACAACGATGCGCGTTGCGCGCACGGCCTGGTCGAATGCGCTGGCTTGCCTTGTGGGTTCCTGTGTTGGCGATTGGGGGACCCTGTTTCAATGTTCATCCGAGGAAGCAGAAGAGTTGAAGATCGGTATGGCTGGGTTCACCTCCTATGCGGAGACCGTTTCGGTGTATGGAACTGAGCGCAGCTTTATCGATGGTGATGACACGCCGTGGTCAAAGGCGTTTCTGGTCGCCGCTTACGCCTCGCGCGGCATCAAGGCGCGTTGCACTTCGGGAGGCGGGGCGGAACTCCTCATGGGATATCACGAGGCAAAGTCGTTGCTCTATCTTGAAGCGCGCTGTCTTTGCCTGCAGCGCGGTATGGGTGTTCAGGGTACGCAGAATGGCGGCATAGACGGTGCTCCCATCACGGCGAGCCTTGCAGGCGGTATGCGCGAAATGATGGCTGAAAATCTGCTCGCGGTTTGGCTCGATCTTGAATGCGCTTCCGGTAATGATGCTCGTCCCACGGAATCGGAAATTCGTGTGGGAGCAAAAATACTACCCTATCTTATTGCTGGTTCCGATCTCATCTGCTCGGGGTTCGGCTCGATCCTGAAATATGACAACTCCTTCAACCCTTCGCTTTTCAACGGTGAAGAAATGGAGGATTTTTTGATCCTCCAACGAGATTTCGAGGCAGATGGCGGGATCACACCATTGCCCGAGTCCAGAGCGCTGGAATTGAGAACGCGCGCCGTCGAAGCGATTAGCGCAGTGCTCGAAGAACTGGATTTGGCGGTGGCAACCCCTCAGATGAAGGCGAGCGTCATTTCGGCGTCAGGTTCTTTGGAAACGACCACTTTCTCTACGGGGGAAACAGCCAGTATCAGCGAAAAGATTCAACAGCGCGTCACCGTCATTGATGTGATCAGAGCGTTGCACAAGCAAGGCTTCGCGCGGGAAGCTGAGAACCTTTTAAAAATGGTCAAGCTTCGTGTGAGTGGTGATTATCTCCAGACATCTTCCATCGTAAGAAATGGCCGCATCCTCTCCGCTGTCAATGACCCTAATGACTACGCTGGCCCCGGCACCGGCTACCGTATGAGTCCCGAACGAAGCGAAGCTGTCTCGAACATTCGCGATGTGTTGGGGCGCGCGGAGGTCGTGCGCGCGCAATCGATGCATCGACGCAATGAAGGTCAGCACATTTCCTATTCATCTGCAGGCGAGGCGAGGCACGGATCACACCCTAACGAAGTGGTGATCGGCATCAGCCCCGCATTCGGGCTTCAGATCTACCAAACGACTGGTGGAATTGGTCTATCTGAAGTCCTGCGTGCATTGATACGGGGCGTTGAGGCAGGAGGCTCATCGGCGAGAATTGTGCGGATGTATCATTCTGCCGATACATCTTTCATCGGCTTGAAGGCAGCGGAGTTGTCAGGTTCGGGAATTGGCATAGGAATTCAGGCCAAAGGTACCGCGGTTATCCATCAGAAGGGCCGGATGCCTCATAACAATCTGGAATTGTTCTCCAATTCGCCCATAACGACCTTGGAGCATTACGAGGCTATGGGACGCAATGCAGCGCAATGGACGTTCGGCCTTAGGCCGGAGCCTGTGATCGTGCCTACCGAGGGGCAGGCGCTGGGCGCGCGTTATCATACGCAAGTGGCTCTGATACACGCGATAGAAACCGCACTCACCGTTCCCGGGCAGGCACCCGAGGAGACCGTTGTGCGGTTCTTGAAAGGGGCATTGTGATGGACCGGATTACCCGAGTTCAAGATTACCCTTTGTCGGAACGGGCGCCAGAGCGGATTCTCAGTGCACGAGGCAAACCGCTCAACGCCTTGACACTGGAGGCTGTTCTTTTCGGCGAAGTTTCGATCGAGGATTTGCGAATAACGCCGGAGGCCCTGAGAGCGCAGGCGGATATAGCAAGGCTGGCAGGTCGGCCGGCCCTTGCTGATAATTTTGAACGCGGCGCAGAGCTGGTCCACGTTCCTCAGGATCTGATTATGGACACTTATGAACTGCTTCGACCGGGCAGGGCGAAAACACGCTGCGAACTCGTTGAGAGAGCGCGACTGCTGCGAACCGAATATCGCGCTTTGCGCCTTGCGGAATTCATCGAAGAGGCCGCAGAACAATACAAAAGACGCGGACTCGTGACAGACTGAATAGGGAGATTTTGATGCGGCTCGATGGCAAAGTGGCATTTGTGACGGGTGGCGGATCGGGCATAGGCAAGGCCGGAGCCAAGGCGATGGCAGCGGCAGGGGCCTTCGTCATCGTAAGTGATCGCGACGGTGCAACGGCGACGCAAACTGCTGAAGAAATCCATGATGGCGGGGGCCGTGCGAGCAGCGTTGCGCTGGATATGACGGACAGTGGAGCCGTGGAGGAATCGTTGCGGGCAGCAATTTCGCACCACGGGAGGCTGGACATTTTGCACTCGCACGCCGGAATTCAAATCGAAGGCAGGCTGGAACAAGTAACGCCTGAACAAATGGATGCTTCTTGGGTGTTGAATGTGCGTTCGCATTTTGTAGCGGCGCGCGCGGTTGTCCCTCAAATGCGTACGCAAGGCGGCGGCTCCATCATAATCACTGCTTCCAATTCTGGCGTGCAGTACGACGCTGATATGATTGCCTATGCTACCACGAAACATGCTGCGGTTGCGATGGTTCGGCAGATTGCCAAGGACTATGCGCGCGATAATATTCGCGTTAATGCCCTGTGCCCCGGCTTCATTGACACGCCTTTTAATGCAGGGTTCGAAAGGCAAATGGGCGGTCGCGAAAAGCTTGAAGCATATGTTTCGCATGCGATCCCGATGGGGCGTTTCGGCTCCACGGATGAAATCGCTGCTGCGATCGTTTACTTGGCGTCAGACGCCTCGCGGTTCATGACGGGCACTGCCTTCGTAATTGATGGCGGTGAATGCCTTTAGCAGTAATGTCATCCGTTTTTCTGGCGACAACGATTAAGCGTTCTTGACGGGACTTCACCAAACATAGCCTGATAATCCCTTGCGAAATAGCCAAGGTGCCAGAAGCCGTATTGGGTCGCAACTTCTGTAACCGAATTCGAACGCTCCATCATTCTGCGCGCCTCGCTGAGCCGCAAAGCTCTCAAATATTGCACCGGCGTCAGGCCAACCAACTCAAGGCATGCATTCTGCAGCGTGCGACGTGAAAGCCCAAGTTCCACCGTCAGTTCTGCCACAGAAACTGGGCAGCAGGGAGATTCCCGCACCAGCGTGCGAATGGCCGAAATCGCATCCCAATGACGCATCGGGCGACTGTCCGTGCCCGAATCTGAGCTTTGCAGCATGTCCAGAAGCCAGCCCACAAGACCGCGGTTGAAGGCTACTGCATGATCGGGCGAGTCGATTATGCGCTCGGCGATGCCTTCTTCCGACAGCGTAGCGTTGAGCAACCTGCCCAATTTCGCCGCTCTGCGAGGTGCAAGCGGAATGGAACGCCTTCCGCAAGCGATCAGCGATTCCAATGTTTGCGTCATCGTCTGCAATGTGGGGTCGGCAGCGGTATCAATGTCGATTTCTACGCCGAAAAATTCAAACTCGTCGGGTGAAAAAAACTCGAATCCAGAGCTTCCCGAAAACACCAACAGGCTGTTTTTGTCGCCGTGTTCCCCGCACAGACGGCTGGTGTCTGATGCATAAAGCGGAAGGCCAAAGGCCAAGCGGTTAGCAGGCAGAGCACCCATCTGAAAGACGGCACGGTTCATTCGTTCCGAGAACAATTTAATTCCGCCGTTGTGAAGGGTCCGTACGTACCCGTTAAAAACACCCGGACGGAGCTGTGTGTATTCCTGATCCCATGCGCGCAGCAGCGTGGCCTGATGATGAACATCAAGGCTGTGGTCTATTGAACGATCTGGTCGTCGCACCGGGATAGCATCTCCGTGACGATCAACAAGCGCTACTCGCGCATCCTTATCAATCAATTCCTCACGCAACGATATGGATAGCTTTCCGGCATTTCAATCCCATTTATTGCTGAATGTTTTCCGGTTGCGTAAACAGCTCAGTTGCTGAACCTTGCCTGTTCTCGTTGAACTTGGATCAAACAAAGAAAAGTTTCGGCGATACCGGGTGTTGACAAGATCAAACCAGCAGATTTAGCCTAGCATCACCCAAATGGGACGGGACGCGTGGCAACGGTTGCCACCTTAACTTTGACGGCAATGGAGCCTCCAGTTTCCGGTGTTGAACCGGCAATGGGGGCTTTTTTTGTGTTCGTGTCAGCGGAAAGCGAGGCTTGTTCAACAGGCGACCATCATAAAACACACAATACGCACATGGTTGACCCAGCGCTGAGGGGCGCAGAAGGAAAGAACCGATGGGAGTAAGGAAAGGGTACGAAAAGACCTCGGAGCCTTGGCGTGTCGGGGTTTTATTTTCGCGCACTGGTTTTATGTCTGTGATCGAGGAAACACAGTTGCGCGGGACTTTAATTGCTATCGATCAAATCAACGAGCGCGGTGGAATTAATGGCAGGCCGATAGAGCCTGTTATCTATGATCCTGGATCGGACGCGCGTTCTTACGGGCAGTATGCCAAACGGCTGATGGTGGAAGATGGCGTCAGCACGATTTTCGGCTGTTATACATCTTCCAGTCGTAAGGCCGTTCTGCCAGTTGTCGAGCGTCTGGATGGGTTGCTCTGGTATCCGACGCTTTACGAAGGCTTCGAGTTTTCGCCGAATGTAATTTACACAGGGGCGACCCCGAACCAAAATTCGGTGCAGCTTTGCCGGGTGCTTATGGAGCAGTTTGGCAAGCGCTTCTTCTTCGTCGGATCGGACTATATCTATCCACGCGAATCCAATCGCGTCATGCGGGAATTGGTTCGCAACAGTGGAGGGTCAGTCGTCGGCGAACGATATGTTCGGCTTGAGGCGGATCGAAGCGAATTCTTACCTCTGCTCAGGGATATAAAGAGAGCCCAACCGGACGTGATATTCTCAACGGTTGTGGGTGAATCCACTACCTTCCTTTATCAGGCCTATCACGATCTTGGTTTGAACCCGAAAGTTGTCCCTATTGCCAGTCTCACCACCACTGAGGCTGAGGTCCGCGCCATGGGTAGCGATGTCGGCGAGGGGCACCTAACAGCTGCTTCCTATTTCCAGGGCATCGAGACGGAGCGCAATCAGGATTTTGTAGCGCACTACCACAAGCGCTTTGGAGATGATGAGCCCACTAATATGTGCCTGGAGTCGTCCTATTTTCAGGTGAACCTTTTTGCGCGCACGCTTGAGCAAACCAATTCGCTCGATACGAAGTTGCTCAGAAACTCAGTCATGGGTGTTGAGTTCGAAGCCCCGCAAGGGTGTGTCTCGATCAATCCGGTATGGGGACATGCAGATGTCTGGACCCGAATTGGCCGCGCCAACGCCGATGGCCAATTCGACATCGTGTTTGAATCTCAGGCTAACGTCGCCTCGGATCCTTATATGATCAGCTACGGGCGTTGTTTCGAGTTCGCAGAATGTGCCTAGCTTAGGACGTTGTTTCTGGAGGAAATCAGGTGAGGCTGGATTACGGACATGATCGTTGGCTGTCTGGCCGTCGGCGTGACGAGGTTCACCTGCCGGGCAATGATCGTCAGGCAAAACATACGCAGCGAACGGGCGAACTCAACCTGGCGGTTATTGTCGAGCGCGATGACAATGGCGAGTTCCTTATACGGGAGTTGCAGCGTATGCGCGCGAACGTCAGGCATGTATGGCCCGCGCCGGCTCAAGTTCCACTGCAATATGATGCGATTTTCTGCACTATCTCGAATGACTTGCCGCAGCGTATACCATGGGTGCCGGGAGAGCCTTCTTCCGCGCTCATTCTGGTCGACGATGGAAAAGCGCCGCTTAATCTGAATCTGATACATAACTGCGCTGCCCATGGTTTGCTGCACTATCCGGCGACATCGCGCATGATTCAGTCTGTGCTCATGCTTGCGCGTGAGCACTTCTAGTATGAAAGGCGGCTACGCAGTCGCATAGAAAAGCTGGATGAAAACTTGCGCACGACCCGTCTCGTGGAGCGGGCCAAGGTGTTGCTGATACAGTTTAAAAAGCTCAGCGAAGAAGAAGCGTATAACTTCCTGCGCAAGCAGGCGATGGAGAAAAGAGTGACTATCGGAGCAGTGGCTTCTGCAATTATTGACTCGCATGAGCTTCTGAGTTAGCTTTTTGATGCTTCGTCGCGGCAAAGATGCCGCGCACATAGTGGGTAATGCAACCCTGCGGGTCCGCTGATGCGGAACGCGGGGT
This sequence comes from Rhizobiaceae bacterium, assembly GCA_019635795.1. Classification (GTDB taxonomy): domain Bacteria; phylum Pseudomonadota; class Alphaproteobacteria; order Rhizobiales; family Rhizobiaceae; genus Mesorhizobium_G. The sequence continues at coordinate 69,608 of JAHBYV010000004.1, forward strand.
TTTTTTGTTTTTGCCCATGCGAATGCGCATTGCGGCTAAGTCGCCGTCAGAAAAGTTTTAGAGGCAATGAGGCCCCGGTACGGACCATCCCATTTGGGTTGGCGCGTTCCGGGGCCTTTGTTTTTCAAGGGAGACAGAGGGTGAACAAGAGCAGACGTACATTTCTCAAGTTGGGCGCCGCTGCAGGCGCCTTCACGGTGACCGGGTTTCCGCACATCTGGTCGAAGAATTCGTCATTCGCATATGCGCAGGGCGGTGAGATCAAGGTCGGAGTTCTTTTCTCGCTAACTGGAACTACCGCTATCATTGAAGAGTCGCTGAACAAGGCGACGATCATGGCGATCGAAGAGATCAATGCGGCAGGTGGTATCAACGGCATGAAAATTGTGCCTGTGATCGAAGATCCTGCGTCCGATCCTGCAACATTTGCTGAAAAAGCGCGCAAGCTTGTCATGAGTGACAAGTGCGTGTCGGTATTCGGCTCTTACACTTCGGCAAGCCGCAAAGCAGTGCTTCCCGTATTTGAAAAGCAGGAAAACCTGTTCTGGTACCCAACGCTTTATGAAGGACGGGAATGCTCGAAAAACGTGATCTACACCGGCGCTGTGCCAAATCAGCAGCAGGACGATTTCGTCCCCTGGCTGGTCGAAAAATTCGGCAAGCGCTGGTACCTGATCGGCTCCAACTACATCTATCCCAAGGAAGAAAACAATTATTGCAAGAAATTGCTGGAGGGTCTTGGGGCGGAGGTCATTGCCGAGGAATATGTTCCACTAGGCCATTCTGAATTTTCTTCCGTAATCAACAAGTTCCGTTCAGAAAAGCCGAACGTAATATTCTCCACCGTGGTGGGTGACTCTGTTGTCGCGCTGCATCGTCAGTATCGGGCTGCCGGTCTCGATCCAGCCACCATGCCAATGGCGAGCCTTACGACATCCGAGAACGAAGTGGCAGCAATGGGAGGGGATGCGGCGGCAGGCCACTTTACGTCTGCGCCCTATTTCATGGTTTTCGATTCCCCTGAAAACAAGAAGTTTGTGGAGGCCTACAAAGCGCGCTGGGGCGGTGACAAGGTCACGCACTTTGTTTCGGAGTCTTCATATTTCCAGATCCATCTTTTCGCTCAGGCAGTGGCCAAACTCGCGCCAAGTGACATAGGCCCATTGGGCATTCGCGATGCAGTGAAGGGCGAGGAATACAAGGCACCGCAAGGGCTGGTGAAGGTTGAGCCGGATAATCTGCATTGTTGGCTGCGTCCGAAAATCGGTCAGTGCAAAGCCGACGGGCAGTTCGAGATATTGCAACAGTCCGCGGACTGGCTCGAACCTAATCCCTACAGTGCCTATCCCGACCAGAAGTGCACTTCTGAAGGTCTAAAGCAAATCTAGGTCTGTCCAGGATAGCCGGTGGCCAGCCGTCTGGTCACCGGCCCAGCTTGCGGTGACATTGGCAATGGATTTTATTGTTTCACAGATACTGACAGGTCTCAGCCTGTCTTCCATCCTGCTCCTCGTGGCGCTCGGCCTCGCCGTTATTTATGGGGTTACAGGCGTCATCAATCTGGCACACGGCGAATTCGTGATGCTGGGTGCATACGGAGCTTGGCTGCTTCAAACCCAACTGGGATTGGGCCTGATAGTAAGCCTTATTCCAATATTTCTGCTGGTGGCGGCTCTCGGCTGGGTCATTGAAGTCGTCGTTATTCGACATCTCTACGACCGACCGCTTGATACGATTTTGGCCACTTGGGGTCTTGGCGTGATGATTCAGCAAATCGTTCGCCTGACTGCGGGCGGTGAACTGCGTTATGTCCAGATGCCACCTTCGCTATCCGGCAGCGTCAATATTCTCGGGGCGACCGACTCGGCCTATCGCCTTTTTGTGCTGGGTGTTGCTCTTGCGATGTTTTGCCTGATCTGGGTCATCTATCGCTACACATCATTCGGCCTGAAACTGCGCGCCATCACCCAGAACAGCGGTATCGCTTCCTGCTTCGGCATTAATTCTGCGCTTGCATACAGGGTGACATTCGCCTTCGGGGCAGGCGTCGCCGGTCTGGCCGGTGCTTTGATCTCTCCTCTCAAGAGCGTTTCGCCGGAAATGGGTACGACCTACGTGGTCGATGCCTTCATGGTCGTCGTTCTTGGTGGGGTGCAAAGCCTTCTCGGCACGTTGGCGAGCTCCGGTCTTCTTGGAGAGATATCCGGCGTTCTCGCCTACTACAGCAACGACACTATCGCCAAAGCGCTCGTGCTGCTCGCCATCGTCATCATCATCCGCTTCCGTCCGCAGGGCCTGTTCGCCCCGCGAGTGCGCGCATAGCGAAGAACGTAAAGAGAGGTGCATCCGGTGTCCGGAAAAGTTTCCTTCCAGATCCTCACCTATGGCGTCGTCTGCCTGGCGATACTGTTGTTGCCGATCGTCGTGGACGACGCCTTCCTCCTCAATAAATACTCGCGCTATCTTGTATCGGGGATGCTTGCGATCGCGCTTTCCCTTTCATGGGGCTACGCGGGCATTCTCAATCTCGGCCAAGCCACTACCTTCGGTCTCGGCTCATACTGCATGGCCATGTATCTGAAGCTGAAGACCGTGCCAATTCATACGGGCAGCGACGGGCTTCCAGACTTCATGGTCTGGAACAATGTTACGGAATTGCCCTGGATATGGGTGCCGTTCCATTCCACGGCCTTCGCATTGGCGGCGGGCATACTCGTTCCTGCGCTGTTTGCTGCTCTTTTGGGCTGGTTCATGTTTGGCGGCCGCGTGACCGGTGTATATGCCGCGATCATTACGCTCGCTGTCATGGTGGTCGTTAACCTGATTATCATTGACCAGCAGAGCTACACCGGCGGGTTCAATGGCCTGACCGATCTCGCACAGTTCGAATTGTTCGGCTTCGAGTTCGATGCCTACTCTGCCTCGACATATTATCTCGTGGCTATCGGCCTTACCATTTCGTTGTTCCTGTCGCTTGCTGTGACGCGCAGCAAAACGGGACTGATCCTGCAAGCTGTTCGAGACCAGGAAGAGCGTGTGCGCTTTTTTGGGTACGATGTGGCGCTCTACAAAACGTTCGTGTTTGCATTCTCTGCTGCAATCGCGGGCTTTGCAGGCATGTTCTATACGATTGTGATGGAATTCGCCTCGCCGACATTCCTTGGTGTGCCGCTTAGCCTTTCCATTGTGATCTGGGTCGCTGTCGGAGGCCGACAAAGCCTGCTCGGCGCGATGTTGGGGGCGTTGCTGGTTACCGGCGTTCAAGGCGCGCTTTCAGAATCCGAGACGTTCCTTGAAACCTGGACGCTCATCATGGGCGCGCTGTTCGTTCTGATCGTTCTCTTCCTGCCCAAGGGTCTGGCGGGCGCTTTCTCAGCATTGATTGATCGGCTCGCGCCGGCGTCGCGGGCGCCCATATCACAAGCTGTCGAGAACTCCCCGAAAGCGGAAGCGCATATTGGAGGGGCAGCATGAATACGTCACGCGAACCGCTGCTCTCGCTCAGAGAAGCAACCGTATCTTTCCAGGGCTTCATAGCTGTCGATCATCTTGATCTTGATGTTGGCAAAGGTGAGCTTCGCTGCCTGATTGGGCCGAACGGCGCGGGCAAGACAACCACTCTTGATCTCATATGCGGCAAATCACGGATTACATCCGGCGAAATATCATTCAAGGGCGTGCCAATACACGCCTTGAAAGAGTTTCAGATTGCGCGAGCGGGAATAGGGCGGAAGTTTCAGGTTCCCAGCGTTTTCCGTCAGCTCACGGTTCGAGAAAACCTCAGCATTGGCCAGTCGCGTGCAACCGGGGTTTTGCACAATCTGCTGAAATTTGGCTCAAATGACGACCGCTCCAGACTTGAAGAGATCGCGGTTCTGGTGGGCTTGCGGGATGAAATGGAGACGCTTGCGGCCCATCTGTCGCATGGTCAAACTCAGTGGCTGGAAATCGCGCTGATACTGGCCCAGGACCCAGCCTTGATCCTGATGGACGAGCCAACTGCTGGCATGACGGCGCACGAAACTGCCAAAACCGCAACTCTGTTCAACCGACTTCGCGGCAAGCACACGCTGATTGTCGTCGAACACGATATGGGGTTCGTGCGCGACATAGCGGAAACAATTTCGGTGATGCACCAGGGCAGATTGCTCGCTCAGGGCACAACCGATGAAGTCGCAAACGACCCTCGTGTGCGTGAGGCCTATCTCGGCTCAGGAGGTATCGGTCATGCTTGAGCTAGCCAATCTCGACGGCTTCTATGGAACAAGCCGCGCGCTGCAATCGGTGAACTTGTCAGTCAAGCAGGGCGAGTTTCTCTCTGTCCTTGGCCGCAATGGTGTAGGCAAAACAACATTGCTGCGCGCGATACTCGGGCTGATGTCGCGCACCAGCGGCTCGGTCGTTCTGGATGGGGCCGAGATAAACACGCTTCCCACGCACAAGCGGGCAATCGCCGGGTTGGGTTATGTCCCGCAAGGGCGCGGAATTATGCCCGCCTTTACCGTCAAGGAAACGTTGATGCTGGGGACGTGCGCTTCGGCCAGTCCGATGAAGGAAATCCCGGAGCATATCTTTCAGCTGTTTCCCATGCTCAAGGAATTTCTGGGCAGGCGCGGCGGCAATCTTTCTGGCGGCCAACAGCAACAGTTGGCCATTGCGCGCGCCCTTTTATCCGAACCGAAGATTCTGCTGTTGGACGAACCAACGGAAGGGATTCAGCCCAACATTGTCGAACAGATCGAAGATGTGCTCATCGATCTGAACCGTAAGCACGGGCTTACCATCATTCTGGTCGAACAGAATATCAAATTTGCACGGCGTGCCTCTGATCGCTTTGCAATTCTCAATCGCGGCAGCGTGGCGGTGTCAGGCGACATTGCATCGCTCAGCGATGAGCTCATCCACCAACACCTTGTTGTTTAAGACTGCAAAAGGAGAACGGGAATGTACCACGGCGATATTACCAGCAGCAAAGACACGGTTGGCGTAGCTGTCGTGAACTACAAGATGCCAAGAATGCACACAAAGGCCGAAGTGCTGGAGAACTCCCGCAAGATAGCTGACATGATAGAAGGAATGAAAGTGGGCCTTCCGGGTCTGGATCTTGTAATCTTTCCTGAATACTCGACCCACGGCATCATGTACGATTCCAAGGAAATGTATGAGACTGCCTCGCAGATTCCGGGCGAAGAGACGGCTATCTTTGCCGAAGCTTGCAAGAAGGCAAATGTTTGGGGCGTGTTCTCGCTGACGGGGGAAAGGCACGAGGAGCACCCGAACAAGGCCCCCTACAACACCTTGATCTTGATGAACAGCAAGGGCGAGATCGTGCAGAAATATCGCAAGATCATGCCTTGGGTGCCTATCGAGGGATGGTATCCCGGAGATTGTACTTATGTATCGGAAGGCCCCAAAGGGCTGAAAATCAGCCTTATTATCTGCGACGACGGCAATTATCCGGAAATCTGGCGCGATTGCGCGATGCGTGGCGCAGAACTCATCATTCGTTGCCAAGGCTACATGTACCCGGCAAAGGAACAGCAGGTTATGATTTCCAAGTCCATGGCATGGGCGAACAACGTTTACGTTGCCGTCGCCAACGCTGCGGGATTTGACGGCGTCTATTCCTACTTTGGGCATTCAGCGATTATCGGTTTCGACGGTCGTACTTTGGGTGAATGCGGCGAGGAAGAGTATGGAATCCAATATGCGCAGCTATCTGTCTCCGCAATACGCGATGCTCGCAAGAACGGGCAATCACAGAACCACCTCTTCAAGCTTCTGCACCGTGGTTATACCGGCATGATCAATTCGGGCGAGGGCGACCGCGGCGTCGCATCCTGCCCCTATAATTTCTACTCGAAATGGGTGAACGATCCTGACGGCACGCGTGAAATGGTCGAGGCCTTCACGCGCAACACGGTTGGAACGGAGGAGTGCCCGATAGACGGGATACCCAGCAAAGCGTCGCATCGCTGACGTTCATCTGCGCTCCGTGGCTTGCCACGGGGCGCAAGTCTCACGGTAATATTACGGGAATGATATGACGCAGACTCGACGCGGAGCCGATGCGGCCAACCCTCTTGCTGATTTTATGATCACCAGCGAGCCTTATTTCAGGCCGGTAGGGCGTGAGATTGAGCTCTATGAAGCGGCCTACAAGGCACGAATGCCCATTATGCTGAAAGGCCCTACGGGTTGCGGCAAGACCCGTTTTGTAGAGCATATGGCGTGGCGTCTTGGAAAGCCCCTTATTACAGTTTCCTGCCATGAAGACATGACGGCTTCCGATCTTGTGGGGCGTTATCTGCTCGATGCCGGCGGTACGGTATGGCACGACGGCCCACTCACTTTGGCAGTTCGGTATGGGGCGATCTGCTATCTGGACGAGATTGTGGAGGCACGGCAGGATACGACGGTTGTTATTCACTCTCTGACGGATGACAGGCGAATTCTTCCACTTGAGAAGAAGAACGAGGTTGTTCGCGCTCACCCGGATTTTCAGGTCGTGATCTCGTACAATCCGGGATATCAGAGCGTTTTGAAAGATCTGAAAGAGTCAACCAAACAACGTTTTGGTGCGATCGCATTTTCCTACCCGTCCAGCAATGTGGAAGCGGAAATCGTGATGCGCGAGGCCGGGGTTGATCGACGTGTCGCAGATACGCTGGTGCGTATTGCAGAACGTTCGCGCAATCTGAGAGGGCAGGGCCTTGAGGAAGGTGCTTCCACACGAATGCTGGTGAATGCGGGACTTCTGGTCGCGGGCGGAATACCGATTGAGGAGGCAAGCCAAGTCGCGATGGTCGTTCCAATAACGGATGATCCGGATTTACGCGAAGCACTCACGGGCGCTATCGCGGCTTGCATTTAATGCGTTGCCAGGGGCGCGTTGATGACTGGCTTGAAGACTGAATTTCCCGCAGATTGGCATGATCGATGGCGCGAAGCCCATCAAAGGATCGATCATGCCGGATATGGCGAATTGGTCGCTTCCGCTTATCGAAAATGCGGGCCGGTTCTGGCCGGAAGGGTCGGCCCGGATTTTGCCGTGCGCCTTGGCAGAACCGTTTCCACTGTGGCGATCAAAAGCGGACGCAGGGCAGCATTGGTTCTCATAGAGGCTGCCTGGGAAATTTCAGGACTAGCTACAGATTCGGCGCAAACCCGATCGTGGCTTGATGCGGTAGATAGTGTTGCCCGGCAGGCACCGGATGCTCTTTCAGCGATGCTTTCCAATACAACTCGGATTGTCCGGGAATTAGGGTTTGACGGGTTCCAGACCTTTGTCCGCATGGGGCTCGCTCTAAGTCTGGATGATCGTGGCCGCAGACGAGCTTTCTTTGCACTCGAGAGCGGGGAAGCCCGGCAGGCCCTGGAGTATCGCAGCGGTTCGCAGTCGCTTTCCGAAAAGATTCCACAACTAAAGCATTACTACACAGCGTTATGGGGATTTAGTCCGCCAGTTGCCGCCGCGCCTGCGGACGCCCCGGAGCCAATGCGTCGACGGGCAGGATTTGGTGGTGGCGGTATTCGCTTGCCTGTCGCATTCGCCGGCTTCACTGACACTGATCAAAAAGCGCTATACCGTGCTGCGCTGGCACATATTGGCGCTCACCATAGATATTCAAGGGAAAAGTTTGCGGCAAAAGGGCTGAAACCGCTCCAGATTGCGTTGGTTTCGTTGATTGAGGACGCGCGGGTCGAGCGCCTTGCAACGGCCGCGATGCCGGGTCTCCAAAGCCTTTGGGGTCGTTTTCATATAGCGCGCGCTGAAGGTGCGCCAATCGCAATAAATTTGATGGCGCGGCTTTCACGTGCACTCAATGATCCGTCCTATTCGGATTCACATGGCTGGGTCGAGAAAGGTTGCAGCCTGTTCTCTGAAGCAATGTCTACCGACATCACCGACCAGTTATTGAGCCGCAGAATCGGAGGGCTGCTTGGCAATGACCTCGGGCAGATGCGCCTGCAGTTTGACGCCAAGACCTATGTAGTCCAGCCGGCCTATCGCGACGACAATCTTGCGCTGTGGGATTTCGGTGAAGAGCAGGAGAATGCGATTGAAATCGAGGCGATGGCCGAAGGTGCCCGTATCGACAAGCGCGATGAAGCGGACGGTCGACGTGAGGAGGGAGCTGGCGAAGAGGAGAAGGCGGGAAAACTGTCTGAAGCAAGGCCGGACGAGGGTGTGATCGTCGCTCGCTATCATGAGTATGATTATGTAACAGGAAGTTTGCGCCCAAACTGGTGCACTGTGCGGGAAGTGTCAGGCAAGTTGGCAAGTGAAAAGTCACTGGCAGCGCTCCGCGACTCCCGATCTGACGTTGTGGAACGGATTACCGCTCTAATTAACGCCTCCCGTGTCAGTCGTCAGGAGCGCACAAGACGGCAACCGGAAGGCGAGTTTCTGGATACTGACGCTGCTATTTCGGCCATGATCGCTTTCAGAAATGGCGAGGCCCCCGATACGCGGATTTACGGACGATACGAACGCCGTTCGCGCGATATGTCCGTGCTTGTCTTAATAGATGCCTCATACTCGACCAATGATCTTGTTCGCGAAGGCGGAAAATCGGTGCTGTCCACTGAGAAGCTCGCTGGTGCTTTTCTTGCGCGGGCTATGGCCGGATTGGGCGATCCATTTGCAATGGCTGCCTTTTGTTCGGACACACGCGAAGACGTACGATATCTGCGCATCAAGGACTTTCAATCACCTTTCAATGACTATTCGCTCGCGCGCTTGGCTGGTCTCGAAGGGGCGCTATCTACAAGACTGGGCGCGGTCATTCGCCATGCGGGTCAGGAAATCGCAGGACAAAGCACTTATAGAAGGCTGGTTCTGGTTATTACGGATGGTGAACCATCCGATGTGGACGTTGAGGACAAGCGGTTCCTTGTTGAGGATGCCAGAGCCGCTGTGCATGAGCTCAATAGAGAGGGCATAGACGTGTTTGGTGTCTTGCTGGATTCGGAAGCGGAATCTTATGCCTCCCGCATTTTCGGCAAGCGGAATTCGGTTTTAATTGGTTCTGCAGAAAAGCTACCGGAGGCATTGCCCCTCATCTATCTGCGTCTTGCACGGTAAAGAGGGCGGCGGCCGGAAAACGTTATGGGCGATTTGCCGGCCGCCGGAACTTCTGGTCAGGAAGCCAGAAGTTCTTTCAACTTTTCGTCGAGGAACTTCACGTCGACAGGGTTCGTGCCGGGTCCACCGGCAAAATGACCCCAGATTGACGGCAATGGGATCAGCTCAGCGTTGGGCATGTTTGCAACTTCATTCGCGCTGTCCGCCACAGGGAAATAGAGGTCAGTTTCGCCGGGCATCACGTAGGTTTTTGCCTTTATTGCGCCCAGCGCCTTCTTGAAGTCGCCATTGAAAATTTCATTGGCGGCAATATCTCCGTTTTGCCAGGTCCAGAGCATTGCCAGGAGATTGTTAGGGTCTTTGGGAAGAAAGAAGCCTTCCCAGAACTCGACAAGGAAATCTTCCAGAGACGAATAGCCCATGGCCTTCAGATCAAGTTCTTCCCGATAGAACGATTGCGAAAAGCCCCATCCCGCATAGACACGAGCAGCAGCCCTCAGCCCGATTTGTGGCTTCTCTTTATACCATCCGCCCTGGAATGCTGCGTCAGCGGTCAGTGCCGCCTTCACGCCCTCCAGAAAAACGAAATTGTGCCGGGAACATTTGGCCGAGCCGCAGAACGGCAAGAGCAAATCCATCATGTCCGGGTACATTGCGCCCCAATGGAACGTCTGCAAAGCGCCCATCGACCACCCTGTGACCAAGCGAACATGCTCGATGCCAAGATGCTCTGTGATCAGTCTGTGCTGCGCCTTCACATTGTCATAGGCGGTAACACGCGGAAAGCGAGCCGCATTGTAAGGCTCAGGCGTGTTGCTGGGTGAAGAGGACAGGCCATTTCCGAACATATTCGGAATGACAATAAAGTATTTGTCGGGATCCAGTGCCATTCCTTTACCGACAAGCCATTCATTGTCGTAGTGCTGGCCGGAATACCATGTGGGATAGACAATGACATTGTCCTTAGCCGCATTCAGTTTTCCGAACGTTTTGTAAGCCAGCTTGGCATTGCGAATAGTCGCCCCGCTTTGAAGCTTGAGATCCCCATAGTCATAAATTTTGTAGTCGAGCGTCATGACTGCTTTCCCTCTGTTGAAAAGTTGCAGGCGCTATGCCGCGCCTGCATGTCTGATTTCAGCGGTTGCCCTGTGATGCAGGTTCGCGTTGCACCAGTGATGACAAAATCAGGTGAGCTACACCCGCGACGATGCCCGCCGAGAGCGCCGTGGACAGGTGCGGTGCGTTGAACTCCACGAGGAAGCCGACCGCAGAGCCGATCGCCCATGAGATGAAAGGTAGTTTGCGCCATTCATGCGAGGTGGTACCGCTTCTTTTCAGCACGTAAGCTTCAATAAGAAGAATGGCCCCGATAGGCGGCACAAGGATACCAAGAAGCGAAAGCCATTGAATAAAGAAGGCCCAGATGTTTCCAGCGGCGATGGCGATGCCGATCAAGCCCAAAACGATCGCCATTATCCGCATCTTTGATCCAAGTATGCGCGACCAGCCCGTTGCTGCATTGTAGAGGCAGTGCGAACACACCGACCCGAGATTGATGTAAAGAAACAGGAAGGCGAGTAGGCTGAGCCATCCGATTTGCAATGAGTTGAGGTAGCCGAACATGTTGTCTGCCCCGAACGGATTAGCATTTGGAACAGCAAGTGCAGCCGTCATGACGCCACCCACGAGCATGGCAATCAGGTTAGAAACGGGAAATGCCGAGAAGGTCGCAATGAGAGAATGCGTGCGGTTTTGCGCCCACCGGTTAAAATCGGCGGTCACTGTGCCTGCATCGATGAAAAGCGCAATGACAACCGTCAAACCCGCGCCCATGCTCATCGTTGCTACGCCATTGTTCCCGGCATAGTTCCAGATCGCGTCAAACGTGGTCGTTGAAGCGGAATGCAGTGCCACAAAAATCCCGAGGATCAGGAAAAGAGGTACGGATACCAGTCCGATCAGGTGCAGCCCGCGCACACCAATAAAGGTGATGCCTATATAAAGCAGGCCCGCAATGATGGTCATTGCCACATAGTTCAGGCCGTATGTGCTCGAAATCAGTGCGCCCGTGATGCCGGTTTGAACTGCATACCAGCCAAGAAGCAAAGTCGAGAGAAGACCCGACGCCAGTGCATATCCTCTGGTTCCAAAAACATTAGATGCAATCAGGGCGAAGTTCATGCCGCTTTTCGTTGCTGACACACCCAGCGCGCCAACATAGGCGAACATGATAAGGTTGCCGATTATCATTGCGGCAAGTGCGTTCGAAAAGCCCATGCCAAGGACGAGTATTGAACCCGTCATCGCCCCCGTTATGATCATGGGAAAGCCAGCCCAAACCGTTGCGATTGAAAAAAGACTGTGTCGCGCCGCGAGCGGCACGGGTCGATGTTCGTATTCTTCGCCGAGTACGTGGTCTATTTCTGACTCGACATCTGCTAAGGGATGTTCCGGTTTCCGTGTCATGTGTTCCCCATCTTTCGAGCGTTGAATGCTGGGTAGGGAGGTCGAGGCGCACACTGGCCTGCCCCCTACCGGCGAAACGACTCGATGGCAAACCGCGTAATATGATCGTTGGGAACACCTCGAATATTTCCGCCCATCCAGGCAGACCATCTGCGGCAATCATGCCTTGCAATTGTGCGCGGCGACCTTGCCGCGGGCGAGTCTTCACTGCGCCAAAAAACAAAAACCCCCACGTTCCGCTTGCACGGAGCCGCAGGGGTACCATACCCGTTATTATCGCAGCACCATTGCTGCAATGAACGTGAAAAAGTTAACTTGGATAAAGAAAAGAGTCAACAATATACAATTTCGCCATGTTGCATGGCCTTGCAAGGAGTCAGCGCTTTCTGACGGAAGATCGCAACCTAACGCTTGTCTGAAAATGGGTGATGACAGGCGGTTCTTGTCGAACACCTGTCCGGTAAAGAAGCATCTCTGCGGCTGCTTTCCCCATCTCCCGACCGGGCTGGGCCACCGTGGTCAGGGCGGGCTGTAGAAATTCCGCAGCCGGAATGTCATCGAATCCGGTAATGCTCACGGTCGAAGGGATCGAAATCCCGCGTTCCCGACAATAGCGCATCGCGCCCATTGCCATGAGATCGTTCGCGCAAAGTATAGCGGTAGGCCAAGTCTGTTGATCGCCGGACAATAGTTCAACTGCCGCCAGATAGCCTGAGTGTTCACTATAATCGCCGGTAATGCAGGGGATACCATCCGGATCTAACCCGAATGAGGCGATGGATTCACGGAACCCCGCCAGCCGCTGCTCGCTCGTCCAAAGCCGTTGGGGCCCACCGACGATAGCAAGGCGACGATGGCCGGAACCCAGCACATGTTGGGCGACGGATCGTGCTCCCGCGAGATTGTTTGAGCCTACAAACGGCACGTCAAGACCCGGCAGAACTTCGTCGACAAAAACCACCAACCCTGAACGGGCAAGTTCAAGTAGCGATGGACTGGGAAGTCCCGTGCCGGAAAGGTATATCACGCCGCCCAAGCGCTCCGTGCGCAAAATCCGGGCGAAATATTCTTCTCGTTCCATATTTGACCAAGTGGCGCACAGGACAAGGAGAATATCGTGATCACCGATTCCACGCTGAACACCATCAGCAACTGCGGCAAAAAAAGGATTCTCGAGGTCTGGCACCACAAAGCCGATAGAGGAGATATGTCCGTGCTTCAGGCTGCGAGCCGCATTGTTCGGCTCGAAACCTAGCTCGGCAATGAGCCGCAGAACGTGACGTTTCGTGTCATCCGCAACCTGACCGCGGTCATTGATTACGGCGCTCACAGTTCCGATCGAAACGCCAGCCTCGCGCGCAACGTCGCGGATCGTTGGACGGCGCTTGCGCGTGCTTTTCACGCTATCTTCCATTGTTTCGCATCATATGCGGTTAGTGGTCCAAATCAGGCCGAAGCAAAGCTACAATGACGGCTTCCTGTGCATGACACGCGTTATCAGATAGCCCACTTCTGCTACAAGGATAAAGGTTGCTGTTTCGCCCTGAGCGGCAAGCCGCCGATGTTCTGTCACTTCACTTAGATTAGCCAAAAGAGCCATCCTCACGAGGGTACCGTCGAGACGATGTTGAACCGGTTCAATACTTCTTGTCAATGCAGAGGGATTTTTTCAAAAAGCTCTTGTCATCTTCAAAAAAATGCGTCAAGTTTTGATAAATGAACCGGTTCAGTTGCGACTGACGCTGTCAGTTGCTGCGTCTGGAGCAGGAAGGAGAGTGAGGCTTGTCGATGGATAGGAAGAAAGTTCTTTTGGTCGGCGAAACCTGGATGAGTTCGTCAACCCATTTCAAGGGTTTCGACCAGTTTGGGAGCGTGACTTTTCACTCCGGCGCTGGTCCGCTGCAAAAGGCGCTTGAGGGCAGCCGATTTGAGCTGATTCACATGCCTGCCCATGAAGCTGTTGAGAAGCTTCCTTTCGATCTGGATGGCCTCAATCAGTACGACGCTATTCTGTTGTCCGACATAGGTGCGAACTCGTTGCTTTTGCACCCTGATGTTTGGCTCAACGGCAAAACAGTGCCTAACCGCCTCAAGCTTTTGAAGGAGTGGACGGCGCGTGGCGGCGGGCTTGCAATGATCGGCGGCTATCTCACATTCCAGGGCATCGACGGCCGAGGACGTTGGCGGCGCACGCCGGTAGAGGATGTTCTGCCGGTAAGCTGCCTTCCTTATGATGACCGCATCGAAGCGCCGGAGGGGTTCAAGCCTGTTCTGACCGCAGGTGCTGACCATCCAATCGTTGAAGGTCTGGATGGTGATTGGCCGGTGCTGCTCGGCGCTAATGAGGTTACTCTCAAGGATCGCCCTGACGTAGAAGTGCTTGCCACCTTGCCGCAGGAGCAGGGAGGTCATCCGCTTCTTGTCGTCGGGAATTATGAAAAAGGGCGGACGCTGGCATGGATGTCCGACCTTAGTCCGCACTGGTTGCCAACTTCCTTTTCGGACTGGCCAGGCTATTCCACCCTTTGGCGCAACGCACTTGGGTGGCTCACGAAAAGCTGAGGGCTGGGAAGAGGACGCCACACAATGAACAACGATTTCCTCGTTGCAAAGGGCGTAACCAAGCGCTTCGGTGCGCTAACTGCGCTTTCCGGCATTGACCTTACCATACGCAGCGGAGAGGTCCTTGCGTTGCTGGGTGACAACGGGGCAGGCAAATCAACTTTCATCAAGGTCGTTTCCGGTGCACATCCTCCCAGTGACGGAACGATCTTGATTGAAGGTCAGCCGGTGAGCTTCAATTCGCCGAAGGATGCAGCCGACGCAGGTATTGCGACGATTTTTCAGGAGCTTGCATTGTCGGAAAATCTGTCGATCTCCGAGAATGTGTTCCTTGGGCGTGAACTGACCAACACGGTTCTTGGCGTGCCGTTCCTGAGGCGAAACGAGATGAAGCAGCGCGTTGCCGGTCTGCTTGACGAGCTTGACGCAGATATTTCCGACGCGGAAGCGCCTGTTGGTAGCTTGTCGGGTGGGCAACGTCAGGCGGTAGCGATCTGTCGCGCATTAAATCTCAATGCGCGGCTTGTCATCATGGATGAACCGACCGCAGCGCTCGCTGTAGCCGAGACGCGCAAGGTGCTTGGGTTGACACGCAGATTGGCGGAACGCGGCTGCGCCGTAGTGCTCATAAGTCACAACATTTCTGACGTCTTTGAAGTAGCTGACCGGATGGTTGTGTTCCGGCGCGGTCGCAAGGTGGCCGAGCGTTTGCGCAACGAGACAACACCGGAAGAAATCGTGGCTCTCATAACAGGTGCCCATCCCGACGTGCGGGCACTTGAAAAAGCATCATAAACGCACGCAAAACCAGAGAGGATCACATGTTTAAATTCGCAAAGCAGTTACTTGCAGCAACGGTTCTGACCGCGGCTGCGACTGCGGCATTCGCCCAGGACAAGCCGAAAGTCGCGTTCGTTCCCCAGCTTATCGGCATTCCTTACTTCAATGCTATGGAAGCGGGTGGCAAGAAAGCGGCGGAGGATCTTGGTGTAGAATTTATCTATACCGGTCCCGTCGATACAAATCCGGTTGATCAGCTCCAGATTGTCCAGACCCTTATTGATCAGGGCGTCAATGCGGTTTCTGTCAGCGTGCTTGATGCATCCAGCATTGCGCCTGTCGTTGAGGCAGCTAAAGCCAAAAACGTCAAGCTGTTCACCAGCGATAGCGACGCACCGGATAGCGGTCGCGCTGTTTACGTTGCGCAGGCGACTGATGAAGGTCTTGGGTTTGCCATCATTGATGAACTCGTGAGGCGCGTCGGCGAAGATGCCAAGATCGGCATTGTTTCAGGTGAAGCTACAGCGTCCAACCTCAATGCGTGGATTGGCTTTATGAAGGCGCGTGCAGCGGAAAAATATCCGAAATTGCAGCTTCTCGAACCGCAGTTTGCGGGCGGAACCGCACAGCGCGCGACTCAGATCGCAGGCGATTTGATTGCCGCCAATCCTGATCTGAAGGGTTTGATTGCAGTCGCTTCGAGCACTTGCCCCGGCGTCGCACAAGCTATCGAAACGGCTGGCAAGATCGGCCAGGTTGTAGGTACCGGGTATTGCAGCCCCAACACCGCGCGCTCCTATCTGAAGAGTGGTGCATTTGGCTTCACCGTCTTATGGGACCCGGCTCAGCTTGGATACCTGACCGTCTGGGCCGGCAAGCAGTTGATCGATGGGAAGCAATTTGAGGCTTCAAACACGATCCAGGGTCTCCAAAGCCCTGCAACCTACGATGCCACAAAGGGTATCTTGCTGCTCGGACCTCCCGCCATCTTTACGGCGGACAATGTCGATCAGTTCGATTTCTGAGGCAGGTGACACAATGAACGCCAGCGTGCGGACCATAGGTCTGAATGGCCGTGAGTTATTACTTCTTGCGGCCTGCGCGCTGGCGATTGTCGTATTCTCAATCGCCGCCCCGGCTTTCGGAACGCCAGCAAATGCGGCGACCATATTGAGGAACAGCGTCGAACTGCTGCTCATCGGGCTAGGAATGACTTTCATTCTGGCGATGGGTGGCATCGACGTTTCCATTGGAATTGTGATGGGGCTTGCTGCGATTGCAGTTGGGAAGCTGCTGGAGGGCGGCGCGCCAGTACCCATAGCTGCACTGGCCGGACCGCTTGCCGGAATGGCACTGGGTTTGATAACGGCTGCTGTGGTTGTGTTGGGTCGCATTCCAGCGATTGTTGGAACGTTGGGGCTTCTTGGCGTTTATCGTACCGCAATTTTTGTTGCTTTGGGCGGACAGTGGCTTTCGGGCCTTCCGACCGGCCTGACCGAGCTTCTTTATGCACGGCCACTAGGTATTCCTGTTTCAGCCTGGATTATTGCTATCGCATATCTGGCTGCTTGGCTCGCATTGCGCAGGACACCCTATGGTCCGCATTTGCTGGCGATAGGCAATGCTGAAGAGAAGGCGCGGCTATCCGGCATAGCGGTGACGCGTGTGCGGTTCGCTACCTTTGTAGCGAGTGGATTTTTGGCTGGTGTTGCCGCGACGTTTTATGTTGCGACCTATCGCAACGTCGAAATGAGTATTGGCAGCACGCTGGCACTTGATGCGATCGCAGCGGTGGTGCTGGGGGGTACGAGCATTCTGGGAGGACGGTGCAGTTTGATAGGGACTGTGCTTGGCGTTCTGCTGCTGCGTATCCTGCAAAACGGCTTGCTTCTGATCGGTGTGCCATCGCTTTGGCAAACGGTTGTAACCGGCGCGTTGCTGATCGGTGTCCTGGGCATGGAAGCCGCAGCCGGACGGCTCAAGTTCAGCTCAATCGGGCAGGCTGCACGATGAACAAAGTCCTGAGATTGGATAGCAGGTCAGTTTCTCTGCTGATCCTCGTTTGCCTTTGGGTTCTGGTGATTGCTGGCCTTGCAATCCTTAAGCCTGCGGCTCTGGGCGGCGCCATGCTGACCAGTGTTCTGCAATTCTCCACTATTCTCGCCCTGGTCGCGCTTGGTCAATCCCTGGTCATTCTTGCAGGCGGCGCGGGAATTGATCTTTCTGTTGGAGGGGCAGTTTCCCTTTCCGCTATTGTCGCGATGCTGCTGTTAAAGGCCGGGATGCCCAGCGTCCTCTTGCCCTTTGCCTGCATGGGAGCAGGGCTTCTTCTTGGACTGTTCAATGGGTATCTCGTGACGCGATTGCGCATTCTGCCGCTGATTGCAACGCTGGGCACCTTCTTTGTCTTTTCTGGTCTTGCGCTGGCGTTGACTGGTGGTGCTGCGCAATCAGGGGTGCCGCAGTGGATGCTGTCATGGGGTAGGGGCGTTTGGTTTTCGATACCCGTGCCCTTTTTAACGGCAACGATACCCGTGTTCGTGCTAGCGGCGGTTGTGCTGGGCTATACGGCGTGGGGCCGGTGGATTTATGCAATGGGGCACAACGAGACCTCCGCGCGTCTGGTCGGCATACCGGTCGATCGCACCCGAATGATCCTTTACGCTTTAAGCGGTTTGCTGGCTGGAGTGGCGGGATTGGTATCTCTTGCCTGGCTTGGTAGTGGCAGACCGAATATCGGCCAGAATCTTGAGCTCGAATCTCTCACTGCTGCGATGCTCGGAGGCATAGGCATTTTCGGTGGACGCGGCGGCGTGGGTGGCGTGTTCGCAGCCGTAGTGCTGCTGATTACACTGAAGACCGGTCTGCTTCAGCTTAATGTCAATACGGTGTGGCAGGTCGGTATCGTCGGCGCATTGCTGATTGTCGTACTGCTTGCCGACCGCTTCTATCAAAATCGGAGATAAGTGATGGCGTCCCTTGAGCAAATCATCGCTGAGCGCGTGGAAGCGCGCGCTGAACGGATTGTCGAAACACTGTCTGATCTGGTTTCGTTTCCCTCAATCGTCTTAGCCGACCCCACCAAGGCTGGTCCGGGCGAGCGTGACTGTCAGCTATATCTTCAAAAGCGGCTTGAAGCGTTGGGATTCACCACGGATTTGTGGGATCCCGATGGCCCCGCTCTCTACGAAAAATATAAGGGCAGACCGGGCGCTAACAAAGGCCGCACGTTCGAAGGCAGGCCCAATCTGGGCGGCACCCTGAAGGGCACGGGCGGCGGTAAGTCGATCATGTTGACCGGCCATGTTGATGTCGTCCCGCCGGGAGCATTGGAACATTGGTCAACCGATCCGTTCAAGCCGGTGGTAAAGGACGGCTTTGTCCACGGACGCGGCACTGTTGACATGAAGGGCGGCGTTGCCAGCATGTTGATGGCGGTGGAAGTTCTGAAAGAGCTCGACATTGCGCTGGCAGGGGACGTGGTTTTCACCACCGTAGTTGATGAAGAGATTGGCGGTATGGGTTCGCTAGCCATGGTGGATCGTGGCTTCAGGGCTGATGCCGGCATTATGACCGAGCCGACTGCTAACCGCATTGCTCCACTTTGCCATGGCATATTGTGGGGCAAGATCATCATCGACGGTATAGGAGGACACGCTGAGCTCAAGCCGAATGCGTGGTATTCCAGTGGTCCGGTTGATGCGGTGCAGCTTTGCCGCCAGATCATGGACGGTATCGATATTCTCAATAGGCGCTGGATGTTCGATCCCAGGAAGACACATCCGTTGATGGACATGCCGAACCAGATCATGATCACGCAGATCAATGCAGGTGAGCACCCATCATCAACGGCTGGACGTGCAGAGATCATCATCGATGCTCAGTATCTGCCAAGCGAAAAAGACGAGTTCGCGCTGGGCGGCAATGTGAAGCGCGAAATCGAAGAACACATTGCGAATGTATGTCAGGCAGATCCCTATCTGAGGGCACATCCGGCGCGTGTGGAATGGATACTTGACGCAGATTGCGCGGAAGTTCCCGCAGACCATCCTTTCGTCAAGACGTTCCAGAGCGCCGTTGCAAACGCGAGCCTTTCGCCTGCGCTTTCAGGCTTTGGCGCGCATAGCGACATAGGTTTGCCGAACGGTCTGGGGCAAACGCCGACGGTTAATTTCGGCCCCGGAGATCCTGCTCAGTCGCATCAGCCCAATGAGCGGGTTTCGGTGCGTGATCTGGTAGATTGCACCAAGGCCATTGCTCTTACTGTTGCCTCTTGGTGCCGTTGAGATTGGAATTGCGAGATCTACTCAATTGTAGCGACGAGCGCTGAGCAGGGACCGGGGCTCTCACGCTGGTAGCTGTGCGGCAGGCCTGAATCGAACGCCAAGGCATCGCCAGCTTCCAGCACAACCCGTTCATCTCCCACGACGACTGCGAGCCTGCCTTCCAGTACATAGAGAAACTCTTCCGTTCCGTGCTGGTGAGGTTCGCTAGCGGGACCATCTGAGGGGAAAACAGCCAGAAAAGTCTCCATTTTCCGGTCCGCTAGCGCGTAGTTCAGGCTCTCGAACACATAAGCACCGGGAGAGGTGCCGGCGGGAATGGGCAGGCGCACGCGCTCGCTTTTTCGGGTCACGGCCATTCTTGGACCACCCTTGTTGAAAAAGTGGTCAAGCTCGACCCCGAACACGAGCGAAATGCGAACCAGCGTCGGCAAGGTGGGAAACATCTGACCGCGTTCAATCTTGGACAACATGGCCGGCGAAAGACCAGTGTGCTCGCCAAGCTGAACGAGTCCCAGCTTCTTTTTGAGTCTTAAATCCCTGATCCGCGGTCCGATCCGGTATTGCTCAAGTTCATTTGTCAGCGTGTCCGAGAGCACTTTTTCCATCCTGTTTTCCTGAGGGAACAATGTTGCAGCATCGTTTTTCGTGTCAAGAGAAAGTATATTCATATCACGAAAATATTATTGGCAAGAAAAGAATTTTGCTTCAGAAGAAAACTTATCCGCTCAGCAACGACGGATTGTTCAACTGAGGAGTGACGATGATGAGAATTAAGCACACACTGGCAGTTGCCTTGATCGGTCTGACGGCGGCATGGCCCGCATGGTCAGGGCAGAAGGACATTGTTGAGACGGCTGTTGAGGCTGGGAATTTCAAGGTTCTGGCAACCGCGCTGCAAGCTGCAGACCTTGTTTCGACCCTCAAGGGCGAGGGCCCGTTCACAGTTTTCGCGCCGACTGATGCGGCGTTTGAAAAGCTCCCGGCCGGAACCGTCGAGACTTTGCTCAAGCCGGAAAACAAGCAGAAGTTGGTCGATATTCTCACCTACCACGTTGTTCCGGGTAAGGTCATGGCGGCTGATGTCGTTGGTCTTGATGAGGCCAAGACTGTCAATGGCAAGATGATCGACATCGAAGTTAACGGTAAGGCTGTGACGGTCAACAAGGCCAATGTCACTGCAACGGACGTAGGCGCAAGCAATGGCGTTATCCACGTTATCGATCAGGTAATCCTGCCGCCGGAAGGCTGATGTTCAACCATTGCCGGCGCTTCGCGCGCCGGCTTTTTAATTGTAGAGGATCGGGAGAATAGAAATGAAAGCGATAAATATTCTAACGCTCGCGCTCATCATTGTCGGTGGCCTGAACTGGGGCCTTGTCGGCCTTTTGAACTTCGATCTTGTAGCAACGCTATTCGGGGCCGGTTCTGCCCTGTCCCGACTGGTTTATGTGCTGGTTGGCGCGTCTGCGGCCTGGCAGCTCATTCCGCTATTGTCCTCCATCGGGTCAGGCGAACTTTCCACGAGCAAGGCCCACTAAGCGGGCGTGGCGGGTTGGTGATGATTTGGAACAAAACTTAGGTTCATCGGTTTTGGCGTCATGAGCATGATATCTGATAGCAAAAATCCGCAATCTGGTTTGGCTTCGGCGATGGCTTTCATAGCCATCGTCGTGGCAGTTGGTTTGTTGATCGGATACATGACGCCTCCGGGCCAATGGTATGAGGGCTTGCAAAAGCCGTTTTTCAACCCACCCGGATGGGTGTTTGGTCCTGTCTGGACTGTTCTTTATGTGCTTATCGGCATCGCAGGATGGCGGATCTGGAGCATCGCACCGCGCAGCACGGCAATGATGTTGTGGGGCGCACAAATGGTGCTGAACTGGCTATGGTCCCCAGCGTTTTTCGCGCTTCAGTCTCCAGCTCTGGCGCTCGCAATCATTATTGCAATGCTCGCGCTGGTACTGCTGTTCATAGTCAATGCGTGGAAGCTTGATCGATTGGCGGCATGGCTTTTTGTTCCTTATGCCGCTTGGGTTTCATTCGCGACTGCGCTGAACGCCTCTATAGTATATTTGAACTGAAAGCGGACCGGTTATGTGGCCGCATTCACACTCAGCGCTTTTTCAACGAAATTTTTGACGCGCGTGGAGTATTCCTTTGCATTTATTCCTCTGCGCCGCCATTTGGAGCGCTTCACATACCAATCCTGCAGCAATGGTTTCACCAATGCAGCAGCGAAGGCGGGATCTTCAACGACGAAGCAAGCCTGCTGGACCCCTTTCTCTATAACCTCTCGAAATATTCTCTCGCTTGCTTCTTCACTTTCGATAGCGGCTTTACGTCCAAAACGTGGAAAAGACTTGGCTTCGAGGAATGCGAAGTTGAACCAGGGAAGCATCGCATCCGTCAGCTCAACGTGAGTTTCTATCAACCATCGCAGGTGGTTCAGAGGTTTAGCAAGAACTTCCTCCGGTGGGTTGCCGAGTATGTTCGTTGTGGTGGTGGCAACTTGATCCAATATCATCAGCAGTAGTGTGTCTTTGCTATCGAAATACGAGTAAAGGCTGCCCATGCTGACGCCTGACTCTTCAGAAATCTGGCGCAGCGAAGTGGCGTGAAAACTCTGGCGGCTGGAGAGCTTAAGAGTAGCCTCAATGATTAGCACGAGCTTGGAGATTGCAATGTGTGGCTTTTGCACGCGAACCGTTTCACGATGGCGCTCAAGGATAGAGCCGCACAGCCCTTCCATTGAAACATCGCTCAGTTTCTTGAGCGCCTCCGTTGCATTCATCTTGATATCCTCCGTATAGCCCTTGGTGCTTTGGCCTAATCTCAGTAGTACTCTCACTGTCCGTGATGATAGAACAGGAAAAAATCTGGACACTCGGTTTTACATAAAAAAATCGAGCGTTCGCTCAATTGTGACATGCCGAAGATATCGGAGCTACCAGAACAGGGGGTAATCGCGCCTTCGGTTGCCGATCCGAAGGTCGGGCAATTGCCAACACGCCGAGTTCTCGTTAGACGGCAAGACTTGCGGAGATGACAAGTGTCTATTTTTAACCTGTTCCTGGCGGGGATAGTTGCCATTGCTCTAGCAGTGGTTGGCTTTGTGTGGGCATTTCAAAACTATGGAATCTATACTTTTCCAGTAGCGAGCTTAGATAAGCCGATTGTTGTTTCCGAAGGTGTCGAGGCGGTTCAGTTTCGATCTGGTGATGGCACAATGATCGGGGCGCGTGTGATTCAACCGGCGCCTGGACGCCCTTTGATCTTCAGCTTCTATGGCAATGGTGCGGACGTTGATGAATCATTGCTGCGTCTTAGCGGACTTACCGCGAAAGGTTATGGCATTGCCATGATGGAATATCGCGGGGCTGGCGCAACGCCAGGTAAGTCAAGCGAAGAGAGTTTCGCGCGGGATGCTCTGGCATTTTACGACGCGATGGATGGCCTGATAGGAAAGGAGTTTCCTGCTTCTGAGCGTGTGCTTCACGGCTTCAGCCTGGGCTCGGGAGTGGGGAGCCGGTTGGCAGTCTCGCGCCCGTTCGCAGCGGTCGTGTTCGAAGCCGCTCCTTATCGGACGTGTCTTTACTATCAGGACCGTTATAAAGGCTTTCCGTTCTGCTCACTTATGTGGGCGGAACGATATGATATTGTTGACTATGTGAAGCAGATTGAAGCTCCCAAGCTATTCATTCATGGCAAGCTTGATGAAGCCTTGCCTGTTGAACGTGCACGCCGGCTCTTTGAGGAAGCTCCGCAGCCCAAGGAATATCTGGAAGTCGCGGAAGGACATCATGCCGATCTCGACAGGTTCGGACTTGCGGAAGCCATAGACAATTTCTTGTCTCGCAACGTCGATCCTTGATGGTCAGACTCTAGGCGCTGCTCAATCATTGCTGCAAGCAAGGTCGCGTTCTCGCCAATGAGCATGTCTATATGATTGCCGTTTGCCCAAGGCGTATCGACCTTGGACGGATCTGTAACGCTTGCCCAGCCAAGCGTAGGGTCAAGTTCAAGGGTACGTGCCTGTAGCAAGCGCTTTGGACGCGTTCGGAACAACGTGACCGGGGCTGTTATCTTGCCGCCTTGATATTTATGAGCAGCGCTCATCCACAATTCCTGCATGATCTCATATCGGAAATGCGAAAGGCTTGCTGACTTGACCAGCCGCAGCATAGGGCCGCGTATGAGACGTCCGCGGAGGGTGTTCTTGAGCCTGTCCACAAAAAGGGGCAGGCCTTCGTTGCGCAACAGTTGGATTTCGTCAATCAGCCGCTCTTTGGCGCTAAGCCTGACTGGAGGCCGGAAATCCTTGGAGAAGCCGGGTGCATATGTGTCCAGCACGAATAGCCTCTCAACCTTCTCACCATTCTCCTCAAGTTGACGCGCCATTTCAAATGCAGTCAGTGCGCCACCGGAGTAGCCCGCTAGTATGTACGGGCCTTTGGGCTGGTGCTGGCGCATAAAACCTATGTTTGCAGCAGCCATCTCTTCGATTGTTTCGTGCGGCCTGTGACCCTGTACACCGCGCGTCTGGAAGCCGATCACCGGCCTGTTTTCGCCTAGGCGCGCGCCAAGTTCCACCAGGTTGTTTACGTTGCCGCCGACACCTCCGACGATGAAAAGCGGGCGCGCATCGGTCGCAGGCCCGGGATTGATAATGGTGCTTGTGTCCCAGTCTGCATCTGGATCCAGGTCAACGCTTGGAATTTCGTGCGTATCAAGTAATTCCGCCAGTTCCCGAATAGTCTGGTTCCGGAAAAGGGTCGAGATGGGCAGGTCATGGCCAAACTCTTTCCTGATCCTGTCAAACAGGCGCACCGCAAGGAGCGAATGTCCGCCGAGTTGGAAGAAATTCGCTTGAGGCGAGTTCACACTCGTTCCGAGAATTGCTGACCAGATGTCAGCAAGCCGTTGTTCTGTGGGGCCAGTAAGTTCCGCTGCCGTTTCTTTTGCTGCCGTCTGAGCTCGCAACACAGGCAAGCGACGCCTGTCGGCCTTTCCATTGGAGTTGAGAGGAATTTCGTCAACTGCAATGAAGTAAGAAGGCATAGCGAAATCGGGCAGGCGTGAAGTCAGGAAGCCTCTCAATTCGGCAGCATCCGGTGCGCTGCCATGCGCTACATAATAGGCTGCCAGAACTTTGTCAGACTGGCCTTCTGGCACAGCCGCAACTGCAACCGCCTGTCTGATGGCGGGGTGGGCTTCAAGCGCCTGCTCAATTTCGGTCAGCTCAATCCGGAACCCGCGCACTTTTACTTGCGTATCTGCGCGCCCAAAAAAGCGAAGAACTCCGTTGCCCGGATTCATTGCAAGGTCGCCTGATCGGTACAGGCGAAGCGTAGGGTCCCACGGTGCGGGGACAAATTTTTCTGCGGTCAACTCAGGCCTGTTCCAGTAACCATGGGCAAGGCCGCGACCCGCAATGCAAAGTTCGCCGACGATGCCGTCGGGCAGGGGGCGTAGCTGTTCGTCTAGAATATAAATTTGTGTCCCGGCAATCGCAGGGCCGATCGGGAGCGCCATTCCGCTCTTCAAGTCTGCATGTGTGATCTTGTGTGCGTTGGTGACGTTGCTTTCGGTCGGACCATAGCCGTTTATCACCGTCACTTTCGGGCAGACAGCCATCACGCGCGCCACATGGGCCGGTGAAACGACATCACCGCCAACGATCACTTGTTCAGCATTCACAAAGGTTTCAGGCCGGCTGTCGGCGACAGCATGGAAAAGACCAGAAGTCAGCCAAAGCGTATTCACACCACTGCCCTGTATGGCATCGGCCAACTGCGTGATGCTCAATGTCCCATCAGGTGGAACGATTACAGTGCCGCCATGCAAGAGAGCGGCGAATATGTCGATAATCGAGGTGTCAAAGGCAAAGGCAGAGGAATGCAATGTCACGGTTCGGTCCGAGAGCTCGAGCCAATGATTGTCGCACAGCATCCGGATAATCGAACGATGAGGAAGGACAACCCCCTTTGGTACGCCGGTCGTACCTGATGTGAACATCACATATGCGATGGACTCGCCTGATATTTCGGCGAGTACCGGTGATGGCGCGTCCTGCGGAAAATCGCTCCAGTTTACGATCCGCACTTCGCTGTGAACCAATGCCGGACAATTGCCGAGCAGCAGCTTAATGCCGGTGTCACGCGCCATGAATTGTTGCCGCTCGGCGGGCAAGTTTACGTCGAACGGAACATAGCCTGCGCCTGACTTGAGGACACCGAGGACAGCCACCAGCAAGGACAATGAGCGCTCGGAGGATATTCCAACAAGGTCGCCCGGCCGCACTCCTTCGGACACGAGCAGCGCTGCGAGGGCCTCGGAGCGACGGTCAAGCTCGGCATAGGTCATGCTGAGCGTACCGTACCGCTGAGCTACCTTGTCTGCATACTGGCTCGCAATCTGGCGGAAAACTTCTGTAACTGTTTGTGGTCCGGAAGCTCCCGGGTCGTTGTGTGTGCCACTTGCCGGTTTTATCTGTCGCCCAATCGCGAGCAGGTCGCCTACGCGTCGGTTAAGCGCCTCAGGTTCATTCGCTATTGTCTTTAGAAGGTGCAGCAAGTTATCGGCGTGGCGGCTGATAGTTGCTTCCTCGAATAGCGAGGTCTTGTAATTCCATGTCAGTTCAACTCGCCCTGGCGTGTCGAACTGGTTGAAGAACAGGTCAAAGAATTCATGCCCTGTCGAATTGACCTCAATATGAACTGGATTTGAGCCAAGCTTGAGGTGATCCAGATCGGCAAGCCCATCAATATTTACAACGACCGGTGCCAAAAGGTGCCTGGCCGAGTCGCGCGCAACGTGCAGGTCGCGCAAAAGCGAGCCATGCGTGTAATTCTGGTGCTCGACGGATTCCAGAATGTCCCGGCGGGCCTGCTCCATAAGTTCCCGCAAAGTGCAATTGCGGTCAATTGTCGAGCGAATTGGCAGAAGGCTGACGCCATGACCCACGACATTCTCAAGCCCATGGCCGACTTGACCTGCAACCGGCATCCCGACAACAACGTCGTTGGTACCCGCCATCAATGACAAATAAAATCTGAACGTCGAGAATATCAGATTGCGCAGGCTCGTGTTGCCCTGCTGGGCTACATGCCGCAATCCAACTTCAAGCTTATCGTCAAGTGCTGTCACGATGCGCGCAGCTTCCGTACGCGGCATCGGTGGGTGTGGCTTGTCCAGTGTCAGATCCATAGCCGGAAGCGGTCCGGCATACTTATCCAGCCAGAACTTACGATGGATTTCGGCATCGGCGCTTTCACGCCACCGCTCTTCGGTCGCGACAAGTTCGCTTATGCCTTGTGCTGGTGGGAGCTTGGGCGCACGGTGCTCGACCACTGCTGAATAGAGCTCAGCAAGATCGCGCATCAGGACACCGGCGGACCATCCGTCACAGACAATGTGGTGAACGATCAGCACAATTTCTGCTCTGCTATTCGGGAGATGCAACAAAAGCACCCGCAAGAGTGGGCCGTTCGTAAGGTCAAATGGACGCGCTGCTGCATCGCGAAGTATGGATTCGCGTTGTCTGACAGTGTTCTCCGTACCAATCTCATGCGCAGAAAGGTCGAACGAGCCTTGGGGATGGATGGTTAGCCTGGAACCTTCAAGATCGAATGAAGCACGTAACACTTCGTGGCGCGCCACGAGATGTTCCAGGGCAGTGGTCAGGGCAGGCTGATCAATTTGACCGTCAACCTGCATACTGAATGATAAATTGTACGCAATGTGTGTCGCATGATCGACCAGTAGGCCGCCCGCGATTTCTCTCTGTCCTTCGGTCATGGCAACATGGCGTGTTTCCGTCGCCACCGTTGCAGGTTGGTGCACTGGTTCGTTGGTCTGAACCTTGCTGGGCGTCGCCTGTGCTCCGATCAGCGCAGCGAATTTGTCGAGGTGCGGTGCTTCGAACAATTTTCCGAGTGGCAATGATACGGCGAATTCCTTGCGCACCCGTGCGAGCATCCTGACGGCGTTGAGCGAATGGCCGCCCAGCGCGAAGAAATCGTCTTCCGGGGCGACGCCGCTAATACCTAGAATGTCGCCCCAAATGGCGGCGAGCTGGGCTGTGAGAGGGTCGGCAATCTCAGGAACAGCTCTGCTATTTTCGCGCTTTGCTGTCGCAGGCTTCTCAACCATCGCAAGGCGGATCAGGTCTACCGGAACAGGGGAAACCACGATTTGCTTTGCCGAGTGGTTAAACACACGTGCGAACAGATCAGGCGCTTCCGCCCGGCGTATCCCGGTTGCCATGATCTGGGTAGCGACCCCTTGTGTTTTCCGGCTCGCTTCAAAGCCTCCCGGAGCTATCGCGCGCATCGCAAGATCGTCGAGCTTGACGAGCGGTCTACCCTGATTGTCAGTTATGATGACATTGAACGACGCATAACGGTCAGGCTCGCCGGAAATTTTCGTCGCGTGGGCAAATATTTCCGAGGGTAATGGCCCGAATACCTGCATTCGACCGATCGACATTGGCGCATAGACATTGCCGTTGAGCGGCACGGCAGCCATTCCGATCGTTGCAGCCATGTCGAGCATTGCCGGATGGAGAGGATGCCTCTCAAGGTCATTTCTGAAGCCATCCGGCAAGCGGAACTTTGCAATAACCTGATCCTGCGCGACCTGAACCTCGCCGACATTCGCCCAACGTGGGCCGAAGTCGATCAACTTGCCTTGCACTGGCTGGCCACTGAATGCGGAAACCGGCAAATCTGGAACGATGAGCGGTTCGCTTCCTGAGCTGAATTCCGAGAGAGCAACAATGCGTGCACGCATGTGCTCAATCTGTTCGCCATGAGCGCTCGATCCGCTTTCAATGACGAGTTCGAACCCATCGTTGGACGGCGTCAGGCGCGTTGTAACCCGGCGCGGCATCCCTTCAAAAACCATAGGGGAAGCAAACTGCAATGCTTCAATGGCAAAATGGTCGTCTTTGAAAACCGCATCGGCTGCGGCCTGAGCCAACTCCATATAGGCGGTGCCGGGAAAGACCGGCGCGCCGCCAACGACATGTTCGCTAACGCGCCAGTCGGTATCCGGGTCGATTACAAGCTCAAACACTACCGCGCCGTCAGTGTGGTCGGTGCGGCTCCCAAGTACCGGGTTGCTGGTTTCGACCGAGCCGGCCCCGTAGGCTTTGGCGGCCATGCCTATGTCGCGCCATGCGCCCCATGCAATGGAGATACCGTCTTTCCGAGTGGTCGCCAACGCTTCCAGCGCCGCATTCGCGCCCGCATAAGAGGTTTGACCCGCGCCGCCAAGCAAGACCGAAGTCGAGGAGATAACGGCAAAAAAATCAAGGCTGCCATCAGGGTAGAGCCTGTCGAGCGTTTGAGCGCCGATCAGTTTTGGGTACATAACCGCAAGCGCCGCATCGAGTGGCTGGAGCGCTAGCGGCACGTCATCAAGCAGACCGGCAGCGTGAATGACGCCGTTCAGTTTAGCAATGCGGCCTTCCAATCGTTGAAGAGCCTCTGCTGTGTCGACAGGGTCTGAGAGATCAGCTCTAACGAATATAACTTCACCGCCAAGCTCTTCAATTTCGCACCGGAGCTTTGGATCGTCTTCGGTGTTCCGGGATACAAGGATCAGACGTGCCTTCGCTGTTTCGGCAAGCCAGCGAGCCATCTCCCGCCCAATCCCGCCGGTTCCGCCGGTAATCAGATAAGTCCCATTTGTACGCAAACGCTGGGGTAAACCCGTTGGTGAGTAGGCGGGGGCCGGTCGGCGATTGCGTACAAGCCTGCGCGACCGAAGCGCAACGTGATCTTCCTCGCCGGGGGCCGAAACCTCGGCCAGCAACATGTCCAGATCGACGTTCGCATCAATATCTATCAAAGCGCTCGTCAGGCCGGGGATTTCACGCGGGGCAACTCGCACTGGCCCCAATAGGGCTCCAAGCTGGTAGTTGGTTGCTGGTGTTCCGTCGACACTTGTCGCATCCCGAGAAACTATAGCCAGATGCACCCTATGCTGGCTGTCGGCCTGTTGCAGGAGGCGGCAAAGCAAATAAGCCCCCTCAAAAGCTTTGCTCGCAAGCGCGGGATCAAGCCCCCAAAGATAAAGGACGCGCGCCGGGATGGTGGTTAGTGCGCCACCCAGCGCATCGAAGTCAGATTGTGATTCAGGTTTTACCCCGAAGCCCTTGTTGGAGCTTTCAAATCTTTCGCTCGCGAAAACAGTGGTTACCTTGGCACCTCTTGTCTGCAGCCTTGCCAGGATTGAGTCTGAAACGGGATCACTGCCCGCGAAAACCAGCCATTCGCTCTCAAGGCTTGCTGCTTGACCGTTGCGAGGCTGTTCTGACCAACCCAGTTCCTCAAACCATTCGGCGGGGTCCTGCAGTCGGGCTAGAAGAGGAGCCTCTTCCGATTCTTCACGAATAGCTCCGCGCCCAGGCTCAACCCAGTGACGCTCTTTGGCGAAGGCGTATGTGGGCAAGGAAACGCGGTGGCCATGCGTGTTGACAGCACGCGCCCAATCAACATCTATCCCATTTGCCCAAAGTGCTCCAAAAGCGGCGAGAGCAATGCCGAATTCGTTTGCTTCGTCCTTGGGTCGTGGTGCTGAATATAGAACCGCGCGCGGACGTACCGGCGGATTGCAGGCGTCAAGCAGCGGCCCCAGCGTCTGGCTTGGCCCTACCTCAATGACAATGCTTTGTTCATTGCTGAGAACGGTTCGAACTGCATCGGCAAATCGAACTGTTCGGCGCAAATGGTTGACCCAGTAATCAGCGGAACAAAGATCATCATCCTTTGCCCAATTCCCGCGCATGGAGGAGGCCATGGGGATTGCCGGTTTGGAAAACTGGATTCCAGCGAAGCCTGAACGAAATGGTTCGAGTTGCGCGTCCAGTTGGCGCGAGTGCGCAGCAACTTCAATATGTATGCGTCGGGCTTCTATTCCTGCCTTTTCAAGATCGGCTTCGAGCCTCGCGATGTCTGCCGACTGGCCGGACACCACCGTCGTTTCACCTGTATTTATGGCCGCTATATCGAGATGATCGCCGAGATAAGGTTGAACTCCTTCGACAGAAAGTGGGACAGAGGTCATTGCACCTTGCGGCGCGTCATCCATGACCATGCCGCGCAAGGTGACGATTGACAATGCGTCGCCAAGGCTGATCGCTCCCGCCGCGACTGCACCAGCATATTCGCCAACGCTATGCGCAAGGATCGCGTCAGGTTTGATGCCCCATGATGCCCATAGCTTTGTGTAAGCGTATTCGAGGATAAAGAGTGCTGGTATTGCGTAGCCAGAACGCTCCAGCTTTGCTTTTGCATCAGCATCGGTTCGATCGCGCCGGAACATCACCTCATACAGGTCAGCTGGTGCTGATTTCGGCAAGGCCGAAAAGCATTCACGTACCGCCTCGGCAAAAAAAGGTGAGGAGCTGAGCATTCCCGCTCCAGCGCCCGGATATTGTGCTCCGCCACCCGGATAGAGGAATATGATGCGCGGCTGAGTATCGGATGAGCTTCCCTGAACCCGGTAAGGACTGTTGCGTGCGCTTATAGCTGCCTGCAACTCTTCCTCGGTGCGCGCGGCAATTGCAAATCGCTCTGCAAATGCACGCCGGCCCTCGCGCAAGGTGAATGCTATATCATTCGCGGGCGGTGTTTCACCGCCTAGCCAGCCTGACCAACGCTCACGTGTCCTATCAAGAGCGTCCCTTGTGCGCGCACTGAATGGGAATAGCTTCCAACCGTTATCACTTGCTTCTTGTGAGCGGCGCGGGGCTTCCTCCACGATGATATGAGCGTTAGTGCCGCCGACGCCCAACGAATTCACTGCGGCGCGAAGGGGTGCGCGGTTCTCCCAAGCCTTCGCCCGTGCAACGACTTGAAATGGGCTGGTGGCAAAATCGAACCTGCTGTTCGGTCTCTTGAAATTAAGGCTAGCAGGTATCTCACGATGCCGCAGAGCCTCGACAACCTTGATGAGACTTGCACTCCCTGCCGCCGTATCAAGATGGCCAATATTAGTTTTAACCGAGCCTATTCCAATACTTGCCTTTGGCGCGCTTCCGTACACCTGTTGAAGTGCCGCCAATTCGATCGGATCGCCGATTGGCGTTCCAGTCCCATGCGTCTCGATATAAGAAATATCGCTGGCTGATACGCCGGAAAGTGCGAGTGCTTCCGCTGCGGCTTCCGCTTGCCCATCGACTGAGGGTGCCAGATAGCTGGCCTTGCCAGAGCCGTCATTGTTTATGGCGCTTGCCAATATGACTGCTTTGATGTCATCGCCATCGGCAACTGCATCCTCATAGCGACGCAGCACGACGAGGGCTACTCCGGAGCCGAAAACTGTCCCCTTACTGTCATCGTCGAATGCGCGGCAAAGGCCGTCTGGCGAAAGTATCTCGCCTTCGCTGTATTTGTATCCAACGCCATGCGGCAATTCGATGGTAACGCCGCCAGCGATGGCCATATCGCACTCCATGTTCAGGAGTGAGGAAATGGCTGTATGAACTGCGACAAGCGATGTTGAGCACGCCGTCTGTACTGCTATCGAAGGCCCTGTAAGGTTCAGCAGATAGGAAAGACGGGTAGGCAGAAAATCCTTGTCATTCCCTGTGTGACGCAGCAGGAAGAGGCCCACTTCTTCTGCTAAATCGGGATTGCTAAGCAGGTTGAACGGCAGGTAGGCCTGCATACCCGAACCGGCAAAGACACCAATTCGGCCATCGAACTTTTCAGGCACGTAACCGGCATCTTCCAGCGCTTCCCAGCCGCATTCAAGGAAATGGCGATGCTGTGGATCAAGGATGGATGCTTCCTTGGGCGAAAAGCCGAAAAAACTCGCGTCGAAACACTCCATGTCGGGCAGAATGTTGGCCACCCGTATATAGTTTGGGTCAGCAAGTTGCTTGCGGCTGACCCCTCTTGCCAACAGCTCGGAGTCGGTCAAACGACGGGAAGCAACGCGCGCCTCTCGTAGCATGTCCCAAAACTCATCAACATTTCGCGCTGAAGGAAACCGTCCTGCGCGTCCAACAATCGCAATGCGGTTGCCGGGCGCAGACTCCGCCCCGTTTTCGCTCATCCCCCGCCCCGTCCTCGTCTCTATCTCCTGCCCATTCGGGCAAGACGCGCCGCCGCGCGCGCTGCACCCCTGTCTGCTGCATTATTGGCGGGTGCCGCGTCATTTGAAAGATGCGCTGAAATTGCGCGTACGGTAGGATAACGGAATATATCTGTAATTCCGATATCCCGACCGAATTCTTCCTTCATACGCCTCTGAACTTGAACAACAAGTAGTGAATGGCCTCCAAGGTCGAAGAAGTTTTCTGTTACAGAAATATCTTCCAGCCCCAGTGCCTGCTTCCAGATAGCCGCGACCTTTGCCTCAATGTCCCCACTCGCAGCAACCATTTCTACCCGATCAGTCGCGGTTTTCGGCAGAGGCAAGGCTTTCCTGTCGATCTTGCCGTTCGGCGTCATTGGCATTCTGTCCAGAACGACAATTTGTGAAGGGCGCATGAATTCAGGCAGTTTTTCAGCCAGATTTGCCTGAATTTCGCTAACTGACGGCTGCCTGTCACCGGCCGTCACATATGCAATCAGGCGAAGATCGTTGGCTCCCATCTCAGCCATTTTAACTGCAACCTGCCGCACCTGACCTGACTCTGCGATCAGTGATTCAATCTCACCCAGTTCTATACGATGGCCACGCACCTTGACCTGATTGTCTATGCGACCAAGGAATTCGAGCGTACCATCTTGTAGCATCCGGGCCAGATCGCCTGTGCGATACCAGCGTTCTCCGTCTCGCGTTATGAAGCGCTCGGCAGTGAGATCCTGGCGTTTCCAGTATCCGGGCGAAACACCGGCGCCCGATATCCAAAGCTCTCCTTCAACCATCCTTGGCGCAATTTGGCCGCCCGGGGTTCGTATGGTGAGGCCAGTATTCGTTATGGGCTCCCCAAGCGGCACGCATTCGCTCACGGCTTCCAGATTCGCCACGGAAGACCAGATCGTGGTTTCTGTGGGGCCGTACATGTTGAGAAGACGCCCTTTCAGATTTGCCCTCAACTCTCGGGCAAGCTCGGGCGGCAGCGCTTCTCCGCCGACCATCAGACACTCAAGCTGATGAAGTGCGTCTTTGCCGCTGACATCTGCTGTAAGATATGTAGCCATTGATGGGGTACATTGCAGATGGGTAATCCGATTTTGAACGATATCCTGCGAAACTGAACCCTTGTGCCCGACGCCGCCACTGGTTTCCAACTCTGTCATCAACGTGCGGATGTACTTCAGATTTGACAGAACCGTCTCAGATTCTATGCCGAAATCGATCAGGCAGGCGATTTCATCAACGCCGATAGCTGCCACTTCCCGAACTATTTCCTTTGCCGTTTCCGGTGTGCCAAAGAGTCCGGATTGCCTGTAGTAGCGTTCAAATGCGTGGTCGAGCAGCGCGTCCAGTTCCTCTGGCTTGAGGTCCTCGCTTTCAAAAATCTCCTGTGGGCTGCGGCCGGTTGCATCTGCTCGGGAAACGAATGTCGGGAAAGTCCATGAGGCGCGTCGAACAAGGTCAACAGCGCTTTTCAAATAGGACTTCATAGGCTGGCGAGCGGTTTGCAGTACCGTTTCTTCATCGTCGGAGACGAATGTGTGCAGCATGAGGACGACATGGCCATTGCCCGGATGGCCGGCCTTCGCCCGAGCGTGTCGGTAGGCGGCAATCTTCTGTTCAAGCTCATCCATGGTTTGACCAAGGAGGTGGGTGAGAACGCCACAACCCAGTCGACCGGCCTCAATGAACGTGTCCACATTGCCTGCCGCCGTAATCCAGATTGGAATTTCCTTCTGAACAGGTCTCGGGTGGATGCTTGCAGATACCGGCTTGCCATCGTGGCCCGGGAATTCCAGCGCTTCGCCAGCCCACAATTTGCGCAACGTTTCGACGGTGCCAAGCGCGATTGACTTGCGGTCTGCGAAATTTTCCGGGCGAAGGATAAAGTCGTTAGGTTGCCAGCCAGCGGCAATGGCAATTCCTGCCCGCCCGCCGGAAAGGTTGTCCACCAGCGACCAGCTTTCTGCGACAGAGATCGGGTGATGGAGCGGCGCGACGACTGAACCGGCGCGCAGCTTGACGTTTTTCGTCACGCCTGCGAGCGCGGCGGAACTGATTGCCGGATTTGGATAGAGGCCACCGAAGGCATGGAAATGGCGTTCAGGCGTCCAGATTGCTTCAAAGCCATTCTCATCTGCAAAGCGCGCGCCTTCAAACAGAACCTTATAAGCGTCAGCGCCGGCCGGCCCTGATTGGGAGGCAAAATAGAAAAGCGAGAAGGCTGGTATATCGCCTTTGCCCCCCTGATTTTGCAAGACTATCGTTACCCCGCGGGTGAGCGTCCACAGAAGCTCCAACACGGAAATGTCGAACGACATGGAGGTGACAGCGAGCAGGCGAGCGCCCTGTTTGAGCGGCACAATATTATCCATGCCGTCAAAGAAGTTTGTCACGTTCCGATGTTCGATCATCACGCCTTTCGGCTTGCCGGTCGAGCCTGACGTGTAGATCAGGTAAGCCAGATCGCTCGGCGACCCCAAGGCCTCGCCAAACTCACCTTCGTCACGAAATGAAACCGTGCGCGAGCTGTCCAAAAAATCGGGCAGGGAGGCGTTTGTATCCGCGACGATCAACAGTGCACCTGAATCCTCGACCATAAAAGCGATGCGGTCAGCCGGGTAGGAGGGATCCAGCGGGAGATAGGCCGCGCCCGTTTTCAGGATGGCCAGAATGGAGATAATGAGATCGGCACTGCGATTGAGGTAGAGCCCAATTACTTTTCCCGGCGCAGCACCCCGCTTGGCGAGTGCGCCGGCCAAACGGGCCGATTTTTGCTCAAGCTCCTGATAGGTTATCGTGCGGCCAGCTTCTTCAATCGCAATTGCCTGCGGTGCGGCTTTTGCTGCTCGCGCGATCATTGCATGAATTGTCTCGGCGGTTCCTCTGCCACCTTCTGCAAAAACTGATGCGCTGTTCCGGCCAAGCGGCAAGGAACTTAGCCCTGCTTCGGTGTTGCTGAGAAACGCTTTACAGAACACACTGAAATCGTCCGCGATTGATTTCAATGTTGCATGAGAAAAAAGGCCAGGACGGACGCCGATTGAGGCAGGATCGGTGTTGAGCGTAATATCGGCATCAACATTCTCGCCATTCGAACAAATTACGGTTCCGAGAACTCCCAAGGCACTTTGAATTGCCTGTTCGCCTTCCAGCCGGATGGGTAGGTCCGCGGCCATTGGCGCATTGCTCAATGCTTTGCGAGACGCTTCGGTAAACGCAGCCAGGATGGGTCCAGTGTTGGCGGTAGGGTCTATCTGGACTGTGACAGGGTACAAAGGCGAAAGAGCCGGCGAAGACACGTCAGTCTGCTGGCAGACAGTGACGCGGTGTTGGCCTGAAAGGGCAGACAGCCAGGCGCACCAGGCTGCGCCGAGCGCATCGGCGGATACCTTGCCAATATCAAGGCTCACATGTGCCGATGGAGCGGTGTGGTCGCGTGGATAAGGTGGAAGCAGCGGGCAGCCTTCCGTTAATGCTGCTTCCCAATGTTCCTCATGTGCGCCGACTTTATGCAATAGCACGTTGTCGAGTGGCACCGGTGTTGGCAATATGTCGCCCACATTGACGCCCAGCGACTGAGGGATTGCGACTTTGCCATCCATGGTCGAAAGACCGGACAGAATTACCGCGCCATCAGCGGCCATCACGGTAATGGAGTGCTCATCCAGTCCGAGAACCTGCCCCGGTGTTGCGCCAGCCGCAGACATGCTCTCCAGTTTGCGCGTGGCGATTAATTGAGAGCCAAGCATCAGCTTGGGCAGGGTGAGCGGATTGCGTCTTGTGCCAAAATCAAGCGCTCGCACTGTGCGGCACAAATTTGCAACCGGTTGCGAAAAATCGAGCATACCCAGATTGGTCGGGCGCTTGGCCCTGGCGAACCATCCCCGTTCGCCAATCATGGGAATGGGATTGACGTTTCCGGTCGCGAGATCTTCGAGAAGCTCGCGGAAGGTCTCTTCTCCAGCCTCATAGCAGCGCAAATTCAAGCTGAATGCTGTATCGACGCTTGAAATGGGAAAGCTGCGCGTTTTCAGGACGCGACCAGCGTCAACCTTTTCTTCCATTTCATGCCAGGTGACGGCGTGTTCTTGGGCACCGCCAAGAATGGCCCATGCGGGCACATTGAGTCCGGCGCGTGCAGGAAGTGGACCGTCGTGGAAATTGATCGCCATTAAACGCGCTGCGCAAAGTGTCTGGGTCCCCAACACTGTGAGATTTGCAACGCTGAAGAGATAGTCTGCCGAACCAGCACTCAGATTCGGAGTTTCGGGAGAGCCAAGCAAAGGAAAACCGTGGCTGTCTGCCCAATCAATTATCTGCTGGTCGCTTGAAACAATACCGTAGATTGACCCACCGGCCTGAATGAATGCCTCTGCGCACCGTATGAGCAGAGTTCCATTCCCTATAAAAATTGCACTTCTGTTCAACATTTCACCATCCGGGAGTTCCTCCGATGACGCCGCACGCATCATTGAAGGCTTACGCATGATCTGGACGAACTGACGTATCGTAAACTAGATCGATGCAACTAAGCCATCGTGCGTAATAAGGTAGACGGTTTAGACCGCGCGCGACAACGCGCTTGTCAGACGATGGTTACTGTTTCTTTGGTTGCGAAGTTGAATTGCGGGGTTAATGTTAGTAGCGAATGTATGAGCCAGGTAAGTACTAACATATCCTAAAGGAGTAATATCCGAACCGTGTTTTGGATATTTTTGAGAAAGGGCGCGTTTGCTGGAAATAGTTGAAATTGAAATGGAACATGAGTTCTTGGCTGCGTCTTCAGTATTTTTATCGGAAGCAGAAACGGCAAGAGCAAATTTATTCAAGTTTGAACTACTTCGTGAGCGCTATCTAATTTGCCATGCTGCATTGCGCATAATTCTTTCGCAAAGGCTTCAATTAGAGCCTGAAGATATTTCGTACATGGTAAACGATTGGGGTAAGCCCCGGCTATCGGAAGGGCTTTATTTCAATATTTCTCATTCAGATGAATGGGCGGTCGTGGCAATGGAGAGCAACCACGAGGTAGGAGTTGACATAGAAACAGGCTCGTTAAAGCTGAACCTTTCTGAGATGGAGCATGTCCTTTCTCAAGCCGAGTTGAAGGAAATCGGCGAGCGCGAACACGATCCTTCGGCATTGTTGCGGCTGTGGGTGCGCAAGGAAGCTGTGCTCAAGGCGCTGGGGAAGGGCGTCAGCTACGATCCGCGTCAGATTACGATCGGGTTTCCTCAGCCTGACTCCAAGCAATGGCGGCGGGTGCAAATCGTGGATGGTGAGGAACTGACATTTCAGCTCATCGACATAGAACTTGAAGGTGATCGGTGCTGCGCGGTCGCGTTGCGTTGCGACAATGCTCCACCCTATATGCCGGTCGTCAGCCGTTACTCGGTGAAATCGAATCGATCAACATCAACAATGCCTTGATCGGTAATCTTCAAATGTGGAATCACCGGCAAGGGCAGGAAGGCAATTTGCAGGAAAGGTTCCTCAACAGTCGCGCCCAAATGCCTGGCTGCTGCTCGTAGCGGACCAAGCTTCCGACGTACTTCGTCATATGTCTCGAGGCTCATGAGACCGGCCACGGGAAGTGCAATTTCTGCGAGTACTTCGCCATTTTCGACCACGACGAAGCCGCCTTCGATTTTTGACAGCCGCGTGACCGCCGCAGCCATGTCGGCTTCACTGGTGCCAACGACGCATATATTGTGACAATCATGTCCAACGGTGGAAGCAATTGCGCCGCGCTTCAGGCCGAAGCCTTGCACAAACCCGACTGAAACGTTCCCATTTCGGCCATGGCGCTCCACCACGGCCACCTTGATAACGTCGCGGTCAAGGTCGATTAGCGTCTGGTTTTCACCTTGAGGAAGGCTAATGCGAAGGTGTTCGGTGATAATCTTTCCCGGAAGTATACCGATAACCGGACTCTCGTCTGAAGCAGTTGCGACAAAATCTGTTGCTTCTACAGCTCGAATGGTGACGCTGTTTCGTCCCACGGGCACAACTTTCTTTCTGCTGTCAAACAATGCGCTATTCACGACGCGTCCTGCAGAAATAACATGTTCTGCGTTGCAGCTTTCGAGACTGTCCAGCACTGCAATATCTGCTCGCCAACCGGGCGCGATCAGCCCGCGATCGCGCAGGCCAAATGCTTTCGCGCCCGAAATGCTTGCTGCACGGTAAATTGCCAGCGGTTCCACGCCTTTGGAAATCGCATGGCGGATCATGTAGTCAAGGTGGCCATGCTCGGCGATGTCCAGCGGGTTCCTGTCATCGGTGCATAGCGCAATGAAGGGCGAGTTGCGCTCGGTGATAACAGGAATCAGAGCATCAAGGTCTTTTGATACCGACCCTTCGCGAACAAGAATATGCATCCCTTTGGTCAGCTTCTCGCGAGCCTCCTGCTCGCTCGTCGTTTCGTGGTCAGTGCGGATGCCTGCAGACAGATATCCGTTCAAGGACTTTCCGCGCAGTAGTGGCGCGTGCCCGTCAATATGACCTGATTGGAATGCTTCCAGCTTTGCCATGCAAACCGGATCCTTTGCGAGCACGCCAGGATAGTTCATGAATTCGGCAAGTCCGATCACTTTTGGATGGCTGGCAAAGGGCAGGAGGTCCTCGATATCCAACCTCGCGCCCGAAGTCTCAAGATGGGTAGCGGGAACACAACTCGATAGCTGGACGCGTACGTCCATAATAGTTTGTGCTGCACAATCAAGAAAGTAACGAATTCCTTCCGCCCCCAGTACATTGGCGATTTCGTGCGGATCGCAAATCGCGGTGGTGATGCCTCGAGGAAGAACGCAGCGATCGAATTCGAATGGTGTGACCATTGAGGATTCGATGTGTAAATGCGCGTCGATAAAGCCCGGAACAATCACCTTGCCGGAGACATCGATTTCCTGCTTGCCGTGGTATTCGTCGCAGGTGCCTACGATGCGGTCATCGCAAATGGCAATGTCGCCCGCTACAAGCTCACCTGAAACGAGATCGAAAAACCGCCCGCCTTTCAGAACAAGATCTGCGGGTTCACGGCCTGTGCCCTGATCGATACGCTGCTCAAGATTGCTGCTCACTGCGTGGCTTCCTGCATTCGGTGTTCTGCATCAGTCAGCACGAACAAGGACCAAGCGCAATGAAATGAATCAGTAGTTAGACGCCATTCGTACCCCGGCCGCACGTCCCCCGCTGGATACCACAACAATCTGCTTCACCTTGCCCTGTTTGAAGGCCTTCAAAAACCGATTGTAGTCCTTGAATGCGACGCATCCATGAGACTCGGCGCGACCACCGCGCAGCAAATAGCTGTGCGTCAGAAAGCCGTCGCGGCCGAACTTGTTCTTTCCGTCCACTGGCAACATGCGGATCGCTTCAACGCCATGGAAAAGTCGTTCGCGCATTTTCAGGTTGTAAACGTGTGGCGGAGTCGCTCCCCCCATTTTTACGTTCACATAACGCGGATTGTCGGCCATTTTCCCGATGCCGGAATGAGCTTCGAGTACCGTTCCGTCAGGCATGTAAACCTTGGCTGCGCTGATATCATAAACGGCAACACCGTTGCCCGCTTTCGCACCGCCGAACAGATTTCGAAATGATTGGCCGAATGTGCCACGTTCTGGCGCGTCGGGGCGGGCATATGCCAGTGCTTGGGGCTTTGCCTCCGGCTTTGTCGAACTATCGTCTTTTGCACCTTCGATCTGCCGTGCAGAGCCCAGGGGCTTCAATGGTGGTTGAACGTTAGACCGCAACTGCGGGAGAGGTGCCTCGGATGGGGTAGGGTCAAATGCGCCATCCTCACCCTCCTGCGCGCCGACATTATCATCTGACAAAGAAGCTGTGTTTTCTGCTTCGTCCTCCGCCAGCAAAGCCGAAAATGCATCGACGGCTGAGTGTTCCTGACCCGGCGCGGCAAAGGCCATAAGGACCGGATTTTGCGAAGTCGTCACAATCGGCGGCATTGTGGCAAAACGTTCTTCTGCGGGAACCTTATCGATTGCAACGGGGCGGTCAGATTTGCGGGTGACAGGCTTCGGGAAGAGGCTGGCCAACTTTTCGCGCGTCAAATTGGCCTTGGCTCGTGCTGCGTCAAAGCGGTCGGGAAACGACTTCTCCTGGCTCGTTTGGGCTAAGCTGAATTTACGAGCGATTTTCTCGCCATCGAAGTGAAAACTTGCTGTGGCGATATTCTGTGAAGCGGGCGGGACGACCAATATCCGCTGCGCGGCATTAACCTTATCGAGCGGTAAACCGGGAAGAATCGTCTCAATTACAGCGCGAGCTGGTTTGGGCAGCGGAATTTCCGAGACCTTCTCCAACGGGCTGGGAAAGCCAAGCATAGTTGTGATGGCCAGAGCTGCGACGCCCGAAAAAATTGTTGCAATACAGGCAACTAGCAGGCGACCTTTAGATTTTGAATCTACGCTGATATTCACCAATGTAACCCAATCACTCTACGGCGCGGTTACACTCAAGGAGCGAACCGCGTACGCTAACGCCACGATTTGATTGTCCCCAGTTCGTACAATCACTCGAGCAAAGATGGAGAACTATGGTTAAATTTTGCTTTGCGACAACCCGGGTTTTTCACACGGGCGTTTAGAAATAGGAGAATGGTACTAGACGCATGACCGCATTTGCGGCCATGCGCCCAGAGTTCATGCGTGCCGGATTTCTGTTCCCAACACCTTCAGACATTCGCGAATGAACGCGGCGAGAGCGGTCCATCCTTTCGCGGATACCATAGTTCCGTCGACATAGGCCTCTGTCGGGGAAAGATCGATGTAGGTGCCGCCGGCGAGGGTCACTTCAGGTTCGCAAGCGCCAAGTGCACCTACTTTTTTGCCTCGAACAACACCATCAACCGCTACCAAAATCTGGACGCCGTGGCAGATTGTAAAGATTGGCTTCTTTGCCTCATGGAAATGGCGAATGATGGCCTGCACTCGCTTGTCGGTGCGAATGTATTCTGGCCCGCGTCCTCCCGCGCAATAGACCGCGTGGTATTGATCCACCTGCTTTTCGGCCTCTGAAAATGTCTTATTGATCAGAGCGTAGTGACCCAGCTTTTCAGTGTAGGTTTGGTCTCCCTCAAAATCGTGCAATGAAGTCTTGATAAGGTCCCCCGCATTCTTGTCGGGGCAGACAACATGAACAGTGTGTCCAACGGCTTCCATTGCCTGCTGATAGACAAAAATTTCATATTCTTCGGTGAACTCACCGGTTAGCATCAGGATTTTTTTTCCAGACATTTATTTCTCCTCCTCCGGTTTATTTGAATGCTGGTATCAACCGATCACGCGACCTTTCGATATGGATTTTCATGGCGTTCCTTGCTCGCTCGCCGTCTGCATCTGCCAAGGCGGACAAAATTGCTTCGTGCTCTTCCAATGCTTCTTCTGTTACGCGTTCATGGAACATCAGCCGAAAGATGTGGAAATGCGCGTGCTGGAAAGAAATCGTCGAGCGGATCACTTCATTGCCCGCAAATTCCATGATCCGGTCGTGAAACAGCGCGTCCTGCCGGGCAAAGGTTGAATAGCGCAGATGTTCGTCACTACGGTCAATCCCGCGCATCGCAACAGTAGCCTTTCGCAGAACCGCAGCTTTGGATTGGTTCATGGCAAGTGCGGCTTTCGCTGCACCATGCGGCTCCAGTAGCAAGCGCAACTCGTAGAGCTCATCAAATTGGCGACGCGTGATTTGGGGCGCCGCGCGATAGCCGATCAGGTGTGTCTTGACCACCAGACCTTCGCCTTCAAGGCGGCCAAGAGCTTCCCGGATAGGAGTGTGCGACACATTGAATTCCCGCACCAGATTATCGACTGTAATCCGCGCCCCGGGTTCAATCTTCAAAGAGATCAACCGCTGGAAGATCGCTTCATAGACATCGTCGGCCAAGCTGTTGGGGCGCACTATTCCTGCACTGTGTTGATCGGCAGTCGTCTCAGGCTGGCTCATTAGCAACTCCCCACACGAACGCTAACACGTAGAACGGTATAGAACAATCCTATATCCTATACGATTTATCCATTGCGGCACAGACGTTTTGAGGGTGAATTGTCGGGCATGGAAGGCTACTGTCTGTTTGAAACCGGTCGAAGAAGTGGCGTTCCAAACTCAGCATATTCGCTTGCCTGCCGCCCCACGTCTCGCTACCCATGTTAGAAACGTTGAGGGTCACAATGCAGCTTATGCGCGATTTTTGGCACTCGCTGACCGCGATCGGCCTTGTTGTGGGCACGATCTTTTTTGCATTTTCGCTCACGCCTAGCCTGCTACCGCGCGATTTTATTCTCCAGGGAATTCTGTCTGGCGCCTGTCTGACCTCGGGCTACGCGGTGGGAACAATTCTTATCTGGTTGTGGCGATATCTGGAGTTGCCGTCGTTGCCAGTATGGATAGCCCGGACTTCGCTTCGAATTGCCGGGGTTTTGTGCGCGTGCATAGCTGTTATATTCCTATGGAAATTCGCTGAATGGCAAAACGTAACGCGTTCACTTATGGGCATGGCTCCAATTGAGGGCGGTAGGCCATTTGAGGTGGGGTTGATTGCGGCTGTCGTTTTCATCGTCCTGCTCTTTCTGGGTCGCGCTATAAGAGGTGCTTTCACAGCGACGGCAAATCGACTTCAGGGGCTGTTGCCGCGCCGTGTAGCCATGCTCGCGGGACTTTTCATCGTCGGTTGGGCGATATGGGCGGCGGTTGATGGGCTGCTGTTTCGCGTGGCTCTGAAAATGGCGGACTCGTCTTTGCAGCGACTCGATACGCTGATCGAACCCGAAATTGCGCGGCCAGTCAGTCCGCTGCGGACTGGTGGACCCTCGACTTTGGTCGATTGGGAAAGTCTTGGGCGGATGGGCAGGGCGTTCGTCGCAACAGGACCTGACACGAAAACGATAAGTCAACTTGCTGACAGTGAGGCGGTGGAGCCAATCCGGATCTATGTCGGACTAAATTCGGCAAAGACAGTTGAGGAACGTGCGAGACTGGCGCTTGAGGAACTGAAGCGGACAGGCGCATTTAACCGCTCGGTACTGGTCATCATTACCCCGACCGGGACAGGCTGGGTGGACCCGGCAGCTATGGACACTCTGGAAATCTTGCATCGCGGCGATGTCGCCAGCGTGGCAGTTCAATATTCATATCTGTTGAGTTGGCTTTCGTTGTTGATAGAGCCTCAATACGGTGCGGATACAGCACGTGCGCTTTTCAACGAAGTTTATGACTACTGGACCGCGCTTCCGAAAAGACAGCGTCCGCGGCTTTATCTGTACGGCTTGAGTCTCGGCGCGCTTAACTCTGATGCATCGATAGACATTTACGATGTGGTTGGTGATCCTATTCAGGGCGCTTTGTGGAGTGGGCCGCCATATTCCAGTAGCACGTGGAAGAAGGTCACGGCCGAGCGTAATCAAGGAACTCCCGCGTGGCTGCCAAGTTTCCGCGACGGTTCTGTGATCCGGTTCTATAACCAACATGGCGCGGCCGGCGGGACTTATGCGCCTTGGGGACCTATTCGCATTGCTTATCTTCAATATGCGAGTGATCCAGTGGTTTTTTTCGATCCGCTTGCATCCTATCGCGAGCCTGCTTGGATGAAGCAGCCGCGAGGTCCGGATGTTTCACCAGCGCTGAGATGGTTTCCAATTGTAACCCAATTGCAGATTGGCCTCGACATGGCTATCGCG
Organism: Rhizobiaceae bacterium; assembly: GCA_019635795.1. Taxonomy (GTDB): domain Bacteria; phylum Pseudomonadota; class Alphaproteobacteria; order Rhizobiales; family Rhizobiaceae; genus Mesorhizobium_G. The sequence goes on from JAHBYV010000004.1 coordinate 113,581, forward strand.
ACGAGCGCTCCAATGGGCTTCGGCCATGTTTACGCACCAGAAGACCATATTGTCCCGTGGATAGAGGTGACGCAGCCGCAAGGCTGGACAGAAGCCAAACTCCAAGAATTGAAGGCAAAGCTTAAGTCTGAACGCTAGGCTGTTCCTGCAGTATTTACGATAGGGGCTGCGATTGTCAGTGCGAATACATGTTCGCGCTCAAATGCGATATGCCTTCGCACACTATCGAAAAAGGCGCGTAGCATGAACCCGAGCGCTTCCGGGTTCTGAATTTGGCCGCCACGCCCTATCCCTTGCAACTGCTCGCATATCTCCTCTGCGGCCCCTTCATCGTAAACGTGTTCTGTTTTGAGTCTCAGAACCGTTGCCCCACGGGTAGGGTGCTGCTTAACGTCGCGCTCAAATATAGGAAATAGGACTTTTTCCTCATAGCCATGTGCTTCATGCAGCAGAGGCAGAAGCCTTGATGCAACCCGAATGCAAGTGTCTTTATCGACATGATGTGGCAGGCTATCAGCTATCGACTCGAGCTGGTCGCAAATCTGCATTTTCTCTGCATAAACAAGAGCTAATTGAACGCAGGGCGCCTGATCTTCCTGCTTGCAAACATCGCTGGCTGCGCATTGGTCAACGCAGTTGCATTCAAGGACTGTTTTAGATCTCGCAGCCGCCTTCACTGCCTTCTCCCCGTTTTGAGCAGATAAGCTATGCCTAATTGACGCAGTTGGTTTTGATCTGGATCAAGGCAATTAATGGCGCGCGATTCTAAGCGTCGCTCCAAGCCCGGAAATCCATGAGAGGGGTCGATGAGGTACGGTAAAGAAGTTGCACTTATTGTGCTATTCGCGTTCCTGGCATTGCTAGGCGCGGCGTTTGCTGCGGACGATCTGTTCCGCCAGCACATGTGGGTCCTGTTTTTTGTGTTGTCAGCGGGTACGGTTGCCTTGCTGCGGAACACAAGCTTTGCGCCAGCGGCTCCGGTTGATCCTGACGCCTATTTGGATGGTCCAATCCGCTATGGTGCGATTGCGACGGTCTTCTGGGGTGTTGTTGGATTCCTTGTGGGTGTGATTGCTGCCTTGCAGCTCGCATATCCAGACCTGAATTTCGGACCTTGGTTCAATTTTGGTCGCGTAAGGCCCCTGCACACTTCTGCTGTCATCTTCGCATTTGGTGGCAATGCTTTGATTTCCACCTCATTATACGTGGTGCAAAGGACAAGCCGCGCGCGTTTGTTCGGGGGAAATCTCGCGTGGTTCGTGTTCTGGGGCTACCAGCTGTTCATCGTTATGGCTGCGACCGGCTACTTGCTCGGGATCACACAAAGCCGCGAATATGCAGAACCGGAATGGTATGTTGACCTCTGGCTTACGGTGGTCTGGGTTGCCTATCTGATTGTCTTCCTTGGAACGATCTTCAAGCGCAAAGAGCCGCATATTTATGTGGCGAACTGGTTCTACCTGTCCTTCATCATTACGATTGCGATGCTGCATGTGGTGAACAACCTGTCCATGCCGGTTTCGCTGTTGGGATCACGCAGCTACTCGCTGTTCTCCGGCGTGCAGGATGCGTTGACGCAGTGGTGGTATGGACATAACGCGGTAGGTTTCTTCCTGACTGCCGGCTTCCTTGGAATGATGTACTATTTCGTTCCCAAGCAGGCTGAGCGCCCTGTCTATTCATATCGCCTGTCGATCATTCACTTCTGGGCGCTGATCTTCCTGTATATCTGGGCAGGTCCGCACCATCTGCATTACACGGCGTTGCCGGATTGGGCGCAAACCCTTGGCATGGTGTTTTCAATCATGCTCTGGATGCCGTCTTGGGGTGGTATGATTAACGGCCTGATGACTCTGTCTGGTGCCTGGGACAAAATCCGTACCGATCCGATTATCCGCATGATGGTGACCGCTATCGCTTTCTACGGCATGTCGACCTTTGAAGGGCCGATGATGTCGATAAAGGCGGTCAACTCGCTTAGCCACTATACAGATTGGACGATTGGTCACGTGCACTCGGGCGCGCTTGGCTGGGTCGGTATGATCTCATTCGGTGCAGTTTATTACATGGTTCCGAAGCTCTGGAATCGTGAACGGTTGTATTCTTTGCGGATGGTAACCTGGCACTTCTGGTTGGCCACTTTGGGGATTGTAGTTTACGCAGCCGTCATGTGGGTGTCGGGTATCATGCAGGGCCTGATGTGGCGTGAATACGACGATCAGGGCTTCCTTGTTTACTCGTTCGCCGAAACTGTAGCGGCCATGCATCCATACTATGTCATGCGTGCGATCGGTGGTGCGATGTACCTCGTTGGTGGTTTGATCATGGCCTACAACATCACCATGACAATCCTCGGCTATCAGCGCGACGAAGCTCCTGTTGACGGACGCGCGCCGGCCCTCCAGCCCGCAGAATAAGGACTGTTGTCATGTCTTTGATGGATAAGCACGTAATACTTGAGAAGAACGCGACGCTGCTGCTGGTTGGCTCGTTGCTGGTGGTAACGGTGGGTGGTCTCGTTGAGATCACCCCGCTGTTCTACCTTGAGAACACTATCGAGAAGGTCGAGGGTATGCGGCCTTACTCACCGCTGGAGCTGGCAGGTCGCAATATCTACATTCGAGAAGGCTGCTACGTCTGCCATAGCCAGATGATCCGACCTTTCCGCGACGAAGTTGAGCGCTACGGCCACTACAGCCTTGCTGCGGAATCCATGTATGATCATCCGTTCCAGTGGGGATCGAAACGTACAGGGCCAGATCTGGCTCGTGTTGGTGATCGCTATTCGAACGCCTGGCATGTCCAGCATCTTGCCGATCCACGCTCGGTTGTTCCTGAGTCGGTGATGCCTGCTTATGCCTTTCTCAAAAACAAGCCGCTCGATGTGAAGAATTTCTCTACACATCTTGTCGCGAACGCGCGTGTAGGTGTCCCTTATACGCAAGAGATGATCGATAACGCGAATATGGATTTGGTCGCGCAGGCTGACCCAAACGCCGACACCACCGGCTTGGAAGCCCGTTATCCCAAGGCGAAGTTGGGGGATTTTGATGGCAATCCGGCAGCGCTGACCGAGATGGATGCGCTTGTCGCTTATCTACAGATGCTTGGCACGTTGGTCGATTTCAAGACCTACGATGAAGTCAAAAATCAGCGCTAGGAGGTTGTTATGGAAACTTATACCGCCATGCGCCACTTTGCTGACAGTTGGGGCCTGCTGGGCATGGCCATCTTCTTTGTCGGTGTAGCTGTGTTTGCATTCCGTCCGGGCAGTAAGAAGTCTGCGCGCGACGCCGCGAATATTCCTTTCAAGGAAGATTGAGATGAGCGAGAAGCATATTGACGAAATCTCCGGTGTGGCCACGACGGGCCATGAATGGGACGGCATAAGGGAATTGAATAACCCATTGCCGCGCTGGTGGGTGTGGACATTCTATCTCACCATCCTATGGGCTATTGGCTATACGATCGCTTATCCGGCATGGCCTCTGCTCAATAGCGCTACCCAGGGTGTTCTTGGCTTTTCAAGTCGAGCTGATGTCAAGAAGGAGCTCGCTGCTGCACAAGAGGCGAAGGCGAGCTATGTGTCCGCGATTGCTTCAAAGTCAGTTGAAGAAATCCAGGCTGACGAGACGCTGCGCACCTTTGCAACGGCTGCTGGTGCAGCCGCATTCAAGGTGAATTGCGTTCAGTGCCACGGGTCTGGCGCGGAAGGGTCCAAGGGCTTTCCAAACCTCAATGACGATGACTGGTTGTGGGGCGGCAAAATCACCGACATTCAGCAGACCATCGCGCATGGCATACGGTTTGATACTGATGCGGATACAAGGGTTTCGGAGATGCCTGCATTCAAGGAGATGCTGCAGCCACAGGAGATTAAGGATGTTTCTTCATACGTCGCATCATTGATGGGCTTCACGGTTGACGAGACGCGCATCGAGCCCGGCAAGGTAGTTTTTGCGGCCAATTGTGCTTCATGCCATGGGGCAAATGCGATGGGTATGCAGGATCTCGGCGCGCCAAACCTCACCGACAGCATTTCGCTTCTGGTTCACTCCGAAGCTGATATCGAGAGTCAGGTGCGAGCACCGAAGCATGGTGTAATGCCTGCCTGGCAGGCCCGTCTTGGTGAAAGCACGGTCAAAGAACTTGCAACCTATGTCTATTCGCTGGGCGGTGGCAAGTAAGCCCGAGGCAGCGTGAACACGGGTCCGGCAATGCCGGGCCCGGCCAACTTTCAAGTGTTTGACGTAGGTCAACGCACCGTGCGCCGTGGTGTGATTTATGGCGTCGGTATCGCCCGGGACTAAACGGGCAGGAGTGAGATAATGTTGGATACGGGCGAAGTCGAAAGACTTGAGGTGAGCGCGGTAAACTCCGCGCAGTTGCGCCAGCCGCTCTACGCCAAACGGACAAAAATTTTTCCCAAGCGTGCGGTTGGGCGTTTCCGTAGCTTCAAGTGGATCGTCATGTTCGTGACACTTGGAATCTACTACCTCGTTCCTTGGTTGCGTTGGGACCGAGGACCCTACGCGCCCGATCAAGCGGTTTTGGTCGATCTTGCGAACCGCAGGTTCTATTTTTTCTTCATCGAAATCTGGCCGCAGGAGTTTTACTTCGTCGCCGGCCTTCTTGTTATGGCCGGGTTCGGCCTGTTCCTGGTTACCTCAAGCGTCGGTCGCGCATGGTGTGGATACACCTGTCCCCAGACTGTCTGGGTTGATCTCTATATCGCGGTCGAGCGCTTTATCGAGGGCGATCGAAATGCTCGCATAAAGTTGGATCAGAGCGGCTGGTCGGCTCGCAAGCTTGCTTTGCGGATCACGAAGCACTCCATTTGGCTGGCAATAGGTGTTGCTACCGGTGGTGCATGGATCTTTTATTTTGCCGACGCGCCGACACTTTTCATGGACTTGGTCACAGGGCAGGCGGTGCCGATCGCATATATTACGGTCGCTGTTCTTACCGCGACGACGTATGTGTTTGGCGGATTGATGCGGGAACAGGTGTGCACATATATGTGCCCATGGCCGCGCATCCAGGCTGCAATGCTCGACGAAAGGTCTCTGACAGTAACCTATAATGATTGGCGCGGAGAACCGCGTACGCGCCATGCCAAGAAGGCTGCTGCTGCAGGTCAAACCGTCGGCGATTGTGTGGATTGCAACGCCTGTGTCGCCGTTTGCCCGATGGGAATTGACATTCGCGATGGCCAACAATTGGAGTGCATCACCTGTGCGCTCTGCATAGATGCTTGCGACAGTGTGATGGACAAGCTGGGCAAGGAGAGAGGCTTGATCGCCTACGCGACGCTTGCTGATTACAACCATAACCTTGCAATTGCTACTGGCGGCGGAGCTCAGCCGATCAATCCGGATTTGGTTCGCGACGAGTCGAAGAAGATCAGGCCTGAGTTCCTCAACTTCAGTCTTCGTGAGTTGCTTCGGGTACGTACCCTCGTTTACTTTGCTGCGTGGTCTGCAGTGGGTATGCTCATCGTTTATGGGCTGCTGACACGTGATCGTTTGGAGGTAAATGTCCTGCATGACCGCAATCCGCAATTCGTGCAGTTGTCTGACGGGTCGATTCGCAATGGCTTTACTGTAAAGTTGTTGAATATGATCCCAGAGCCGCGGACAGTGATTGTGACTTTGCAGGGCCTGCGGGGCGCGCAAATGAGCGTCGTTGGGTTGGAGCAGCCTGAGGATCGCTCCTTCGCCGTCCATGTTGAGCCGGATAAGCTCAAGACACTGAAAGTGTATGTTCGGCAACCTGCAGAAAACATCGCGGGGCAGTCGCAATATTTCAATTTCGTTGTTGAGGACAAGGCGAGTTACGAAACCGACACTTATAGGGCGACGTTCGAAGCTCCGGAGATAGTGAAATGAGCGCAAGCCAGCGGGTAAAGAGCTTTAATGGTCGCCATATGCTTGCAATCATGCTTGGCTTCTTTGGCGTGATCATCACCGTTAATATGACCATGGCCTATTTCGCGCGCGCCAGTTGGACCGGCCTCGTAGTCGAAAATTCGTATGTGGCGAGTCAGCAGTTCAACGCAAAGATGGCTGAGACCCGCGCGCAGGAAGCACTCGGTTGGACTAGCGCACTTACCTTGGAGGGCGGCAAAGTTCGCTATAATCTGACAGATCGCGCAGGCCATTCGGTCAGCCTGAAAAGCGTTACCCTGAAGTTTATGCATCCGGTGGATGATCGAGAAGACACTGTGGTCGAAATGGTTCGCGGTGGAGACGGGATCTATGAGGCGTTTCATCCGTTAAATGACGGGGTCTGGCTCGCTGAAATATCTGCGGACGCAGGTCTGGAAAAGCCATACCGGGAATTGTTGCGGCTCCAATTGGAACGGGGAAGCAGGTTATGAGCTGCTGCGCACCTGGTGCCGATATGGCCCTCCAGGTGGCGGGCGCGTTGCCATCGGATGACGAGGTGTTGCTTTCCTCGCGAGAGCTCGGCAATGACTTGCGGCAGGTTGAGCTTTCGGTTCCCAACGTACATTGCGCCGCGTGTATTCAATCGGTGGAACGTGCGCTCTGTGCATTGCCGAACGTCGAACGGGCTCGGGTCAATCTTTCAACGAAGCGTGTCACGGTTCAATGGCGCGGGGGCACATTGCCACCAATCATTAATGCGCTTGCGCAAATTGGCTATGTTCCCAACCTTTTCAGTGCCGACCAGATAGCTAGTGACAAAGCTCTTTCTGAATTGTTGAGGGCGGTTGCGGTTTCCGGATTTGCAGCCGCAAACATCATGCTGCTTTCCGTTTCGGTCTGGTCAGGTGCGGAAGGTTCAACCCGGGATCTGTTTCATTGGGTTTCAGCCCTCATCGCAATACCGGCACTACTTATTGCTGGCCGTGTCTACTATCGTTCAGCCTGGTCTGCGCTTCGGCACGGGCGAATGAATATGGATGTGCCAATCGCGATAGGCGTGACGATGGCTTATGCTCTAAGCCTCTATGAGACAATCACGCACGGTGAGTATGCCTATTTCGATGCTTCGGTTACCTTGCTTTTCTTTTTGCTGATCGGGCGCACGCTTGATCACATGATGCGCGATCGCGCGCGTTCTGCTGTGCTTGGGCTGGCTCGATTGCAGCCGCAGGGTGCGGTGGTGGAAGAGCGCGATGGGCGCAGGGAATATCGACCCGTCGCTGAGGTGGTTGAAGGTTCGCGGCTCTTGCTTGCCGCAGGCGAGCGTGTACCGGTCGATTGTATCGTGGTTGAAGGCACGTCAGATGTGGACGCGGCCATTACGAATGGCGAGAGTGAGCCTGTTCCGGTAGCACAAGGCACTGAGCTCCAGGCGGGTGTATTGAACCTGACGGGTCCGCTGGTGTTGCGAGCCTTGCGGCCAGCATCCGCTTCATTTCTGGCGGAAATGACGCGACTGATGGAGGCTGCTGAAGGCGGAAGAGCGCGCTACAAGCGCATCGCCGAGCGTGTTTCAGCTCTCTATGCTCCTGTTGTTCATTTGACCGCCTTGGTGACGTTCATTGGCTGGATGGTGGCGACCGGGGATTGGCACCGGTCTGTTACTGTTGCGATTGCAGTTCTTATAATAACTTGCCCTTGCGCCTTAGGTCTGGCGGTTCCAATCGTTCAGGTCGTAGCCGCACGGCGATTGTTTGAGGGCGGCGTCATGATGAAGGATGGAGCGGCTCTTGAGCGGCTGGTCGGCGTCGATACTGCCCTGTTCGACAAGACCGGTACCTTAACGCAAGGCACATTGCAGCTTGTCAATCTTGGAAAGATAGATCCGGCACTGCTGGAGATAGCGCGCTCTCTCGCCGTTCATTCACGGCATCCTGTATCGAGGGCGCTCCTTGCAGAGGGGGCGGACAGCTCCGTTCAGTTGACCGATATTGTAGAAGTTCCTGGATGCGGCGTTAAAGGCGTACTGGGTAAGGACGAGTGGACGCTGGGCAGGGCACAGTGGGCGGCGCCAGCGTCTCCCGATGCGAAGGGGACCGTGCTTGCAAAGAACGGTGTTGAGGTTGAGCGCTTCACTTTCTCGGACAGAATTCGTCCAGGTGCCAGGCAAATGGTTGCTGACCTCAGACAGGCAGGAATATCAGCATCGATCATTTCCGGGGATGTGAAATCTCAGTGTGATGCCGTTGCGGCGCAACTTGGGATCAATGATGTATCGTCCGAGTTATTGCCATCTGACAAGGTTGAGCGGGTCAAGCTCCTCGTGGAAAGTGGCCGAAACGTTTTGATGGTGGGCGACGGGTTGAACGACGCTCCGGCCTTGGCGGCGGCAAATGTCTCGATTGCACCAGCCACGGCTGCCGATATTGGCCGCAATGCTGCTGATTTCGTTTTCCTTGGGGAAAGTCTGGAAGCGGTGCCCCTTGCGCTAACGGTTGCACGTAAAGCTGATCGATTGGTTAGAGAGAATATCGGCCTTGCAATTGTTTATAATATACTGGCCGTGCCCATCGCCATCCTTGGATATGTCACCCCACTGATTGCTGCCATCGCGATGTCCGCTTCCTCGCTGCTCGTGATTGGTAACGCGATGCGCCTCATGGCGCGCAGGAAACACAGATCGGAAAATCCCGTATATTCGACGAGAGGGGTTGAAGCTTGACCAATCTTGTCTTCCTCATTCCTGCGGCGCTTTTCCTCGGCGGTATGAGCCTGCTCGGATTTCTATGGGCTTTGCGGAGCGGCCAATATGAGGATTTGGACGGGGCCGCCCACCGCATTTTGCTTGATGACGACAAAGAAGCGAATTCAGGGAAAGAACGGTCACCTCAAGCGAGATGATCGTTCGATCTTTTACGGTCGTGCAGGCTGCTATTCAGGTTGATCAGTGTTTGGCCAGCCAAGCCTTCAGCTGGGCTATTTCGCGTTCCTGCGCCGCAATAATATCCTCGGACAGTTTTCGAATTTCAGGGTCCGATCCATATTTAAGCTGGGCTTTTGCCATGTCTATCGCCGCTTGATGATGAGGGATCATACCCCGCGCAAAGTCGATATCTGCGTTTCCGGTCGGCGTGATGGCGTTCGTGGCCATGTGCATTTCGTCCATTGCAGCCTTGTAGGCTTCTGCCGCCGGGCTTTCCTTGGCGCTCGCCCCATGCCCTGAATGATCTTGGGCAGCAGCAACTTGCGTGAAGGTGAGTGAGGCTGCGATTGCTGCGAATAGTATCGTACGTTTCATATGTAGCTCCTGCTTTGGTACTGAAAGCAGGAATCACGATAAGGGTTCCAGCCGATGGAAGCTCAAGACCGTTTTTCAGACTTCGCTAAATTTTTTAGTCGGTCAATGTGCTGGCGAATATGCGCGGCTTCCGCCGGTGTGCGCGCCAAAGCTATAGCCCTGTCGAAACTTTGTCGTGCAGCGCATTCGTCACCTGTTTGTAGAAGATAGGCCCCTCTAACTCCATGAAAATGAAAATAGCTGTCTAGCGGTTTGGCGAGTGGTTCGATCATGGCAAGAGCCGCCGCAGGACCTTTGGTTTTCGAAACGGCAACCGAGCGGTTTAGCGTGACCACAGGAGAAGGTTGAATTACCTCAAGTAGCCCATAAAGACGATCGATTTCAGCCCAGTTCGTGTCGTCCGGCGATGGCGCGCGGGCATGTGCCGTGGCAATTGCTGCCTGTATCTGATATACGCCGGGTCGCGCATGGCGTACCGCTTTCTCTATAAGGACAAGGCCCTCGTTGATTAATTCGCGATTCCAAAGCCCTCGATCCTGATCTTCAAGCAATATGAGTTCGCCATTGCCGTCGAGCCTGGCCGCCATACGGGAGTGTTGCAAAAGCATCAGCGCCAGAAGCCCCATTATTTCCGGCTCTGCGGGGAATAGGCGCAAAAGAAGGCGGGTGAGGCGTATAGCTTCCAGGCACAGCTGTCCGCGCAAATGTGTCGTTCCGCCGCTCGCAGAGTAGCCTTCGTTGAACAAGAGATAGAGCATAGCAGCGACAATGCCGAGTCGTTCGGACCTTTCCACCGCATCGGGTGGTTCGAACTCGCGGCTCGCGCCTGAAATAGCACGCTTTGCCCGCGTGATGCGCTGCTCCATCGCCGCTTCACTTACCAGAAAGGCGCGCGCTATTTCTTTCACTGAGAGCCCTGAAACAATACGCAATGCGAGCGCGATTTGCTGCGTTGCAGGCAGATCAGGATGACAGCAGATGAAAAGCAGCCGCAAAACGTCGTCGCGATAGTGCGCATTATCCAGCCGCTCTGCGATGTCGGATTCCTGGTCTCCTAGATCTGAAAGTTGTTCCTCGTCAGGCAGCGGTGCTTGGCGGCTTGTCTTTCGGATTTGATCGACGCCAAAATTACGACCCACAAATATCAACCACGCGGCAGGATCGCGCGGCGGCCCTTTCTCCGGCCAGTTGCGCAAGGCGCGCAGGCAGGCTTCCTGAAAAGCTTCTTCTGCGGTATCGAGATCGCCAAAATATCGGAGCAGGGCAGCCAGAGCCTGAGGTCGCGCCGAAGTCAGCGCCGCATCTATCCAGCCCAACTCGCTCATTTGGTATTTGAACCATCCATATACATCAGCACAGGACGCACTTCCATCGAGCCAGTTTCTTTGTGGCTTGCCAGCTCCTGTGCAAGCGCAACCGCTTCCTCATGCGTCTCGGCATCTATGATCCAGAAACCTAGCAATTGTTCCTTTGTCTCTGCGAAAGGGCCGTCGAGAACGACCGGCTTGTCGCCAGAGCGAACTGTCATGGCAGTGCTGGTTGGTAACAGCCGCAGCACCGGTCCAAGCTTACCTTGTTCCGCGACCGGTCGGGTTGCCAGCTGATGCCTGCTGATAACTTCGTCGAGTTTTGCGCGCGGCCAAGCCTCGACTTCCGCCTCATTGTCATAGCAAAGGATGGCATATTGCATCTGTCAAATCCTCATTCGCAATCAAGACGAGTGAGTATAGCCGATGCCGACATAAGTTCCGGGTTTTTTCACGGAAACGGTCAAGCTGGAGCGTGTGCAGGGCGGCGCTGCAAATTGACGAGGTTACCGCATAGGATAAGCCCAGCGCCTAGCGCGGTCATCAGATCAATACTTTCATTATAAAACAGATACCCAATCAACGCAGTTAAAGGCAAACGCATAAAGTCCATCGGGACGACAACAGTGGCATCTGCGTGAACCAATGCGCGCGCCAAACAATAGTGGCCAAAGCTTCCGCAGAACGCAGCGGTGAGTATCCACGGCCACAGCGCTGCACGCGGCCATTCCCAAGTCGCTAACGCTGGTATCAGGCCGATGATCGACTGAATAGCCAGCATCCAGAAAATTATGCAGACAACTGTTTCAGTGCGCGTCAGCGATTTGACCAAAACTAACGAGGCCGCAAAAGCAAGGGCGGATGCCAAAACGACCAAATGGCCCGGATCCAGCTCTGTCGCGCCGGGCCGAACAATTATCATCACGCCGATCAAGCCAAGGACCAACGCGCCCAGTTTCCGCGCATTGAGCCTCTCGCCCAAAAATACAACTGCAAGCGGTGCAGTCCATATAGGTGTCGTGAATTCGATGGAGATGAGGTGTGCCAGCGGAATAAGCGTCAGCGCATAGAGCCATAGCGCTTGTCCAACATAGTGGGCGATATTTCTGGAAATGTGCGCGCCCATTCGCTGAGTTTTCATTGCCTTGAAACCACCAGCCAGAAAAACCGGCGGCAAGAACATGAAAAATCCCAGCACCGACCGCAATTCCATGAGTTGCAGTACCGAAAGCTCGGCGGTTACTTCACGTCCGGCCACTGTCATTCCGAGCATTAGTGCAAGCCACGCTCCCATCCACAGGGCAGCTTTCGTCGTCGAGGTATAAGGATTCGCGCTCATACCTTTCTTTGGCAAGGGTGACGCAGGCGCGCAACAGGCCTTGTCTAAATGACGGGTGGGCCAGCACAACTTTCAGTTGAGAAGGGTTGTTTAACGGAGTGTCAGCATGATAGGCCAAATTGTTGCGATAAGCCTGAGTTCGGAAGAGGCGAGTTGCAACGCAAATACGCCATCTTTTTGCTGGCATTGTCAGGATTGTGACCTGGGGGCCGGTCGGAGAGGTTGATTGACGAATTTGCTATTCCGGCGCTGTGCAGTATCCGCCGCCATAGCCCTCGCCAGTGTATTCGTTGGCGCGCCCGCTTATGGATTCGAAATTTTCGGATTAAAAATTTTTGGCAAGGATGAGCCTGATCCTGCTCAGGACGTCATTGGCGAGCCGCAAAACTATTCGGTTACAGTCAATATCAGCGGCGATGATTCCAACCTGAGAAAGGCGATCGAAGGTGCTTCAGGTCTGGTAAAGGATGAGGATAAGCCGGCTTCCGGGGCTGCGGGCCTGCTTGCCAAGGCGCGAGGCGATTATAAGCGGCTGTTGTCAACGCTTTATGGCGAAGGTCGCTATGGCGGCGTTATTTCGATCAAGGTCGACGGAAGGGAAGCGGCGGATCTGCCGCCTGATGCGGATCTTCCTGATCCGGTGTCTGTCGTTATCGACGTTGATCCCGGCCCACTCTTTCATTTCGGCAAAGCGGATGTCGTTAACCCCGCTCCGGAGCCACAGAATCGCAACGACGCCGTCAAGTCTCCTTTGGATGAGGGGTATGCTCCCGGCGAAATCGCTCGATCTGGCACAATAATCAAGGCGGAAGCCCTGACTATTGAAGCGTGGCGGCAACAAGGCCACGCCAAGGCGAAGGCGATTGACCGCCGTGTCATTGCGGCGCATGAATCTGACTTCGTAGATGCGACGGTGGGCGCTGATCCGGGACCTAAGACCTATTATGGCGAGGTTTCGGTTTCGGGTGCAGAGCGGATGGACCCCACATACGTGGCCTACATGACGAATCTTCCGCGTGGTCAAGAGTTCGATCCGGACGATCTGGCGCGGGCTAACAAGAGGCTGTCGAAACTGGAAGTTTTTCGCGCTCTGCGAATAGAAGAGGGTGCAGAGCTTGAGCCGGGCGGAAGTTTGCCCATTAGCGTGATCGTGCAGGAGCGACTTCCGCGACGATTTGGTATTGGTGCCAACTACTCCACCATCGATGGAGCGGGGTTTGAGACTTACTGGATGCACCGCAATCTTTTTGGAAAAGCAGAGCGGTTGCGTTTCGACGCAAAAGTGGCTGGTCTAGGTCCAACGATTGACCCGGAGGAGCTGACCTATCGCGCTGGTGTGACTTTTACGAAGCCCGGCGTCTTCACCCCTGACACAGATTTCATTGCCTCGCTGATTGGAGAACGCGAGGTGCTGGACGCGTATACTCGAAATGCCGTTACAGCGCAGGCGGGTTTCACCCACATGTTCACCAATGAATTGCAGGGCCGGGCCTTTGCCACTGTTTCGCGCTCGCGATTTGACGATGACGTTTATGGCGAACGCGATTTCATGACGATCGGCATGCTGGGCGGCGTTACATATGACAGTCGAGACAATCCGGCGGACGCCACTCGCGGGATTTATCTTGATGGCGCGGTCGAGCCTTTCTACGAAGCCGAGTACGGCAATTTCGCAGCCCGATTTGTCGGCGAAGCAAGGGGCTATCTTGGATTTGGGGAAGACCGGCCATTTGTTTTGGCAGGACGGGTAAAGTTGGGTTCGATTGCCGGTGCGGACATAGCTGAACTCCCGCCTGATCTGCTGTTTTTCAGCGGAGGTGGTGGGTCTGTGCGCGGCTATGCTTACCGCACAATTGGCGTTCCTGTCGCGGGCACTGATGAGGTTGTAGGAGGGCGCTCCCTCATTGAAGCCTCGGCAGAAGTTCGTGCGCGTGTGACGGATTCTATAGGTGTGGTCGCCTTCGTCGATGCAGGCTATGTGGGGGAAGAGTCGTTTCCAGATTTTGATGAGGACCTCAAAGTCGGTGTCGGTGCTGGCCTGCGTTACTATACCGGGTTGGGACCAATTCGGCTTGATCTGGCAGCCCCGCTGGACCCTGGTCCGAATGATCCTGACGTTGCTTTCTATGTCGGCATAGGACAGGCCTTCTGATGCGCATTCTTCTTGCCTTCCTTTTTGTATTTCTCGTGCTGCCTGCACAGGCGCAGGACAGTTCGGAACAGGCAGACAGGTCCTGGCTGGTCGGTTTTCTTGAAAATCAGCTTTCAACGCCAAACCGGCAAATCCGGATCAATGGAATTCAGGGTGCGCTTTCGTCGAATGCCAATATCGCCGAAATCAGCATTGCTGACCGCGAGGGTGTCTGGTTGCGCATAGTCAACGCCCGTATTGTCTGGACGCGCGCAGCGTTGCTGATGGGCAGGCTTAACATTGACAGCCTTGGCGCAGACAGGATCGAAGTTCTGCGTAAGCCCGTGTCCGATGATAGCCTGCCTTCGCCGGAAGCTGGTGGATTCAGGCTCCCGGAGCTTCCAGTATCCATCAATCTGGGCGAATTGGCCATCGACCGCACCGTATTCGGGCAGAACGTATTCGGGCTGGCATCGGAAATGTCGATAGCCGGAAACCTGTCTCTGGCTGGCGGCTCGCTTGATGCGGCATTGACTGTAACGCGTCTCGACGGTCCGGGTGGCAAGCTGGAACTTACCACCAGTTACGCTAATTCCACGCGCGAGTTGGCACTCGACCTTGTGCTGGATGAACCAGCAAATGGCGTGGTCGCAAATCTGTTGAATGTCGATGGCCAGCCGCCGATGCTGCTGACCGTGAAAGGCGCTGGGCCGCTGGATGAACTCAAGGTTGATCTGACGCTGGATGCAGATGGGTCGCGTGTACTCACCGGCTCCACGGATTTTGCGCGCCGGGGGAATGGCCTCGGTTTCAGCGCCAATCTTGAGGGGCCAGTCTCCCGGCTTATTTCACCGATGTTTCGTGGCTTCTTCGGCAATGAAACAAATCTGGCAGCAAGTGGTGTTGTGCCGGACGTCGGCGGTTTCGTGCTGGAAAATCTCAACATTTCAAGCGAGGCTTTGACGTTTGAAGCGGCTCTGGAAACGACACCTGACAATTTTCTGCGGCGTCTTTCGTTGGATGCTTTGATTGCTGATCCGGCGGGCGCGAAAGTCATTTTGCCAGTAGCTGGCGGTCAGACAAAAGTTTCCAATTTTGGCCTGAAACTGTCTTTCGGTGAGAGTGCCGATCGCTGGACAGGAAGATTCGATCTTGAAGAGCTGGAAAGCACCAACTTCAACGTTAGCGATATAGCGATCGATCTGGGAGGAGACGCTCGAAATCTGGACGATCCGGCTTCGCGAAACATAACGTTCTTTGCCAAAGGCGCGGCGACGGGCATTACCGCGACAAGGGCTGACATTGCCAGGGCCCTCGGAGACCGGATCGATCTGAATGTGGATGGTGCCTGGCAGGCAGGCCAACCTGTGGAGATTGCAAAAGCCCTTTTGGCAGGCAATGGACTGACTGTGTCTCTCGTCGGAAAAATCGAGGAAAGCGAGTTCAAGGGCGATATCGGGATAGAAGCCCAGACAATTGCCCCTTTCGGTACGCTTGCCGAACGCGATCTTGAAGGGTCGCTCAGTCTCAAGGCTCAGGGAAATGTAGCTCCAATCAGCGGTGCTTTCGATCTGGCGCTCGATGGCACTGGCGAGGGGCTGCGAATTGGCACGACTGCTATCGACAATATCATTCAGGGCGAAACAACAATTAGCGGAAAAATCGCGCGGGGCGCGCAAGGAATCGTCGCGCGGCAGCTGAAGATTGGCAGTGCGCAGGCCGAAATCCTTGCAGATGGGACCTATGCGACGGGTGCCGCAAATTTCGACATGAGTGTGATGCTCGCTGATCTTGCGCTTCTTTCCGATCGCGCATCCGGAAAGCTGACGGCGAGAGGGCGGGCCGACGGCTCCGATGGGGTTATCAAGCTGGACTTTGTTGCCGAAGTTCCTCAAGGAACTCTTGTGGCCAAGAACTTGACTGGCGGAAAGCTGACTTTTCTTGGCCTGTCCCGGAATGGCGGTGTTGATGGAAAGGTCGGGGGGGATGCTTTTCTCGACGGCAATCGGGTTTCTTTGACTGGTGATGTGTCTATCAGCCCGGAAAGCAAATCCGTCAAAGACCTGCGATTTGATGCTGGCGGTACGGCTATCACCGGCGACGTTTCGCAAGATAGCGATGGTTTGTTGACGGGTGCATTGTCGCTTCGCTCCGCTGATGTTTCGACAGCCGCAGCACTTCTGCTCATTGATGCGACAGGCGCCGCTAGCGCTGAGATCAAGCTGGAGCCTTTCGAAGCCAAGCAGTCCGCCACGATCAAGGCTAAAGTCGAAAACCTTGTTGCGGATCAAAGGCGCATAGCGAAGGCCGACATTGAGACTGATATTCGGGATCTGTTCAATATCCCCATTGTGAATGGTTCGGTGCAGGCGAATGGCGTTTCCGCTGCCGGAATTGACATCAAGGTCCTTTCGGCAAATGCCCAAAGCGAAGGCTCAGGAACAGCTTTCGATGCCGAGGCCAAGTTGGACAATGGAACTCAGATATCGACTGTAGGCTCGTTTGCACCGGAAGGTGAAGGCTATCGCGTCGACCTGACGTCTCTCGACCTGAAGCAAGGAAAACTTGGCGCGAGCCTTGATGATCCCGCGTCCCTGCTTGTTCAGGGACCGAACATTTCGATTGACGATTTCAGGCTGAACGCCGGAGGCGGTCAGGTTGCGATTAACGGCGCTGTGGCCGACACTCTCGGTCTGGATGTAAATATTCGCGCGTTGCCATTGGCTCTCGCAAACGCGATCAAACCGAACCTCGAGCTCGGTGGGACAGTCGATGGAACTGCGCGTATCGGTGGTAAGCGAGCAGCGCCAGATATTCGTTTCGATGTTAAGGGGCAGTCCATCAGCGCGGCGTCATTGAAGCAGGCTGGGCTTTCTTCGCTCAGCGTGAGCGCGACGGGCAATTCCAGCACCAGCCGCCTGAATCTCGACGCTTCCGTGACCAGTCCCGAAGGGCTGAAAGCGACGGCAAGAGGTGCCGTGCCGCTGGATGGCGGGCAGATGGCCGTTGATGTCAATCTGAATTCGTTCCCGGTCGCAATTTTGAATAGTGTGGCAAAGGGGCAAGGACTTGCCGGAACTGTGAATGGGAAAGCTCGCATAACCGGCACTGCCGCAAAGCCAGCTGCCTCCTTCGATCTGGCCGGTTCAGGATTGCGTGCAACAGCTCTGGACAATGCAGGTCTTTCACCACTGGAGTTGAACGCGACTGGTACGTTTGCGGGGAACGCAGTGGACTTGCGCACGGCAAGAGTGACGGGGCCGCAAGCGTTCAACCTTTCAGGGTCTGGACGCATTCCACTTGCGGGCAATGGTCTTTCGGTTTCTGTAAAAGGCGACGCACCGCTTGCACTGGCAAATCGCTTCCTGGCGGAACGGGGTGCGCAGGCGGCAGGAAATATTACGCTTTCAGCTTCTGCAAGTGGGTCCCTTGCAAATCCGCAATTTCGCGGAATGTTCTCGACTGTGAGCGCCAGCTTCGTTGATCCGCAATCGAATCTCCGCCTTAACGACATTGCAGTCATGGGAACCCTGGACGGAGATCGTGTAACGTTGCGCAATGCATCCGCTGCCTTGGCGTCTGGCGGAAGGGTGAGTGCGACAGGCTCAATTTCAACGAATGCCGCTCAGGGCTTTCCCGCCGATATTTCGATCAATCTTCAGAATGCCCGCTATGCTGATGGCAACATGCTGGTTGCAACAGTAAATGGCGCGTTGCGCCTCAGCGGTTCCCTTACGCGAGACCCGCTGCTGGGTGGCCGCATCGATGTTGAGCGTGCGGAAATCACAGTTCCAGAAACACTGGGCGGAGGCGCGGCAGATATCGCTGTAAAGCACATCGGTGCCCCTCCGGCCGTAGAAGCCACATTGCGCCGGGCAAAGGCCGATGATGGCACACCGATGCCAACAGCCCGACCCAGCGTATTGCGACTCAATATTGCACTTAATGCACCGAACAGGATCTTTGTCCGTGGACGGGGACTGGATGCTGAGCTTGGCGGATCGCTGCAACTGACCGGCCCCGCTACCGATATCCAGCCAGTTGGTGGGTTCAACCTCATTCGGGGGCGATTGGGAATTTTGGGTCAGCGAATTACCTTTGACGAAGGCACTGTCACACTGGTTGGCGACCTTGATCCGTTTCTTGATTTCACAGCGCGTTCCAGCGGAAGCGACATAACTGTTTTTGTTACGGTGCGCGGACGCGTTTCAGCGCTGGAGATTTCATTTTCTTCGCAGCCCCAGTTGCCGGAAGATGAGGTGCTGGCACGCCTGATCTTCAATCGCGGAATTAACGAGTTGTCGCCGTTCCAGATCGCGCAGCTTGCCGCTGCGGCCGCAGAGCTCGCGGGTGGCTCCAACAATTCTTTGCTTGGCAATTTGCGTAAGGCAACAGGGCTGGACGATCTTGATGTTGTCACGGATAGCAAGGGCAACGCGGCTGTTCGCGCGGGACGCTATATTCAGGATAACATTTACCTTGGCGTCGAGGCTGGGGCAGGCGGAACGACGCGAGGAACGATCAATCTTGATATTACAGACAACCTCAAGGCAAAGGGTGCTGTGGGTTCGGACGGCGATTCAAGCGTTGGTGTGTTCTTTGAGAAAGATTACTGATCGACGAAGATCCGCACGCTCGCCGCGCGGCCTGCTGCATCGATAACTGTCAATGTCGAATAGCCCGGCCCATCGGGTTGCCAACTCGTGTTTCGTCGAAGATCTGGTTCGGCAACGGGCTCTCCATTCGCCAGCCAGCGGAATGGTGCGCGACCGCCGTGTAATTTCAGAACGATGGGCATTGCTTCGTCTGGCTGTTCGCCTATCGCAATGCGCGCCCCGTCAGGAGGAAAGACGATGCGAGGCGCGGGTTCACTCACACCTGTTGTAGTCAGTCCGCCATCTACTCCGAAGCGTCGCAAAGTTACGGGCAATTGTTCGATCGTCTGACGCAGCGCACCAGTTGGCGCAGGAGCTATCGAGACCGGAGACAATCCCGAACGCTCAAAGGCTTCGAACAGTATAGGTGCCGCTGAAACATAGCCTGAAATGCCTGGCACTGGCTGGCCATCCGCGCGACCGACCCAAACCCCAAGCACATGCTTTCCATCAAACCCGACCGACCATGCGTCACGATATCCGTATGAGGTACCAGTCTTGTAGGCAATGGATCGCCGTGCGCCTTGTGGTGGCAAAACACCCGATAGGATGTCGGCAACCTGCCAGTTGGCTTTTCGATCAAGAAGGTATTGTGCAGGGCTTTGAGGTGTATCCTTTTCGGTGCCATTGTGAAGAGCGCGCGCAGTGCCACCATTTGCCAATGCGGTATATAGTTGGACCAGATCGCACAGGGTCATTCCAACACCGCCGAGCGCAATGGCAAGTCCCGGTGGTTCATTGCGTGGCAAAACAGCTTTGACTCCGGATTGCTGAAACCGGCTGATGAGGCGGGCAGGGCCCACCGCGTCCAAAAGCTTGACGGAAGGGACATTCAGGGAGAGCTGCAATGCCTGCCGAATAGTCACGTCTCCCTGATAGGCCATATCGAAATTGCGAGGGCGATAGCCCGAAAAATCCGCTGGCCTATCTTCGATTACGGTCTCCTGCGCAATCAGCCCTTGTTCAAATCCAAGTCCAAAAATGAAAGGCTTGAGTGTTGAGCCGGGGGAGCGAACAACCTTCGTCATGTCGATCCAACCAAAGCGAGTTGAATCGAAAAAATCAGCCGAGCCGACTTCGGCAAGTATTTCGCCGTTGGACGCGTCGGCCATAACCATGGCCACCGAAAGCCTCGGACCAAGCTTGCGCGCAGCCTCGCGCGCTACATTTTCGAGGTTCTGCTGAACCGACCTGTCAATCGTCAATTGCCGACTTGCAGCGGAAGGATGGTTGCGGATTGCCGTTTGTGAAGTGTGTGGCGCAAGGAATGGCATTGCCAGGCGCACGCGCGGTAGTTCATCGTGCGCGGCCATATTGGCTTCCTGTTGGTCGATTGCGCCGGCGCTGACCATACGCGCAAGAACCCGATCGCGTGCTGCCCGTGCGTTCTGCGGATTGCGGTCGGGTCGTCGCTTTTCAGGAAGCTGTGGCAGGGCGACGAGGAGTGCGGCTTGCGAAACGGTCAGGCGCTTTGGCTCCTTGCCAAAATAGGCGAGGGAAGCGGCGCGCACACTTTCAATGTTTCCTCCGTATGGGGCGAGGGTTAGATAGCGGTTCAGAATTTCCTCTTTAGAAAGCCGTCGCTCTATCTGCATGGCTCGGAAAAGCTGGCGAGCTTTTGCCCACATAGTGCGGCTTTGGCGTGGCTCAATCAGCCGGGCAACCTGCATGGAGAGGGTTGAACCGCCTGACACGATACGTCCGTTTGTTACGAACTGTATTGCAGCCCGCGAAAGTGCAAGCGGATCAATGCCGGAATGAGTCCAGAACCTTTTGTCCTCATAGGCAATCAGCATTGCGGTCAGTTTGGGGTCCACATCGCTGGTAGTTGTGTTTAATCGCCAACGACCGTCCAGTGTTGAAAATGCGCGCAACAACTCTCCATTGCGGTCAAGGACTTCATTGGACACATCAAGGCGAGCAGGCAAAGGCGGAGGGAATGATCGATCCGCCCATTCAAAAGTCAGCCAAGCGAGCGCGGCAAACAGGGTCGCCGATGTGGCGACCCGTTTGGCGCGGTTCAGCAGCAGCCGCATCGCCTACTTTATTTCCATCATACCCATAGCGGTGCGCGCGCTGTATTGCGGTCGATACATATCCTCGACGCCTGCTGCGGGTAGCGTGTACACGCCGGGCGTCACCGCCCGAACCACATAGGCGAGAGTGAAGCTGCGGTCTTCGGAGCCCGTCCGGTCGAATGCGGCTATGAACCGATCATCCCGGAATTCGAGATGCGCAGCCTGCGTTTGTGCCAGCCAGTCGAAGTTGGAGAGTTCAGCGCTCGAAACGAGCGATGGATTGTCAATCTCAAAACCTGCCGGAAGCAGATCATTGACCAGAACGCGCGAAGGCCAGTCGTTCTCTTCCGTAACAGAGATAACAACGACAAAACGTTCGTTCTGCTCCACTTCGGTTATGTTGGCTTCGGTGCCATCCAGCCGGTAATAGGCTCGCGAGATCGAGAAACCCTCGCCGCCCGCGGGTAAGGGATCGCGCGGCGTTGCAACCGTGGTCACAACGGCCTGAACCGGACGTGGGCCCGTGTTGGTAATAACAAGCGGATTGTCCATGACCGCCTCGCCTGTGACACGGTTGGCGTATACGCCTGATTGCGGCGAGCCATTGACGTCGAGTGCAATGTCATTGCCTTCGGACTTCAGCGCGCGCGCTGCCATAAGCAGCCACGCCTTATCCTGTGTGCTGGTGGAGCGGGTGCGGGTGCTTTCGTCAGATACGAACTTCACCAAATCTGGCAATACTGTCGGCGCAGGCCGACTCTCCGCTGCGAGCGAAAGGATGGCCGCCCCGTCTCGCAACCTTGAACCGTAGTCGGTGCGGTACCAATCATATTCCGTTTGCGACTGGGCGAGGGACAACGCCGCCGCGAATGTTTGGTTCGACCGCTCGGAATCACCATAGAGGGCCAGTGCCGCCGCCAGCTGTGCGACCGCCATCGGACTCGTAAACGCTTCAAGCTTGGTATCAGTATAGTAGCGCAGGTCGCCGATTGCGGCGCGCTTGTTGCGGGCAAGAACGTAAATCGCGTAGGCAATTTCAGTGCCTCTGCCTTCGACATCAGCATCGTAACCGATGGAGTTTTGCAGATTGTTCAGTGCCTGGAGCATCGCTTCGCGCGGAACGTCATAGTTCGCTTCACGAGCGCGGGTCAGGAAATCTGTGATGTATGCGTCCAGCCACAAATCGCCTGATCCCGGCGACCAAAGGCCAAAGCTGCCACTTGAGGACTGATTGTTCAGCACCCGATAGATGGCTTCCTGAACCCGATTTCGCAGGTCTGGATCGTCACGCATACCGGCAGTACCGGCCATTTCATTTACGTAAAGAAGGGGCAGGGCGCGACTGGTCGTTTGCTCAGCGCATCCATACGGATAGCGGTCAAGCGACATCAATATCGACGGCACGTCCAATGCCGCCGAAGGCGAAATCCCGACACTGATCGTGGCACCTTCCATCAAGCTGGCCGCAAGAAGCTCACGATCTACCCTTAGCGCACTGCCGTTGGGGCCAAGATCGACGACCAGTCGCTGAGTG
The DNA here is from genome assembly GCA_019635795.1 of Rhizobiaceae bacterium. GTDB lineage: Bacteria > Pseudomonadota > Alphaproteobacteria > Rhizobiales > Rhizobiaceae > Mesorhizobium_G. Next base: position 135,751 of record JAHBYV010000004.1, read on the forward strand.
ACAGGAAGTTGAGCAGGCCGCACAGGCAGATGGAGAACCTGCTCGACAGTGGGGCCGCCTTCTCGGGAAATGCGCACATTGAGTTGCGAGTCACCGACCCGATCTGCGCGCAGGGGAACGACTATCGATTGGCGCTTGCCGCCAGCAAGTTGCAGAACGTCAGGCACGTCTGGACCGCCAGCGGCTGTGCCACCCTCAGTTTCGATTGCCAGATTGTACGTGCCATCTGGCGCATCTGTATTCGCTATGTCGAGACGCAGTTCGGCCCGGTCGCCAGGTGCCATGAAGCGCGGCAGACCAGCCGTAATCACGATAGGGTCACGAATGATGACATCCTGTTCGGCATTACCCACGCCGTTTTCGGTCCATGCGACTGCCATCAGCCGGACCGTTCCGTTAAATTGAGGAATATAGAATTCTACAGTAGCGGCACCTTGAGCATCAAGCTTTACCGGACCTGAGAACAGCGCAACCAGCTTCCCCTTCGGCGGGCTGCCCTGCGAGGTCATCTGTGCGCCATCTCCACCGGTACGCAGCTTGCCTGCAACGCCCAGGGAACCGTCGATCAACCGGCCATATAGGTCACGGATTTCCAACCCGAGTTTTCGCTGACCGAAATACCAGTCAACCGCGTCTGGCGATTTGTAGTTGGTCAGGTTGAGAATGCCTACATCAACCGCAGCCACGGTTACAAACGCATCCGTGCCCGCAGCGTCCGGAACGGAAACCGGGACAGACAAAGGAGATCGCGGCGTAGATGCTTCAGGAGCTTCAAGCCTCACCGAAAGGGCTCTGTGTTGCGGGTTTACCTTGAGCCATTTCAAGCCAATGGCGCGCGCCGGCATACGCGATTCCTGTCCCTCTCCCGGTCGGAACAGTGTTGCTGTAACATAGGCGCCAGCGCCCCAATCGGCTTCGACGGGAATGTCGACTGTTGCTCCGTCCTTCGGAACCGACACGTTGATTGTGCGGTAAAGGCGGTCTGCACCGATTGCCACGAGCAGTTCGCCTGCAAATCGAGGCGATACCTTCAATTTTGCCGTTTCGCCGGATGCGTATTCGCTTTTGTCCAGCGCAATCTCCAAACCGTCGGGTGTTTCGGTCGAGGTAGCTTCGACATACCAGCCAGCGTCGAATTCATAGCTGACCGGTTGGCTTGATCCGTCGGAAGATGTGACCTCTAGCCGGTAGCGGCCCCAATCGACGGGCAGGCTAACCTTGCCAGGCGCGTCGGCTGAAACATCGACAGTGCCATTGGCAATGGCCTTCGTCAGCGTAACGGGTTCATAGTTCCAGGCACCGCCAGAGCGATACCACTGATATTGCCGTTCCAGTTTTACCAGCGACCAGATCAATGCGTTTGCAGCCTTCCGCTCGCCGTTTGGTTGAACGGAAATAATATCGAATGTGGCAGTTCCGCCCTGCGGCACAGACCCGCTCGCGAAACCGGGTTTGATGCCAATCAACCCGGCTTGCGGGCGAATTGCTATGTTGAGCTTTTCTTCGACGGCGCGTCCACCACTCTCACGCATTCTGACCGTAATTGCTGCGTTGACGAGCTGCGTCGTCGATGGAAGCTGATCGACCGTCACCGGGAATGTCGCTTTGCCGTCCTCTCCAACGAGGGGCAGACCAGCAAGAGGCTGCTGCGTAGCCTCGCCTTGAGCTTCATCTTCGAGCCCGAAACTGTACCCGGGGAACAGGGCCCACTGACGGGTAGGGGTGAGTCTTAAGTCGCCTTCCAGGGACAAGCCTGCCGCAGGCGCGCCGTATAGCAAACGACCGTCAACGGTGATGTTTGCCGATTCCCCGGCTGCAATCTCTTGCTTGTCTGAGGTCAGGCTAAACTCGATGCGGTCGGGGACGAAATCTTCAACAAGAAAGCGTTGAGATGCAAGAGAAGCCTGTTCAGGGTCAGTATAGATGTTGAGCGCCCAGGTCCCCCGCATTGCATTGGCTGTCAGTGGAAACTCAACGTTGTGACCGCCAATATTTGCGCCATCGGACACGATGCGCCGTTCCTCGACACCATCAGGCCGCGTGAAGATGAATGTTAGCGGAAGGTCGACCACGGCGTTCGCCGCGTCATTGCGCGCGAGGGCAGAGGCGTGAACGCTTTCGCCCGCCCGATAGATGCCGCGCTCCGTCCATGCGTAGATATCCAGAGCGCCGGGAGCCGTTCGCCCTTCAACGCCACGGTCCGAGAGATCAAAGCCCGCCTTTGTCATGTCGAGGAACACGAAATCATCCCCGCCTTTTGCGCTCGCGGTTATGACTGCGGGAACCATGCCGTCATTGCCTCGTGTAAGGCCGGCGCTGAAGCTGGCGCGTCCATCAGCGTCTGTTATCGTGGTTCCAAGAACTTCGTTGTTGCGCGCCAGCAAGGTGAGTTCCACGCCTGCAAATGGTTTGGCGGACCCCAACGAACGTGCAAATACATGCAGACCATCCTGTCCGGTCAGTGTCGAAAGACCGATATCCGAAACGACAAACCATTGGGTCGCGCGGGATTCATAGTATCCCCCGGCTTTGTCTGGCTGAGCAGTCAAAACGTAAACGCCGGGCTTTCGCTGCGGTATTGCCTCATCAACCGGAAATGAAGTTGTCACCTCCTTGTTGAGCTGGCTTGCAATCTCGATCTCACCTTTCCAAACCGGTGCGCCAAGGGACTCTGCGACATTGTCGACATCGTATCCATCGAGTTGGCGCAAAAACTGATAGCCGGTCAGAAGCTGGGCCAGCGAGCGGTCGCCGACGCGGTAAAGTTCCAGCTTCGCCTTGTCCATATTCACGGTGACTAAAGGAATGCCGCGCCGTCCACCTGCGGGAAGAACAAAACTGTCCCCTGAAAAGCGCGCGGACTGCGCGCGATCAGGCATATAGACGTTAAGAACGGTGGGGACAGTCGTTACTTCCCCGATCTGGGCCGGAATACCTTGGCGATACGTCACGCGATAGTTTCGACCGTGCTCCAGACCGCCAATGCAAATTTGCCTCCCGGATGCATCAACTGATTGTGGTGCCTTGCCGTCGACCGTTACAAACGGCGCGTAGTCCGTTCCTGATTTGAGAAGGTCCTCGGAGAATTGCGCGCAAATGCGCGGTGCCGAATTGTCGGAATCCACGGAGTGATCGACTATCCGGAACCCCTTGCGCGCTTTCAAATCCTCATACTCGGCGCGCAATGCCGAATTGTTTTCAAGGGCAAGACTTGCTTCATAAGCTTGCAGGGCGGGGCGGAATTGTTCGCGTCTGTCCAGAGCTACTGCAAGCGCTGCCAATGCTGCGGCGCGATCGCTTGTCGTGCGAGAAGTCGTATAAGCGTTGATTGCAGCCGCGGTGCCATTGCGCTGAAGAGCGTAATTTTCTGAACCATTTGCAGCCTGTACGCCAACTATGGCGCGCGCGTATCGGGACCAGAGCGAGCTATCGTCGGGCGCGAGCTTCAATGCCAATGCAAACTGGTCCATTGCGGTGCGCGGGTCGCCCGCTGAAAGAGCTGCATCGCCCGCCCCAATCAGCCCGGAAAGGCCCGGGCCATCGTCAGCGTGTTGGGATGTCGTCCGCTCCCGACGAAGCGCTGCGGCCTCATCACTCATGGACGCAGTAATGAAGGAGAGATTGGGGGCAGCGCCTATGTCGGGCGCAGCGCTCGCTTCGACAATTCTTCCTGCTATAGCACCATCAAATGGCTGGAGGTCTCTGAAGTCCGATTTCAGGAAACACCAGCGAGCTTTTACGTTATAAGTGAATGCCTTACACCCTTGTTCCGCAATGCAAATTGCCTTGCAGTCATCAAGAGAGACATCGCGCTCTGCGCGCAGGTCAAACCCGAAATAATCACTGTTGTTGGTTGTGGAGATTTGCCTTTGCTGGGCAAATGCACCTAAACTGCTCGCAATGATTGTGAATACAACCACACTGGCGAACGTCCGCAGTTTCATTGCAACTCTCCCCGCTGAGCTTTTTTGGGCAATCTCGCCCGATTATTTTGACGCCTTTGAGGCGCTCGGGGAAGCATCAAAATCAAGTTTCTGTCGCTTTGGTGAAGAAGTTTACAAGCCTAGCCACAGTGAAAATTGCGTCATTTGTGTCGCAATACAGACAACCGTGCTGACCGCAAACATGCAGACTGATTCAACTGGGGATTACTCACCGTGTTTTGACAGCTCGGCTGAGTTGCGAAATGATAACTTCAACAAAACAAAAATGGGAGTTGGTCATGGCATTCTATAAGAATAACGGGGATCGTGTCCCGGATCACATCCTGGAAATGGCGGGGAAGGCGCGATCGGGGGAGATGGACCGACGCGAGTTTCTGGCGTTGGCCTCTGTATTCGGCGCATCCGTTGCAATGGCCTATGGTCTGCTGGGACTGCCGGTTCCCGCAAAGGCTCAGGATACAACGCCCAAGCCCGGCGGTGTTCTGCGCGTGCAAATGTTTGTAAAAGCGCCGAAGCAGCCACGTTTGGCAGACTGGACCGAGATTGCTAACACGATGCGCCAGCAACTGGAGGCGCTGGTTTACTACACGCCCGAATACACGTTCGAACCCTTCCTGCTTGAGGGCTGGGAGGTGAACGACAACGCGACCGAATACATCATGAAGTTGCGAAAAAATGTCACCTGGACGAATGGCGATCCGTTCGTTGCCGAAGATCTGCTCTACAATCTTGAAGCCTGGTGTGACGCCACTGTCGAGGGCAACTCGATGGTTGCCCGCATGGGAACACTTGCTGACAAGAGCACCAAGAAAATGCGCGAAGGCGGCGCGACCAAAGTCGACGATCACACTGTCAAGGTCGTGCTGACTGAGCCTGATATTTCCTTCATTCCAAATCTGGCTGACTACCCGGCTCTGATCGTTCACAAGACGTTTTATGAGAATGGAGCGGATTTCGTGAAGACGCCCATTGGCACAGGTCCGTTTGAGCTGGTTTCGTTCGATGTAGGCCAGCGTGTTGTCTACAAGCGCCGTGAAACCGGTGCATGGTGGGGCGGCGACGTCATGTTGGACGGTGTGGAGTTCATCGATTACGGCACTGATCCGAATGCTGCGGTTAGCGCTTTTGAGTCTGGTGAAGTGGATGCGAATTATGAGACGACGCCAGACTATCTGCAGGCGCTTGATGATCTTGGATTGAAAAAGTCTGAGGCGGTCACTTCCATCACCATCGTTGCGCGCACCAATGTTAACAACAAGCCGTATGACGACCAGAAGGTTCGTAACGCGCTGCAACTGGCCGTGGACAATGCTGTTGTGCTTCAACTCGGACAGAATGGGGCAGGGGTTCCCGCAGAAAATCACCATGTCGCGCCAATTCATCCCGAATATGTCGAACTGCCAAAGGTTGAACGCGATGTCGAAAAGGCCAAGGCGCTTCTGACTGAAGCGGGCCAGCTCGACTTTGAGCACGAGCTGATTTCATCAGACGAGGATTGGCACAAGAATACCGGAGATGCGATTGCCGCTCAGTTGCGGGATGCCGGGATCAAGGTGAAGCGCACGGTTCTGCCCGGCTCCACATTCTGGAACGACTGGACAAAGTATCCGTATTCATTGACCAACTGGACCATGCGCCCGCTCGGTGTGCAGGTTCTGGCGCTGGCATATCGTACGGGCGAGGCGTGGAACGAAACCGGTTACTCCAACCCCGAGTTCGACAAGAAGCTGGCTGAAGCGCTTTCGATCAATGACCCTGAGAAGCGCAAGGTCGTGATGAAGGACATTGAGAAGATTTTGCAGGACAGCGGCATCATAATCCAGCCGTTCTGGCGCAAAGTCTACAATCACCATGCCGAAAAGGTGCAGGGCTACTTCCAGCACCCCATGCAGCAACTTAATCTCGGCAAGGTCTGGATTTCCGAAAGCTGAGACACACGATAACGGCGAGGGGCGTTCGCGCCCTTCGCCTGTCGATCGTGGCGGAAGAGTTTAAGAGGGGCTTTTCCGCCGCGTCACCCAACCTGATTTCACGGCAGGGGACGCAATGCTGCAATTTATTCTGAGGCGACTTGGCATCATGGCATTGACCATGTTGTGCCTGACTGTTGTTGTCTTCTTTCTCATAAGTCTTGAGCCAAATCTCAAAAAGCTGGCAATCAGCCAAACCGAATCCCGTGCAACGCAAGAGCAACTTGAAAGCTGGCTGCAACGAAATGGCTATCGGCAGAATTTCTTTGTCCGCTATGGACAATGGCTCGGCGTTGTAAAGAAGCAGCCAAACATTGATGCATCGACCGGGAAGGCTGTTTCCCGCTTCGTGTTCTGCGACGAGCCGGACGTCGCCACTTATTCGGGTATTTTGCAGGGCGATTTCGGGTGCTCGACGAAGTTCCGGGTTCCTGTCGCACAGAAGTTGCTACCGGCTCTCGGTGCCACCGGCATATTAATGTTCTGGGTCATGGTGACGATGGTTCCAGTCGCGCTGTTGATCGGCATTCTTGCAGGAATGCGGGAGGGGTCGCGCACGGATCGCACTTTGTCGGCTGTATCGATCATGACCACGGCGACGCCGGAATATGTTTCAGGCGTCATATTCTCCGTAATCTTCGCTTCATGGTTGGGTTGGCTTAACGGCTCGGCAGCAAGCGCGACCACGCAGGGCGTGAATTTCTACAATTTCACACTGCCGGTCATGACCATGGCAGTCTACGGCATTGGCTATATTGCCCGAATGACCCGAGCGTCGATGGTCGAGGTCATGACGCAGCAATATATTCGTACGGCCCGCCTCAAGGGGCTGTCTTTCCGGTCAGTCGTCATAAAGCACGCGCTGCGAAACGCGCTTATTGCGCCATTCACGGTTATCATGCTCCAGTTCCCCTGGTTGCTGACAGGTGTGGTCATTGTCGAGACGATGTTCCGCTATCAGGGGTTCGGCTACACGTTGGTGGAAGCTGCAAGCAACAATGACATAGACCTTCTGCTTGCCTGCTCTCTGGTCTCCGTATTTGTCGTCCTGTTCACCCAACTCCTGTCTGACATTGGCTACGCCTATCTCAATCCAAGGATCAGAGTGCAGTGATGGAGCCGAACCATGAATCTTGAACAAATCGGTACACTGCAAATTATCGTCAGCTCAGTCGGGCGGTTCTGGCCAGTGTGGCTGGCCATTGCGATGGTGATGGGAACCAGCTTTCTTTATCGAAAGAAGCTTGGGCTTTACGGCCAGCTATACGAGACGAATGTTGGCCTGCTCGGATTGGCGATTTGCTTTTTCTGGCTGTTCACGGCGGTGTTCTCATCCGTTATCGCGCCATATGACCCCATCTCACAAATAGCCGTCATGAAGGACGCACTGCCGGGATCTGTCGTACCGGAAGGATCGGGTGGCGGTGTGTATCTGTTCGGAGGCGACAAGCTCTCAAGAGATGTGTTTTCGCGCATGGTCTATGGAAGTCAGATCGTGCTTATCATCGCGCCCGCAGCTACGCTGTTTGCGCTGATGGTAGGAGCCACGCTGGGGCTGCCGGCTGGCTATTACGGAGGCAAGATCGACACTTTGCTCTCGTTCCTTGCCAATATGGTGTTGGCGTTCCCGGTTATCCTGCTGTTCTATCTTCTGGTGACGCCCGGAATAATGGATACTCCCGTGCCTTATGTGATGGCAGGGGTGTTTTTCCTGTTTCCTATCATATTCTTCTGCGCTCTCTTCTACACCCGGTTCAAGAACCGTCCCGACCGCCTCTATCTATTGCTCGGATTGACGATCTTGCTGGGAGGTTGGGTCTATCTGGGGCTGGTTTTTAATGCTGACCCGCTCGGTATCGTTTCAATCGACCCTAACCAGCTCAACATTTTCATTGCGGTCGTGTTCGCTTCCAGCCCGGGCGTGTTCCGTATCGTGCGTGGTCTGGTGATGGACATCAAAACGCGTGACTATGTTGCAGCGGCCCAGACGCGTGGCGAAACGCCATGGTACATCATGCTGTGGGAGGTGCTGCCCAATGCTCGTGGACCGCTGATCGTCGATACATGCTTGCGCATTGGCTACACCACGATCCTTCTTGGCACGCTTGGTTATTTTGGTCTCGGTCTCGCACCGGAAAGCCCGGACTGGGGAACCGCAATCAAGGACGCAAGCCGGCTGTTGCGCACCACAATCCATCCGGCTTTGCCGCCGACGATAGCCCTGATGAGCTTTGTGCTAGGGCTGAACCTTCTGGCTGACGCGTTGCGGGAGCAATCGCTGAAAGACTGAGGAGAGAACGATGAACGAAGCCGTGAATACCACGACCGTCAAATCGGGCCGCCCAATCCTCGAGATCGAAAATCTGTCGATTTCCTTCTTCACCAAGCGCGGTGAAATTCCTGCAGTCATGGATTTTTCATGCACCGTCATGCCCGGCGAGGCCATGGGTATTGTCGGAGAGTCCGGCTGCGGGAAATCGACCGTTTCGCTCGGCATCATGCGCGACCTGTCCAACGTCGGGAAGATTGTCGGCGGGCGTATCAGGTTTGACGGCAAGGATATGGGCGAGATGAGCGATGCAGAGCTCCGCTCTATCCGCGGCAACAAGATTGCCATGATCTATCAGGAACCGATGGCAAGCTTGAACCCGGCAATGAAGATCGGGCAACAGCTGATGGAAGTGCCGCTCATTCATGACAAGGTTTCCAGGGAGGAGGCTTATAACCGCGCGCTGGAGATGGTGCGCGCGGTCAAATTGCCCGACCCGGAGCGCATGATGCGCTCCTTTCCGCATCAACTTTCTGGCGGCCAGCAACAGCGTATCGTCATTGCGATGGCCTTGCTTTCCAAGCCTGCGTTGCTGCTGCTGGATGAGCCGACCACGGCGCTTGATGTGACCGTTGAAGCCGGAATTGTCGATCTGGTGAAGGGGCTTGGCGAAAAGTTCGGCACATCCATGATTTTTGTGTCGCACAATCTCGGTCTTATCCTCGAAACCTGCGACCGCATAACCGTCATGTATTCCGGCGAAGCGGTTGAAACAGGCAAGATCAAGGATGTGTTCGACCGCATGAGACACCCATACACGCAGGGGCTGTTTCGATCGATCCCTCTTCCCGGCGCAGACAAAAACTCTCGCCCGCTAATCTCCATCCCGGGCCAACTGCCATTGCCGCATGAGCGTCCGAAAGGGTGCAATTTCGGGCCACGATGCCACCATTTTGTCGATGGGCTTTGCAATGCGGCCGAGATTCCGATGATCGCGGTGGATGGTCATGAAGGGCATTACAGCCGTTGCGTGCGCTTTAACGAAATTGACTGGGACGCATTGCCGCCGGGAGCCGATCGCAAGCATGAGCCGGTGGAGCCCGGAGAGCCGGTTCTCAAGGTCGAAAACCTGAAGAAATATTACCGTGTAGGGGGAAACGAAGTTTTCGGGGCAGGCGGTGAGGCGCGGGTCGTCAAGGCGAATGAGGCGATAACGTTTGAAGCGCGCGAATCCGAAACTGTTGCCATTGTTGGCGAGTCCGGCTGCGGAAAATCCACACTCGCGAAGGTTCTGCTTGGGCTGGAAACTGCGAGTTCGGGAACCGTCACCCTCGATAATACAGAGATCGAGTCGCAACCGGTCGAAGTGCGTGACGTGCAGACGGTTTCCGGTATTCAAATGGTTTTTCAGAACCCGTTTGATACCCTTAATCCCAGTCATTCGGTGGGATCGCAGATCATTCGAACATTGGAAAAGTTCAACTATGGCAAGACGCAGGAAGATAGGCGCAGGCGCATGTTCGAATTGCTCGATCTTGTGAAGCTCCCGCGTGCTTTCGCTGATCGCATGCCGCGCCAGCTTTCGGGCGGGCAAAAGCAACGCATTGGCGTGGCGCGGGCCTTCGCGGGGCAGGCAAAGGTTGTGGTTGCTGATGAGCCGGTTTCTGCGCTCGATGTATCGGTGCAGGCCGCCGTTACCGAGCTTTTGATGGACATCCAGCGAAAAAACAAAACCACGATGCTATTTATCAGCCACGATTTATCCGTTGTGCGATATATCGCCGATCGTGTCGTTGTTATGTATCTCGGCCACATCGTGGAGCAGGGCACCACCGATCAGATTTTCGCTCCGCCATATCACCCGTATACTGAGGCGCTGTTGTCGGCTATTCCGATTGCCGATACGAGTGTGGTGAAGAAGCACATCGTGCTGGAAGGTGACATTCCTTCCGCTATGAATCCGCCCTCGGGATGCCCCTTCCAGACGCGCTGTCGATGGAAGAAATTTGTGCCGGGCAACAAGTGCGAGACCCAGCTGCCGCCGTTAAAAGACCTTGATCGCGGTCATAGAAGCCTGTGTTGGCTGGATGACGACGCCTTGGCCATGATGGAGCCGGTGATCCAGTTTGACGATGGCGCTGAGGGCGATATGCATTGACCTACGGACAGTTGACGAGTTGGGTAGCGTAACGCCGCGCCATTCCGTCTGTTTGTCTGGCGTAACGGTCAATGCCGTTGCTCCAGCCGCCGCGCGAATATCCCTTCCAGCCAAGATAATATGCCAGATACAAACGATATGTGTCGTTGCGCGCTATGCCAAGTTTTTCAGCCGAGCGTGCATGGTACCAGCCAACGAAATCAACGGCGCCGCTAAAGTTTGTGCGGCGCGCCGCAAACCGACCCGTCTCTTTCTTGTAATGGTTCCAAGTTCTGTCCAGAGCCTGCGAATAGCCGTAAGCGCTTGAAATGTGGGGGCCCGGGAATATGCCAAGGACTTTTCGCCGGGGTGGTCGGGCGTTATGTTTAAAGCCCGATTCCATTCTTACAGTTGCCATGAGAACAGGAACGGGGACGCCATATTTTGCGGAGGCGCGCCTTGCGCCGGATCGCCAATTGTCGAACAGACCGTCGCGTTGATCAAATACGGCGCAGACATCATTGATGCACCGGGGGTAGCTTGCGCAACCGGCCAGCAGAGCAACACCGCACACAATCCCTATTTTAATGATGTCTAATATATTCATAGTGCCGCATATAGCGGACGAATGTGAATCGTTTATTAGCACATACTGATTCTGTATCTCTCGAGCAAGAAATGCTTAAGGTGACAATTTTTATCATGTTTTGTCACGAAAATTCAACGGTTTAGAGTATTTTTGACCGATTGATAAAAGTATAGGTTGTGGTACCGTTCTCTCCGGGAACATAAAAATGATGGGAGTGAGCATGGCCATTGGTCTGTTCAGGGATGGTGTACAGCCGGGCAGGCTGGAACCTACCCGATACGCCGACAATTTTTCTGATTTGCACCCTCCGTTAGATGATCACGAGGCGCTGGTCGAAGCAGATCGCTGCTATTTTTGTTATGACGCGCCTTGTATGCAGGCGTGTCCGACATCTATCGACATCCCGATGTTCATTCGGCAGATCGCTACCGGCAATCCCCTTGGGTCAGCCAAGACGATATTCGACCAGAACATATTGGGCGGCATGTGTGCACGAGTCTGTCCGACCGAGACTTTGTGCGAAGAGGCGTGCGTACGGGAAACTGCTGAGGGGAAGCCGGTTCAAATCGGTCGATTGCAGCGATATGCGACCGACGAAGCCATGCAGCAGAACAAGCAGTTCTACCAACGCGCTCCCGGCACGGGGCGCAAGATTGCGGTTGTCGGGGCAGGGCCAGCCGGACTCGCCGCAGCTCATAGGCTGGCAGTCAAAGGTCATGACGTAACCATTTTTGAGGCTCGTCCCAAGAGTGGCGGTCTGAATGAATATGGTATCGCTGCATATAAAAGCACTGACAATTTCGCGCAGGCCGAGGTGGACTACGTAACATCTGTCGGCGGCATCGAGATAAAGCATGGCGTTGCCCTTGGAAGTGATGTGCATCTTTCGCAACTTGCAGCCGATTTTGATGCCGTATTTCTCGGCATGGGGCTGGGTGGAGTTAATGCGCTGCACGCGGATGGCGAACATGCAGATGGCGTTCTGGATGCGGTGGATTTCATAGCGGAAATTCGGCAAGCGCAGGATCTTTCTACGCTCCCGATTGGCCGCAGGGTCGTTGTGATCGGCGGCGGCATGACGGCTATAGACGTTGCCGTTCAATCCAAACTGCTTGGCGCTGAAGATGTAACGATCTGTTATCGCCGGGGGCAGGAGGATATGAATGCCTCCGAATTCGAACAGGACCTTGCGACCGCAAAAGGTGTTGTCATTCGCCATTGGCTTCAGCCGAAGCGGGTGCTGAGCGAAGCCGGAAAAGTCACTGGTATAGAACTTGAATACACGACGATGGTTGACGGCAGACTGGTCGGAACCGGTGAAAAGCTGGAGCTGCCTGCCGATCAGGTGTTCAAGGCGATCGGCCAGAAATTCGATGCGTCAGGGTTGAACGGAAGCGGTACGGCCCTTCTGCTGGAGCAGGGCCGGATCAAGGTAGACGAAGAAGGCCGCACGTCCATGAGTAAGGTGTGGGCTGGTGGCGACTGCGTCGTTGATGCTCGCGAAGACCTTACAGTATCCGCTGTTGCGGCTGGTCGTGATGCTGCGGAAAGCATCCACCGGTCGTTGACCTCTAACGGGAGGGCATGAGCATGGCAGACATCCGCAACAATTTCGTCGGTATCAAATCTCCAAACCCGTTCTGGCTGGCGTCAGCTCCGCCCACCGATAAAGCATACAATGTCATCCGCGCCTTTCAGGCTGGTTGGGGTGGCGTTGTCTGGAAAACATTGGGTGAAGAGGGGCCGCCAGTCGTTAACGTAAATGGTCCGCGATATGGCGCCATTTGGGGTGCAGATCGCCGACTTTTGGGATTGAACAACATTGAGCTCATTACGGATCGCCAACTTCAGTTGAATCTGCAGGAAATCAAGCAGGTCAAGAAGGACTGGCCGGACCGGGCTTTGGTTGCCTCAATCATGGTCCCATGCGTTGAGGAAAGCTGGAAAGCCATACTTCCGGCTGTTGAAGAAACCGAATGCGACGGCATCGAGCTCAATTTCGGCTGTCCCCATGGCATGAGCGAGCGTGGAATGGGCGCTGCGGTGGGGCAAGTGCCAGAATATATCGAGATGGTAGCTCGCTGGTGCAAGCAATACACGCGTATGCCTGTAATCGTGAAATTGACGCCCAACATCACCGATATACGCTATCCCGCGCGGGCGGCAAAACGAGGCGGGGCAGATGCGGTTTCGCTCATCAACACCATCAGCTCTATCACGTCAGTCAATCTGGATACGTTCTCGCCAGAGCCTTCCATCGACGGCAAGGGATCACACGGCGGCTACTGCGGACCTGCGGTAAAGCCTATCGCTCTGAACATGGTTGCTGAAATCGCGCGTGATCCGGAAACAGCGGGCTTGCCAATCTCCGGCATTGGAGGGGTCACGACGTGGCGCGACGCGGCCGAGTTCATCGCGCTAGGCGCTGGAAATGTCCAGGTTTGTACTGCGGCAATGACCTACGGCTTCAAGATCGTTCAGGAAATGATTGCCGGTCTGGAAAACTGGATGGATGAAAAAGGGCACCGGACGCTGGATGATATCACGGGGCGTGCAACGCCCAATGTTACGGATTGGCAGTATCTGAACCTGAACTACGTTGCGAAGGCTCGGATCAATCAGGATGCCTGTATCAAATGCGGGCGTTGCCACATCGCTTGCGAGGACACGTCGCACCAGGCAATCACCAGCTCGGTGAATGGCGTACGGCATTTCGAGGTGATGGAAGACGAATGCGTTGGCTGCAATCTGTGTGTCAACGTTTGCCCTGTAGAGAACTGCATCAGCATGGTGCCGCTCGCAGCAGGAGAACTCGATCAGCGCACAGGCAGGCCGGTTTCGCCCGAGTATGCGAACTGGACGACGCATCCGAACAATCCGATGGCGCGACAGGCTGCTGAATGAGGCAAGAGGCGCGCGTTACGGTACAGCGCGCGCCATTATCCTCGCGGCCTCAGGCCATCCAGAAACAGGTTTTCGAGAAAGCGCGCGGCGTCTTCAAAACGTCCTTCGCCATAGTGGTCATAGCCAAGGACCGCGCGCACCTGAACATCAAAGTCGGAATAATGTTGCGTCGTAGCCCAAATGGAAAAAATCAGATGATATGGATCGGTCGGCGCGATGCGCCCTGCGCGTATCCAGTTTTTGATGATCCGCGCCTTTTCATCGACGAGAGATTTCAACTCGCCTTCGAGAAGCGGGAGAATGCGAGGCGCGCCTTGCAGGATTTCATTCGCGAACAACCTGCTTTCCCGTGGATAGTCCCGCGCCATTTCCAGCTTTCGGCGGATATAGCCGCGCAGTTCCGTGAGAGGATCGCGCGAATCGTCAAGTTCACGCAGCGGCTCAAGCCAGGTGTCGAGCAATTTGCTGATAAGTGTTTGGTGCATGTCCTCCTTGCTCCTGAAATAATAAAGCAAGTTGGGCTTGGACATGCCTGCAGCCTCGGCGATCTGGTCAATTGTCGAGCCGCGAAACCCGTTTGTAGAAAACACTTCGAGAGCTGCTTCGAGAATGCGCTCCCGCTTTTCGGTTTGAATTCGCGTGCGCTTGGGTGGTTTCAACGGGGCATTCATGCAATCTCTAGCCCTCTTTCATCTGGTACAAAACGCTGGACCAGAAGATCGGCGTTCGTGGCGCGGGAAGTCGCTTGTTCATTCCCTTAGGCTCCAAACGCATTAATCCGGTTATCCCTTGACCACATCACAAGCAATGCTAACGTTTGTCCATTCAGTAAAAATGCACTTTGCACAAAAACGCAAGCAAAACCAAGCGTTGGCGCAGAAGGCTCACAATTGCGCCGTGGTCGAGGGAACCTCTGAAAGGAACGCTTCGCAATGTCAAACCGCTTGAAAGTTACCCCCAACGACCTGTCGGCATTCTGGATGCCGTTCACGGCCAATCGGCAATTTAAGCAAGAGCCCAGAATGCTGGTCTCGGCCAAGGACATGCACTACACCGCTGCGGACGGTCGCAAGATCCTGGACGGCACTGCGGGGTTGTGGTGCGTCAATGCCGGCCACTGCCGTCCGAAAATCACCGAAGCTATTCAGCAGCAAGCGGCCGAGCTGGATTATGCGCCTGCATTCCAGATGGGACACCCTATTGCTTTTGAACTTGCGAACCGGCTGGTCAACCTCGCTCCGAAAGGGATGGACCACGTGTTCTTCACGAACTCCGGTTCGGAATCTGTCGAAACAGCATTGAAGATTGCCATCGCCTATCATCGTGCGCGCGGCGAAGGATCGCGCACCCGACTGATTGGGCGCGAGCGCGGTTATCACGGCGTGAATTTCGGCGGCATTTCCGTTGGAGGCATCGTCACCAACCGTAAAATGTTCGGCACGTTGCTAGGTGGTGTGGATCACCTGCCGCACACCCACCTACCGCAGAAGAACGCGTTCTCGCGCGGTGTTCCCGAGCATGGCGCGGAGCTTGCCGACGAGCTTGAACGCATCGTGACGCTGCACGACGCCTCAACTATCGCGGCTGTTATTATTGAGCCTGTTGCGGGTTCGACTGGCGTTTTGATCCCGCCAAAGGGCTACCTGCAAAAAATCCGCGATATCTGCACCAAACACGGCATTCTGCTGATTTTTGATGAGGTTATCACCGGCTTTGGACGTCTTGGCGCGCCATTTGCAGCGGATTACTTCGGCGTTGTGCCAGACATTATGACCACTGCCAAAGGCGTTACCAATGGCGTTATTCCCATGGGCGCGGTTTTTGTTCAAAAGGAAATCCACGACGCATTCATGCACGGCCCGGAACATATGATCGAACTGTTCCACGGCTACACTTATTCCGGCAGCCCGATTGCCTGCGCCGCAGCGATTGGCACGCTGGATACATACAAGGAAGAAGGGCTTCTGACGCGAGGCGAAGAACTCGCGCAGCATTGGGAAGACGCGCTGCATTCGCTGAAAGGCGAGCCGCATGTCATCGATATACGCAACATCGGACTTGTAGGCGCTATCGAACTGGAGCCGATTGCAGGGCAGCCGACGAAGCGTGCATTCTCTGCCTTTCTGAAAGCCTATGAGCGCGGCGCACTTATTCGCACGACTGGCGATATCATTGCGTTGTCGCCGCCGTTGATTATTACGAAGGGCCAGATCGATGAACTGATCGACCATGTGCGCGAAGTACTGCGCATGATTGATTGAACGATACCCGCATGAAAATCTGACGAGGAAGACCAAGTGGCAGCTCCCGGCGAAAATCTTAGAATCAATGCAGACCGCTTGTGGGATGCTTTGCAGGAAATGGCCAAGATTGGGCCGGGAGTGGCTGGCGGTAACAACCGCCAGACCTTGACGGATGAAGATGCTGCGGGACGTAGGCTATTCCAGAAGTGGTGTGAGGAAGCCGGTCTGGCGATGGGTGTTGACCAGATGGGCAATATGTTCGCCTATCGTGAAGGGACAGACCCAAATGCGTTGCCCGTGTACGTTGGCTCGCACCTTGATACACAGCCTACGGGCGGAAGATATGACGGCGTTCTCGGCGTATTGGGTGCGCTCGAAGTCGTTCGCTCCATGAACGATCTGGGCATCAAAACCAAACATCCAATTGTGGTTACGAACTGGACGAACGAGGAGGGCGCGCGCTTTGCTCCGGCAATGCTGGCATCTGGCGTGTTCGCCGGGGTACATGAACTGGAGTGGGCGTATGGCCGTGTGGATGCGAAGGGCAAACGCTTCGGCGATGAGCTGGAGCGCATTGGCTGGAAAGGTGATGAAAAGGTCGGCGCGCGTAAAATGCGGGCCTTTTTTGAACTTCACATAGAGCAGGGACCAATCCTTGAAGATGAAGACATCGATATTGGTGTCGTAACGCACGGTCAGGGCCTGAAGTGGCTGCAAGTCACTATTGTCGGGAAAGAAGCGCATACCGGCTCGACCCCTATGCCTAAACGCCGCAATGCCGGGCTGGGTATGGCCCGCGTCACGGAACTCGTGCATGAGGTGGCGATGGACTACCAGCCAGATGCTGTTGGCGCGATTGGCCACATGGAGGTCTATCCGAATTCACGCAACATTATCGCTGGAAAGACCGTTTTCACCATTGATATCCGGTCTCCGAACAAGGAAGTTCTGGACGAGATGGAAGCGCGCATCCGCGATGGCATCGATACGATCTGCGAAGCGCTGGACGTACAGTACGAGATTGAGCAGGTCGGGCATTTCGATCCGGTGACTTTCGATGAAGGTTGCGTGAAGGCCATTCGCGATGCTGCTGAAAGACTTGGCTATTCCCATCGCAACATCGTCTCTGGCGCAGGCCACGATGCTTGCTGGATAAACCGGGTTGCTCCTACCGCGATGGTCATGTGCCCATGCGTGGACGGGCTTTCGCATAATGAAGCAGAAGAAATAACAAAGGAGTGGGCCGGTGCGGGTTGCGACGTGCTGTTCCACGCGGTGCTTGAGACTGCCGAGATCGTCCCCTGATCAGGCCTGCCCCGCAATTGAGGAGGAACACAATGTCCAAGGTAATCAAGAACGGCACAATCGTCACCGCGGATCGCACGTACAAGGCGGACGTCCTTATCAAGCACGGGAAGATCGAAGCCATTGGTCCCGATCTGCATGGCGACCACGAATTCGATGCCAGCGGCTGCTATGTCATGCCGGGAGGCATTGATCCCCACACACATCTCGAAATGCCCTTCATGGGGACGTACTCTGCTGACGACTTTGAGAGCGGCACGCGCGCCGCGCTCTCCGGCGGCACGACGATGGTGGTGGATTTCTGCCTTCCTTCCCCAAACCAGTCATTGCTGGAAGCCTTGACCATGTGGGACAACAAGACCAGCAAGGCTTGCTGTGATTTTTCATTCCACATGGCAATCACCTGGTGGGGCGAGCAGGTCTTCAATGAAATGAAGACTGTGGTTGAAAAGGGCATCAACACCTTCAAGCATTTCATGGCGTACAAGGGTGCGCTGATGGTCAATGACGATGAGATGCTGGCCTCTTTCCAGCGCTGCGCCGAACTCGGTGCTTTGCCTCTGGTACACGCTGAAAACGGTGATGTGGTTGCTGCCTTGAGCCAAAAGCTTTTGGCGGAAGGGAACAATGGCCCGGAGGGCCATGCCTATTCACGTCCGCCCGAAGTTGAGGGTGAGGCCACGAACCGCGCTATCATGATCGCGGACATGGCTGGCGTCCCTCTGTACGTGGTGCACACATCTTGCGAGCAATCCCACGAAGCAATTCGCCGCGCTCGCCAGAAAGGTATGCGCGTTTATGGAGAGCCGCTAATCCAGCATCTGGTTCTGGATGAGACGGAATATTTCAACAAGGATTGGGACCATTCGGCCCGTCGCGTGATGAGCCCGCCTTTCCGCAACAAGGCGCATCAGGACTCGCTTTGGGCTGGCCTTCAGGCTGGGTCGCTGCAATGCGTCGCAACGGACCACTGTGCCTTCACGACTGATCAAAAGCGCTATGGCGTCGGCGACTTCACAAAAATTCCGAACGGCACTGGAGGGCTTGAGGATCGGCTTCCAGTGCTCTGGACGAAGGGTGTCAATACCGGTCGGCTTACCATGAATGAGTTTGTCGCGGTGACATCAACCAACATAGCGAAGATCATGAATATGTATCCTCGCAAAGGCGCAATTGTGGAAGGCGCAGACGCCGACATCATCGTTTGGGACCCGAAGAAAAAGAAAAAGATTACAGCTAAAGCGCAGCAATCCGTTATTGATTACAACGTGTTCGAGGGTATTGAAGTCACCGGCCTGCCGCGCTTTGTTTTTACGCGTGGCGAGCTGGCTGTGAACGACGGCAAGGTGGAGGCCAAGCCGGGCTACGGCGAGTTTGTTTCCCGTGAGCCGAATGCTGCCGTCAACCGTGCGCTCTCCACATGGAAGGAACTTGTTGCGCCTCGAAAGGTGCAACGCACCGGAATACCGGCTTCGGGTGTGTAGTTTCAGGGGATGGGAGAGGCTATGGCAAGGTTGTCCCTTGCCATAGATCGCGAGTCAGGCAACCTGACGTGGGAACAGAAATACAACAATAAACAACAAGCCAGGATCGAAACTTGATTCCGACCCAGCAGGAGAGACAGGCGGCCGGCGCATCCAATGCGGTAATTGCGGCGTCCGGCCTTGGCCTTACATTTCAAACGAGCGACGGTCCTGTTCAGGCGCTGTCAGATGTGAACCTGACCATAGAAAAAGGAGAGTTCGTTTCCTTTATTGGCCCTTCAGGGTGCGGGAAAACCACCTTTCTGCGCACCATTGCGGACTTGGAAAAGCCCACGGCGGGAAGCCTGACGGTTAACGGCATGAGCGCCGAGCAGGCGCGCGAAGCCCGAGCCTATGGCTATGTGTTTCAGGCCGCTGCGCTTTTCCCGTGGCGAACGATAGAGCGGAATGTTGCTCTTCCTCTGGAAATCATGGGCTATTCCAAGGCCGACCAGCAGGAACGCATAAGGCGGACGCTTGAACTTGTGAACCTGAGCGAGTTCGGGAAAAAATATCCTTGGCAGTTGTCGGGCGGGATGCAACAGCGAGCGTCAATTGCGCGCGCGCTGGCATTTGATGCTGACCTGCTTCTTATGGATGAACCGTTTGGCGCGCTGGACGAAATCGTTCGCGACCATCTCAATGAGCAACTGCTGGAATTGTGGGCGCGCACGAACAAAACCATTTGCTTTGTTACGCACTCGATACCGGAGGCGGTATATCTTTCGACGCGCATAGTGGTGATGTCTCCGCGGCCCGGTCGGGTCACTGACGTGATTGAATCCACACTGCCACGCGAACGCCCTCTCGACATTCGCGAAACGCCGGAATTCCTCGCTATCGCCGCTCGTGTACGCGATGGGCTGCGGGCCGGTCACAGCTATGATGAATAGCCGCGCATGAAGAGCTTTTCCGAAAAGATAGTGCCCGTCACATCCATCCTGATCGCAATTGTAATCGGGTGGTACCTACTGGCGATGGCAATGAATGCCCCATTTCAAAGGGATATGAACAAGCGGGCAGATGTAAGCCCTGGCACTGTGGAATTCCTTCAAAGCACGCTTGCGCAGGCAAAGCCGATTGTGCCCGCGCCGCATCAGGTTCTAACGAACGTCTATGAAAACACGTTCCTTCGCAAAATCACCAGCAATCGCAGTCTTGTATATCATGCTGGTGTGACGCTTTCCTCTACTCTGCTGGGTTTCACTTTCGGTACGATACTCGGTGTTTTGATCGCAGTCGGGATTGTGCATGTTGCCGCGCTTGACCGAAGCCTGATGCCCTGGATCATTGCGTCCCAGACTATTCCGATACTTGCCATCGCTCCTATGATCATCGTGGTTCTGGCGGCGGTGAATATTACGGGGTTGCTCCCCAAGGCGCTTATCTCAACGTATCTTTCATTCTTCCCGGTGGCTGTGGGAATGGTAAAGGGTTTGCGTTCACCAGAGCTGATGCATCTGGATCTGATGCATACCTATAATGCCACGTCCGCGCAGGTTTTTTGGAAGCTTAGGGTTCCGGCGTCCGTGCCCTTTCTTTTCGCATCCATGAAAGTCGCGATTGCCGCCAGCCTTGTGGGCGCAATCGTTGGAGAATTGCCAACCGGAGCGGTTGCGGGGATCGGCGCAAAGCTGCTCAACGCTTCGTATTTTTCCAACACGATCGATATGTGGGCGGCTCTTGTAGCGGGGTCGGTCGTAGCTCTTCTGTTGGTTGGACTGGTCGGCGTAGTGTCCAGAGTTGTTGAACGCGCAATGGGAGCGAGACCGGCATGACCTTCGCTTCACGCTCGTGGCAAGCCTGGCTTGTTCTCCTTTTGGTGGCCTCTGCTTTTGCAACATTGCCCTTTGCAGAAGGATTTGGTGGAGCGACCGCAGCGATCGTGCTCGGTATGCTGGCTGGGGCGGTGATCGTAGACGGTTTGCCGCTTGGTCAATTTCTCAAGGCCGCAGCACTGTTCGTCCTCTCGCATGGTGTCGCGTGGCTGCTGCTGGCGGGAATCTCAGGCCACGAAGGCACCGCCACGATGGCTTTTTACCTTGCAGTTGCTTCCGCATGGCTTCTCGCATGGCGGTGCGTGACGTTGTTATCCGGCCTTAGAGCGAACAACCGGTATCTGAACGGCGCTCTTCGCATTCTCATTCCGGCTATATTTGGTGCCTGGATTCTTATCATCTGGGAAGCGGTAGTTCGTGGGGCCGGTATTCCGTTTATCCTGTTGCCGCCGCCGTCTGCGGTTGGCCAGCGCATTGTCAGCTCTCTTCCGGTTTTGGGTGCTGATGTGAGGCAAACGATCTTCAAATCCGTATTCGCAGGCTACATTATCGGATGTGCTGCCGGTTTTGGAACGGCAATTCTGGCGGATCGTGTGCCGTTCTTGCGCAAGGGTTTGCTGCCAATCGGCAATATGGTCTCAGCGCTTCCCATCATTGGTGTCGCGCCGATCATGGTAATGTGGTTCGGCTTTGACTGGCCTTCCAAGGCGGCGGTTGTGGTCGTGATGACCTTCTTCCCGATGCTGGTAAACACGGTGGCGGGACTTGCCGCATCAGGTCACATGGAGCGCGACCTGATGCGCACATACGCGTCTGGTTACTGGCAAACGCTTGTGAAGCTACGATTGCCGGCCGCAGCACCGTTCATCTTCAATGCACTAAAGATCAACTCGACGCTCGCGTTGATCGGGGCCATCGTAGCCGAGTTTTTCGGAACGCCGGTGGTCGGGATGGGTTTCCGTATTTCCACTGAGGTGGGCCGGATGAATATAGACATGGTGTGGGCCGAAATCGCTGTTGCGGCAATCGTTGGTTCGGTCTTCTATGGTGTGATCGCTCTGATCGAGAGAGCTACCACGTTCTGGCATCCGTCTATCCGCGGAGGATAGGCGCAAGATTAACAAAGTGAATCAAACCAGAGGGTCAACAAAATGAAAAAACTGACTTTTTCCTTGTTCGCGACAGCGATGGCGCTGAGTGCCTTTCAGGCTAACGCTGCCGATCCTGTAACTCTCCAGTTGAAATGGGTCACGCAGAGCCAGTTTGCAGGCTACTACGTCGCGAAGGACAAGGGCTTTTACGAGGAGGAAGGGCTGGACGTTACGATCAAGCCGGGCGGTCCTGATATTGCCCCTGAACAGGTCATTGCAGGCGGCGGCGCTGATGTGATCGTTGACTGGATGGGTGGCGCGCTGGCTGCGCGCGATAAGGGCGTGATGCTGGTCAACATCGCTCAACCGTTCAAGAAAGCCGGCATGGAACTGGTCTGCCCCAAGGATGGTCCGGTTCAGACCGAGAAGGATTTTCCGGGCCGCACATTAGGCGTCTGGTTCTTTGGTAATGAGTATCCGTTCTATGCCTGGATGAACAAGCTGGGTTATTCCACCGAAGGCGGTTCCGATGGCGTGACCGTACTGAAGCAGTCTTTCGACGTCCAGCCGCTGATACAGAAGCAGGCCGATTGCATATCGGTGATGACGTACAACGAATATTGGCAGCTGATCGACGCCGGTTACAAGCCTGAGGATCTGATTGTTTTCAACTACACAGCAATGGGGAACGATCTTCTCGAAGACGGCCTTTACGCGATGGAAGACAAGCTTAAAGACCCGGCTTTTGAAGACAAGATGGTGCGTTTCGTCCGTGCTTCCATGAAGGGTTGGAAATACGCGACCGAGAACCCTGATGAAGCCGCTGACATCGTGGTCGAAAATGGCGGGCAGGATGAGAACCACCAGCGGCGTATGATGAGCGAAGTTGCAAAGCTGATCGACAATGCCGACGGCAAGCTTATCGAAGCCGCCTATGACCGCACAGCCAAGGCTTTGCTTGATCAGAAGATCATTACGAAGGAGCCGTCCGGCGCATGGACGAGCGCGATCACCGATAAGGCCATCAAATAATATCGATTGGCCGCCGCCTCCCTCTCCTTATCAGGAAAGGGAGGCGGCTTTCCCATTATGCCCGCCGGATTGTAACCGCGAGCTTATCGCTTCTCTCGAATATCTGTGAGTGTGCGCGCAGGGGTAATTGCCTCTGGATCAAGCCGTACCTCGATGATCGCTGGCTTGCCGCTGGCTCTGGCGCGTTCGAATGCAGGCGCAAAATCGGCGGTTTTCTCGACAGTCTCACCATGTGCTCCATACGCAAGTGCGAGCGCTGCGAAATCTGGGTTTTGGATATCCGTGCCAGACACTCGGCCTGGATATTCCCGCTCCTGGTGCATTCGAATGGTGCCGTATATGCCGTTGTTCACAACAACAGTGATGATCGGCAAATTGTATTGGACCGCCGTGGCAAGTTCCTGACCGTGCATCATGTAACAACCGTCGCCGGCGAAACATATTACTGGTCGATCCGGAAACACCGCTTTTGCGCCAACGGCTGCGGGCAAGCCGTATCCCATTGAGCCTGACGTTGGCGCGGCCTGCGAACTGTATCTGCGGAACCGGTGGAAACGATGCACCCATGTAGCGTAGTTCCCCGCGCCGTTGGTGAGGATTGCGTCGTCAGGCAATACGGTTTCGAGATATGCCATGATCGGGCCCATATGAACGGCACCAGGGCCGGTCTCTGGCGGCGTTGACCAGTCGAGATATGCCTTGTGCAGAACTTCGGTGCGCTCTTCCCAAGCTGGGGGAGCTTTGGGGGCCATTTCTGCAAATGCGCGGGCGAAGGCCGAGGGCGTAGCGTTGATCGCGAGGGCAGGGCGATAAACGCGCCCAAGCTCATTCGCGTCTGCGTGAACATGCACCAATGTCTGATCAGGATAGGGGCTTTTCAGAAGCGTGTAGTCGGATGATGGCATCTCGCCAAAACGTCCGCCAATCAATAGAACAAGATCGGCCTCCTTGATTGCTCCGGCAAGTTTGGGATTGATGCCTATCCCCACATCGCCCGCATAGCAGGGGTGCAGATTGTCGAACAGCATCTGCCGGCGGAACGAACATCCCACAGGAAGCGCCCATGCTTCAGCGACCTTTTCAATGTCGGACTTCGCAGCCGCGGACCAACGGGTGCCACCGAGAATGACGAAAGGTTTCTTTGCATTGCCCAGCATTTCTGCAAGCGTTCGCATTTCAGCCTGACCGGGAGATGTTTCCACAGGGGTGGCGGCGAGCGCTTTAGGTGCTTCGACTTCGCTGGTCAGCATGTCTTCCGGCAATGCCACGACTACCGGGCCGGGCCGGCCGGAAGTTGCAACGGCAAAGGCTCGGGTGACCAGTTCCGGGATGCGCGCAGCGTCGTCGATTTCCACCACCCACTTCGCGATATCACCGAAGAAGCGCTTGTAATTTACTTCCTGAAAGGCCTCGCGTTCGCGGATTCCGGTCGCGATCTGGCCGATGAACAGGATCATCGGTATCGAATCCTGCATGGCGATGTGAACGCCAGCCGAAGCATTCGTCGCGCCGGGGCCGCGGGTGACGAAGCAGATACCCGGTTTGCCAGTGAGACGGCCTTCGCAGTCGGCCATCATTGCTGCGCCGCCTTCCTGACGACAGACGATGGTTTTGATCGGCGATTCGTAAAGGGCATCCAGCACGGCCAGATAGCTTTCGCCGGGAACGCAGAAAATGCGTTCGACGTCATTTGCCTCAAGCGCTTCAACAATCAGCTTTCCGCCTGTACGCATCATTTTGTTTCTTCCAGTTCGGCGAGGATTTCTGCGGTATGTTCGCCCAATCTGGGCGAGGGGCGATCATAGTTCAGTGGCGTTTGCGACAGTATGATGGGCGTGCGCACGGAAGGCAGTGCATTGCCATGACCGTCATCCAGATCCATTCTCATGCCGCGCGCGATCACTTGCGGATCGGCAAATGCCTGGCCAATGTCGTTGATCGGACTGGCTGGCACGCCCGCTTTTTCCAGCGCTGCAAGGAGCGTCGCGCGGTCGAACTTGGCAAGCGCCGGCAACATCTGGGCTCGCAGAGCCTCTCGGTTGGCAACACGCGCGGAGTTCGTTGCGAAATCCGGATGCGTGGCGCAGTTTTCCAGTCCGACGACATTGCAAAATTTCTGGAATTGCCCGTCATTTCCAACCGCAAGAATGAAATGCCCATCTTTGACTGGCAGCACTTCATAAGGAGCAATGTTCGGGTGCGCGTTTCCCATCTGCACCGGCGGCTTGCCGGAAACCAGATAGTTCAGGTTCTGGTTCGCGAGCACGCCGACCTGGGCATCAAGCAGGGCCATGTCAATATGTTGGCCTTCACCGGTCGCTTCAGCATGTCGAAGTGCGGCCTGAATGGCGACCACAGAATAGAGCCCGGTAAAAATATCCGTGACTGCAACGCCTACCTTCTGGGGTTCACCGCCAGCTGGGCCGGTGATTGACATTAGTCCGGACATGCCCTGCACGATAAAATCATAGCCGGCGCGAGCGGCGTAAGGGCCGCTTTGGCCAAAACCGGTGATGGAGCAATAGACCAGACGCGGATTCTCCGCTTTCAGAGTCTCATAATCCAGGCCATATTTTTTCAGGCCGCCAAGTTTGAAATTCTCAATCAGTACGTCGGCGTTTCGTACAAGCTTGCGTACGATCTCAGCGCCTTCAGGGGTTGCAAAATCTACCGCGATTGATCGTTTGCCCCGGTTGCACGAGTGGTAGTAGGCGGCCGACAGGTTTTCTCCATCCTTCGCCTCCACAAAAGGCGGGCCCCATTTTCGAGTATCGTCGCCACCGTTAGGGTTTTCGATTTTGATGACGTCTGCGCCAAGATCGGCCAGCAATTGGCCTGCCCAAGGCCCGGCGAGAATACGAGCTAGTTCGACAACACGAATGCCGTGCAGTGGAGGAAGTGCCATTTTTTACCCTTGCATTTGTTGCCAGCAAATACAGCCGGTTCTGGTTCATGTCACCCGCTGACCGATGGTCCAGCAGGTCGAAGTGCTGAATCTGCCCATTCCACGAAATCCGCCATGATCTCATCACGGTTTAAGTCGTTAAGAGATTCGTGGCGCGCGTTCGGATAGATCCTTGATACAAGATTCGAAAATCCCATTGCGGAAAAGCGCTGTGCGATGGATTCGACCGATTTCCCGCCATTGGTGGCCGGGTCCTTTTCGCCGCCTACGAGATATAGGGCGATGCCGCGATCTGTCTGGGTGTAGTTGCGATTGCGTGCGCCAGAGATGATGAAGCCCACCAAATCCCGCCACAGCGAGATGGAAGCATCCCACCCGCAAAAGGGGTCTGCGATATATTTGTCTACTTCGTTCCTGTCGCGTGACAACCAGTCGAAGTTGCTTTGCGCATCGTTGATGGATTTGCCCCAGGCCCGGAAGGTGAGGCGAGGCATAAATCTTGATGGTGTATCTGACCCCAGCCGGAATCGCTCCCATCCCAAAAGGAGCTGTGCAAATCGTGGTGATGCACCGGCCGAAACATTGGCATTGAAAATTGCAGCGCCCTTCAAATGGGAAGAGTGACGCTGAAGAAAGTTCAACACGATTATTGCGCCCAATGAATGGCCAAAGAGGATCAGTGGCTGGGTTGGGTGCTCGCGCTTTATCAGATCATGCATGGCCGCAATGTCGGCCAGAACCTTCGAACGGCCATCCTTCCATGCGAATACGCCCAACGGCGCGTCAGGCGCGGTGGTGGAGCCGTGTCCACGATGGTCATGCGCGTAGGTCGTATAACCACACCGAGCCAGAAAGTCTGCGAAACGGGAATAACGTGCTGCGTGTTCAGCGAGGCCGTGATTTATGTGCACAACGCCGCGTGGCTTGCCCTCGGCCTTGCGTACGTAAAAATTCAGCATCGCCCCTGTCGGCGAATGAAGCACACGCTGGTCGCTGAATGGCATTTGTGTCTCCAAACCGGCGGTGACTGATGGCGGAACGGCCCCTTTGCGTCAAGAGCGGGCCCAACAGCCAATAGATGCACAATGATGGATTGCCGTTTTGCGTTTCCTCGCCTACATAGCGCACAATCCTCCGATAAGCGAAAACAGGACAGCCAAGCGTGGCACGCCAATTCATCTATCACATGTCGGGCCTGACGAAGGCCTACGGCGCCAAGAAGGTGCTGGATAACGTGCATCTCTCATTCTACCCCGATGCCAAGATCGGCATTTTGGGACCGAACGGTGCCGGTAAATCTACCATTTTGCGCATCATGGCGGGAATGGACAAAGAATATTCCGGCGAAGCTTGGCTCGCCGAGGGGGCGACCGTCGGCTATCTGGCACAGGAGCCGCAGCTTGACCCATCCAAGAACGTTTTTGAGAACGTCATGGATGGCGTAGCGAAAAAGACGGCCATCATTGAGCGCTACAATGAGCTGATGATGAATTATTCCGACGAAACTGCGGATGAATCGGCCCATCTCCAGGACGAGATGGATCGGCTGAACCTGTGGGATCTGGAACAGCAGGTCGAAATGGCGATGGACGCGCTGGCTTGCCCGCCGAAAGACGCCGATGTGACCAAGCTTTCCGGTGGTGAACGCAGGCGTGTGGCGCTGTGCCGTCTGCTTCTGGAACAGCCGGACCTGCTTCTGCTCGACGAACCTACCAACCACCTTGATGCAGAAACTACCGCATGGTTGGAAAAGCATTTGCGCGCCTATCCCGGTGCTGTGTTGATCATCACACACGACCGATACTTCCTCGATAATGTTACCGGTTGGATTCTCGAGCTCGATCGTGGTCGCAGTATTCCATACGAGGGGAATTACACCGCCTACCTTGAGGCAAAGGCGAAACGCTTGCGTCAGGAAGGACGCGAGGACGATGCACGACAGAAGGCTATTTCTCGCGAGAGGGAGTGGATTGCTTCCAGCCCGAAAGCGCGGCAATCCAAATCCAAGGCGCGTATCAAGGCGTTTGAGGAATTGCTGGAACAGGCGGATAGCCGCAGGCCCACCGATACGCAGATCGTCATTCCGCATGGGGAACGGCTTGGCAATGTTGTCATCGAAGTTGAAGGACTTTCCAAGGGCTATGGCGACCGACTGCTGATTGAGGACCTTTCCTTCAAGCTCCCGCCCGGCGGCATCGTCGGTGTGATTGGTCCAAACGGTGCGGGCAAAACCACATTGTTTCGCATGATTACCGGTCAGGAAAAGCCAGATCAGGGTTCGATCCGGGTCGGTGAAACCGTCCGTCTGGGCTATGTGGATCAAAGCCGCGACGCGCTGGACCCTAACAAGACCGTTTGGGAGGAAATCTCTGGCGGCGCGGAAGTGGTGAAGCTTGGAAAGTTCGAAGCCAATACGCGTGCGTATTGCTCCTCGTTCAATTTCCGCGGCGGCGACCAGCAGCAAAAGGTCGGGAATTTGTCAGGTGGTCAACGCAACCGCGTTCACCTTGCAAAGATGCTGCGCACCGGCGGCAATGTCCTTCTGCTCGACGAACCGACAAACGATCTGGACACCGAAACACTCGCGGCGCTGGAAGATGCGCTTGAGAATTTCGGCGGCTGCGCGGTTATCATCAGCCACGACCGTATGTTCCTCGATCGTCTTGCCACCCACATTCTGGCTTTCGAAGGCGATAGCCATGTTGAATGGTTCGAAGGAAACTTCGAGGATTATGAACAGGATAAAATCCGTCGCCTTGGTCCCGAAGCGGTCAACCCGCACCGCATGACCTATAAGCGTCTGACACGCTAAGTGTTGTTCCACCGCGCCCGCTCAGTGTCGGCGCGGTGGGCTTTCTTCTGACGCAGTTCTGGCGTAAACGGCGCTTGCAGCTGCGAGTCGCGCGGTGAATCAGAGCCTCGTGAGTGAAAGAAGACCTGCATGAATCGTGTTATCATCAGCGGAATTGGCATCGAAATTCCCAAAGCGGTGGTAACCAACGATGAGCTGGTCGCCAGTTTCAATGCCTGGGTCGATCAGGAAAATGCGCGGCGGGTTGGAACCGGCCTCGAACCGCTGCAAAAATCCTCTGCCGAGTTTATTGAACATGCTTCGGGCATTCGCGAACGTCATATGATTGATCGCGAAGGTGTGCTGGATCCCAGTCGCATGGCCCCTCTAATCGCACAGCGGGACGATGACGAGCTTTCAGTTGAGGCCGAGTTCGGTTTGGCAGCGGCCCGCCGTGCCATTGAACATGCTGGGTGCAAGGCGTCAGATATTGATCTGGTAATCTGTTCATCGTCGCACCACCAACGCCCATATCCAGCCATTGCGATCGAGATTCAGAATGCGCTCGGTACATCAGGGGCTGGGTTTGACATGGGGCTGGGCTGCTCATCCGCAGCAGCAGCGCTGCATGTCGCCAGCAATATGATCCGTTCGGGCGCTCACAAGCGAATTCTGGTTGTCGTTCCAGAGATAGTGACCTCGCCATTGGATTTCCGTGACCGCCAAACCCATTTCATTTTTGGAGACGCTGCTGTCGCGATGGTTGTTGAACCGCGGAACGGCAGACGCTCTGGACGCTTCGAAGTAATCGACACGCGGGCATGGACGCAGTTCTCATCCAACATTCGCAATAATCTGGGCTTTATCACGCGGTCTGAGCAGGAAAATCCATATCGGATTGACCTCGAAGGAAACCTTATCAAGCAGGTTGGGAACAAGGTGTTCAAGGAAGTGACCGTGGCGGGCCACAAATTTATCGTTGATTTCCTGCACCATCACGATTTGACGCCAAACGATATGCGCCGGTTCTGGTTGCATCAGGCAAATGCACGCATGAATGCGATGATCCTCAAGCTGGCATTTGGGCAGGAGGTTGGTCATGATCGTGCGCCGATGGTGCTGGATCGATATGGCAACACGGCCGGCGCGGGCGCTGTGATTGCACTCAAGGAGAATCACGAAGATATGCAGACGGGTGACTATGGCCTGCTGTGTGCTTTCGGTGCGGGCTATTCTATTGGCGGCGCTCTGTTGCGAATGATGTGAGGATTAAATTTCCGAATCGTCAGGGTCCAGGAGTCGCGTTGCTCTCCACCTGGTAAGGACTTCATTGGTCTCGTCGATCACGAAGAAGCGGGCTGAATCGCGATCATATCCTTCTTCGAGCAACTTTTCATAATCTGTGTGCTGGTGGCGGATGTGAGCGACCGTTGCGAGCCAAACAGCAACCGACGGCGGAAGCGTTTTCATGTGCGCGCTGTTGGCTTCTGATCGAATGGCCTCAGCATCTGCGTAAGGAGCGAGCGGGATCAGGGCAGTTAAAGCCTTGGCTAATGCTCGTTGCCTTTGCGTTGCCATCAAATCGGTCGTCGCGCTTGTGTTGAAACTTGTGTCATCAAATAATGCTTTTTGTCGATGATCGATGTTTCGTCCAGTTCGTTCGCCAAATTCTTGTCATTCGCTTGCATGGTATCTCTTTTTCACATAAAGATATGTTTATGTCTTTTGTGGATCGGCCGCAATGCGCGTCTCTTTGAACAGGGTTGTTGATCGCTTGAAGGCTGCGGCTGAAACCAGCCGCATGCGTATTCTCGCGCTCCTGTCTCATGGCGACCTCACCGTTTCTGATTTGACAGAGATCCTTAATCAGTCTCAGCCTCGCGTTTCTCGGCACCTGAGGCTGTTGCTTGAGGCTGGGTTGATCGATCGGTATCAGGAAGGATCGTGGGCATTTTTTCGCATAACGGACGTTGAAGCTGACCGCGCATTTGTAAAAGGTTTGATCGGGCGCATAGATGGCGCTGATGTACAGGTGCAACGCGATCTGGAGCGATTGGGCGAAGTCAAACAGCGCAGGCAGGATGCGGCACGCGCCTATTTTTCAGAACATGCCGAAAGCTGGGATCAGATCCGTACGCTGCATGCGCCGGACAAGGCGGTGGAAGCTGCCATCCTCAAGCTCGTCGGCAAGCGCGCTTTCCAGTCAATGCTTGATCTTGGCACGGGAACAGGGCGGCTGCTTGAAATTCTCGCACCCAACTATACCCGCGGCGTCGGCATAGATCTGTCACGGGAAATGCTTGCAATTGCGCGGGCTAACCTTGATCGGGCTGGTGTTACACATGCGCAAGTACGGCAGGGCGACATATTTGCGGCCAACGTTGAACGTAACGCGTTTGATCTGGTCACGATGCACCAGGTGCTCCATTATCTGGACGATCCGGCGCGAGCAATTCGCGAAGCGGCTCGCATGTTGCGGCCTGCCGGACGCCTTATAGTCGTAGATTTTGCACCGCATTCCCTTGAAATCTTGCGCGATAAGCACGCGCACCAGCGTCTCGGATTCGCAGACCAGCAGATTGGCGAATGGTTCGAGGCGGCAGAGCTGCGGCTCGAAGATACCACAGAGTTTAAGCCTTCGGCTCCCGCAGACGACAAGCTGACTGTAAAGCTTTGGCTTGGGCGCGATCAGCGCTTGTTGATAGCCGATAATGTCACAGATGAATCACGAGTAGTTGCCTGATGTCCCAGTCCAGATTTTCGCGCCTTCCTGATCTTGGAGACCGCATCAAGGTTTCTTTCGAGTTCTTTCCGCCCAAATCCGATGAAATGGAAACGCGGCTTTGGGAGACTGTGAAGCGCCTTGAACCGCTTGATCCGCATTTTGTTTCGGTCACGTATGGGGCAGGAGGCACCACACGAGAACGAACGGCTAGAACGGTCGGTCGTATTCTGGCCGAAACAACTCTTTCGCCGGCAGCGCACTTGACCTGCATTGACGCCACGCGCGATGAGGTCGATGCCGTTATCCGGCAGTTTGTTGATCTGGGCGTCAAGCGGTTCGTGGCGCTTCGTGGCGACCCGGCATCTGGAGTTGGCACGCGCTATCAGCCGCACGAAGGTGGGTATACCAATGGTGCAGACATGGTTGGCGCCATTGCCAGGCATGGAAATTTCGATATTTCCGTTTCTGCCTATCCGGAGAAGCATCCGGAAAGCCCGGATTTTGCGACAGATATTGATATGCTCAAGCGCAAGGTTGATAGCGGCGCTACGCGGGCGATTACTCAGTTCTTCTTTGACAACGATATTTATGAGCGTTTTGTCGAGCGTGTGCGCAGGGCAGGGATTTATATCCCGATCGTGCCCGGCATATTGCCCGTGCATAATATCAAGCAGGTTGGGAATTTCTCAGCGCGCGCAGGTGCTCACGTGCCTGCCTGGCTGCTGGAACGCTTTGACGGGTTGGAAAACGACCCTCAGACACACATGCTTGTGGCCGCGGCAGTGGCTGCGGAGCAGGTGCTTGACCTTATCGAGCGCGGCGTGGGCGATTTCCATTTTTACACCATGAATCGTGCCGATCTGGCATTTGCGATCTGCCATATGATTGGAGTCAGGCCGAAGCCGAACCGTGTTGGCGATCTGACTTCGGCTGCTGCATAGTCACGGAACGACGAAAGGCCGGGTGATTGACCCGGCCTTTCGCAATCTTCTGTGCCTGAGAAGTCAAGCTGCCTTTGGGGCTAGGGCAGGACACCCATTATAAGCGCGCCTACAAAAGCGAAAGCAGCACAAAACATGATAGCGTTTAGTGGCCTTGTAAGTCCCATGCATAGCCTCCTCAACCAAAGAGCTATTGGTGTGAGTCTAAGGCAGTTTGCGTCTCCGGCAAGCGTAAATTTTGCTGCATTGCGACAAGTCTGTGACAAAAGCGACCTTATTCAGGCGGTTTTGTGAGTAGTTCCAAGAACATAACAGACCGAAACATTCTGTGAAAAAAATTTTGATCAACCGATCAAACTGAACCAGATCGGGCAAATTCGTCGTCATTGGCGGGCAGGTTTCTTCAAATCCAAAAAACAAATAGGCTCTCTGGCGCAGGACACGAGGTCGCCAATGAAGAGATTCGAAAACGCACGCGAAGCAGCTCTGACGCTGCGGCCGGATGTTCCGGTTTACTGCTTCAGACCGGATGTGCTGAAAGCCGACGCTCGCCGCTTTATGGGCATGTTTCCCGGACGAACAGCATATGCCGTCAAGACAAATGGTGAGGAATTAGTCTTGCGAACCTTGGCGCAAGCAGGCGTATCGATGTTTGATGTTGCCTCGCCCGGTGAGTTTGAAGCGGTACGTGCGGTCTCGCCTGATGCCGAGATGATCTATATGCACCCGGTCAAGGCTCAGTCGGACATTCGGCTGGCCCTGGAAACCTACGGAATTCGGGTACTTGCAGTCGATCACGAGGACGAGGTCGCCAAATTGACGCCAATCGTCAGGGCTCTCGACATTGATCCAGCTTCAATTACCGTTTTCGTTCGCATCCAGACGAAGGGACACGCCGCCTACGAGCTTTCAAAGAAGTTTGGCGCCAGTCCATCTCACGCGGTTGAAATTGGCGAACGTTTGAACAGGATTGGCTACAGGGTGGGGCTTTGCTTCCATGTTGGCAGCCAAATCGAAGATCCCGACACCTATGAGCGCGCTTTGGCGTCGGCAGATTGGGTGAGAAACAGAATGAGCTTCGACCTTGCGGGTCTGGATGTTGGAGGCGGGTTTCCGGCTGATTATGGGCACGACCCAAACAGCAGGAAGCCACCAATGCCTGAACTGGGACAATTGATGTCACGGCTGCGCGGAGATCTGAAGGAGTACGGTTTTGAGGGCCTGCCGCTGGTGGCAGAGCCGGGGCGGGTCATAGTGGCTCGCGCATTTTCACTTATCGTGCGCGTGCTCTTGCGCAAAGGCCGTCGCCTTTACATCAATGACGGCATATGGGCTTCGCTATCGGATAGCTGGACAGGCAAGATAACTCTGCCAGCGCGCTACATTCCCGATCCAGCCATCAAGAGCCGCGCGGGAGAGGCGAGTAAGATCGTTCCCTTCCGGGTTTGCGGCGCTACATGCGATTCAGTCGACATACTTTCCCGGCCGTTCTGGCTGCCTGAAAGCGTTCATACCGGGGACTGGATCGAGATAGGGCACATTGGTGCCTATTCTCTTTCCCTGCGTACGCGATTCAACGGCTTTTACCCGGACACCTTTGTTGAAGTGGCAACGCCATTTGAAGATGGCGAGGCTCCCGAAGGTTTCGCAAGCCTTGAGACGATGGCTGGAGCGACGGATTTGCCGTCGAGCTGAGCGGCCTTTACAGGCTGCTGAGCAATTGGCGGGTCGGCCATCCATCAACGATGAGACCGAGGCGAATTTGCTCCTGTCTCACCGCCTCGCGGGTGTTGGTCCCCAACACCCCGTCTACTGAGCCGACATTGTAACCTCGCTCTTCAAGCTTGGTTTGCAGCGCCTTCATTTCTTCAAAGCTGAGACTGTCCCCGGACTGTCTCTTCTCAAATGGCGGCGCGCCTGCCAACTGAGCGGCGAGATTGGCGGCTGTCAGCGTGTAGGTTCCAGATTGGTTCCACTGCAAATAGACGTCATAGTTATCGTAGCTCAGAAAAGCCGGCCCCTGATGGCCCATGGGGAGAACAAGCCCGGCCTTCAAGCCATTGTCGCGAATGGGGGAGCCATCCCGGTTGGTGATTCCCCATTTAATCCACTGCGAAACCGGCAGTTTGTTTTCCCTGCCAGTCTGCTCCCAAGGGAGGGTGTCAGGCACCCGCACTTCTTCGATCCAAGGCTCACCGCGCTTCCACCCACGGGAAAGGATCTTGTTCGCTGTAGTCATGATGACATCGGCGGGGCTATTGCGAAGGTCAATGATGCCATTGCCGTCGCCATCGATGCCACGCAACAGGTAGTCAGACGGCAATATCTGCGTTTGTCCGACCTCGCCCGCCCATGCGCCCTTGACATCAACCGGCAATGTGCCGCTGTCGAAAAGCTTGAGCAACGGTATGATCTGCGGGCGGAAAAGCGTAGGTCTGCGGCAATCATGCGCTAGTGTTACAAGCGCGTTCAGCGTTCCGAAATTGCCTTGGACCGCACCGAAATCGGTTTCAAGCGCCCAAAAGGCAGCTATTACTGGCCCCGGCACACCGAATTCAGCTTCGGCTCGCGAAAATACATCAGCATATTTCTTGAGATTCGCCGCACCTTGCTTGAGGCGATAGGCTGAGATCATACGCTCAGAAAATTGCAGGAAGTTTTGTGAGAAAACGCCTTGGGAGCGGTCGCGCTTAAGGACTTCCGGGTCAATCCTCGCATTGTCCAGCGCGGCCAGGCCGGTTGGACCGACGCCTGCCGCTTGTGCTTCCTCGTGCACGGCTGCTTTCCATGCAGAAAATTCCCCGCCGCATTCTTGCGCGTAGGCGAGGGAGGTTGAGCCCAGCAAGACAAGAGCAATTGCGCCCGCGCGGCGGGCAACCGAGGATCGAAGCATTATACGCATGGTGCGGCTGTTGCCCGGCACTTTCGTCAAAAATGTGATCGAACAGATGCATGGCAGCCATGCAAGAGTTCGGACCAAATGACCGTTAATTATTTGTCAATGCGCGTTCTGTGCGACCCACTGCTTCCACTCGCGGTGTGTCCCGTTGAAAACGTTGATATCGACCTTGCCTCGAATTCCGGGAACAACGCCTGTTCCGGTATATTGCCAGAAGGTGAAGGGGTGGCTGCCGTACTTCTCGCTTGGATGTCCGGCAACTGATCGCAACCAGTACCGATAGCCGTGGAACGTCGAAAGATTGTTGTCGTCAAAGAAATCGATCGACGTGTAGATAACCGGCTTTTTGCCGTAGTGGCGCTCCACGATATCGAGAAATATCTTCATTTCGCGCCTCACTGTTTCGGCTGGCGGACGAAGCTTGCAGCTGGGTGAATCCGGGTTCCACTCCATGTCCAGAATTGGCGGCAGGGCGCCTTTTTCGCGTGGAACGTTGCGGATGAACCAGGCTGCCTGTTCAGCGGCAGGGCGACAGAAATAATAGAAATGATAAGCGCCTCGCGGAACACCGGCAGCGCGTGCGTTGTTCCAGTGTTCACGGAACTTGTCATCCACGCGGTCGCCGCCTTCTGTGGCCTTGATGAACGCGAATGAAATTCCAGCTTCGCGCGCTGCCTGCCAGTCAACATGCGGCTGATATTTGGAAACATCCGTGCCGTGAACCGCATATTCCCAAGGGGTCCGTGCCTGCCATTCATGTGGGTCAGTGTCGCCAAAGCGCGGGAACGTTTTTGCAATACTGCCCGTCACAGGTCCAGCGACAGCGCTGTATTTTCCGTCCGGCATCATGTCGTCGACGGTCGAACACGCGCAAAGTGCGCCTGCGGCCAAGAGAATGCCAAACTTCCAGACTGAGTTGAGCGGCATGCCGTCCCCGAAACCTAACCAGAACCATTATGCAATTTTTGCGCCGCAAAGTCACGGACACATCAATGGGGTTATGCAGCGCTTATGGTTGATTTTGCGTTGACGTCGTTGCGGTTGGTTCTATGAAGGCCGTTATGTCGATTTGGCAAAGACTCGGCGAGTTCGCCTCTAAAATTTCTACTGCCGTACGCAGTGGCGCTTCGTCGGTGGTTTCTTCCGTTCGAACCACGTTTGGCGGTGATCCGGAGTTGCGCCGCAAGGTTGCATTTTCCGTTGCCATGATTGCCCTTTCGGCGAAGATGGCAAAGGCAGACGGCGTGGTGACGCAAGACGAAATTCGTGCGTTTCACGAAATATTCTCCGCTCCCGATCATGAGTTGCGCAATGTGGCGCGGCTTTATGATCTCGCGCAGGCCGATACTGCCGGTTTCGAAGCCTATGCAGCCCAAGCGGCGCGGTTATGCGGATCGGGCGAGTCCAATTGCGTCGTTCTGGAGGATATTCTGGATGGCTTGTTCCATATCGCCAAGGCTGACGGTGTGCTGCATGAAAGAGAACACCGCTTTCTTCATAGAATAGCTGAGATTTTTGAGATTGGTGAAGACCATTATCGGACAATCGTGGCACGCCATCTCGATCTGGGGGAGGCGGACCCCTATGTCGTTCTTGGCGTTAGCCGTGGCAAATCCTTCGCGGAAATACGTTCAGCCTACCGAAAACTTGTTGCGGAAAACCATCCTGACCGGCTGATTGGCCGGGGGATGCCAGAGGAGTTCGTTGCAATCGCCACGAGGCGGCTATCTGCAATTAACGCAGCGTTTGAACTGATTGAGCGGGAACTGAAGCCAGCATGACGGGACTGATCTGTGAACATTCCGGTGCGGAATTTCGCGTCTCACCAAATTTCGGGCCGCGTGTCGGTACCAGCAAGCCTGATATGATAATCTTGCATTATACCGGCATGGAATCGGGCAGGGCGGCTGAGGAATGGCTTTGCAATCCTGTCAGCGAAGTTTCGTCTCATTATATTGTCCATGAGGATGGGCGAATCGTTCAAATGGTGCGGGAGGCGGATCGCGCATGGCACGCAGGCAAGAGTTCATGGCGCGGCATGGGCGACATAAATTCTCGATCAATTGGAATTGAGATCGTCAATCCGGGTCATGCGTTCGGCTATACCGATTTTGCCGAGGTGCAGATGGCGAGCGTCATCGATTTGTGCACCGGTATTGTGCATCGGCATGGAATTCCGGCTGAACGCGTTCTGGGTCATTCAGATATTGCACCGGGTCGCAAGGTCGATCCTGGCGAAAAGTTCGACTGGCGGCGACTCGCGAGGCATGGTTTGGGCCTGTTCGTAGAGCCGGAAGACATCAGTGGCGGGTCAATATTGCAAGTCGGCGATCAGGGCGAAGATGTGCAGAACTTGCAATCGATGCTGTCGGTGTTTGGCTACGGCGTTGAAATAAGTGCCGAGTATGATGTTTTGACCGCAACTGTCGTCTCTGCGTTTCAACGACATTTCCGACCTGCCTTGATCAATGGATGCGCCGACGCGTCAACTATCGCAACTTTGAGGCGATTGTTGCAGGAATTACCTGAGCGCGAAGATTGGGAAGTTGCGTAAAGCGCACCAAACGCACTTGCAAAACATACCCATGCACCCTTAATACGCGGTGCCAGCTGGCCGGGCGGCCGCACGCGCAAGCACCGAAAGGTCGCGCGTGAGGAAAGTCCGGGCTCCATGGAACACGGTGCCGGATAACGTCCGGCGGGGGCGACCCCAGGGATAGTGCCACAGAAATTATACCGCCTGCGCGACCTTCGGGTCACTTGGCAGGCAAGGGTGAAAGGGTGGGGTAAGAGCCCACCGTGCGGCTGGCAACAGTCCGTAGCAGGGCAAACCCCACCGGGAGCAAAACCGAATAGGGACGGCGCGAGGGGAAACCCTTGGGGCGCGTTTCAGCCCGCCGTCCGGGTTGGTTGCGTGAGGTGCGTGGTAACGCGCATCCAAGAAGAATGGTCGCCACGTTCCGCCTTGATCGGCGGGGCCATACAAAACCCGGCTTACAGGCCAGCTGGCGCTGATGTCCTGAAAACTGAACTGGAACAAGGAATTACGACATCCGGCTGGATGTTTGAATCAACTTAGAATTTTAACGAATCTTTGTAGCGGTCGCACGATAATAACCCTTCGTTAGCCTTAATGGAGCATAAAACGCTTTGGATTCGTTAGCGGGTCTTTTCCTGCGTGCGACAACCGTCAAATTTGAGTTGGATTTTACAGAAAGCTGATGGCGCACCGTGCGTATGCACATATTGAAGCGGAAATTACTGGCGAGCCTGCTATCGGTGCTAGGCTTGACGTACATCGCTTGCGCCCAATCAGCGTGGGCGGTGGCACTTTGACGAGCGAACCTGAAGAGTTCCAGCGCCACGTTCCGGTTATGCTTGCCGAAGTGATGGCCGCGCTCGATCCATCGCCAGTCGACCTTATTGTGGATGGAACGTTCGGCGCTGGCGGATATTCCCGCGCCATTCTCGATACGGGTTGCAGTGTTGTGGCTTTTGACCGCGACCCTGAAGCAATTGCTGCTGGACGGGAGTTGGAGGGTCAGGCGCAGGGGCGTTTGCGCCTCGTTCACGCACCCTTTTCCACGATGGATACGCATGTGGAATCTGCCAATGGCGTCGTGCTCGATATTGGTGTTTCGTCCATGCAGCTGGATCAGGCATTGAGGGGATTTTCATTCCGCAACGACGGGCCGCTCGATATGCGGATGGCGGGTGAGGGCCTTAGCGCTGCAG
This sequence comes from Rhizobiaceae bacterium, assembly GCA_019635795.1. Taxonomy (GTDB): domain Bacteria; phylum Pseudomonadota; class Alphaproteobacteria; order Rhizobiales; family Rhizobiaceae; genus Mesorhizobium_G. The sequence continues at coordinate 174,532 of JAHBYV010000004.1, forward strand.
ATGTTGTGAACACTTTCAAGACGGGTGATCTTGCGCGCATCTTCAATTTTCTCGGCGAGGAGAAAAATGCTGGCCGTTTGGCACGAATGATTGTGGAACGCAGGCAAAAGCGTCCTTTTGAGCGAACCCTCGATCTTGCGGATGCAATCTCGACGCATGTGGGGCGCGGCGCTAAGGACAAAATTCGCCCGGCAACGCGCGTATTTCAGGCTTTGCGTATATATGTCAACGACGAGCTGGGAGAACTGGCGCGTGCGCTGATTGCTGCTGAGCGCATTTTGCAGCCGGGCGGCAGGCTTGTAGTTGTTTCCTTTCATTCGCTGGAAGACCGGATCGTCAAGCGCTTCATTTCCGATCGCGGGGAGTCGCAGGGAGGGTCACGTCATTTGCCGCAGGTCAATGCACGTGTTGCAACTTTTCAGAAAATAGGGGGAGCGGTCTCGCCCGGTGAAGCTGAAGTCGAGGCGAACCCGCGCGCTCGTTCGGCAAAATTGCGTTCGGCGATCCGCACGGATGCGCCGCCGAGAACGGCCGATCTTTCAATTTTCGACCTTCCAAAGCTGCCTGAGCTTCAACGAGCGGTGGAGTTGTGAGCCTTGTTTCGTACCACTGACACCTTGTTGATCGCGGTGATGGTTGCAGCAGCAGCCCTGACCTACAAAACCAAGCACGATGCCGAGGACCGTTTGCGGGAGGTGCGCAAGCTGGAGCGCTCTATTCGCTACGAAGAAGATACCATTAATGTCTTGAAAGCTGATTGGTCTTTGCTGACCCAACCCGCGCGTCTCCAGAAGTTGGTGGATACCTACCAGTCCCAATTGAATCTGGTTCCGTCAGATCCCAAGCGGCTGGTGGGGATTGAGGCCATACCTGAAAAGCAGGTCTCAATGGAAGACCTGCTGGCTGGCGAGGCAAAGCCGCAGCAAGATGGGGTCACTACGGGGAGTGTCTCGCAATGATCGGTTGGCTCAGGAAAAGGATTTCTCGCGAAAAGCAATCAGCCGCGTCGGGTATGGTGTTCGAGGCAACGAGCGCACCAACCAGCCGTCGTTCCCGCAACCGCGCTCTCATGACGATGGGCGTATTCTTCGCGATATATGCAACGATCGGTGGGCGGCTGATCTATTTTGGTTTCCAGGGCCCAAATACGGATGGTGGCCCAGCCCCACACATTACCGCGTCTCGGCCGGACATAGTGGATAGAAATGGTGCCGTTCTGGCTACGGACATCAAGACGTTCTCTCTGTTTGCCGAGCCGCGCCGCATCATTGATGCGGACGAAACAATTGAAAAGCTTTCGACCGTATTGCCCGATCTGCCGATGGAGGAGACCTATCGCAAACTGAAAAGTGGCAAGGGCTTTATCTGGTTGCGCCGTCAGCTTTCGCCGCGTCAGCAAAATGACATCATGCAGCTCGGTCTTCCCGGAATCGGGTTTCGGACCGAAAATCGGCGTTTCTATCCTGCCGGGCCAGCAACCTCTTATATTGTCGGTCTTACCAATCGCGATAACAAGGGCATATCGGGTCTGGAGAAATATATCGACGATCAAGGTTTTGCCGATCTTCAGGCCTCAGGTCTGGCAGACCCGCAATCGTTGAAGCCGTTCAAACTATCGATTGATCTTCGCGTACAACATATTGTGCGCGACGAAGCCATTCAGGCTATGCAACGGTTCCATGCCATCGCTGCCGGGGCTGTCGTGTTGAACGCCAAGACCGGCGAAGTCATCGCTATGGCTTCGGTGCCGGATTTTGATCCAAACAACCCCGTAGATGCCCAGGATAAGGACAAGCTGAACCGCATGTCCGCAGGCCTCTATGAAATGGGCTCGACCATCAAGAGCTTCACCACGGCGATGGCACTCGATTCAGGCAAGGTAAACCTGAACAGTACCTTCGATGCCCGAAAGCCAATCACGATTGGCCGCAGAACAATCCGGGATTTCCACGGGAAGAACCGGATTCTGACCGTGCCAGAGGTTTTTATCTATTCATCCAACATTGGCTCTGCTCGTGAAGCTGACGTTGTGGGGATCGAAGGCCACCGTGAATTCCTGAAGCGCCTCGGACTGCTGGACAGGATGCAAACGGAGTTGCCGGAAGTTGCAACGCCGACCGAACCCAAAGTTTGGAAGAAGGTTCATTCTATCACTATCGCCTTCGGTCACGGCATGTCGACAACGCCTTTGCAGACGGCTGTCGGAGCTGTTGCGTTGTTGAATGGTGGCCGCCTAATGCCGCCCACCTTCCTGCCGCGCACGCTGGATGAGGCAATGGCAGTTTCAAACCAGGTGATCAGTGAAAAGACGAGCGAAGATATGCGCTATCTTTATCGTCTAAACTCAACTGCTCCCGGCGGGTCAGGCAAGCGGGCCGCAGTTCCGGGCTACCGCGTTGGCGGAAAGACTGGCACGGCAGAAAAGGTTGTGAATGGCAGATATGCCAGCAACAAGCGGTTTAACGCATTTTTGGCTGCATTCCCTATGGACGATCCGCAATATGTCGTCCTGTCGATCATTGATGAACCTCAACCTGAAAAGCCGGGTATGGGTGCGACGGCTGGTCTGAACGCCGCGCCTATTGTCGCCAACATTATTCGCCGTTCGGCGTCGATGCTTGGCGTTGAGCCTGATTTCGGCCAAGAGAAGGCGTTTACTGTCGTCTCTTCGGAATGATTCGAGACAACTTTCACTTGTGAGCGGCTGGATGCGCTTTTCTGAATTTCAAGGTATTTTGCCTCCCGAAAACGCTCTACCGGCGACCTTCGAGGTTGCGGGCCTGACTTCGGATTCCCGCAAGGTCATTCCGGGTGCTCTCTTTTTTGCCGTTACTGGTTCGAAGAATGATGGCTCGTCGTTTGCAGCCGATGCGCAAGCGCGCGGCGCTGCTGCGATTGTTGCGTCCGACGAAGCCGATGTTGGAGCAGTTTCTATCGCTGTGATGCGCGTGAACGATCCGCGCCGTGCATTGGCGCTGTCCGCTGCGCGGTTTTACGGTTCGCAGCCAAAGACCATGGTGGCCGTGACGGGAACGAGCGGCAAGACATCAGTTGCGTCTTTTCTTCGCCAGATTTGGGAATTCAACGGGTTCGCTGCCGCAAGTATTGGCACAACAGGGGTCGTTGCGCCGGGTCGAAACGACTATGGTTCTTTGACGACGCCTGACCCTGTTAGCCTGCACGCGCTTCTGGCTGAATTGGCAACGAGCGGTGTGACCCACGCTGCGATGGAAGCGTCCAGTCATGGACTCGATCAACGCCGACTGGATGGGGTTCAGCTGGCCGCTGCTGGCTTTACGAACCTTGGCCGCGACCACATGGATTACCACCCAACTGTCGACGACTATTTTCAGGCAAAGATGCGCTTGTTTGAAGCTTTGCTTCCTAAAGGTGCACCGGCAGTTGTTTTTTCAGATGATGCATATTCTGAGCAAGCGATTCAGGCTGCCGAACGCGCCGGGCTTGATGTGCGAACGGTGGGGCGACGCGGCGATTTCTTGCAACTGAAGCGTGTTGAGCATGAGCGCTATCGCCAGCGCGCCGAAATAGCTGCAGGTGAAGAAATTTTCGAAGTCGATTTGCCGCTGGCGGGGGATTTCCAGATTTACAACGCGCTGGTTGCGGCTGGTCTCGCAATATCTACAGGCGTGCCATTTGTCACGGCAATGAAGGCACTTGAGAAGCTCAAGGGCGCATCCGGGCGTTTGGAACTCGTCGGAACCGCGCCAAATGGCGCGCCTGCCTATGTTGACTATGCGCACAAGCCTGACGCCTTGGAAAATGTGCTCGCTTCTGTGCGACCCTTTACTACCGGACGGGTAATTGTCGTGTTCGGGTGCGGTGGAGATCGTGACCGAGGCAAGCGGCCAATCATGGGCGAAATTGCAACACGACTCGCGGACGTGGCGATCGTCACTGACGACAATCCCCGTTCTGAAGTTCCCTCCGAAATTCGTGCGGCGATCATGGCTGCTGCTCCAGATGCTATCGAGATTGGGGACCGACGTACCGCAATCAGGGAAGCGGTGCGGATGCTCAAGGCCGGCGACACGCTGATTGTCGCGGGGAAGGGCCATGAGGAAGGGCAGACGGTGGGCGCGCAAACCTTGCCGTTCTCCGATCATGAAGAAGTGCGCAGGGCACTCAGTGAGTGGCCGGCATGACGCATCTTTGGACGGCTGAAGAGATCATCGAAGCCACTGATGGGCGACCGCTGGGAACCATACCAGAAGGCATTGGCGGCATATCCATTGATAGCCGTACGCTCGCACCGGGCGACGCATTCTTCGCCATCAAAGGCGACGCAATGGACGGACATGATTTCGTCACGGCTGCCGCTGCGGCGGGAGCCGCGCTATTCGTCGTTGCAGAAGGTAAGCTGCCCGCGCTTGGCCGACTGAACATTCCGATGATCGTTGTGCCAGACGTCCTAGTGGCGCTGGAAAAGCTTGGCGTGGCTGCCCGCAAGCGCACAAAGGCGAAGATTATTGCGGTTACCGGATCTGCTGGAAAAACCAGCACGAAGGAAGCGCTGAGGCATTGCCTCTCAACCGTTGGAAGTGTTCACGCGTCGGATAAATCTTTCAACAACCACTGGGGTGTCCCACTCAGCCTGGCGAGAATGCGAGCCGACTGCAAATTTGCAATCTTTGAAATTGGCATGAACCATGCCGATGAAATTCGCCCTCTGGTGAAGATGGTGCGCCCGCACGTTGCGTTGATCACACTGGTGGCTGCGGCACACTTAGGGCATTTCAAAAGTCTCGCCGAAATTGCCAGAGCAAAAGGCGAGATATTCGATGGTCTTGTTTCGGGCGGTACGGCGCTGATCAATCGTGACGACGCGCATTGGAAGACGCTGGAGAAGGACGCGGTATCTGCCGGTGTAAAGAACATCGCCTTTTTCGGCGAGCATGTGCGCTCGACGTACAGGCTTCTCGATTTCAAACTCCATTCTGATTACTCGACTATCGCTGCCAGAATTGGCGGCAACGAGATATTGGCGCGTATTGGTGCGCCCGGTCGCCACATGGTGCAGAACGCATTGGCGGTGCTGGCGTGCGCGCATCTGGTGGGGGCGGCCTTGCCTCCGGTCGCGCTTGCGCTCGGTGATCTGCAGGCTGAAGCCGGGCGGGGAAAGCGCTATCGCTTGCGGCATCCAAAGGGTGCATTCACCCTTATCGATGAAAGCTACAACGCCAATCCGGCCTCCATGAAAGCTGCGCTTTCCTTGCTGAAGGCAATGCAAATTCCGGAGCGGGGAAAGCGCATCGCCGTTCTTGGCGATATGCTTGAGCTTGGAAGCTATTCGGAAAAACTGCATTCCGAATTGGGAGAGTTGATTGTCGATGCTGGCGCGCAGCGTGTGTTTCTTGGCGGCGAAGCGATGAAGGCGCTGGCGGGCTCCATGCCCAAGGGACTGAAGTTCGAATATCGCGAGAAGACGGACGATCTGTTGCCTCTCGTCATGGCGGCAATACGTCCGGGGGATGCGATCGTGGTAAAGTCATCCAAATCCACCGGCTTTTCCAGAATCGTTGATGCAATCTTGAAACAATTCCCCGTCGATGACGGGGCTGCCAGAGCGTCTGGACAGGTGCGGGGGTAAGTCAGGCAGATGCTGACATTCTTGGTCAATTTCGCGGATCACGTCTCATTCTTCAACGTGTTCCGCTACATAACCTTCAGGACAGGGGGCGCGCTTATCACAGCGGCTTTGATTGTCTTTATATTCGGGCCGCAGATTATTGACTCACTGCGTGTTCGGCAGGGCAAGGGCCAGCCCATTCGCGCTGATGGGCCGCAAACCCATTTCAAGAAGGCGGGTACGCCAACGATGGGCGGCCTGATGATCCTTAGCGGGATAATCGTATCCTCCCTGCTTTGGACAAATCTTTCCAGCATCTATGTTTGGGTGGTGCTGCTCGTTGCCCTGGGTTTCGGAGCAATTGGCTTTTACGACGATTATCTTAAAGTCACGAAGCAGTCGCATCTGGGACTGTCGGGCAAGAAGCGCCTGGGCATCGAATTCCTGATCGCCGCCGTTGCCGTTTCAGTCGTCACATGGGCAGGGCAATCGCCTTTCTCAACCTCGCTGACATTTCCATTCTTCAAGGATGTCATCCTTAATCTGGGATGGTTCTTCATTCCCTTCGGCTGCTTTGTTATTGTCGGGGCGGGAAATGCTGTCAATTTGACCGACGGGCTGGATGGTCTGGCGATTGTTCCAATCATGATTGCTGCGGCAACTTTCGGGGTTATCGCATATCTTTCAGGTAATGCAGTTTTCGCTGACTATTTGCAGATTCACTTTGTGCCCGGCACGGGCGAACTCGCCGTTGTGCTGGGTGCGGTTATCGGCGCAGGACTTGGATTTCTGTGGTTCAACGCACCACCTGCCGCAATTTTTATGGGTGACACCGGTTCGCTGGCCCTTGGCGGACTGATCGGAACCATTGCCGTTGCAATTAAACACGAAATCGTTCTCGCAATTGTTGGCGGCCTGTTCGTGATGGAAGCGCTTTCGGTGATTATTCAGGTGGGTGTTTTCAAAATGACCGGAAAGCGGGTGTTCCTGATGGCTCCGATCCACCACCATTTCGAAAAGCTCGGCTGGACTGAAAGTCAGGTCGTTATCCGCTTCTGGATCATAGCGGTCATTCTGGCTCTTATCGGCCTTTCAACGCTCAAGTTGAGGTAGGATCGTGATTGCGGCGACGTCTTTCAGCGCAAAGCGAGTAGCACTTTTTGGACTCGGCGGGTCGGGCATGGCAACTGCTCGCGCGCTGATCGAAGGGGGCGCGCAGGTTGTCTGCTGGGACGACAATCCTGAAAGTGTTGCGAAGGCCGAAAGCGAGGGTTTGCCTGTCGGAGACCTGCGGGAGGAAGATTGGGCGCGTTTCAGCTCGTTCGTCTTGTCACCGGGTGTGCCGCTTACGCACCCCAAACCGCACTGGACGGTTGAGCTGGCTCGCGCCGCCGGAGTGGAAATTATCGGTGACATTGAGCTTTTTGTGCGCGAGCGTAATCTGCGCGCGCCCGATGCTCCGTTTATCGCTATCACGGGTACGAACGGCAAATCGACGACAACAGCGCTGACTGCCCATATTCTCAGATCTGCAGGCAGGGATGTGCAGATGGGCGGCAATATTGGTCGCGCCGTGATGACGCTGGATGCCCCAGCACCTGGCCGCTTTTACGTGATTGAGTGTTCGTCCTACCAGATCGACCTTGCGCCTTCGATCAACCCCACCGCCGGCGTATTGCTGAACCTCACCCCGGATCATCTTGATAGGCATGGCACAATGCAGCGCTACGCTGCAATCAAGGAGCAGCTTGTTGCGGGGTCGCAAACTGCGATTGTTGGTGTAGACGATTCCTATTGTGCGCAGATTGCGGACCGTCTGGACCATGCGGGACATAAGGTGGTTCGCATTTCAAAGCGGCTATCCTTGCCCGACGGTTTCTATGCGGAAGGTTCTGATCTGATGGAAGCCAGGGACGGTCATTATAGCCGGATCGCGTTTCTTGAAGGGATTGGCTCCCTGAGAGGGCAGCACAACGCGCAAAATGCTCTGGCGGCGGTTGCAGCCTGCCTGAGTGTGGGGCTTGAGCTGGGTGAAATACAGTCTGGGCTTGAGAGTTTTCCCGGACTGGCGCATCGCATGGAGCAAGTTGGCCGCAAAGACAATGTGTTGTTCGTCAACGATTCAAAGGCCACCAATGCCGATGCTTCAGCACCGGCTCTTTCCAGTTTTTCGCGAATTTACTGGATTGCCGGCGGGTTACCGAAAGAGGGCGGGATTGAGCCGCTGCGGGGGCTCTTTCCACGCATCGCACGCGCCTATCTCATAGGTGAGGCTGCTCCATCATTCTCGGCAGCACTGGGCGGTTCTGTTCCCTACGAAATCTCCGGTACACTTGCCGCCGCCGTCGAGCACGCTGCGCAAGACGCGGCGAAAGACGACAATCCAGAGGTTGTCGTCTTGCTTTCGCCTGCCTGCGCAAGCTTCGACCAGTTCAAGAATTTTGAGGTTCGCGGCGATGCATTCCGCAAGGCTGTGCGCGCCATTGAAGGTTTAACGCCACTCGGAGGTGAATGATGCTCAGCCGTCTGGATAAAAGCCCCGTCACGACGTGGTGGTGGACCGTCGATCGGTGGTTTCTTGCTGCGTTTCTGTCTTTGATGGGGCTGGGGATCATCCTGTCGTTCGCGGCAAGTCCGGCAGTAGCCGACCGCATTGGCCTCGACACTTTTCATTTCGCAACACGGCAAATCATGTTCATGATCCCGGCGCTGGGAGCAATGCTGGCAGTGTCTTTCCTGACGCCAAGACAGGTCCGGCGGATGGCCCTCATCATGCTGGGCGTCTTTCTCGTCATGATGGTTGCGGTATTGTTCATGGGTGTTGAGGTCAAGGGTGCGCGGCGCTGGCTGTCATTTGGTGGCCTTTCCGTTCAACCTTCCGAATTTCTCAAACCTGCATTTGTCGTGATCTGCGCATGGCTGTTTTCCGAACAAGGCAAGCGCACGATACCCGGAAACTTTCTCGCCATCTGTCTTCTGGGGATCGTAATCAGCTTGCTCGTTTTGCAACCTGACCTCGGGCAAACCATGCTGACACTTGGAACCTGGGGCGTGATGTTCTTTCTCGCAGGTATGTCGTGGTTCTGGATTGCGCTATTCGGCGGAGTTGGCGTGTTTGGCGCATTTGCGGCCTATACAATCTTTCCGCACGTAGCGAGCCGGCTCGATCGCTTCCTCTCGGGAGAGGGTGACATGTATCAGGTCGACATGGGTCGTGATGCGGTCGTTGCAGGCGGCTGGTTCGGCGTTGGTCCGGGAGAGGGTACTGTCAAGCGCATGATTCCGGACAGCCATGCTGACTTTGTTTTTGCGGTCGCCGGTGAGGAGTTCGGTATCATCGCCTGCATGTTGATCATGCTCATATTTGCTTTCATCGTGCTGCGCGGGATGAAGATAGCGCTGAGAGAACATGACGAGTTCACGCGACTGGCAGTGGCGGGTCTGGTGACAGTTTTCGGCTTCCAGTCGATCATCAATATGGGCGTCAATCTGCAACTGCTCCCTGCCAAGGGCATGACATTGCCCTTTATTTCCTACGGCGGTTCCTCGCTTATCGCGATCGCTATTTCGATGGGCATGGTTCTGGCGTTGACCCGTCGCGGGCCGGAGAAGCTGAAGAACCATCGCTTGTCGATGCCGCGAATGGTGGCTGCTGAATGACAGAGAAGCGAACCGCACTGCTGGCAGCTGGCGGAACGGGAGGGCACCTCTTTCCCGCCGAGGCGCTAGCACATGAACTCAAAGCACGTGGCTGGGCAGTTCATCTTGCAAGTGATGAAAGGGCAAATCGATATGCCGGATCATTTCCGGCTGACGCGATACACCCGATTGCATCTGCGACATTGGGATCGAAGAATCCCGTTGATCTGGCCAGATCATTCTGGGCGATCTGGAAGGGTGTTCGCCAGGCATCTGCCGTTATCAAGAAAATCAGGCCATCCATTGTTATAGGCTTTGGCGGATATCCCACATTGCCGCCGGTATTTGCAGCCACGCGGCGCGGTGTGCCAACGGTAATTCATGAACAGAACGCTGTTATGGGCCGCGCCAATCGCGCACTCGCGACTCGCGTATCGGCAATAGCAGGCGGCTTTCTTGATCCTGCAAGATCAGCATATTCCGAAAAGATTCTGGTTACTGGAAACCCGGTCCGACCCGCTGTGCTGGCTTTGGCGGGAGCCCCCTATGTGCAGGCGCGTTCTGCCGATCTTTTCCGTCTCCTGGTTTTTGGGGGCAGCCAAGGCGCGCAGTTCTTCTCGCAGGCATTGCCAGCAGCGATAGCGAAACTCCCGGCGAGTGAGCGCAAGAGACTGGTTCTGACGCAGCAAGCACGCCCGGAAGATGCGGAGAGTGTGATCACCGCCTTTGCCAGCTTGGGTATAGGCGCTGAGGTGTCACCCTTCTTCACGGATATGGCTCAACGGATAGCGGATGCGCAGTTGATAGTTGCCCGTTCGGGTGCTTCGACGGTCTCTGAAATTGGGGTAGTCGGGCGTCCGGCACTGCTCGTACCGTATCCGCACGCACTAGATCACGATCAGGCTGCAAACGCGGCAGCGCTCGAACAGGCGGGGGGGGCGGAGGTTCATCCGCAATCCACCCTGTCGCCAGAGCGTCTTGCAGAATTGATTTTCGCCTTTATGACCAGCCCCACGCGACTCGCGACAATGGCGGCTGCGTCGCTATCGGTTGGAAAGCCGGACGCGGCGCGGCGGCTGGCTGATCTCGCGGAGGCAGTCGCTCGCGGACAATCACTTGAGGCATTCAGGAAGGAAGCTGGCTTATGAAAATGCCACAGGCAATAGGGCTGGTGCATTTCATCGGCATTGGCGGCATCGGCATGAGCGGCATCGCCGAGGTGTTGCACAATCTCGGTTATCGCGTTCAGGGCTCAGATCAGGCAGACAGTGCAAATGTACAGCGACTGCGTGAGAAGGGCATTGAATGTTTCGTTGGACACCGCGCGGAGAACCTTGGAGAGGCTGAGGTTGTCGTTGTCTCAACTGCCATCAAGAAAACCAACCCTGAACTGATTGCCGCGCGTGAAAAGCTGCTCCCTATCGTTCGCCGCGCAGAAATGCTGGCGGAGCTCATGCGCTTCCGCCAAGCGGTCGCGATTGGCGGTACGCATGGCAAAACAACGACCACTTCGATGGTTGCGACACTGTTGGAGGCTGGTGGGCTGGATCCCACCGTTATCAACGGCGGGATAATCAATGCTTATGGCACGAACGCACGCATGGGCGAAGGCGAGTGGATGGTTGTTGAAGCCGATGAGAGCGACGGCACCTTTCTGAAACTTCCGGCCGATGTCGCTGTCGTTACCAATATCGATCCTGAGCACCTTGACCACTACGGCACGTTCGACAAGGTGCGGGAAGCGTTTCGCCAATTCGTGGAGAACGTCCCGTTTTATGGTTTTGGGGTCATGTGCACAGATCATCCTGAAGTTCAGGCACTCGTGTCACGCATCGAAGACCGGCGCATCATAACTTATGGCGAGAACGCTCAAGCAGATGTCCGCTTTACCAATCACCGCATGGAGGGGGCGACTTCCCGATTCGATGTTGTCATTCGTGAGCGCAAGTCGGGAAAGCAAATAGCGATCGCAGACCTGGCGCTTCCCATGCCGGGGCGTCACAATATGTCCAATGCGACTGCCGCTATTGCGGTTGCGCATGAACTAGGTCTTACAGACGAAGCGATCAAGCGCGGACTGTCCTCATTTGGTGGGGTCAAACGCCGATTCACACTGACAGGTAGTTGGAACGGTGTTCAGATTTTTGACGATTATGGCCACCATCCGGTGGAGATAAAGGCAGTTTTGCGGGCTGCGCGCGACGCCACCAAGGGGCGGATCATTGCGATAGCCCAACCGCACCGTTACACGCGCTTGCACGATCTGTTCGACGATTTTTCGGCTTGCTTCAACGATGCCGACACAATTCTGGTAGCACCGGTCTATGCAGCTGGTGAGGAGCCGATTGAGGGCGTCAATTCCAGCACGCTCGTTTCGCGCATACGGTCGGGCGGTCACCGCGACGCGCGGGCGATTGAAGGCCAATCTGAAATTGCTCCACTCGTTCGGGAACTGGCGAAAGACGGTGATCTGGTCATTTTCCTGGGCGCGGGAAATATTACAAACTGGGCTTATACGCTTCCTAAGGAACTGAGAGGCGAGGCCGCATGAGTCGAGGTCAGGCGCTTGTTGCGCGTTTGGGGGATGCTCTTTCCGGCATAAGGGGTCGCCTGACACCCGACGCGGAAATGGACAAGATTACCTGGTTTCGTGCCGGCGGTATGGCCGACCTGCTGTTTCAACCCGCAGATGAGGCTGACCTGTCTGCATTTCTGAAGGCGGTACCCCTCGACGTTCCGGTTTTGGTTGTTGGCGTCGGATCAAATCTTCTTGTGCGTGAGGGTGGCGTTCGAGGCGTTGTGATACGCTTGTCCGCCAAAGGATTTGGCGAGGCCGTACGGATTTCTGATATCCGGATCAGGGCAGGTGCTGCGTGTCCGGACAAGAAACTTGCAGCCGTCGCGCTGGAAGCAGGTATTGGCGGTTTTCATTTCTATCACGGCATTCCTGGAGCGATCGGCGGCGCTTTGCGCATGAACGCGGGCGCTAACGGTGTTGAAACTCGCGAGCGTGTTGTTGAGGTCCGTGCGCTCGATCGCAATGGCGAGGTGCACACGCTTTCAAACGCTGAGATGGGTTATGCTTACAGGCACTCTTCAGTCCCGCCAGATTTGATATTTATCTCCGCAGTGTTTGAAGGCTATCCGGAAGAACGTGACGCGATTCAGGCTGCTATGGACGCTGTTCAACATCACCGCGAAACGGTGCAGCCGATTCGGGAAAAGACTGGCGGCTCAACCTTCAAGAACCCTGAAGGCACGTCAGCCTGGAAAGAAATTGACTCGGCGGGTTGCCGTGGCCTCGCAGTTGGGGGTGCCCAGATGTCACCTATGCACTGCAATTTCATGATCAATATGGGCAGCGCTACAGCCTACGACCTTGAATATCTTGGCGAGACGGTGCGGGCGCGGGTGCTTGAGAATTCCGGCATCAAGCTCCAGTGGGAAATCAAGCGGATCGGCGACTTCAAGCCGGGGCGCGAGGTGCAGGAGTTTCAGGGCCAAATGCTCTAGTATATTTCGTATGATTCGTACCCGGATCAAAAAATATGAATCAATCCGAATCAAAGGCCTTGCGCCTGAATCAAGTCTCTGATTCTTTGGGCTAAGTCGTTTCCTGATTTGAGTCGTGTGTTTAACTCCCGCTTGCCGGGAAGAGCCGACTCTGATTTGTGAAACTGGGATGAGGCGGCCCGATCAGAGGGGTAAGACCGGGTATGGCGATGAAGCACGTGGCAGTTCTAATGGGAGGGTTCTCGTCTGAACGCCCGGTTTCTCTTTCTTCCGGGAATGCTTGTGCTGATGCTCTTGAAGCTGAGGGTTACAGGGTAACCCGGGTGGATGTCGGGCATGACATCGCGACGGTGCTAACCGAACTGAAGCCTGATGTTGCTTTCAATGCGCTTCACGGTCCTTTTGGCGAGGACGGCACTGTTCAGGGTGTGCTGGAGTATTTGCAAATTCCCTATACGCATTCTGGCGTCCTTGCTTCAGCGCTGGCAATGAACAAGGAGCTTGCCAAGATTGTAGCCCGTACAGCCGGTGTGCCGGTTGCAGAATCCAAAATTGTCGACAGGTTCGCTATCGGGAACAAGCACCCGATGAAGCCGCCCTATGTGGTGAAGCCGGTCAATGAGGGTTCGAGTTTTGGTGTTGTGATCGTTAAGGAAGACCAATCTCATCCGCCGCAGATTATTTCTTCAAAAGAGTGGCGCTATGGCGAAAAGGTGATGGTCGAGCGGTACGTTCATGGGCGCGAGTTGACCTGTGCTGTTATGGGCGACGTTGCGCTGGGCGTGTGCGAAATCATTCCGACTGGTCACGGGTTCTATGATTACGACTCAAAATATGTGCCTGGCGGCTCGGTTCATGAAGTTCCGGCTAAAATTTCATTAAATATTTACCAAAAGATTCAAACAATCGCATTGGCGGCTCACCAGGCTATCGGTTGCCGCGGGGTTTCGCGTTCCGACTTCCGTTATGATGATCGTTTCTCGGAGAATGGTGAGCTGATCTGGCTGGAAATCAATACACAGCCGGGCATGACGCCAACCTCGCTGGTGCCGGACATTGCGAGGGCTGCCGGTCATTCCTTTGGTGAATTGTTACGTTGGTTGGTGGAGGACGCGTCTTGTTCTCGGTGAGGCGATTGAATCGAGCGTTGAGGGGCCTTTATCGGTCTGCTCCGGGTTCTCGCCTGGAAGCCGAGCAGGGCTTTGTATTGCCTCGGCCATTTCGCAAGCCTGTGCGCTTCCTTGCGCGGTATTGCCGTGGTGAAATTCAACCTCCGCGCTATACGAATGCTGCAATGATATCGACGCTGTTTGCGGCTACTGGAATTTATGGTGCCCTGGTTGGTGGCCATATGCCGAATATCGCGCAGGCTGTTACTGCCCGGACCGGTTTTGCTGTCGATGAAATAACAGTCACGGGTAATCGCGAAGTTTCCGAGATTGATGTGCTGGACCGGCTGGAGTTGACTGGCTGGACATCTTTGGTCGGGTTCGATGCGTCGGCGGCGCGCGACCGGATCAGTAAATTGCCGTGGGTGGAAAACGCGTCGGTTCGCAAGATATATCCCGACACGATTGAAGTGAAGCTGCATGAGCGGACGCCATTCGCGATCTGGCAGCATGATGGCCAACTCTCGGTCGTTGAAAAGTCCGGCAATATCATTGCGCCCTACAATTACGCCACTCGCAGCCCGTTGCCGCTGATGTTGGGATTGGGGGCGCCGGAGGTTGGTGCCAACTTCGTCTCAAAGATGCAGGAATACCCTGACATTGCGGCGCGTGTGCGTGCCTATGTGCGCATCGCGGATCGGCGCTGGAATCTGAAGCTGGACAATGGCGTGGATGTTCTCTTGCCGGAAGTTGGCATGGAGCGCGCGCTGGAGCTTCTTGGGCAGATGAACCGAGAGCGCAATATTTTCGATCGCGATGTCGTTTCCATCGATATGCGTCTGGCCGATCGCGTCGTTTTTGCGCTCACGGACGAGGCGTTGGCGCGTCGGGATGCCGAGCTGAAAGAGCAGGCGGCAGCCAGCAAGAAGAAGCCGGAGGCAAGAACATGAGCTGGCTGGCCGGGCAAAAAGAAGGAACGCAGCGTTCCGGCATAGTTACTGTGCTGGATGTCGGTTCCAGCAAGGTTTGCTGTATCGTGGCACGGCTCAAGCCGAGTGGCGATAGCCAGCTTCTGCGTGCCCGCACACATAAGGCTCATGTCATTGGTATTGGACATCAGCGGTCGCAGGGCGTGAAGTCTGGCGTGGTTGTTGATCTTGAGCGCGCCGAACAGTCGATCCGGCAGTGCGTTGATGCTGCCGAGCGTATGGCGGGGCTGACGGTGGATTCATTGATCGTCAATGTCTCTGCCGGACGTATGCGCAGCGAAACCTTTTCCGCGACAATCAATCTTCGCGGCGGTGAAGTTAACGAGTACGATATCGATAAGGTGCTGGCCGCAGGCGCCAAGCAGGCGATGAAGGCGGAGCGGCAGGTTCTGCACTCCTTGCCTGTTGCGTTTTCACTGGATCAGGAGCGGGGAATTCGCGACCCGCGCGGCATGGTCGGCGAAACGCTCGGCGTTGATATGCACGTTCTGACCGGCGACGCTGCACCGCAGCGCAATCTGGAGGCGGCAATCAACCGTTCTCACCTTAGCGTAGAGCGCATGGTTGCGACTCCCTATGCGAGCGGTCTCGCAGCTCTGGTCGATGACGAACTGGAGATGGGCGCGGCCTGCATCGATATGGGCGGTGGAACGACAACCGTCTCTGTGTTCTCGGAAGGAAAATTTGTTTTTGCCGACGCAATTCCTTTGGGCGGGAATCATGTAACTCTTGATCTTGCGCGGGGGCTATCCGTGCGTATCGAGGATGCAGAGCGTTTGAAAGTAATGCACAGTTCAGCACTGCCGGCAGGCGGCGACGATCATGATGTGGTGAGCGTGAGCCCCATGAGCGGCGATGAGCATGAGCCGCCCTTGCATGTCCCGCGTTCGGCAATAACGCGCATCGTTCGCGCTCGCGTCGATGAGACGCTGGAAATGCTGCGCGATCGGCTTGCCAAATCTGGTTATGGAGCGACGGTGGGGCGTCGTGTTGTTCTGACTGGTGGTGCCAGCCAGCTTTCGGGTTTGCCGGAAGCTGCCCGGCGCATCCTGGGCAGAAATGTGAGAATCGGCCGGCCTCTGGGCGTGGCCGGATTGCCGGAAGCTGCAAAGGGGCCGGCATTTTCCGCTGCGGTTGGTCTGTTGATCTATCCGCAGCTGGCGACGTTTGAGAGTGAAAGCATAAATAGCAGTACGCGTATGAAGTTGACCGGAACCGGAGGGCGGTTTCACCGAGTCAGTCAGTGGATACGAGAAAGCTTCTAATCTAGCGGGGATAGCCCCTAAGCGCCGCGCGGCGAGGCGGCAAAAAGGCAAAGGACAGAAACCATGACAATCAATCTACAAAAGCCGGATATTACTGAACTTAAGCCGAGGATCACCGTTTTTGGAGTTGGTGGAGGCGGTGGAAATGCCGTCAACAACATGATCTCGGCCGGTTTGCGCGGCGTTGAGTTCGTGGTTGCCAATACCGATGCCCAGGCTCTTACAATGTCCAAGGCCGACCGCCTCATTCAACTCGGTGCCAATGTTACCGAAGGACTGGGTGCTGGTTCCCAGCCTGAAGTTGGGCGCGCCGCCGCCGAAGAATGCATTGATGAAATCAACGACCATCTGTCCAACACCCATATGTGCTTCGTAACCGCTGGTATGGGCGGCGGCACTGGCACAGGCGCTGCGCCAGTTGTTGCACGCGCCGCACGCGAACGGGGAATTTTGACCGTTGGCGTTGTGACCAAGCCGTTCCATTTCGAAGGAATGCGGCGCATGAAAACAGCAGACCTCGGAATTGAGGAGCTGCAAAAGTGCGTTGATACGCTGATTGTTATCCCGAACCAGAATCTGTTCCGCCTTGCCAATGACAAGACGACCTTTGCCGATGCTTTCGCAATGGCCGACCAGGTGCTTTATTCGGGTGTTGCCTGCATCACTGACCTGATGGTGAAAGAAGGTCTCATCAATCTCGATTTCGCAGACGTGCGTTCTGTCATGCGTGAGATGGGCAAAGCCATGATGGGCACTGGCGAGGCATCCGGCGAAGGGCGCGCAATGGCTGCAGCCGAAGCCGCGATTTCGAACCCGCTGCTCGACGAAACATCTATGAAGGGCGCAAAGGGCCTGCTCATCTCGATCACCGGTGGTCGCGACCTGACGCTGTTCGAGGTGGACGAAGCGGCAACCCGCATCCGCGAAGAAGTCGATCAGGAAGCAAACATCATTCTCGGTGCTACCTTCGACGAGGATTTGGAAGGGGTCATTCGGGTGTCTGTCGTTGCCACCGGTATCGACAAGACTGCTGCTGAAATTGCCGCGACACCGATTGCTATCCGTCAACCAGTGAAGCAGCCGCAGCCAGCGCCGCGCCAGGAAGCTCCGGTTGTTGCGCCGAAGCCAATGGCTGATCCAGTCGCGGAGGCTATGCGCGTAGCGGAGCAGGGCGATTTTGAACCGGCAGTTCAGCGCCCTACCGCACAGGTGGATGACTTTCGCCCCGCCAGCAAAATCTTTCAGGCCCCCCAGCCAGTAGCAGCAGCTGCACCTCAACACATCGCCCCGCAACCTGTGCCACAAGCACCGGTTCGGGAAGCAGTTGCACCAGTTCAGCAAGCAGCGCCGCGCATGCCGCGTGTGGAAGATTTTCCGCCCGTGATCCGCGACGCAGTTGAAGCAAAGACCCGTCCCGCCGCTCCTCAGGAAAGTGGGCCTATGAGCCTTATCAAGAAGCTCACGAGCGGTCTCACCCGTCACGTTGAAGCGCCTGTGCAGCATCCGGTTGCTGAGCAGCCACGGGAGCCGAAGCTGCGTCAGGCCGCGCCTGAAGCTCGCCGCCTGAACACCGGCGATCCGCAAATCTACGCGCCGCGCCGCGGCCAGCTGGATGATACGGGCCGCCTCACGCCGCAGACTCGCGCGGTACATGAGGAAGATCAGCTTGAGATTCCGGCGTTCCTGCGCCGTCAGGCAAACTAAGTCTTGCCGCATTGATTAACAGTCGATAACGAAATTGGAGACGGGCGCAAATAGCGCCCGTTTTGCCGTAGAAAATAACTAGGTTTTTCAACGGCTTATTTGTGCTACCTGCTTTTTGAGTTGGTAACACTGGGTAAGAATCCGTGATTTGGAAACACGCATCCGGCAAATTATCTTCACGGCGAAACTGAGGGCATTCGTGGTGGAGGGATGCTCTTGCGTGGCAGCGCCAGTGGCGGCGTTAGCAGGTTAGCGGACAAGTTGGTGTACGGGGATAAAATTGCAGGATTTGCAAACAACGCTTAAATCGCGAGTTTCCCTGTCCGGTACAGGCGTACATAGTGGACAGCCGGTAAGCATTCATTTCATTCCGGCCGACCCTGATACTGGTATCGTCTTTAACCTGGCGGAGCCAAATGGCGCCACACGTGAGGTGCGTGCACTTGTTTCTGAAGTTGGTACTACCGACCTCTGCACCGCACTTGGCGACCGAAATGGAGCCTACGCGGCTACCGTCGAGCATTTGATGGCGGCATTGTCCGGTCTTGGCATCGATAATCTCATTGTTGAGCTGGACGGCAAGGAAGTGCCGATCCTTGACGGAAGCGCGGCAATGTTTGTCGATGCGTTCGATCAGGTTGGGTATGAGGTTCAGCCGGTAAAGCGGCGTTACATCCGAATTCTCAAACCTGTGAGAATTGAAAATGGTGCTTCATGGGCGGAGTTCCGTCCGTATTCGGGCACGCGTTTTGAGGTCGAGATCGATTTTGAAAATCCGGCAATCGGGCGGCAGGCATTTGCAACTGATATTAATGCTGACACGTTCCGTCGCGAAATTTCGAGGGCCCGCACATTCGGGTTCATGAAAGACGTTGAGCGGTTGTGGGCCGCAGGGTTCGCGCTCGGGTCGTCGCTTGAGAACTCTGTGGTGATCGGCGATGACAGCAAGATCATAAACGCTGATGGATTGCGCTATCCGAATGAGTTCGTTCGGCACAAAATGCTTGATGCGATGGGCGACCTTGCATTGGCGGGTGCGCGTTTCCTCGGCTGCTTCCGTTCTTATCGGGGTGGTCATCGACTGAATGCCATGGCGCTGGAGCGCCTGCTGTCGGACCGATCGGCGTTTGAGTTTGTTGAAGCTGATCGTCGGGAGCGTGGGCGGCGGGTTGATCTGGTAGCAGTCAATGCGCCTGTATACGCGCCGTGGGTGCTGTAAGCGCACAGTTGTTTTTAACAAATTACGTTTATTTCGGTTTATCAATGCGGCATGGCCGTATATTGCGAGGGTGTTGCCATCGATTGCCACAAAAATGTGCGATTGGCGGATCAATGCGTTTGGTGAGATGGGTGCGTTGCGGTTTTCCGCAGCATTTCGACCTTTGAGGCGCCCTAAGGCGGAATGGGAAATATGGCATTTGTAATGGTTAAGTCGCGGCTGTCTCGTATTGCGCTATGTACATCATTAGCGGTTATGGCGCTTGCCACGGCGGGTTGCATGTCATCGGATGACGATATTGATCTGTCCACCTATGTTGAGCAGACCGAACCGCCAGACGTGCTTTATAATCAGGGGCTCGCAAACCTGAACGCGGGGCGTCTAAGCGAAGCGAGCAAAAAGTTTCAGGCGCTTGATCGCCAGCACCCTTATTCCGATCAGGCTCGAAAGGCCATGGTTATGGATGCTTTCGCCAGCTACAGGCAGGGAAGATATCAGGATGCCATCAACGCCGGACAACGTTATGTCCAGCTTTATCCGTCCTCGCCCGACGCTGCATATGCCCAGTATATTGTTGGCCTAAGCTACTTCCGACAAATTCCCGATGTGACCCGCGACCAGAAAGCCTCGCGCCGTGCAATAGCGGCTATGGAAGAGGTAGAAGCCCGCTGGCCAGAGTCTGAATATGTTCACGATGCGAATGAGAAGATTCGCTTTGCCCGCGACCAGCTTGCTGGCAAGGAAATGCAGGTCGGTCGCTACTATCTGGAACGGCGCGAGTACATCGCGGGAATCAAGCGTTTCCGTTATGTGGTGGAAAACTATTCCAATACGCGGCACGTTGAGGAAGCCTTGGCGCGCCTTACCGAAGCATACTACGCAATGGGCCTGGCTTCTGAAGCGCAGGCGGCAGCGGCTGTGCTTGGGCAGAACTATCCAGACAGCGTTTGGTACAAGGATAGTTACAAATTGCTGCAGTCCAAGGGACTTGAGCCGCGCAGCAATGCTGGTTCATGGCTTTCGAAGGTCGTAAAGCCAGTTACCGGCTAGCCAGAACACTGGAATCTGAATTAAGAGGTCTCGATGCTTTCGAGACTGTCGATCCGCGACATTATACTCATAGAGAGGCTGGACATTGATCTGATGTCCGGCCTTTCGGTGTTGACCGGTGAAACGGGCGCAGGAAAGTCGATTTTGCTCGACGCCTTGTCGCTCGCTCTCGGCGCGCGAGGCGATGCTTCTCTGGTGCGTGAGGGCGCAGGGCAAGGGCAAGTCATTGCGGTGTTCGATGTGCCGTTGGGCCATCCTGTGCGGGTGCTGCTTGCCGAAAACGCGATCGACGATGATGGTGATGTGATATTGCGGCGCGTCCAAAGTTCAGATGGTCGCACGCGGGTATTTGTCAACGACCAGCCCGCGAGTGTCACGCTCATGCGTGAACTGGGGCGGGCACTGGTTGAGATACATGGACAGCACGACGAGCGTGCTCTTGTTGAACCAGCCGCGCACCGTGCCTTGTTGGACGCTTTCGGTGGCAATGCCGGAGCGCTGAGCACGTGCAAGGCTGCGTGGCGTCAGTGGCGCCAGGCAGAGACCGAGCTGCAGCGGCTGAAGGCGCGGGTCGAATCCGCCGCACGCGAGGCTGAATTCCTACGTTCGTCTGTCGAAGAGCTCGTGCAGCTGGACCCGCAGCCCGGCGAAGAAACAGCACTGGCTGAAAAGCGTGCTGACATGATGCGTTCGGAGAAAATCGCAGCGGACATACAGGAGGCGGAAGAAATGCTATCCGGCTCCGGCGCTCCCTCGCCGCAGTTGGCTGGGCTGCTCCGGCGATTGCAGCGAAAGGCTGCCGATGTTCCGGGGTTGCTGGATGACGTAATACAATCGCTGGATCAGGCTTTGATCTCGCTGGATACCGCGCAATCGGGCGTGCAGACGGCATTACGTGCAATCGACTTCGAGCCTCAAGCGCTTGAACGTGCGGAGGAGCGTCTGTTTGCGCTGCGCGCTGTTGCTCGTAAGCACAATGTCGCGGTGGACGATCTCGCCGAACTGCGCGACACGATGGCCGCAAACCTTGCGGATCTCGATGCCGGGGCAGACCGGCTGGAAAAGCTGGAGGCCGAATCAGTGGCCGCGCGACACGTCTATGATGACGCGGCTGCCCATCTGTCGGAATTGCGCGAATCTGCGGCGAAGGCTCTCTCCCAGTCGGTTATGGCGGAGTTGCCTGCGCTCAAATTGGAGCGGGCGGAATTCATAGTCAGCATATCGACTGACCGCGACAATCGAACGGAAGATGGTATCGATCAGGTTGAATTCTGGGTGAGGACCAATCCGGGGTCGCGTGCGGGACCGATGATGAAGGTTGCATCCGGCGGCGAGCTTTCGCGCTTCTTGCTCGCGCTGAAGGTTGCACTGGCAGACAGGGGTTCGGCTCCAACGCTGGTTTTCGACGAAATCGACTCCGGAGTAGGGGGCGCGGTAGCCGACGCAATTGGCCAGCGCCTTGCGCGATTGGCGGAACGGGTGCAGGTGCTGACCGTTACCCACGCTCCGCAGGTTGCCGCGCGTGCGAGTGCGCATTTCCTCATTTCGAAATCCGGCGCGGACCGGGTTGCGACAAGGGTCGAGCAAATGGACGACGAAGCTCGCCGCGAGGAAATCGCGCGCATGTTGGCAGGTGCGACGATAACCGACGAAGCGCGCGCTGCTGCTGCCAAATTGCTTGGCGGATAGTCAGGAGTGTCGGCCTGTGTCACTTGAAATTACCCTCCGGCTACAACCATAGTCTGCCGGGATGCGAACTGGAGCAACGCTCATGTCCGGCACGATAAAGCCTGTCGAATCACTGGATGAAGCCGAGGCAAGGCAGGAACTGGAACGTCTTGCACGGGAGATTGCGGAGCACGACCAGCGCTATTATTCGGAAGATGCCCCCACAATCTCTGATGCTGACTATGACGCGCTGCGTCAGCGAAATCTTGCAATCGAGGCGCGTTTTCCTACCTTGGTGCGTGAGGATTCACCTACGCGACGGATCGGCACTACCGTTTCAACCAAATTCGCCAAGGTCGTTCATGCTGTTCCGATGTTGTCGCTGGACAACGCATTCAGTGATGAGGACGTTCAGGAATTCGTGGAGCGCGTAAAGCGCTTTTTGCGCTTTCCGGCCGACAAGCCACTAGCAATTACGGCTGAGCCCAAGATTGACGGGCTTTCACTTTCGTTGCGGTATGAAAAGGGTCGCCTCTTGACTGCCGCAACGCGCGGAGACGGTACGACCGGCGAAAATGTGACCGCGAACGCCCGTACCATCGCAGATATTCCGAATGTGCTTTCGGGCAACCCGCCAGACGTCCTGGAAGTGCGTGGCGAAGTCTATATGGCTCATGCCGATTTTGCCGAGGTGAACAAGCGGAATGAGGCAGCCGGAAAACCTCTTTTTGCGAATCCACGCAATGCGGCGGCAGGTTCCCTGCGCCAACTGGATACGTCCATTACAGCCAGCAGGCCGCTCAAGTTTTTCGCCTACGCTTGCGGCGAGGTGAGCGAGATGCCTGCCACTACGCAAATGGGCATGGTGTCAGCTTTCGCCAGTTTCGGTTTCAAAACCAATCCGCTCATGCGTGTGTTCAACAAAACAGAGGATTTGTTGGCTCACTACATGGAGATCGAGGCTCAGCGCGCGACACTAGGCTATGACATTGATGGTGTCGTCTACAAGGTTGATAGTCTGGAACTGCAAGGCCGTCTCGGTTTTGTGTCCCGGTCCCCGCGCTGGGCAATCGCTCACAAGTTCCCTGCCGAGAAAGCGTCTACCTTATTGATCGACATTGACATCCAGGTGGGGCGCACGGGGGCTTTGACACCCGTTGCCCGACTGGAACCCGTAACGGTTGGCGGCGTGGTCGTAACAAATGCCACGTTACATAATGAAGACTACATAAAGAACCTTGATATCCGCATAGGCGACACGGTGCACATTCAGCGGGCGGGGGATGTCATTCCGCAAGTGCTTGGCGTTGATTTGGACAAGCGACCTTCTGGTGCCGTAGAGTATCCGTTTCCCACAGAATGCCCCATTTGTCTCAGCCATGCGGTGCGCGAAGACGGTGAAGCCGTGCGCCGCTGCACCGGGGGCCTGATCTGCGCGGCCCAAGCTGTTGAGCGCTTGCGTCACTTCGTGTCGCGCGGTGCGTTTGATATCGAAGGTTTGGGCGAAAAGCAGATTGAGTTCTTTTTCAATGCGGACGACCCTTCGCTAAAGGTTCGCTCGCCCGCTGATATTTTCACGCTGCGCAAGCGTCAGTCCCAATCCCTCGTTAAGCTGGAGAACATTGAAGGTTTCGGCCCGACATCGGTGCGTAAGCTTTTCGACGCTATCGATGATCGCCGCGAAATCGATTTCTGGCGCTTCCTGCACGGGCTTGGAATAAGGCATGTTGGAGAAACAAACTCCAAGAGGCTTGCGCGCCATTTCATCAACTTCCAAGCCCTGCGAGAGGCTGGTGAGCAGGCTGTTCCACCGCAAGGGAAGGGTGATACCGGCAATCCCTCCTGGCAAGAATTGCGCTCGGTATCCGGTATCGGCGATGTGGTAGCGGAAGCGGTGGTAGAATTTTTCGGAGAGGACCATAACAGGCAGGTGCTGGATGAATTGCTGGCCGAAGTTACCCCGCGAGATGAAGTGCGCGTCGATACCAGTTCGTCTCCGGTTGCTGGCAAAACAATAGTGTTCACGGGCGGTCTGGAACGAATGTCGCGCGACGAGGCCAAGGCGATGGCTGAGAAGCTGGGGGCCAAGGTCTCGGGCTCTGTGTCCAAAAAAACTGATCTTGTCGTTGCTGGGCCAGGCGCGGGTTCCAAGCTCAAGCTCGCTTCCGAGCTTGGAATCGAAGTTATCAACGAAGACCAATGGTTCGAGCGCGTCAAAGGCTGATTGATCAACTGGAATGGATGGATCCTTCAGCGGAATTTGCGTGACATTGGCGCGCCCATTGCCTAACTCCGCGGCATACGGAGTTTGATATGCCAGCCGAAATCGCAATACAGACGCATGGGCCGCGTTCGGCGCGCGCCGAGTTTTTTGACGGCGTGCGAAGGGGTATCCCGATTGTCGTTGCGTCCTCGCCTTTTTCGCTGCTGTTTGGTGCGCTCGCCGTAGATAACGGCTTATCGGCGTTTGATGCGTTGTTCATGAGTATGACCATTTTCGGCGGTGCCAGCCAGATGGTCGGGATCGAGCTTTTTGGCCACAGTATTGCGCCGTGGCTCATTGTGTTGTCCGTATTTGCGGTAAACTTCAGACACGTCTTGTATTCGGCCGCCATTGGCAGGCATTTCAGCCACTGGTCTATCTGGCGACAGGCATTTGCCTACTTCTTGCTGACGGATCCGCAGTTTGCTGAAGCGGAGACCCGCGCACAGAGGGAAAAAATACCCGCTATCTGGTATTTCGGCATGGGCGTGTTCATCTACATTTGCTGGAACGTGGCGACACTGATCGGCGCGCTATTCGGCAAACTGATCCCGAACCCATATGCACTCGGCCTCGACTTTCTTTTGCCGATTTATTTTCTGGGCATTGTTATGGGGTTCCGCAAGCGACCGATGTGGTTGCCCATTGTGCTGGTTAGCGGCGTGGCATCTATCGCTGCATATAAATTCGTTGGCTCCCCCTGGCACGTTTCACTGGGGGCCTTGGCAGGCATCAGTCTTGCCCTGATTGTCCCGCCTTCTGCGCAGAAAGCAAAGCCATGAACCATATGACATGGGTTATAATCGCAGCTGCGGTTGCGACATACCTCACGCGGGTGGGTGGACATCTCGTATTGTCACAGTTCCAGACCATTCACCCCCGTGTGGAGGCTGCGCTCAACGCTGTTCCGGCTGCGGTTCTGGCCACGTTGGTCGCTCCCTCGCTATTGTCGGCAGGTCCGCGGGAGCTGGCAGCGCTGGTGATTTCCGGTGCCGTCGCGCTCCGCGGTGGGCTGATGTCAATGTTTATCGCTGGAGCTGCCGTGCTGGTGATCTTGCGAAACTTCACCTGATAGGCGCAGTGGCGGCCTCCAGCCACTTCAATGCCTCACCATCGACCATCGGTCCGATTTCGGCCAGCACTCGCGCATGGTAAGCGTTGAGCCAGTCGAGTTCGTCGCTGCTCAACAAATCCGCCTTTATCAACCGTCGATCGAAGGGGGCGAGTGTCAGGGTCTCAAAGCTGTGCATATCAATATCACCACCTTCCACCGAAGATGGTGCTTCCACAACGATGAGGTTCTCTGACCGGATGCCGTAATGGCCTTCCTTGTAATAGCCGGGCTCATTTGAGAGGATCATGCCTGCGAGAAGCTTCTCTGTACCTGTTTTGGCCAGTCTTTGTGGCCCTTCATGAACCGCGAGATACGATCCCACACCGTGGCCGGTACCATGTGCATAATCCAGTCCATGCAGCCAGAGCGCTTGGCGCGCAAAGGAATCAAGGTCACATCCGCGAGTGCCCGCAGGGAATCGCAGGCGGGAAATGGCAATCAGACCTTTCAACACTAGTGTAAAACGCTGGCACATTTCATCGCTTGGCGCGCCAATCGCAACCGTGCGGGTAATGTCCGTGGTTCCATCCTGATATTGAGCGCCTGAATCGAGCAGGAAAAGTTCGCCATTTCCGAGAGTTCGGTTCGAAGCACGTGTCACGCGGTAGTGAATTATGGCACCATTCGGTCCGGCGCCGGAAATTGTCTCGAAAGCAACATCCTTAAGCGGCTGCTGGGTCTCCTCCCCAACGCGATGGCGAAATTCTTCAAGGCGTGAAACGGCTGTGATTTCATCGATGCTGCCCGGGCGCTGCGCTTCCAGCCAGCAGAGAAAGCGCACCATTGCAGCGCCATCGCGACGGTGCGCAGAGCGCGCTCCAGCAAGCTCAGTGGCGTTTTTTGTAGCGCGGGGCAGGCGGGCGGGATCGGGAGCCTCCACAACCTCACCACCATTGTCCTGCACGATCATGCGTAGTTTTTCGGCTGCCAGCGCGGGGTCTAGCGCGATGCGCGCGCCAGACCTCGCCAGTGCTGCTACTTCGGTATCCAGAGTTGAGGGCGGGAGAAGCTCGCAAAGCTGCGTAAGGTATGCCTCAACCTCAATCCCCATCTTGCGCTTGTCCATAAAGAGAAGGTGCGTGCCTTGCGCGGCGATGACGGCAAAGCCAAGCGCAAGCGGGGTGTGAGGAACATCTGACCCGCGAATGTTGAACGCCCAGGCGATGGAGGATGGGTCAGTGAGGATTGCGTGGGTTGCGCCGGCCTTGCTGATTGCATCGGAAAGCCTCGCGAGCTTGTCGCGCGCCAGCTCGCCGGCCAGTTCATTCGGTTGAATTGAAATCGCGCCAAGCGGTTGGCCGGGTCGATCACTCCAAATCTCGTCGATGGGGTTCTTGGCAAGTGCAACCAGTTCAGCGCCAGCGCGCGCGGCGTACTTATTTAATGCTGCCGCGTCTGAAATCGTGTGCAGCCAAGGATCAAAGCCAATCCGTGCTCTCTTGCAGATATTTGCGGACACCCATTTAGCGGGCGGGTTGTCGATCAGACTTTCAACGTCAAACAGGCTCATATCTGCCTGATTGCGCACTTGAAGCGTGTATCTGCCGTCGACGAAGATGACCGCTTTATCGCGTAATATGATAGCGACGCCTGCAGAACCGGAAAAGCCAGTGATCCAGCGCAGGCGTTCAGAACAGGGTGCCACGTACTCGCCCTGATGCTCGTCAGACCGGGGTACAATGAAACCATCCAGATCGTGACGTGCGAGCCAGTCGCGAAGCATCGCGACTCGAGGTGCCCCGACGGAGGGCTCACCCGTAACTTCAAAAGCCTGATATTGCACCGCGTACATGGTCATGTTCTCCGCTCTGGCGGGAAGTGCTAACTGATGTGGACGTCGAAATAAAGAAAGCTATGCGCCTCGCGGCTGGGTGGCTTGCAGCAATGGCCGTTCTTGACCGGATATATCTGCACTATATTTCGAAGTGGGAGGAGCCGTACCAGAACCAGATTGGGAAACAGGATATGGCCACCAATATCAGCAAACTATTTTACCGCGGCCTGGATGCGCTCATGGCAGCGCGCGAGCGAGAGGCCGAGGCTCACGTCAGCCGTGCGCTTTTGTGCCTGGATGACGGAACGCTTAAGGCGAACGGCTATGATCGAGCTGCTCTAAGGAGAAGCGCACGCTTCATCGTTTAAGGTGAAGCGTTACCCATCCTTCGCGATGCAATGTTGAAACATGTCGGAACGACTGGCCGACATAGGCTGAAAGCACAGCATCGCGCTGGCGCTCAAGGATTCCTGAAAGGATAATGGAACCGCCCGCGCTCACTGATTTGGCCATTTGCGGAGCGAGCCGCATCAGCGGCTTTGCGAGTATGTTTGCGACGATGAGATCAAATGGAGCGCGTCGGGCAAATGCAGGGTGGCTGAAGCCGGTGGCGGTTTGGGTTTCGACATAGGCCGATACCCCGTTCAGCTTGGCATTTGCACTGGCAACCCGTGTTGCGATCGGGTCGATATCGGTCGCGAGAATGGGAATGTGTGCAAGTTTGGCGATTGCAATTGCAAGAACCGCACTGCCCGTCCCAAGATCCAGCGCATTGCGTGGATGTTCCCGGCGAACCACGCGCTCAATCATTTCCAGACAGCCGGCTGTCGTGCCGTGGTGGCCGGTGCCGAAAGCCAAACCGGCCTCGATCTCAATCGATATATCGCCGATCCGCCGCTTATCCCGGTCATGGGCACCGTGAACGAGGAAACGGCCAGCGCGAACCGGCTTCAAGCCCTCCAGCGATTTTGCGACCCAATCAATGTCTGGGAGGACTTCCAGTTCAAGCGGGGCCGAAATTTGAAGGTCTGAAAAATTGCGTTCGACGATAGTGCGGACCGTATCGACATCTTCTTCGACATAGACCGACAATTCGTGGATATCGAGATCTTCATCAATCTCCAGTATAGCGATGGGATAGCCGAACTCTTCGAGTTCAAGCTCAAGGACAGCAAAGGCGCGCTCGACATCGGCGCGATTCATCCGGGCAAGAATGCGGGTCTGGCTCATAATCGGGCGATAGCCGGATTCACCCCTCCACCGCTAGTCTTTTCAGCTTTGCAATCGCCGTTTCGCTATTTTCTTCGTATGCGATCGTGCCAAAAAACTGCCCTTGGCGGCCAAGCAGCAAAACAGAGGCCGTGTGATCCATCGTGTAGTCGCCGTCTTCCGTCGGCACTTTACGGGCGTAAATCTTGAAGTCCTTTATCACCTGATCAATCTTGGCAGGGTCTCCGGTTATGCCGGTAATCCTGTCCGATACATTTGTCACATAGTCATTCATGGCCTGGGGAGTGTCGCGCTCGGGGTCTACGGTGACAAAATAGGCGCGGATATCCTTGCCTTCATCGCCAAGCTGTTTCAGCCACCCATCCATCTCGAACAGGGTGGTGGGACAAACCTCGGGGCAATGCGTGAACCCGAAGAACACCGCCGAAGGATGCTCTCGAAATGCTTGCTCGGTTATTGGCTCGCCACGGTTGTCTACCAGTTCAAAAGGGCCGCCAAATGCGACTTCCGCGTTTTGTATCCGATACCAGTCGAAAGTTATCCACCCGATAGCAATTGCCATCAGGAAGATGATTCCGGCCAAAACAAATCGCATCATGTCTGGATTCCGCAAGAACAGGAAAGGTTTCAGGCGTCACATACACCAGGCGAGGCCGGATTCGATCACCGAAAGGAAGATTTCATCGCCATGGTTGAGCCATGCCGCAAATGCAGCACCGGTAGCACCTGCGAGCATTGCCGCACCCAGCGTCAATTTAGCCGCAGTCCAGAGGATTGATTTCCGGTTTGAACTCATTGCAAAAATATAGGCTAAGCCGGTCGAAAAATGAATACACCATAACGTCGCTACCGATCGTGCTTCGGGATCAGCAAATGGAAGCTCCGGCAGGTTATACCAGGTCGCAAATCGTGCTGCATTGGTTGATTGCGGCATTGGTGGCATTCCAGTTTCTGGCATCCGATGGAATCGAAGCCGCGTGGCGTGCTTTCATTCGCACGCAAGTGGTGGGTGACGCGTTTTCCGCGCTCGCACTCGCGCATATTGTCGTTGGCATAACCATTCTCCTTCTCGTTGGTGCAAGGTTATGGCTGAGGCTGAAGCACGGCGCGCCGGCGCCTGACCCGGCAGAGCCGCGCGTGTTACAATGGCTGGCGAAATTGGCTCATTTTGCGCTCTATGTTGTATTGATAATTCTGCCTCTGTCCGGGCTTGTCGGCTGGGTTTTCGGCCAGAGCCAGCCGATCGAAGTGCATCAAATCGCAAAAACAATACTGCTGGTGCTTGTGGGGCTGCACCTGCTTGGGGTTCTGTTTCATCAGTTCATATGGAAGACCGGTGTGCTGCGGCGCATGTTCGTTCCCGTGAAATGACCCTTGCGTGCGGCCGGTCAGCGTCCCATCTGTTCTCCCACGACCATGAACTGCGAGGAAGCATTTATGCGGAAAGTCCTGATGGCACTTTTATTGGCAGTCGTTCCGATGCAAGCATCGACTGCATTTGCCGAGCAGGTTGGCGAGATTGGTGTGGACTGGTTTGGCAACGACATCATCGTTGAGTCCATCAAAGACCCCAAGGTACAGGGGGTAACTTGCCATGTTTCATACTTCGAGCGCGGCATGATCGACAGATTGCAAAAAGGCAATTGGTTCGAAGATCCGTCTGACACCGCGATATCCTGCAATCAAACCGGACCGATCAAGATAGGGGATATCAGTCTGGATGAGAGCGGCGAAGAGGTTTTCAAGCAGGGAATCAGTCTTGTCTGGAAGAAGCAGGTGGTAAACCGCATATTCGACAAGGCGAACAATACGCTGATTTATCTGTCACATTCCCGGCAGGTGCAGGACGGTTCTGCGAAAATGGCAATCTCAACCGTTCCGTTGTTCGGGCAGAATGTGGTTTGGGAAAAAGGCGCGCCGCAGTAGCTTCTGCAGGCAGGGCACGCTAATGGGGCGAGATGGAAGACAATCTACGCTTTCAGGATCCTCAGCCACGCATCCATCCAACAGCCGAACTGAAATCCTGTCGGTTGGGAAAATATGCTGCGGTTGCCGAACGGTGTGTTCTGCGTGAAGTCACGATAGGTGATTTCACATATTTCGAGCGCAATGCTGAAGCGATCTATACCACCATAGGCAAGTTTTGTTCGGTCGCGGCAAACACGCGGATAAATGCGCTTGAGCATCCCATCGAGCGCGTGACGCAGCATAAAATCACCTACCGCCCAAACGAATACTTTCGTTATCAGGGGGTGGATGCTGACTTCCGCCAGTATCGTCGCGCAAAGGCCGTGTCGATCGGCCATGACGTCTGGATCGGACACGGTGCTGTTGTTCTACCGGGCATTATAATTGGCACCGGCGCGGTGATCGGCGCGAACGCGGTGGTTACGAAACACGTTGGTGCGTTTGAGATTGTTGCCGGCGCACCTGCGAAATTCATCCGAAGGCGCTTTAGCGAATCGATTTCTGACCGGATTCAGCAGCTTCAGTGGTGGGATTGGCCTCTGGAAAAGCTGTTTGACGCGATTCCCGACATGCAGGCGCTGTCGATCGAGGATTTTATTGAGCGCTGGACCTAGTTCGGGCGCTTCGGTATTTCGAGCCCGCGCTGAACCGCCGGTCGAGATAGTCCGCGATCAAGCCAGGCGGGCACATGCTTCAACTCGTCGAAACGAACAATATCGCGCGCTTCGTAAAAGCCGATCAGGTTGCGAACCCAGCCCAAGGTTGCAATGTCGGCAATCGTATAGTCGTGGCCCATAAGCCATTCGCGATCTGAAAGCCGAGTTTCAAGAACGCCCAGCAGCCGCTGCGACTCCGCGCGATAGCGCTCAAGCGGTCGCTTGTCTTCAAATTCACGTCCTGCGAATTTATGGAAGAAGCCGAGTTGGCCGAACATTGGGCCGATTGCCGCCATCTGGAAAAACACCCATTGGATGGTCTGATAGCGCAGGGCAGGCTCCGTCGAAAGAAATTTGCCCGCCTTGTCGGCTAGGTAAATCAGGATCGCTCCGGATTCAAAAAGGCCGAGCGGCTGCCCGTCAGGGCCCTTCGGGTCAATGATTGCA
The DNA here is from genome assembly GCA_019635795.1 of Rhizobiaceae bacterium. GTDB lineage: Bacteria > Pseudomonadota > Alphaproteobacteria > Rhizobiales > Rhizobiaceae > Mesorhizobium_G. Next base: position 205,727 of record JAHBYV010000004.1, read on the forward strand.
GGAATCTTGCCGTTCGGGTTCAGGGACAAGAACTCCGGACCCCACGTCTCATTTTCGCCGATGTTTATATAGTGCGGTTCGTATGGAAGGCCCGTTTCCTCCAGCATTATGGAGACTTTTACCCCGTTTGGCGTGGGAGCGGAATATAGCTGGATCACATCAGGATTCTGCGCTGGCCACCGCCGCGTGATTGGAAACGATGAAAGATTTGACATCTGCGCACTCCTCACAAGATGTGCCTGACTCATTGCTCTAATTCTAAACGCTACACGCCTTCGCGTGGGTGCAAAATTATTTGGCCAGGAAATGCAACCGGTCAAGGAATTGGCTTGATGCTAAATAAAATAATGCTAATGTAACATTATCTAATTAAAACTTGTGAGGAGTTGGCAATTGGACCTCGGTGAGGTGGAGGAGCAGTTGCGTAGTCTTGGCGTTTCCTCTGGAGATGTCCTTTATTTGCGCGCTTCTCTCAGCAAAATGCGGCTTCAGCGTGCTGAGATTGAGACGGTTTTTCTGCGCGCAGTGCTTAATGTAATCGGGGATACGGGAACAATAATCGTTCCGGCTTTTGTGCAGCAATACCCGCGCTGGAAACGGCGAATTCCCGTTTCGGACAGCACCACACCGTCAAATGCAGGGGCGCTTGCGTCGCTGGTTCTCGCTCAGCCAGGCTCAGTGCGATCCGGCCATCCTACGCATTCTTTTGCCGGTTACGGTGCAAAAGCACAGCAGATATTGTCCGGCCATTCCGGGACGGAACCGTGCTTTGGGCCCATGCGTCACGTCGTTAATCTGAACGGGCTCATGATGGTCTTAGGGTGCACGAATGATAGCCCGGGTTTCTCGACCGTTCATCTTGCGCAGTACGACCTTGGACTATCCCGCCAGCATTATCTCAAATTTTTATACCACGTGCGGTTCAAGGATACTCAAGACCGCGTTTCGTTTTTCAACCCTATAGAATCGCCTGGTTGCAGCAAGCAGTTCGGTCGCTTTTATGGAATGTACCCGGGCGAGAAACGAGGGTTTGTAGGCCAGGCAGAAGCAATTTCAGTGCGCGCCCGACATGCGTACCGTCTGGAAAAATCAATTCTCTCGGAAGATCCCGCATTCACGCTTTGCAAAGACCCGCGCTGTCTGAGCTGCGCCGCGAGGGGATATAACAAGTCTGGGATGGCCAAATACTTCGCTTCAAAACTCGTTGGAACGAGGGGGCGTTGAAATGTTCGCGCTGGCCAATTCAGTCGATCTCACTCCGGAGCGGCACATCAAGCTTGTTGGCTATGCGTCGCCCCCCAGGGTATCAACGGGGATCAGATCAAGGCTCGAATCGAACGCAGTAATATTCGATCTCAATGGAGGCAAAGCCATTGTGGTCAGCATTGATGCGTTGTTTATCGGGTCAGCCTTTATTGAGCTTGTGCGTGAAAAGCTGGTTGATCCCACTGTCGAGTTGATATTCCTCGCCTCTCACACACATTATGGCCCGTCACTCGATCTTTCCAAGCCCAAACTTGGCGAGACGGATGTGGAATGGTTTCAAAATGCTGCTGAGATCGTAGCTTCCCAACTGAATCAACTGATTCTTGGGTCTCCCATCGCTGTGCAAGCGTCCTACGCGTCTGCCCCGTGCGAATTGAGCATATTCCGCAGGCGAAAGTTCCTGCATCCCAAGCGACGACCGCCGTTTGTGCAGCGTTCGGTTCAGATGATGCCAAATCCGCGCAAGAGCATCCCCAACGATCTTCAACTATTGAAGTTGAGTTCAAGCGATGGAAGTCCAATTGCATTGATTTGGAGTTGGCCATGTCATCCTGTTGAAGCTTCGGACCGAAACAAAATCAACGCGGCGTTTCCTGGCGCGGTGCGTGCAGCTCTTCGATCAGAGCTTGGTAGTTCCGTGCCGATCATATTCATGCCCGGCTTCTGTGGCGACATTCGCCCGGCGACCATTCACGCGTCTGCAGGTACTGCCTTTATAGACAGATTCAAAATTCCGACTGAGGGCGAGGTCGAAGCGTTCGAAGCTGGTGTAAGTGCTGTGGCATTGGAAACGCTCGCGTCTGGTTCCCCGTTGAACTTACCCCGAAACGCATCATACGGACGCGTTGAGTTACAACTGTCCGATTTGTTGGATGGTGCGGATTCTGCGATGCCAATCTCTCACCTTTCCTGCGGCCCATTCAGTTTGACCGCACTCGGCGCGGAGGTCTGTTCTCCTTATCTGGGTCATCTGGCTTTTGATGCAGCCCAGCCGGTATTTTATACTGGCTGTGCCGACGAAACTTTCGGGTATCTGCCAACAGACGTGCAGATTGCCGAGGGTGGCTACGAAGTGGAGCGTTTCAAGGGCTTTTTCGAGATAGCCGGGAGGTGGAAGCCGGATGTTATCCGAAAGGTTATTTTGAGCGTACGAGCGCTGCAGGACGGTAGGCGTTCCGGCTCAGGCAGGCTTCACGAATCCGTCGAGGACCTTTTTCTGTCCCGCCTTATCGAAGTCGATGGTTAGTTTGTTGCCCTCTATCGCGGAAACGTTGCCATTGCCAAATTTGAGGTGAAACACACGGTCGCCGATGCTGAAAGGCGAGGGGGAACCCGATACGGACTTGGCGACAAGCTCTCCTTCTATTGTGCGACCTTTTACCGAGCTGCGACCAGCTCCATATCCAGAATCCGTCTCTCCATAGCCAATTCGTTCGATGCTATGGCCGGATCGTGAACCCCAGTTGCGGTCGGTTGCTTCGCTGCGGTTTGCCTGAGCGCGCGCCCATCCGGGGGTGGAGTAGGTGCTCGTGAAGCTGCGCTCCTGAACATTATCGAAACGCGAAGCGCCGTAAGGGTTCTGCCGACCATAGCCGCCTCGACCGGGGGCGTACCCGGATTGGCCGTAGCCTCCATAGGAATTCCCGGCATCGGCAATTTCCACATGTTGTTCCGGCAATTCCTCCAGAAAGCGCGATGGAATGGTTGATTGCCAAAGACCATGTATGCGCCGGTTCGAAACGAACCAAAGGTGCAGATTTCGCTTGGCGCGTGTCAGGCCGACGTAAGCCAGTCGCCGTTCCTCCTCCAGCCCGGACCTTCCACCCTCATCCAGCGCGCGTTGATGCGGAAACAGTCCTTCTTCCCATCCCGGCAGAAAAACGGTTTCAAATTCCAGACCTTTTGCCGAATGGAGAGTCATTATCGACACTGCATCAAGGTTTTCGTTTTGCTCGGCATCCATTACCAGCGCTACATGTTCGAGGAACGAGCGCAATGACTCATATTCCTCCATCGAGCGTATAAGTTCCTTGAGATTCTCAAGTCGGGTCGGTGCATCGGCAGAACGGTCGTTCTTCCACATGTCCGTATAGCCGCTCTCTTCCAGAATGGTTTCTGCGAGTTCTGTGTGCGGCGTGTTTTCAAGGGCCTTCTGCCAGCGTTCAAAATTGGCCGCAACTTCACGCAACGCAGCCCGTGGCTTCGGCTTGAGTTCGTCGCTCTCGGCCAATTTGGCGGCAGCTTCCAGCATTGGTATGCCAAGCGCGCGCGAAGTCGCGTGGATCTGACTTACCGTTGCTTCGCCCAACCCTCGCTTTGGCACATTCACGATGCGCTCAAATGCCAGATCGTCAGCCGGTTGGGCAACGACTCTGAAAAACGCCATCGCGTCGCGGATTTCGAGGCGTTCGTAGAAGCGCGGCCCGCCGATCACCCGATAATTCAGGCCAAGCGTTACAAACCGGTCCTCAAATTCGCGCATCTGGAATGATGCTCGAACAAGGATAGCCATATCATTGAGTTTCTCACCCTTGCGCTGGTATTGCTCAATCGCTTCCCCGATTGCGCGCGCTTCCTCTTCCGAGTCCCAGGCCGCATGAACGTTCACCTTGGGTTCGTCCGGCGCGGGCCTATCAGTAAATAAGGTTTTGCCCAGACGCCCCTCATTGTGGGCGATCAAATGTGAAGCTGCACCGAGAATATGGGCTGTCGAGCGGTAATTTCGTTCCAGCCGGATCACTGTGGCGCCTGGAAAATCCTTGTCGAAACGAAGGATATTGTCCACCTCAGCACCGCGCCATCCATATATCGACTGGTCATCATCGCCGACGCAGCAAATATTTACTACCGGAGGGTTCGCCTGATCGCGCACACGAGGGCGCTGCGCCAGCAAGCGCAACCAGCAATATTGCGCGGTGTTCGTGTCCTGATACTCATCAACGAGAATATATCGAAACCTTCGGTGGTACTCGGCCAGAACATCCGGCCTTTCGCGGAAAATTTTGATGGGATGAAGTAACAAGTCGCCGAAGTCGCAAGCATTAAGCGTTGAGAGTCTGGCCTGATAGGCTTGATAAAGCTCGCGGCCCCGACCATTCGCAAATGCCCGTGCGTCGCCTTCCGGAATATCTGAAGGTCCGTACCCCTTATTTTTCCAGCCGTCGATTATTTGCGCGAACTGGCGCGGAGGCCAACGCTTGTCATCAAGACCTTCCACCTGAATCAATTGCTTTATCAGCCTGATCTGGTCGTCTGTATCGAGAATGGTGAAGTCGTTTCTGAGTCCTGCCAGTTCGGCATGACGACGCAGGAGCTTCACGCCGATCGAATGGAATGTGCCAAGCCACGGCATTCCCTCGACATTTCCTTCGCCAATCAGCAGGCCGATGCGCTGCTTCATCTCGCGCGCGGCCTTATTGGTGAAGGTTACAGCCAATATCTGGCTGGGATAGGCGAGACCAGACGCCAGAATATGCGCGATACGTGTCGTCAATACCCGTGTTTTGCCCGTCCCGGCACCTGCAAGCACGAGTACCGGACCTTCAGTGGTTTCAACCGCCAATCTCTGTTCGGGGTTCAGCCCTTCGAGATATGATTGTTGCGCGCCGCGTCGGGCTGCCATTGCGCGCGCGGCAATGCCGCGTGGTTGACCTTCCGGTCGCGCGGGTGGGTCTTCATCAAAGAAGGGCATATCATCTGAGTAGCCGGACATTTCTCCCGAATGTAGTGATTCCATTGCGAAAGGCTAGCAATGTTTCTGGTTTGTACTGAAAATTGACAAAACGTGTTGGCATTTGGCCTGTGCGCCGCCGATCCTATCTGTAATTGTTCGGCTGATGATTTTTGCGACAACCTCCTGGAGGTAGAATGGCACTGAAAGATTTGCGTGCGGTGCCTCGGAATGAAGAGGGCATCGCTGCTGTATGCGGGATATTGAAGCAGCGTTTCGGGGAGCGCTTCCATCTGAGTGGCTCTGTTCGCGAACAGCACGGACACACCACCACATACATTCCGAATCAAATTCCCGACGGCGTGGTCTTTCCTGAATCTGTTGGGGAGGTTCAGGACATTGTGCGCGCGTGCTCGGAATTTCGAGTGCCGATAATTCCCTTTGGCACTGGTACGTCTCTAGAGGGGCATGTGAATGCTCCTGGCGGTGGAATTTCGGTTGATACATCAAGGATGAACAGAATTCTGGGCGTGAACTCAGAGGACCTGGATTGCGTGGTGGAGCCGGGTGTTACCCGTGAACAGCTTAATACTCACCTGCGAGATAGCGGCCTGTTCTTCCCGATTGATCCAGGTGCAAATGCAAGTCTCGGGGGAATGGCGGCCACGCGCGCATCCGGCACCAATGCAGTGCGCTATGGAACCATGCGCGAGAATGTATTGGCGTTGACCGCCGTCATGCCCGATGGACGGGCCATCAGCACCGCAAGCCGCGCCAGGAAAAGCTCGGCAGGGTATGATCTGACCCGACTTTTGGTCGGCTCGGAAGGCACTCTTGGATTAATTACGTCGCTGACGCTCAGGCTTGCGGGCATACCTCAGGCGATTTCTGGCGGCGTGTGCGCGTTTCCGAGCGTCGAAGCCGCTTGCAAGGCGGTAATAATGACAATTCAGATGGGCATTCCAGTCGCCCGGATCGAACTGGTCAATCAGCTTCAGATGAAAGCGATGATTGCCTATTCAAAGCTCAATTATCCGGAAAGCCCTTGCCTGTTTGTGGAGTTTCACGGGTCCGAATCTGGCGTGGCTGAGCAGGCTGAAACGTTTGGAGAGATTGCATCTGAAGTGGGAGGCGGCCCATTTCTGTGGACAAGTGTGGCGGAAGAGCGCAACGAGCTGTGGAAAGCGCGACATAATGCCTACTGGGCAGCCCAGAGCCTCCGGCCGGGTTCAAAGGCCCTTTCAACAGATGTTTGCGTACCTATATCACGGCTGGCGCAATGCATCGCCGAAACCGAAGAAGACATAAAACGCTCTGGACTCATTGCCCCGATCGTTGGTCACGTCGGTGACGGCAATTTTCATGTGTTAGTGCTTATGAATCCTGATGATTTCAAGGAGATTGAAGAGGCGGAGGAATTTGTCGGAAGGCTCAATGAGCGGGCCATTTCAATGGAGGGAACTTGCACAGGTGAGCACGGGATAGGGCAGGGGAAAATAGCCTATCTGCGCCGCGAACTTGGCGAAGCTGTGGATTTCATGTTATCGCTCAAAGCGGTCATTGATCCGCACAATATTATGAACCCAGGCAAAATTTTCTGACCTAAAAGAGGTTATTGCTTTAACGACCTGTTGAACCAGATTGTATATTAGCTATTTTGCATACCGTAGAACACGCCGCCTTGTGCGGCCAACCATAATAAGTTTGTAAAGAATATGCTTGCTCGAGTTTTTGTCATCGTAGGTGGGTTGATTGTGGTGGCGCTGACGGCGGCGCTGGTCGTACCCTATTTTATCGACTGGTCTACCTATCGTACCAGTTTCGAAAGGGAGGCGAGTGCCGTTCTTGGCCGCGAGGTCAAGGTGAATGGCGCTGCCACCGCGCGCCTTCTGCCGTTTCCGTCTGTGACGTTCACTGACGTCACAGTGGCTGGCATTGACGGTAAGAACGTGGCGATGACTGTGGAGGAATTCTCCATGGACGCCGAGCTTGCGCCGTTTCTCAGCGGTGATGTGCTGATATTTGATATGCGGCTCGTTCGTCCGCGAGCTGTCGTGAACATTGATGATAGCGGAAGGGTGGATTGGGTCCTGCGCCCCAACACTCCCTTCGATCCGAAAAATATCACGCTGGAAGACGTTTCTGTAACCGATGGGGAGGTGCGCGTTCGCACCGCAGGTGGTGCCGAGCGTCAGTTCACCCAGATCAATACCGCCGTCACGGCGCAATCTCTGGCCGGCCCCTGGCGTGCGGATGGAACTTTGCGCCTTGATGGCCGTGAGGCAACAGTCGCAGTGTCCACGGGCATTGTGGATAGTGAGGGGCTGCGCTTGAAGATCAAGGTTGAGCCGGTCGATGTCGCTATGTCGACTGAGCTGGACGGCGTTGTTTCATCATCGGAGGGCGCGCTAAGGTACAAGGGCAAGTTCCATGTCGCCGAACGACTTGCTGCACCCAAAGCCGATCGGGACGGCAATACAGAGGAGCAGGTGCAAGCGGCTGGCAACCGGGCAAGTGGCCGGTTCGAGATGGATGACCGTCAGTTCGTTGTCGATGAGTTCCGGTTTGAATCTGGTCCCGCGAATGATCCTTATGTTGCGAACGGTAGTGCTTCGATTCAGTTTGGCGGGTCGCCACAATTCGCGATAAAGGCAACCGGTCAGCAAATATTTCTGAACGATGGCGGGGATGGCCTTGGCAATGCCCGTCTGGCAGACAGAATTTCTGCCTTGTCTGAAGCTTTGGCGCGCGTGCCTGTACCGGGAATTCCCGGTACCGTCGATCTGAAACTTCCGGCGATCGTGACGGGTGACACAACAATTCGCGACGTTACGCTGGAAGCCGCAACCGCACCGGGTGGTTGGGACGTCCAAAAACTGACTGCTGTTTTCCCTGGACGCACGACACTTGAGGCTAAGGGGGCTCTCGTTGCGCGACCTGCCCTGGATTTCAAGGGCCATTTACTTGTTGCTGTGGGGCAGCCGTCAGGTTTTGTTGGCTGGCTCGCCAGCGATATTGACGCGCCTGTGCGCCGTCTTTCCAAGGCCGGCATAGATGCGAATGTGGAGCTTTCCGCGAATCGTCTGGCATTGAAAGACGTGGAATTGATTCTTGGTAACGCAAAGTTTGCCGGGAGCATTGAGCGGGTTGACGGCCAAGGCGCGAAGCCCCGGATTTCGGTTGACCTGATTGGCGCAGCAACATCCGCCGATGAAGCGTCTGCGCTGGCATCGTTCTTTATCGATGGAAAGGGCGACACTCGCCTTGGTGACTATGATGTCAGCCTCAAGCTGAAAGCCGGACCCGTTGGCGACGCGCCATTGAGAGCCGATACGGCCGACATTGCCCTTCGCCTTTCCGGACAACGTCTTGAGGTCGATCGCTTCTCAATCGTGGGGGTTGCTGGCGCGTCGGTCGCTGCAACAGCACGGATCGATCAGATAGACAGAAGCCCGAAGGTTACGCTTGACGCGACCTTGCTTGGCGACGATCTCGCACCCTTCGTTGAGCTGATGAACAGCCGGGCGCGAAATCCGCTGACCAATTGGCTAGCGTTGAGCGCGAAAAGCTATACTGGTTTGCTTAAAGGCGCGCGGATCGACATTGTTGGCGACGGCGAGATGCGCGATGCTTCAAAGGGCGATCTTCGTATTTCTGCGAAAGGTGCGCTGGGCGAAACCTCATTGGATGCAAGTTTGAATGCGTCCGGCCAATTGTCTGAGCTGGCGGCTGCGGACATTGACCTCAAGGCGAAGCTGTCAGCGCGCGATGGTGGCGCATTGCTAGCCTTGGCGGGAGCTCCGGTGTTGCCATTGGGGCTGGTTGGCCCAGCCGAATTCGAGTTGGCGTCCAAAGGCAACGCTGCCGCGGGAATGGATGCTTCCTTCAACCTGAAATCACGACAGGGTACCGGGTCGTTCAAGGGGCTTGTTTCGTCAGCCGCCGATGGATTGCGCGTTAAGGGCACAGCGGTGCTTGATGCGTCAGACATAGAGCCGTGGCTGATGACTACCGGATTTTCAGTCCCTGGCTTGGGGACGGGCATGTCTGCGAACGTCAAGGCAAATGTCGAGTTCAGCAAGGGTCTTCTGATTTTAAATGGGCTGGATGGAACTATGGCCGGAGGTAAGGTTTCCGGCGATCTCAGTGTGGAAACTCGCGAAGGCTTGCCTGTCGTTTCGGGTGCGCTTGATCTCGGTCAGTTGGATTTGGGGCAGTTTGCTCTATCTGTCCTCGGACCGGATGTACTGGCTGATAACAGCGGCCAATGGTCCAGTATTCCGTTTCAGCCAACGAACAACGCGCCATTGCGAGCCAAGATTGATGTAACGACATCAACCTTGGTGTTTGGATCGCTTGAGGCTCAGAACGCTGCATTGTTGCTGCAAGTGGACGACAGCGGCCTCAAGGCTTCAGACATCCGCGCGCAGTTGGAAGGTGGCTCGTTGTCTGCAATGTTTGAACTCAAGAACAGTGCGGCGACCGGGCTTTTTTCCGGACAGTTCAAACTCAGCGGTGCCCAGCTCCAGAGTTTGTTCCAAAAACTGGGGCTTTCCGGTGCTGATGCATCAGGAAAGCTGGATATGTCGGCTTCGCTAACGGCGAGTGGGCGCTCTATCAGTGCGATGGTCTCTTCATTGTCGGGCACAGGCACGGCAAAGATTGGTGGAGCTTCGATCAACGGACTGGATCCTGCCGCCTTTGGCCAGCTGATCCGCGCGGTTGATGATCTCGGTCATGATGTCGAAGCGATCCGCAAATCCGAGATAGCTCCCGAGATCGTTCAGAAAGGTTTGTTCCGGGCTGACAGCGCCGAAGTTGCTTATACGGTAGCCGGCGGTGTTGCCCGTATCCCGGCTATCGTGTTTGAACGACCCGACAGCACATTGAATGGCGAGCTGAAACTGGATTTCAACCAGTTGACTGTTCAGGGCAAGGGCTCGCTGATCTACAAACCCGGCGAAGAGGCGCTCGTGGGGTCAGATCCACAGGTTGACCTGATCCTTTCTGGCACTTTGGGTTCGCCTGCTTTGAGCATTGATGCTCAGCCACTGACGCACTTCCTTATCCAGCGCGCGCTCGAGATTGAACAGGTTCGCGTAGAGGGTATGCAGGACAATATGATGGAAAAGCAGCGCCTTCGGCGCGAGGCGAAGCATTTCGCAACCATCGAGAGCGAGCGCAAACGCGCGATTGAGGAGCAGAAGCAGCGTGAAGAAGAAGAGGCTCGACAAGCGGAAGAGGCCCGTTTGAAGGCTGAGGCGGAAGTTCGCCGCAAGCTGGAAGAGGAGGCAGCTCGCAAGCTGGCTGAGGAAGCCCGGATAAAGGCCGAAAAAGAAGCTGCTATACAGGCCGAGGAAGAGCGTTTGAGGGCGGAGGCCGAGGCGCGTCGTCTGGCCGAAGAAGAGGCCGCGCGAAAAGTCGCCGAAGAAGCTCGACTCAGAGCGGCCGAGGAAGCTGCTCGAAAGGCTGAAGCAGAGCGCTTGAAAGCAGAAGCCGAAGCTCGTCGCATCGCGGAAGAAGAGGCTGCACGCAAGGCGGCGGAAGAGGAACGCCTGAAAGCTGAAGCCGAAGCACGTCGCTTGGCTGAGGAACAGGCCGCTCGGAAGGCTGCCGAAGAAAAGCGCCTTGCTGCAGAAGCTGAGGCCCGGCGTATAGCTGAGGAAGAAGCAGCACGTAAATTGGCGGAGCAAGAGCGCGTGAAAGCAGAGGCCGAAGCGCGTCGATTGGCTGCCGAAGCGGCTGCACTGAAAGCCGCCGAAGAAGCTCGTTTGAAGGCCGAATTGGAAGCGCGCAAGATTGCTGAAGAAAAGCGTCTCGCGGCTGAGGCTGAGGCGCGGCAACTTGCTGATCAGGAAGCGGCACGTAAGGCTGCCGAGGAAAAGCGTCTTCAGGCAGAAGCTGCGGCTCGCCAGAAGGCGGAGGAAGAGGCTGCACGGAAGGCTGCTGAAGTCGCGAGGTTGAAAGCCGAGCTTGAAGCTCGCCGTATTGCTGAAGAAAAGCGTGTGGCGGCAGAAGCAGAGGCCGAACGTAAAGCCGCTGAGGAGGAAAAGAAGCGCATCGCTCAGGAAGAAGCAGATCGCAAGGCTGCCGAAGCAGCGCGCATCAAGGCCGAGGCCGAAGCGCGCCGTGTTGCAGAAGAGGCGCAGCGCAAAGCGGTCGCGGAAGCGGAGGCCCGGAGAGCTGAGGAAGAAGCTAGACTTAAGGCTGAGGAGCAGGCCCGACTCGCCGCAGAAGCAGCACGACTTAAGGCCGAAGCGGAGGCGCGGCTGGAGGCAGAAAAAGAAGCTGCACGGAAAGCCAAGGAGCTCGCTCGTCTGAAAGCGGAAATGGAGGCTGCTCGCGAATCAGAGCAACAGCGTCTTGCTGCAGAGGCCGAAGCTCGGCGTAAAGCGGAGGAGGAACTTGCGCGCAAGGCTGAGGAGGAAGCGAGGCTGAAAGCGGAGCTTGAGGCCGCGCAGAAGGCTGAGGAAGAGCGCCTCAAAGCTGAGCCGATCACACCCGATCAGGGTCCGATTCCAGGCGGGCGTCCTGTCGCTGTTGAAGCAGAGCAGCCAAAGGCCGTTTCAGAACCCGCGCCTGCAGAACAGCCTGCCAAGGAGCAACCCAAGCGGACGGCGAAGCCCGTGCAGCAGAAGGCGCCGCCGCGCGCCCCGGTCCGGCGCAACGCCCCGGCCAATGGGGATTTCCCTCCAGCGCCAGAGCCATCGCGCGTACAGCAGTTCCTGCGATCCCTGCAATAATTGGCTGGCAGTTGAATTTCAGGGCCGAGCTTGGCGATCAAGCCCGGTCCTGAATGTCGAAAGCACAAACAGCCGAAGCGCTGATGACAGGTTTGTTTCGCGACCGCGGTTTTCGTCCATCTAGGATACAGGCGCGGCCAAAGAACAATCGCGCGCAGCAGTTCCTGCGATGACTGAAATATTTGGCTGGTAGTCGAATTTCAGGACCGAGCTCGGCGATCAAGCTCGGTCCTGAATGTCGAAAGCACAAACAGCCGAAGCGCTGATGACAGGTTTGTTTCGCGACTGCGTGTTTCGTCTATCTCGGCGATCAGCGCGGCCAAAGAACAATCGCGTGCCGCTGCAATGTCGTGGAGAGCGTCAAAAAATGGCTGTTCGATAGAGAATGAGGTGCGGTGCCCGCGAATAGAAATAGAGCGTTTGATGACCGCGCTCATTCTTCGTCGCTCTTGATCCGCCTGTGGCCGTCCAAAAAGCGATCCTTAGCCTCATGTTCAGCCTGAACTGACTGTTTCTCGGCTTTCGTGCGCCCATGAACCGCGCGGTTCGAAGCTGCCGCAACCTGGTCTTTCTCGCGCTGCTTTCGCTTGCGTTCAAGGCGCAGGTTGAGGATTTCAGCCATGGCTACTTCTTGCGGAATGCATCCAGCGATACGACCTGAGCCCCTTTGCCCGACTCTTCAGAAGACTCAATGGAATCTTTGTCTGAGTCTTGATCGGAAGGTGCTGCGGCCTTTGCGGCCTTCTCAGCTTTGCTGGCTGAAGATCTGCTCTTCTTCGCGGGTGCAATTGCTATCGGCGCTTCTTCAGGCGCCTCAATCTTTACGTCAAACTCAAGCTCGAAGTTCACGGATGGGTCATAGAAGCCACGAACCGCCGAGAACGGTATCTCAAGCTTTTCGGGCACGTCCGCGAAAGACAATCCAACCTCAAAACCCGTCTCCGTCACCTTCAAATCCCAATATTGGAACTGCAGGACGATAGTCATTTGTTCCGGATAGCGCTCACGAAGCCGGCTGGATATCCGAACCCCCGGCGCTCCGGTCAGGAAGGTGATGAAAAAATGATGGTTTCCCGGCAAACCCGTACGGGCGACCTCAGACAGAACCTTGCGCATAACGCCGCGCAAAGCTTCCTGAGCAAGAATGTCATACCGGATTTGGTCTTCCGCCATGGTGTTCGCGTTCTTTCGATTCCGATGCATACGTCTAGTAAACCTTGATGGCGAGGTAAACTGTAAACGCACGGCTGATGAACGAATTTGCCTATATTCCAGACACGATAGTCGAGAGATGGGGCGCGCTAACGCCAAAACATTCATTGGGGATGAAAAAGTGGAGGTTTCTGTTGCCAGGTACCTCCGAACCCCGCCTGAGGGTGCTAACCGACAGGGCTTGATTTGAGACTATCGCGCCGCATTAAGCAGCGAGACGTGCCTCAGCATAGTTGTCGTTTGCAACTATAAGGGTAGCCCGATAACGGTGGTACAATGCCGAGCAAAAGTCCGATCTTTACACCCTCGTCGATCCTATTTCGCCCCCATCACAAGCCGCTGCATACCCAGCGGTTTATGGTGGAGGCGCCGGGTACCGCCCCCGGGTCCGAATGGTTTATTTCACCGGCCGTTTATCGCCATAGTCAGTCAAGCTGACGTCCCTGATATAGGCATCATTGAAGCAAAAGAAAAGTGCCCCAGACTTGACTTGAAGCCATGAAAAATCGCAGCCTCGCGTCTGGGGCGTGGACTGGTGGTTGGACAGCACGCACGGTAGAGACGGAGGGAAATATGGCCGATTATCTGGCAGATGTGAAAAAATACGATGCGACCGCGAGTGCCGAAATCGTAGACAAGATCGTAAAGCACCTTGGAATCGCGTTGCGAAAGGCAGATTCTTCGCTCGTTTCGTGCACCGATCCGGAAGAGCTGGATCGAATCAAGAAGGGCTTCATCGCAAAGAAGCTGGGTGAATCAGATGCCGCGAAGGCCGACTCGATCCTCGAAAAAGTGTGTGAGTCGATGTCTGCGGATCGGACGAAGTCGCGCGTGACATTCTATTATCTGGTTGCAAAGCACTACGGAAAGCTGGCAAGCCTCTGACGGTTGTCTTTAATCAAGGATTGGCGCGGGGCGTAACGCGGTCCGCGTCGATCCGGATACGTTTTGAATCTACTACCATGCGCCAATATCTCGATTTGCTCCAACACGTGCTGGATCACGGAAGTGATCGTAGTGATCGCACAGGCACGGGCACACGCTCTGTGTTTGGCTACCAGATGCGGTTCGACCTTTCACAAGGTTTTCCCGTCACGACGACCAAAAAGCTGCATTTGAAGTCTATTATTCACGAGCTTTTGTGGTTTCTTGCCGGTGATACCAACATCAAATATCTCAATGATAACGGCGTAACCATCTGGGATGAGTGGGCCGATGAGAATGGCGACCTCGGCCCGGTTTATGGCAAGCAGTGGCGTTCCTGGCCAAATGGCCGCGACGGCGAGACGATTGACCAAATCCAGAATCTTATCAAGGAGCTGGAACGCAATCCTCATTCCCGCCGTCTGATTGTGACGGCCTGGAATCCGGCCGAAGTCGATGCGATGGCGCTTCCGCCATGCCATTGTCTCTTTCAATTCTATGTGGCGGACGGCAAGTTGTCCTGCCAGCTATACCAGCGCTCTGCGGACATATTCCTTGGTGTGCCATTCAATATTGCTTCATATGCGCTGTTGACAATGATGATTGCGCAGGTTCGCGGTCTGGGTTTAGGCGATTTTGTGCACACGCTGGGCGATGCGCACCTCTATTCAAACCATTTCGAACAGGCGCGCGAGCAGCTCAGCAGGACGCCAAAGGCTTTGCCCACCATGTGGATAAACCCGGATGTGAAGGATCTGTTTGAGTTTCGCTTCGAGGATTTCCGCCTCGAGAATTATGTGGCCGACGCATCGATCAAAGCGCCGATTGCGGTGTGAAGGAACATGAGAATTGTTTTTTACGTTGCCATTGCTTCCAATGGGGTGATCGGCTTTGAAGGCGATTTGCCTTGGCGACTTTCGTCCGATCTCAAACGGTTCAAGGCCCAAACAATGGGCAAACCCCTGATAATGGGCCGAAAGACGTGGGAAAGCTTGCCGCGAAAGCCTTTGCCGGGTCGATTGAATATCGTCGTAACGCGTAGCTTAGATTTTGTAGCTGATGGCGCGACGGTGGCGCATTCGGCTGATGAGGCGCTGGCGGTTGCAGAGCGTTCCGGGGCGGCAGAAGCGGCTGTAATCGGCGGTGGGGAGCTCTTTCGAATGCTGTTTGATCGCGCTGACACGCTGAACGTGACCCATGTTCTTGGCGAGGTCGCGGGCGACACGTTCTTTCCGCCTATATCTCCCACCCATTGGGAGGTCGTCGAAAGTGCTGACTATCCCGCTGGGGAGAACGATTCGCACGCCACGCGACACGTGATTTACGACCGGATAGCCGTTTGAATCGGATTTGCAGGTCACAAAATGCGGCGCAAGCGATTGGCTGCGTTGAAAGGCGCGTTTCCACTCCCTATAGAGTGTGAAAAATATATACGTCGGCCTCGAAATCGGCGCAGCGGAAAGGAATTTCATGCCCTGGAACAATCAGAGTGGTGGCGGCGGCGGTGGTCCGTGGGGTGGCGGCGGAAACTCCGGAGGCCCTTGGGGGCAGGGGCCAAAGGGTCCGACTGGACCACAAAACACTCCACCTGATCTTGAGGACATTATTCGACGGGGCCAGGATCGGCTGAAGAATGCCCTGCCGGGGGGCGGCGCGCCAAGCGCTGCACTTGTTGCGCTGGTGGTAGCTGGTTTGCTGGTCGGCTGGCTTTTCAAGGCCATTTATACGGTGCAGCCGGATGAGCTGGCCGTTGAACTTGTTTTCGGAAAGCCTAAGCAGGAGCTGGCGCAGCCAGGTCTTCATTTCCATTTCTGGCCGATTGAGACCGTGGAAAAGGCCAATACAGCGGAAAAGCTTATCACCATCGGTTCCCGCTCACGCGACGCGGCCACCTCGGGATTGATGCTTTCCGGCGACCAGAACATCGTAGATGTGCAGTTCTCGATTGCGTATCAGGTAAGCGATCCGCGCGCATATCTATTCGACGTTGCGGATCCTGACGCTATGGTTCGCCAGCTTGGCGAAAGCGCAATGCGCGAAGTCGTTGGTCGGCGACCGGCTCAGGATATCTTCCGCGATGATCGCCAGGGAATCGCTGACGGTGTTCGCGACATCGTTCAGAAGTCCCTTGATGAATATCAGGCTGGTTTGACCGTAAATGCCATTTCGATCGAAGACGCTTCACCGCCGACGGAGGTGGCAGATGCGTTCAACGAGGTGCAGCGCGCAGAGCAGGATGAAGACCGGTTCGTCGAAGAAGCGAACCAGTATTCGAACCAGAAGCTTGGTCAGGCACGCGGACAAGCGGCGCAGATTGAAGAAGATGCTGCCGCCTACAAGAACCGCGTTGTGCAGGAAGCTCAGGGTGAAGCGCAGCGCTTCGTCTCTGTTTATGACGAATATGCAAAAGCGCCTGATGTAACCAGAAAGCGCCTGTTCCTGGAAACCATGGAGCGTGTCCTGAAAGATTCCAACAAAGTTATCCTCGACGAAAAGAGCGGCTCGGGCGTAGTGCCCTACCTGCCTTTGCCAGAATTGCAGAAGCGTAACGCCGAGGGAGCGAACTGATGTTGAATCGATTTCAAATAGCCCTTGCGGCACTCGGCTTCGTGGCATTCCTGATTTATTCGTCCATCTTTGTCGTGAATGAACGCGAGCAGGCAATCATCCTGCGGTTTGGCGAAATCGTCGACGTAAAGACTGAACCCGGCGTATATTTCAAATTGCCGTTTGGCATGTTTGAGGCGGACAATATCCAGATCATCGAAGATCGCCTGATGCGCTTTGATCTGGACAACATCCGTGTTCAGGTCTCTGGCGGTAAATTCTATGATGTAGACGCATTCGTCGCGTATCGGATTTCTGATCCCCGCTTGTTCAGGGCCGCTGTTTCGGGTCAGGTCGGGCTTGCTGAGCAGCGTATCCGCACCCGTTTGGACGCTGCACTGCGCCGCGTTTATGGTCAGCGCGGATTTGAGGCCGCCTTGTCCGAAGAGCGCGGTATCATGATGCGCGAGGTTCGCGACCAGATCGGCCCGGATGCAAAGTCATTGGGTCTCACCATTGAGGACGTTCGCATTCGCAGGACGGATTTGACCGCAGATGTATCGCAGCAGACTTATGAGCGTATGAAGGCCGAGCGTTTGGCGGAAGCTGAAAGACTGCGTGCGCGTGGCCGTGAGGCTGCACAGCGAATCAAGGCGCGGGCTGATCGTGAGGTCGTAGAAACGCTCGCAACGGCCCAACGGGATGCGGAAATCGTGCGCGGTCAAGGTGAAGCTGAACGCACGAATATTTTTGCCGAAGCGTTTGGCCGTGACCCGGAATTCTTCGACTTCTACCGTTCGATGAAAGCATATTCCGAGGCGCTGGACGGGCAGGGAACAACGATGTTGCTTTCGCCCGACTCAGAGTTTTTCCGGTACTTCAAGGAGTCAAGCGGTCCGAGGGCGTCCGCCACCGCTGCAAATCCTCAACCGGCGCAATAGGCTGTGGAATATCTTTTCACGTCGATCGGGCTGGTTCTGGTCTTTGAAGGGCTGGTCTATGGCGGATTTCCAAACGCGGCGAAGCGTTTGGCCAAAGAAATGTTAGAGATGCCGGAGCCCGTTTTGCGGGTTGCCGGCATCGGCGCAATGGCGGCAGGCGTTTTAGTAGTCTGGTTGGCGCATGGTTGAAGGCGATGGTGAGGCGGGCCAACCTCACCAGCCGTAAACCTGCCCCATTTCTATCGAAAAACCGGCACAACGCGATGTGCCAATATTATGCCGGGAGGCGCTTTTGTTAGTTTCCAGAATCCGGAATTCGCTATTAGCAATGTCGGCTGCGGTTGCGCTTGGCGCTGCCACGCTGCCGGTCACCACGCAGCATGTATTTGCAAGCGGTCCGGAATCTGTTGCTGATCTTGCTGAAGGACTGATGCCATCGGTTGTGAATATTTCCAGTTCACAACGAATGAAAGGCGGTGGCGGGCGCGAAAATGTCCCGATGCCAAAGCTTCCTGAAGGTTCGCCTTTTCAGGATTATTTCGACGAGTTTTTCAAGAACCGCGAAGATGGGGAACAGGATAGTGGCCCACAACGAGCGCAATCTCTGGGCTCTGGCTTCGTTGTTGATGCCCAAAAGGGGCTGATCGTAACGAACAACCACGTCATTTCGGATGCGGATGATATTGAGGTCAATTTTTCGGACGGTTCAAAGCTGAAAGCCGAACTGGTTGGAACTGACACCAAGACCGATATTGCGGTGCTGAAGGTTGATCCTGCGGCGCGAAAGCTGACAGCGGTCAAATTCGGCGATTCGAATAAGATGCGCGTGGGCGATTGGGTGATGGCCATCGGCAACCCGTTCGGCCTTGGCGGGACGGTTACTGTGGGCATTGTTTCGGCACGTAACCGCGACATAAATTCAGGCCCATATGATGACTTTTTGCAAACCGACGCTGCCATTAATCGCGGCAATTCGGGCGGCCCGCTGTTCAACATGGATGGCGAGGTGATCGGCATTAATACCGCAATCATATCGCCTAGCGGCGGCTCCATCGGCATTGGCTTCTCAATACCCTCGCAAATTGCGCAGGGCGTGGTGGCGCAGCTTGCCGAATACGGCGAGACGCGGCGCGGCTGGCTCGGTGTTCGTATACAGCCGGTGACAGAAGAGATTGCTGAGAGCCTTGGCATGAAAGAGGCCAAGGGCGCGTTGATTGCCGGCATCATCAAAGAGGGGCCGATCAAGGGCGGCGAAATTCAGGCCGGTGATGTGATCGTCAAGTTCGACGGTCGCGATATCAACGACATGAGGGACCTGCCAAGAATCGTCGCGGAAAGCCCGGTTGGCAAGGAAGTCGAAATCTCCATCGTTCGCAAAGGCGTCGAGCAGAACGTAAAGGTGAAGCTCGGACGCCTGGAGGACGGGGAAAAGCTTGCGGGCGAACCAGGCTCTGAAGGCCCGGACCAATCGTCGGGCGAGCAGGGTGAGACGGCCAGCGTGCTTGGCATGACCGTAATGGAGCTTAATGACGAAGCGCGCGAGAAATATGGTATCGGCAAAGACGTTTCAGGCGTCGTCATCACAGAAGTTGCCCCGGACTCTACCGCAGCAGAACGCGGCGTGGTGGTCGGCGATGTGATCACGGAAATCGCGCAGGAGTCTGTAAGGCTTCCCAAGGATGTGTCTGATCAGATTGCAAAGCTGAAGCAGCAAGGTCGAAAGAATGCGCTTTTGATGCTAGCCTCCAAAAACGGCGAGCTGCGCTTTGTGACCATGCGAATGGATTGATTCCGAAAACGGCTCTAACACATTGAGATAAAAGGCAAAGCGGCTAATTCGCTTCGCCTTTTTTACTGTGCGAACTCTTCTTGTCTGTATCCCTGAATGTAAAGCAGCGCCGTGAGATCGCCGTGGTCTATCCGAACTCTCGCTTGTTCGGCGACTGAGGGCTTTGCATGTAGCGCAACGCCTGTCCCGGCCAGTTTAATCATGTCGAGGTCGTTGGCTCCGTCGCCGACCGCGACTGCATCAGCAGGCGTGATGCCGAGCCGGGTAGAAATTTCGGTTAGTGCTATTGCTTTCGCCTCGCGCCCCAGAATCGGCTCACGGACCGTTCCGGCAAGCTTCCCATCCAGGGTCATGAGTTGATTTGCCCGGTTTTCATGAAACCCGAGCTTTGATGCAATGGGGCCTGTGAACACATCGAAACCGCCAGACACAAGCGCCGTCCAGTGACCATGTTTGCGCATGGTTTGAACAAGTTCGCGGCCACCGGCGGCGAGGGTGATGCGGTTCGAAATGATGCGGTCGATTACCGCCATTTCAAGCCCCTTCAACAATGCAACTCGCTCACGCAGCGCGGGCTCGAATGCAATTTCGCCATTCATGGAGCGCGCTGTTATCACTGCGACATGTTCTTTCAGCCCCACTTCATCGGCTAACTCATCGATGCATTCCTGATCGATCATCGTGGAGTCCATGTCGGCAATCAGGAGTTGCTTGCGCCGCGTTGCTGCGTCATGCACGACAATATCGATTGGCTGACCGGCCAGAGCTTCGCGAATGCGCATATTGCATTGTTCGACATTCAATGCTGGATCGGGCGTCAGATCACAGGCAATTCCCGCACCAAGCCAGTTCGGCGAGGTGCCACCAATTGCATATGCAGCTTTTGCGGCCAGCTCGCCATGCAGGGCAGGTTGGGCCGGGTTGGAAATGAGGGTAATAATCAGCGGCATGATGCAGCCCAAAGCAAATAGGCGCGATGGCCTGTTGAAGAATGCGATCCTGATAGCCGGACCGACTGCCAGCGGCAAGTCGGCACTTGCGCTGCACTATGCTGAATCGCGCAACGGCATAATTGTCAATGCGGACTCAATGCAGGTCTATGACGGTTTGTCATTGCTTACCGCACGCCCTGACCAGGAGGATTTGCGGGCGGCAGACCACAGGCTTTACGGCCACGTTCCGCCGGATCATTCATACTCGACCGCTCAATGGCTGAAGGATGTTGAAAGCCAATCACCCGGCGACCGGACGCCAATATTCGTTGGGGGCACAGGTCTTTACTTCACGGCTTTGACAGAGGGACTGTCTTCAATGCCGGAGATCCCTGCCAGCATTAGGGATGAATTGCGCGCGCGGCTTAATGATGAGGGTTCGGCCGTGCTTTACGCATTACTGCGCGAACGTGATCCTGCTGCGGCTGAGCGCCTGAAGGAAACAGACGGCCAGCGCATTGTCAGGGCATTGGAGGTTCTTGAAGCTTCGGGGCAGTCAATTCTGTATTGGCAGCAGCAGCGCGAGAGGCCATTGGTCGATCTCGATTCGGCGCTTGCGATCATTCTGGAACCCGATCGGCGCGAACTCGCAATGCGCATCAGCCAGCGATTTGACGCTATGGTTGACAAAGGGGCGCTGGACGAGGTGCGCACCCTGCTGGACATGAAGCTCGATCCGGCCCTGTCGGTTATGAAGGCAATAGGCGTGCGTGAACTTGGTGCCTATCTTGCCGAGGAAATAGACATTCAGGAGGCCATCACCCGCGCTAAGGCTGCAACGCGGCAGTATTCGAAACGGCAAATGACCTGGTTCCGAACCCAGTTTGGAAGCCAGTGGCGTCGGGTCTCGCTTGAAGAGGTCGCGGCGT
>JAHBYV010000005.1 GCA_019635795.1 Rhizobiaceae bacterium
ATTTGCTAAATAAGTATTTGCAACGCGAATGTCTCGCGTTGCCTCATCCGTGTCTCGGTAGCACTTAGGCCGCTGAAGATTTAGCGGCCTTGCCCCAGCCAGCTGCAGCCGGGCGCTCTCTTCGAAGCAAAACAGTTGCGGAACCCGAGTGGGTCAGCACTCCTTCTTGATTCGGAATTTTCAGATCAAGTTCAACGATTCCACGGTCTTCGTGTTTTACGGGGCGCTTGTTGGTGACTTCAGCCACCACGTGGACTGTGTCCCCAAAACGCACCGGCGCATGAAAATTCCATTTGAGCCCAAGAAGGGCGATCACCGTGCCATCAATGAGATCGATACGGGAAAGCAAGCCGAATGCCACACCAATCCCAAGCGATCCGTGCGCGATGCATTCTCCGAAATCTGTGACTTCTGCAAATGTGCGGTTCGTGTGAATGGGATTGTAGTCTCCGGTCAGTCCGGCAAACAAAAAGACGTCGCCCTCGGTAATCGTGCGACCGGGCGTAATAAACCGATCTCCGATCTCAAGCTCGGCGTATGTTTTGCCCATCGAAATTCCCTCATCTGCTCGAATGAAACATGCTGTTGCACGCGGTTCATTCCAATCTGACTGAAGCGATAAATGTTTACTGGTTGACCGCAGTTCACATGATCGCAGATCAAATTATGAATGACCGTTCATTCATAATCAAGCTGCTTTTTTGCAATCACGAATTTGAGAATGGAAGTGCAAATATATAGACGGAGGCTTGCAAGCCGTAACTGACCGGGCAAGATGGCACCAGAAAGCACACGCTAAAGAGCGAGGACCTGGTCAGTCGCTTGCTTATTCGATTCCGGAACTGATGTAGAAACTACGCGGTCGTCTTCTGTTGGCCTGCTTCATTTGCAGGAGATGCCAACGCCGAGGGGAGCAGTATATCCAGCAACCCGTCGATATATTCCTCGATCGACCTCTGCGGAGAAAGACGCCATGCGCTGAGTGGCCAGCTATGGGCGAGGCATATGCAAGTATAGTTGAACAGGTTCACATCCAGATCCTTGAATACGCCTGCCTTTACGCAGTCTGCTATCGTCTCTTCCAGTATCTTGTTCGTTTCCAGTTCGCCCATTTTTATGATCTTGAGGCGCTCGGGACTGAGCGATTTTGATTCGCGATAACCGAGAACTGCCGCAGAATGGTTTTTGTTCATCACGATGCAGTAGGCGGTGAAGCACGCGCGGAAACGCTCAAGCGGATCTGTGATCCCATCAAGCGCTTTGGGAATCTCACGAGAGTATGAATTGATCGCCTCCGCCAGCGCCAGAAAAAGGAGATCATCCTTGTCCTCAACATACTGGTAAATGAGGCCAATCGATACTTTTGCGGTATCAGCTATGTCGCGAATAGTCGTCGAGTGAAAACCTTTTGTCGCGAAGAGTTTTGTGGCCGTTTCCGTGATCTGACGCCGCCGCTTGTGAACAAGCTTGGGATTTTCGACGATGCTTCTGATCTCAGTGATAATCTGGGTCATATATTAAATCGTGCCTCTCAGCATACTTCCGATATAAACATAGGAGTATTGCCCCGATCGTGGGCTAGCTTGCCCGCCTCATGTTTGGCCCAAGATGAATGAACTGGAACAAAGACACAAGCCGGTCGCTCGTCCAGACGGATCATTCGGGAAGAAGAACGCCAAACCTGAAGCTTGATTATGAACGAACGATCATTCATAATCCTTCCCGTTCTTCGTAGCAAATCAGGGAGACGGCCTTGCAAACGATGTACGAAGCTTTCCTGGAAACGGTGCGTAACAAGCCCGATTCCGCTTGCATCTGCGTCCCGGCGGCTCCGGGCAGGGATTATCTGCCAGACGGTGTAGAGTGGAGCTATGGTGAGGTTGAAGCTTCTGTCGCTCGTCTCATGGAGTTGTATCGCCGCGCCGGATATGGGCACGGGCATGTTGTTGCTCTGATGATGGCGAACCGCCCTGAATTCATGTTGCACTGGTTCGCGCACAATGCGCTTGGCATCTGCACGGTCCCGATCAATCCCGATTATCGCGCTCCGGAAATTACGTTCATCCTGAAAAGGTCCGGCACAGACCTTCTGGTTTCACTACCGGAATATCTGGATGTGACGACGCAGGCCGCTTCTTCTGCGGAATTACCGCACCCTGTGCCTGTGGTTTCAAGTGCTAACTTCGACGGGTCTTTTGACAAGCCACGCAAGGCAATGGAAACCGCGCCTCCGGGACGCGATACGCTTTCGGGTATTCTGTTCACCTCGGGCACCAGCGGTCTGCCGAAAGCCTGTATGCTCACCAACGAATACATGTTCTTCGCGGGCGAGCGTTACAATGCCACCGGCGGTTTGATGACGATCCAGGACGGGCAGGAGCGTCTCTACAATCCTTTGCCGTTGTTTTATTCAAACAGCTTCGGGATCTCAAATGCCGCGATGATCCTGACTGGCAACTGCATGATATTTCCTGATCGTTTCCACCCCAAATCGTGGTGGAAAGAGTTGGCGCAGACGCGCGCCACCATGATCCACTATCTAGGCATCATTCCGCCTGTCTTGCTTTCGCTTCCGCATGATCCGGCCGAGCGGGAGCATCAGGTACGCTTTGGCGTAGGAGCCGGAACCACCCCGTTGCAGCGCCGTCAGTTCCATGAACGGTTTGGCTTGAGGCTTGTGGAAGTCTGGGGGATGACTGAGGTCGGCATCTGCATCATCGAGCACAAAGATGCCGAAGTTCTGGACGATGTGAGGACAATTGGCTGGCCGCTGCACGAAACTGAAGTGCGTGTTGCGAATGTTAACAATGACAATGATGAAGAAGCACCGCGCGGTGAAGTTGGCGAGTTGCTGATCCGCCGCGCCGGACCTGATCCGCGCAAAGGCTTGTTCGGGGGGTACCTCGGTGACGAAGAAACCATGAAGACGGTGTGGCGCAATGATTGGTTCCACACGGGCGATCTGGTGCGCTGGAATGATGACGGTCGTTTGGTTTTCGTGGATCGTTTGAAAGACATGATCCGCCGTTCCGGCCAAAACATCGCAGCGGCTGAGGTAGAGGTAGGGTTGTTTGGTTTGGAAGGTATCGGAGAAGTGGCAGTCATAGCCGCGCCCGATGAACTTCGGGATGAGGAAGTGATGGCGTGCATAGTTCCTGCTGCAGGATATGAGCCAAACTCCGACCTTGCGCACAAAATCTTCGCCGGTGCGGTTGACAGGTTGGCCTATTTCAAGCTTCCGGGTTGGATCGCCTTTGTCGATGAATTGCCGCGCACGAGTACCGAAAAGCTTCGTAAGTCAGAGCTTTCCAAAAAGATCGATGAACTTCGCAGCAGTGGGAAATGTTTTGACCTTCGCGGGTTGAAAAAGCCGGCAAAAAAATCCGCTGCCTAAGTCTGAGGGTACGGGGGGGGAGTAAGTTTCCGGACGGCGCGGCGGCAGGGATGGTTCTCGCTGGTAATCTATTCAAGCGAGTCCGGAAGGAGGAGATGTGGAGACGATCCGGCGGATACCGAACTGCTGCCATTGGGGCGCTTACACCCTCATCATGCGCGGCCAGGAGATCGTGAGCATAGAGCCTGCGGAGGGTGACGAAAACCCGTCGCCAATTTTGCAGTCTGTGCGTCAGTGGGCTGACCCTTCGCTTCGCGTTTTGCAGCCGATGGTTCGGGAAGGCTGGTTGAAGAAGCGCGAACAGGCTGATGGCAGCCAGCGCGGCTTGGAAAAGTTTGTTCCGGTTAGCTGGGACATGGCGATTGATCTTGTCGCTTCCGAGATACAGCGCATCCGCGACATTCACGGCAATGCGTCCATATTTGCCGGTTCTTATGGATGGGCGAGCGCGGGACGCTTCCATCATGCACCCACATTGCTCAAACGGATGCTCAATCTGTGTGGTGGCTTTACCGGCCATATGGATACTTACAGCCTCGCAGCTGGACCGGTGATCCTGCGCCACACTGTGGGCTCGGCGGATGTCTGTTACGGCCTGTCGGGAACGCTGGACACGATTGCGCAAAACACCAGAACGCTGGTTGTATTCGGCTCGCTTACGCCGAGGACAGCGCAAAATGAGGCGGGAGGCATCGCCAATCATCGCCTTGAAACCTATCTCAAAAAGGTGGCCGAGCAGGGGATCAGGATAATTGTGGTATCGCCGCTGCGAGACGATGTGCCGGATTGGCTTCAGGCTGAGTGGTGGCCAATTCGTCCAGGCACCGACACGGCGTTGATGCTTGGCCTTGCTGGCGAAATCCTAAGGGCTGGCGATGCTGATCTCGAATTTCTAGATCGCTGTTGTAGCGGTTCGGAGCGATATCTTGCCTATCTGGAAGGCAAGGGAGACGGGGTGCAAAAGAATGCCGGATGGGCGGCAGGTATCACCGGTCTCGACGCGAATCTGATCAAGTCGCTTGCCAGGAACCTTGTCCAGACCCGTTCCATGTTGATGGTAAGCTGGAGCCTTCAGCGGGCACAGCATGGTGAGCAGCCATTCTGGTCCGCGCTTGCGCTGGCGGCGATCGTCGGTCAGATAGGTCTGCCGGGTGGCGGCGTAGGGTTTGGTTATAGCGCTGTAGGCGGTGTAGGCGCGCCGGTTTCGACAACCCGCTCACCAGCAATTTCTCCGCTGCGCAAAGCGCTGAACAGCGCCATCCCTGTGGCACGAATCTCTGACATGTTGCTCAATCCCGGCGCGGAATACAGCTATCAGGGAGAAATACGAAACTACCCGGACACAAGGCTGGTTTACTGGGCGGGCGGCAACCCGTTTCATCACCATCAGGACCTGAACCGTCTGACAAAAGCCTGGTCTCGCCCTGAGACGATAATCGTGAACGAGCCGATGTGGACCGCGACCGCCCAGCGTGCCGATATAGTGTTGCCCGCAACCACATCCATTGAGCGCAACGACATTGCGGGCAACAAGCGCATGGATCGAATGCTTGCGATGGTTCAGGCAATCAATCCGCTCGGGCAGGCGAAATCAGATTTTGATATTTTCAATCTTGTTTCCGAACGACTGGGCGTTGCGGAAATGTTCAATGAAGGCAGGGATGAGATGATGTGGGTGCGTCATCTCTACGAGGAATGCCGCACGGACGCCGCAACGCGCCTTGGCTTCGAAATGCCCGATTTCGATCGGTTCTGGGAAGAGGGGGCGGTTGACCTTCCAAGGAACGACAATCTGAGCTTTCTTTCCCAATTCCGGGATGATCCTGAACGGTTCAGTTTGAAAACGGAAAGCGGACGCATCGTGCTTGGCAGCGATTTGCTGGCATCCCTCAACTATGATGATTGCCGCGCGCATCCGGCATGGCTTGAACCGAACGAATGGCTAGGTCGGGCGCGCGACGACGAGTTCCATTTGATCTCGAACCAGCCGGTAGGCCGCTTGCACAGCCAGATAGACAATGGCGTCAGCAGCAAAGCGCAAAAGCGCAATGGACGCGAACAGGTACGGCTTAATCCGGTAGATGCCGAACGGCTGGGCATTGAGGATGGAAGCACCGTGCGCTTGTGGAACGACCGCGGAGAATGTCTGGCAACGGCAACGCTCGACGATGCGGTGCGCCAGCAAGTGGTGACTCTCCCAACCGGGGCATGGTTCGCGCCGACCAGTAATAGCGGCCTGGATATATCCGGCAATCCTAACGTGCTGACGGCGGATATTCCTTCTTCCAGCTTCGGACAGGGTTGCGCGGCCTATACCTGTCTGGTGCGCATAGAACCACATGCGACCGGTGCTCCGGATGCGATCTCGTACTATCAAAGCAATATCGCCAAACTGACAGGAAGCGACATTGAACGGCACTGAAACTGCGCTCAATCTTGATCCAAGAATGCCTGCTTTGGAGCGTTGCGTACAACGCTATACACTTGAGAGCTGGGCGGCAAAGCAGCCGGACAAGGTGTTCGCGGTTTTCCAGAACGATGAGCAGTGGACCTACCGCGACACGCTGCGAGAAGTGATCCGGACAGCCAATGCGCTGAAGGCGCTCGGCATTCGGCAAGGTGATCGCGTCCTGTGCTGGCTGCCGAACAATTCTGACTGCTTGCGCGTTTGGATGGGGATCAATTTCCTCGGCGCAGCTTACGTTCCGATCAATCTGGCCTACCGGGGCAATCTGCTTAGCCACGTTATCCGAGTGTCGGGAGCCAGACTTGGGATTATCCATGCGGATTTGCACCAACGGCTTCGCGATGCAGAGCTTTCCCGGCTTGAAGAGATCGTGGTGCTCGGCGGGGAAGGTGAACCCGTTCCCGGACTCAAAGTGCACTCACAGGAAGCGCTTTCCTCTACAGATGAGACGCCGCCAGCGTTGGAGCGGCCAATTGCGCCCTGGGATCTTCAGTCGATAATATTCACGTCCGGGACGACCGGCCCCTCGAAGGGGGTGCTGTCCTCATATCTCCATCTTTACAGCATGGCGACCGCTGCGCGTTATCTGGGGCAGGACGATCGCTATATGATCAGCCTTCCGCTGTTTCACGCAGGCGGAGTCATGCCGATTACCGCCATGCTTGTTCACGGCGGATCCATAGCTCTGGTCGATGCTTTCAATACCAATGAGTTTTGGCCGACAGTCAGAAAAAAGGGCATTACGACGGCAATGTTGCTGGGTGTCATGGGTGGCTTTCTGCTCAAGCGTCCAGCAGGGCCAGATGACAGAAATCACACCCTGCGGACTTGCACCTATGTGCCGTTGAATGAGACGGCTACCGAGTTTCGCGAGCGTTTCGGCACGGAGATTCACACTCATTTCAACATGACAGAAATCTCGATGCCGATCGTTTCAAAGCCAAATCCGACTGCGTTGGGAAGTGCAGGGATTTTGCGACCGGGCGCTGAAGTGCGGATCGTGGATGAGAATGATTGCGAGGTTCCAACCGGGACGATAGGCCAGCTTATCGTTCGCACAGATTGCCCATGGGCAATGAACAGTGGCTATGCTGACGATGCGCAAGCAACCAATGCAGCATGGCGCAATGGCTGGTTTCACACCGGCGATGGGTTCTGGAAAGATGCGGAAGGCAATTATTATTTCGTTGACCGAATGAAGGACGCGATCCGCCGACGCGGCGAGAATATTTCGTCCTTTGAAGTGGAGTCGGAGGTTTTGTCACACCCGGCAGTTCGGGAAGTGGCTGCCATCGCGGTCAAGAGCGAAATCGCTGAAGACGAGGTTATGGTCGTTGTGTCGCTCAAGGAAGACACAAGCTTAGACCCGGCGGAACTGATTGAGTTTCTGAGGCCGCGCATGGCACATTTCATGATCCCCCGCTATGTGCGAGTGGTTCCGGCGCTGCCGCGCACCCCAACTGAAAAGATTGAGAAAGTGAAGCTGCGCGAGCAAGGCATAACTGCCGATACATGGGACCGCGATGCGGCCGGTATCATCATAAAGCGCGAGAAAATTGGCGCGCCCACGGCCTAATTGAGCGGGCAGAAGCCAGGGGTGAACCCTAGCTTCCAACCAAAGGACGGAAGGCGATGGATGCGTTCTCGCCATCTGCGCCAGAAAACACAGCTTTGACCGGCATACCTATGCGAAGCTTGTCTTCGTCCACTTCTACGAGGTTGGTCACAAGCCGAATGCCCGGTGCGCCTGCAAACGTCACGAGTGCAACGAAGTAGGGAACTTTCTCTTTCAACTTGTCGCCAAAGGGGTGGCAAACTTTCGTATAGCTGTAGAGTTCGCCTTCCGGTTCCACATCGCTCCACTCGACTGCGCTGGACTGGCAGTGCGGGCATCTGACCATCGGATACCAATGAAATTCACCGCATTCGGTGCAGCGCGGAAAGCTCAGTCGTGAACGTCCGACAGATTCCCAAAACGGCAGGAATTCAGGCAAAAGCGAGGGCAGGTCGAGGGAGTTTATCATAGTTATCTCTTCGCCTTTCATCATCTGCCCAGAATGGCAACGCCGTAGTCAGGCATTGAGAGCCCACCAACCAGACCAATCCTTGCGTTCTTGACCTGATTGGCGCCGGCCTCGCCGCGGAGCTGCCTCACGGCTTCGACTACGTGTTCAACACCAAGGCGATAGCTGTAGGACAGCAGACCGCCATGAGTGTTGACCGGAAATCCACCATCTACGGTTGTGCCTTTGCTGCGCAGAAAGTCGGCGGCTTCGCCCTTTTTGCAGAAGCCGATGTCTTCTATCTGCATCAGACAGGATATTGTGAAACAGTCATAGATCTCGGCGAAATCAACGTCATCAAGACTTATGCCTGACCGCTCGCAGGCTTGTCGGCCAGCCTCCGCGGCTCCGGGTATGTGCATCAGATCGGGCTTTTGCGTGAATATATCGTCGCCAGTCATGGTCTCCATTGCAAAGCCAACGCCCAGAACATTCACAGGCGGCTTGCGCAGGTCTTTCGCCCTTTCTGCGGAGGTCATGACGAACGCCCCGGCACCATCGCTGATAAGGCAGCAGTCGGGAACGCGCAGAGGGTCAGAAATCACGCGGCTGTTCATGTAATCTTCGAGCGTAAGCTCTGAACGCGCCTGGCTACGGCCGGTCAACAGCGCGTTCTTGCGCTGATTGACTGCGATCATTGCCAGGTCTTCTTCCTTGAGACCGTATTCGTGCATGTATCGACGGGCCCAAAGCGCAAAATAGGAAGGCTGGCCACTGAATCCAAAAGGCTTCTCATAAGCGGTTTTCGCGGGATAAAGATCGTGGAAGCCATATGGACCGGCAGGTATGGAACCCCAGTCAACGCCGAAATAGCAGAGCACGTTCTTTGCTCGACCCGCCCGGATTGCCATTTCTGCAAGCATTGGCGCGCACACGATACCAGCACCGCCATAGGACAGGGCAGCGTCAAACGTTCGGTCGATGCCCAATTGCGCGGCCACATACTCATGAGGCACCGAGTTTGGCATGATCACGGAGTCGGTAACGATCCCGTCAATATCTGATGGAGAAAGGCCCGCATCGGCTATGGCCTCAATGCTGGCGTCGATCACAAGCTGTCGCAGGTTTTTGTCGGAGCGCCTCACAGGGGGCGTTTCACCAATGCCAACAATGCAAACCGGATCGTGATGCGACATGATGGTGGGCTCCTTCGCCAGGCAGGTTAGGGGGCCGTCCCGCTCGGTATAAACAGAGCGGGACGGGTAGTCCGGTTACTTGGTTTCCGGGAACTTCTGCTCGTAGATCGAGTTTGGTTCGTACTTGGCAAGTATCTCGCGGAACTTCGTCATGAATGCAGGAAGGTCAACCTTCGTGAGTTCCTGTCTGCGCTTGTACCAATCGGTTTCGAGCGCGTCGAAGTCAAAGTTCTTCTTCCATTCGTCGATTTCTTCAGGCTTGAAGCGATAGAACGAAATGCCCTGCTTCGTAGCTGCGTCAACGGTCAGCTGCTCGCCGTCCATCACCATCTGGATCGACTTCTTCGGGAATTCACGCCGCATCTCGGCAAGCACTTTCTTCACGTCGTCGGAAAGGCCCTTGTAAACGTCGCTGTTCATGACCAACCCGCAGGCATAGTAAGTTCCGATGCCCGGATCGACGATGGTCTTGGTAACAGGGAGCCAGTTTTCCGGATAAGGCATCCAGAGCGGAATAGAGATGTATCCGTCAATGACACCCGTCTGCATGCTGGTGAAAATTTCTGCTGCGGACAGCGGCACTGGCGTCGCACCACCGCCGCGCTGGACGATATTGCCCATGTCGCCAAGCGCGCGCAGCTTCATTCCCTTGATGTCAGCGGCGGACTTGATTTCGCGGTTGCCGCCAATGATTGTCGGCGAAGGCGCGTCGAATGCCAGCAACTCAACGTTCAGAGCACGAAACTCGTTCTGGAAGTCCTCGTTGTTTTCAAACAGCTCAGTGGCGGCTTGAGCCCACGCATCACCCTTGGTGGTGAGATATGGCAGTTCCAATGTTGATGTCAGCGGGAGCAGGGCTGGTGAATAGCCTGCGCAGAAATAGCCCAGATCAGCAACGCCGCGCCCGACGCTGCGCAACATATCAACAGCGCGGATAAGTGCTTCGCTGTTGTACTTGTCGGTGATTTTGATTGCCCCGCCAGTTCTTTCGGCAAGCTCGGCAAGAAACACGTCATACTGACGGCTGTTGACTGAACCAGCGCTTACGTGAGTGGCGAAAACCATTTTCGTTTCGGCTGAAGCAGTATGCGAGGCAAACATGCTGAAGCCGAAAGCGGCTGCAGCTATCCCGGTGCCCAATCGGGAAATCATGGATCTCAAGTTCATCATTTCCTCCATTTGATGTCGAATCCGTATTAATTTGCTAGCTGAGGTATAAAGAGCGAGATTGATGGGAACATAACAAGTACCAAAAGTATCAGGAGCTCCATGACAACAAATATGGATACGCCTTTGAATACTTTCTCGACAGGAATGTCTTTGTTTATTCCGCGAATAACAAAAACATTCAGCCCAAGTGGCGGAGTAATGTTTGATATTTCGCATATCTTCACGATGATTACACCGAACCAGATTGGGTCGAAGCCAAGCGCCATCACCGCTGGGAAGACAATCGGCAGCGTAATGAGGCACATCGAGATTGGCTCAAGGAACATCCCAAGCGGGATGTATGCCAGCAGGATCAGGAACAGGATCGCATAGGGGCTCAGTTCCAGACCCGTCAGGAATCTGGCAAAGTCGGTCGCCAATCCTGCAAGTGCGACGTACTGGCTGAAAAGCCCCGCGCCGATCAGAATCAGGAAGATCATGGCGCATGTGCCTGCCGCTTCCCGGCTTCCCGAAAGAATGGTGCGCAGATTGGCCTTCCTATAATAGAACATCAGCAAGAGCGCCACTATCGCGCCGACCGCAGCAGATTCTGTTGCGGTGAATATGCCTGTGTAAATACCGCCAATGATGACAGTGAACAGCACCCAGATTGCCCATGAATCGCGCAGCGAGGAAAACCGCTCGGACCATGAAAAGCGCTCTGCCGAAGTTGGCATGAGGTGCGGCTTCCACCAGGCAAGCAGGTAAAGCCCGATGGCGAACACGATTGCGGTTAGAATTCCGGGCAGGATGCCTGCGAGGAACAGCAACGCGATGTTGGTTTGGGTAACGATGCCGTAGACGATCATCATGATGCTTGGCGGGATCATGATGCCGAGCAAACCAGCGGATGCGATGGTTCCGGCGCTGATAGCGTCGTCGTAGCGGAAGCGCTTCATTTCCGCCATGGCGATTTTGCCAAGTGTGGCCGAGGTAGCAACGCTCGAACCGGAGGTGGCGGCGAATGCAGCGCAGGCAAACACGGTTGCAACCGCAAGCCCGCCCTTCAAATGCCCCACCCATCGATAGGCCATTCGGTAGGCATATTCACTGATGCCGGCAGCCGAGGCCAGATAGCCCATGAGAATGAAGAGCGGGATCACCGCCAGGCTAAGATCAGACGATTTCGCGTATGGCATTGTCGTCAATGCGGTCAGCGCCACCGCCTCACCGCGCAGGATAAAAATGCCGACGAGCGATGACATGATGAGCACGAATGCTACGGGCATCCCGATTACCAGCCCCAAGGCAAAGCACCCGGCGACAGCCAGAAGGGAGAAATCCATTATCAATTATCCTCGTTTTCGATGACGGGGCGGCCTTGGAGCAGCGAAACCAACTGAATAATCAGTTCAATGCTGAGCAGGACAAAGCCGATGCCGATCACCAATTTGGCCGGCCAGAGCGCAAAGTGTGTCGTGCCGAATTTGAATTCCCCGAGCAGATAGCTGTCATAGGCTTCGACAAGCGTTCCGTAGCTGAGGATCACGGTGATGAGCAGGCAAACCAGCAGCGAAGCAGCGTGGCAGGCTTTGCGCATCCCGTCCGACATCATGGTTACAACCAGCTCGATGGCGACGTGGTTCTCCCTGCTTTGTGTGTAAGCCAGAGTGAGAAAGACCACCAAAACCAACAAAATCTCGGCCAGTTCGGCACTGCCTTCGACGGTGTAGCCCATCGATCTCATAATGATTGAGCCGACCACAATAAATGCCAGCAACAGAAGGGCCAGGGCTCCGATATTGCCCGACGCCTTGATAAGTGAGCGAAGAATGGAGCGCATTGCGTTCTTACCTCCCGAGCAAATTCGGCGGGCGCACCGGAATTGAATACACAATGGCTGCTGATTTCCGCGGGTTTGACATCCCACCAAAGCGCTGCCTGCCACTGGGCACGATATTGCAGTCCGATACCAGTTTTCGCGGCGCGCACGAAACCGGTCCCGCCAGAGTGTGGCGGGCACTAAGGTCAAGCCTCAAGTTTGTTCCTCCCGGAAAGGGATCGCGCTGACAGCGTGGCCCCGAATATGAATGAATATTCATTCTTTTTTTGGGGCTGTCAATATGGTGCCACCCGCACAATCGAACCAGATTGCGAGATGTGAATTTCAGCGTGTTTGACGGGTAATTACATTATTGAAATTATTGAAGAAAAGCCAGACCACAATAATCTGCAAGAAAGCTGCGTAGCTATATTCCGGCAATTCAATGAGTGCCTGAGTTATCCGGTACAGAAAAAATCGACAGCATGCGAAAAGTGTCTCAAGCCTATTCTTTCGGAAGGCCCCCCCGACCCCGTCAAAAACGGGGCCAGCGGGACTTTCCAGCACCTCAGGCAGCCTTTGCAGCCTCCTGGTTGGCACCATTCTCGGCCAGATCACTGAGAAGCACGTCCGTTGTCTCTTCTTCTTTCAGGGTCTGTTCCAATAGGGCCGCAGCGTCTTTCAGCCCAAGTTGAATTGCCCATTGCCGCAAAGTGCCATAGCGAGCAATTTCATAGTGTTCTACAGCCTGCGCCGAAGCGATCAATCCGGCATCCAGTGCAGGGGCATCCTTGAAGGAGGATATTATTTCTTCGCCCTCTTCAATGATTCCGTCGATCGCAGGACATGTTTTCCCTCGCGCAGCCTTACCCATAATCTCGAATACTTGCTGCAGTCTTTCGACGTGGGTTTCGGTCTGTTCGCGGTGCTTTTCAAATGCCTTACGCAGTTTGTCGGAATGCGCATTGCGCGCCATTTTCGGTAACGCTTTCAGGATTTGGCGCTCTGCGTAATAAATATCCTTCAGCGTATCGTGAAACAGGTCGTCAAGATGCTTATCAGGCATCGTCAGGGTCTCCTTCCTGTTATGAGGCCGGCGCCTCTGCGCACCAGTCTTCGCTTTGGTTTAACAAGCGCCTTTCAAAATGGTTCCCATCTGAAATGGGCCAAGGGATCCGGTGCGGGCGCACGCGCCTGCAGCCCAGCCCAGCAAAGAGAGGCGTGAGGTCAGGGTGTCCAATCCGTCATTGCAAGGACGTTGCCACCAAGCTTTTGAAAGGCGCGCTGACGGCACGAAAATACAATGATCTGCTGATCGCGGGACTGCCGGTGCAGAGCATCAAACATCTTCTCGATTCGGTCATCATCTGAATAAACAAGCGCATCGTCCAGAATAACCGGTGCCGGCCTGCCATCGCGCGCAAGAAGTCTGGCGAAAGCGAGCCGGGTCAGGATTGAAACCTGTTCGCGCATACCGCCGCTCAACCGTTCGACTTCTTCTTCCTGCCCGTTGCGCTTCACGCTTTGCGGCAGGAGCGATTTCTCATCGAACGTGACGGTGATGTCGTCGAACAAAAGGCCAAGCAATGGCCGCAACTCGTTCATCACCGGCTGAAGATAGAGTTCGCGCGCATTGGAACGGGCAGCCTGCAAAGCGCTGCACAGCCTTTGAAGAACAGCGGATTCTGTTTCAAAGTTTTCCGCTCGCTTTCTGGCTGTGGAAAGGGCCTCAACCGTTTCGCGCCATTTCTCCTCAACTGCCTCATCAGAACGGGTTCGTATTTCGGCAATCAACTCTGCAATGGTGACGCGCAGCTTGCTTGCCTCCTTGTCGGCGGCGTCATGCGCAGACCGCAACCTGTCAAGCGTTGCCTTCGCGGAATCCAGATCGACAGTTGTGGATCGTAGCTGCCTCACATTCTCTGCTCGAAGGGCAAGATCATTTTCAAGGCTGGATAGTTTGTCCGCCAGCATTTGCATTTTGATCGCACGCTGATCTTCTGGCCCCAGGATGCTTTCGAGTTGTGCGCTCTTTGCGTTCAGCGCTGCAAGTGTGGTTTGCGCCTCAAAATATTTGTCCGAAGTTGCCTCCCGCATTGGCTCAAGCTCAACAAGACGCAGGCGAGCATGTCGTCTCCTCGCCTCAGCCTCAGCCAGTTCAGCGCGCAATTGATCGGGGTTTCCTTTCAATTCCAGATCGGCAGGCGATTCGAAATTGCTCGATGCGATTTCTGCGCGAAGCGTCTCCAACCCTTCGGGAGCTAACAGCGCGAACTCGGCGCGCATCTGTAACAATTCGGCTTCTGTCTCCTTCGTTTCCGACTGCCTCTTGCGGGCTGCGGCAAGATCAGAAATGCCCATGGACACAAGCAACTCTTGCCGTTTGGATTTTGCGGCGGCCAAACGGTCATCGGCAGGGGCAACGCGGTTAGAGCGCAATGTGATCGTTCCGATGCCGGGCACGGCTAGTTCTGCCCGATCGTCGTAGCCGCGCTCCTCACCTGCATTCAGCTCTACCCCATCCATGACAACCAGAGACGGCGTTGATGGGCTATAGCTGACCGAAACGGAAGGGCGTGCGGCTTCCTGAAGCGCTTTCAATTTTACAATTTTTACAATTTCAATTTCGATGGCTTGCAGATCGTCGACAGCTTTCGGCGAAATTCTGAGGCTTGCGAGACGCGCCTGTGCTTCTTCGATCCTTCGGCGAGCCGCTTCAGCTTTCTCCAGTTGCGCCTTAAGTTTTGCCAATCGCTCGGCAGCCTCTCTGGCATGTATTGCGGCGGTCAGGCGGTCGAGCAGTTCTCGAGCAGCTTGCGCGGCAATCTCTGCAGCTTCATTCTCCGCTTTTGCTTGGTGAATGGTCGCCAACGCGTTGTCACGAGCGGAAAGTGCATCAGCGCGGCGGCGTTCGGCTTCAACAATTTGGGACCGAAATTCTATTGAGCTTTCGAGCGCTTCACGAAAACTGCTCAGTTCCCTGCTTGCGGTGGCTTGGCGCTCCTGTGCCAGCCGCAACTCGGCTTCTGCTGCCTTGACCGCCTCGCTTTGTGCTTTTGCTGCATCGAACGCCGCTTGCGCCGCCTCAATGTCTTTTAGTCGTTTGGCCCGGTCTTCAGCCTTATCGAGGTCAGACAAGAGCCGAGTCGCGGAAGCTCGCTTGTCCAGAGCATCGCGCAAAGCTCGAACCTCCGCTTCAAGCCTCTCTGCTTCAGCAGTCAGCCTGTCTCTGGTCTCGATAGCGGCAGCGTATCTACCTCCAGCTTTAGGTCGCCCGGTTGGCGTTAGTAGCTCGGCGAGCGCCTTTTCGGCGATGCTCTGTATCTCGGTCATTCGCCGACCGCCGGTGATAGCCTCAACTTCGCCCTGAACAGACTCGAGCAAGCTTGCGCGCACCTGCTTTTCGCTTTCCTCCTCAGATTTTCCGCGCTTCTCGATCCCGGTAATGCCTTGCCTTACCCATAGCAGTCCGGAGGGCCCGGATGTGCCGCCGCCAATCAGGCCGGAGATGAAGTTTTCAGCTTCATCGGCCTGCGCCACCAACCGTCCGGTTGCTATGTCGGCGATGCGCGCAAACCGACCACCGTAGTATTGCTTAGTTATGCGGAACCGCCCTGAGGCTGTCGAAACATCAGCTTCGACGAGGGGATTGCCAGCACTATACGGCCGCAAATTGCGTACCTCGCTTGATGTGCTGGAATGTGGATAGAAAAACAGCGCGTGCAATGCTTCAAAGCTGGTTGATTTTCCGAACTCATTAGGCGCGCTCAGCACGTTTACGCCCTCACCGATGTCCTCAATGGCTACACCGCGACCGGCAAAGCGCTTTACGTTGAAAAGGCGAAGGGCCTCAATTTTCACGATCCCACCTCCTGTGCGTAGGAGAAAAGGCGCGTGAGCGCTGCGCGTGCAATGTCTCGCTCAGCGGCTGATCGTGTGTGGTCGCTGGCCTCCGCCAGCAGGGCATTGGCCGCTTCCCTGAGCGCGCCGCCGCGATCAATCATATCGAGATCGTCGGCCTCGCAATCAGTAAATAAGCCGCTGTCGTCAAAATCAACGAAAGCAAAATCGGGTGTCGCGCTCGCTATAGCGGTTGCAAGTCTGGTTCGGTCATTCAGCCGGCAGTGTCCACTTACCACGAGCCTGAGCAGGGTTTGTCGCCGCTCGCGGCTATCCGGCAGCACATCGCCTAGCGACGTAACGGCGTCTTCTCCAGATAAGAGATGCAGGTTTAGCGTATGCCACGAAAAACTTTGCGTTGGAAATGTTGTGACCTGCGGCACCGCGCCGGGCCCCGCGATGTTGACCAGCAGCGCCTCACCCGGGCGCTCGTGCTTGAATCGGTCCGGTTCCGGCGCGCCGCTATAGCGGGTGCGTGGATCAATCTCCAGCGCCCCGTGCCAATCCCCAAGTGCAAGGTAATCGAGACCTGCACGACCGGCGCGGTCGGGAGCTATAATGTCTGCAAAGGAAGCATTTTCTGAAAAGCTCTGAACGGCACCATGAGCCAGTCCGATCCGTATTGTTTCGGGGGAAGAGGATTGACCGTCCATCCACTCCGTCAAGTCGCGGCCAGGCCGTCGCGTGGTGCAGGGCGCTGGAAGCAACATGACATCCGGAGCAAGTTGAAGCGGTTGTGCCTCAACGGCGAGCGTCACGTTTTCAGGGGCTTCGGAGCCTAGCGCGGTCCATAGCTGTGCCGCCTGCAGTGAGTCGTGATTTCCTGGCAGGATGACCCAGCGAATTGTATCATGATGCTTCATTTCAGCGAGCGCCTGCCGACGCACATGCGCCGCCGGAGTTTCGCTGTCGAACGTATCGCCTGCGAGCAAAATTGTATCTGCACCCGAACGACGCGCCTGTTCGGCAAGCTTGGCAAGAACGGCATGGCGGGCTTCTCGCAAGCGGCCGGGAAGGTCGCCTTCAAAATTGCCAAAGCCCTTCCCAAGATGCAGATCGCTCGAATGTATGAATCGATACATGGCCAGCCGGAAAATTGTTGTTCATCAAAAAACGAGCGCCGCTATGCGCTGCGAATTGTAGCTTACATACGCTGCAATCCAAGTAAGAGAGAAGAGAATATCTAGGGTTCAATGCCCAGCGCCGCACCCGACGGTGTGGCGCTGGAGTTCATGTGTCAGCCGCCATGTGCTCCATGGGCGTTCTTTTTCTGGTGCGCTCCGCCCATGGCTTCTACGGAGAATTCGACCTCGATCTTTCCCGCCCTCTCAAAAGTCAGGCTCCCGGAAAACTTGTCGCCCTTCTTTTTTGGGTCTGTCAGCCCCATGAACATGATGTGATATGAGCCGGGTTTAAGCTCGACTTCTCCGCCTGCGGGAATCTCAACGCTTTCGACAGGACGCATTGTCATAACGCCACTGCTATCAACCGACATTTCGTGAATTTCGGTCTTGCTCGCGATTGTCCCGGAGGCAGCGATCAGCTTGTCAGCCTGCTTTCCGTGATTGACTATTTTTACATAACCTGCGGCCACCTTCGCGCCATTGGGCGTTTCCCGAGACCAGGGATGGATAATTTCGAGTTCGCCCAGCTTGAACTCGTGTGCATGGATCTGCTGGTTCATCGCAAAAAGCAGCGCGAAGGTGAATACGGCTATGCCGAGACGCTCTTCCAAAGAACGAAAGCGGGATAGCGCATAGGTCGCTGCACCAGCGATTCGTTGAAAATAGAATGTCATTTCAGTTCTCCGATCACGTACCGGACTTTCGATTGTCGGGCACGTCTGATTTCTCTGCAAAAATTAAGATGGTCAGATTGTGATCGAAGGCGGCGCACGTGGTGCCCCTGCACCGTGCAAGGGCAGATGTGAGCCGTCATGAATATAGAGCGGCGGGCGAAGTGCCTCACCGCGGGCTACGCGCGGGTTGGAAAGTGCATGCTTGGAGTCGCTTCCGAAAGCCGCAAAGGCGAAGAGATTGCACGAAGTTGTGCAGCAATCCAGCTTGTTGGGGTGCTTTGACTGATGGTTTTGGCCGGACGCTGAATCGCCAATGCACAGCGGATTGCCGAACGCGTCCAGTGTTGGCCCCGCACTGGCAGAGGCACCAATGACCAGCGCGCCCAGTAAAGCCTGAACGACAAGAAGCACGGCGGCGACATGCGCAACCATTTTCTTCCACTGTTCATGCCTGAAAAGCTGCAATGCCGAACCTCGTTTGCCGCACCCTATCAGCCGGGAAAGGCGTGGAGAATAGTCAATAAGCTGACTGCGACGCCACTACGCACGCGAAAATCAATAACGTCGCACTTCCCGACCGCGATGGCTTATACGGCCACCGAATGTCTGGCGTTGCCTTTTGCGAGGTAGGGATCAAAGTGTGCTGCCACCATGCGCGCCAGCGTACGGTCGGAGACAATGTAGGAATCGCCACAGCGCTCGAATCCATAATTATCGTGCGCCTGCGCGAGCAAACCGGCCTCGGCAAGAACTGGCTTTGCGGCGGGTCCGAATTGCTCAAGCAAACGGTTGGTATCCAGCGCAAAATCACACATCAAGCGCTCTATTACCCAGCCGCGAATACGGTCGTCCTGCGTTAGTGCAATGCCGCGCGCTATTGCCAGACTGTTGTCCTGAACAATTCGGCTATATTCGGAGGTTGAGACCGTGTTTTGTGCATAGCCGTCGCGATAACGGCTGACAGATGAAGGTCCGAGGCCGATGAGCGTCTCGCAGCGGTCGTCGGTGTAACCCTGGAAGTTGCGGCGCAAGCGCCCCTCGCGGGCGGCTATGGCGAGGCTGTCCTCGGGCAGGGCGAAATGGTCGATGCCGATTACCTCGTATCCATCGCGGGCAATGCGCGCAGCCGCTGTTTGCGCCTGCTCCAATCGCGCGGTGCCTTTTGGCAGCGCGGATTCGTCAATCATCGTCTGGTGTTTCTTGAACCATGGAACATGCGCATAGCCGAACAGCGCGATTCGATCTGGTCTGAGGGACAAAGCCTGATCCAGTGTTGAGCCGAGCGTCTCCAGCGTCTGGTGCGGCAAGCCGTAAAGCAGGTCGAGATTGACTGAACAGACACCGCGGTCGCGAAGGCCGTTCACAATGCCAGCGGTAAGCTCGAATGACTGCATCCGGTTGATCGTCTTTTGCACAAGCGGATCGAAATCCTGAACGCCGAGGCTGGCGCGTGTCATGCCGATTTCGGCAAGGGCGTCCAGCCTGTCGTCGCCCATATCGTTGGGATCAATCTCGACACTGAATTCAAGATCGACTGATAGTGAAAAACTGGAGTCAATCTCGGCGCGCAAGGCTTTCATGTCGAGCGGCTTCAGCATGGTGGGGGAGCCGCCACCCCAATGGATTGCGCTAACGCGTCCCCGACTGCCTATAAGTTGGCCAAACAAACGTATCTCTGCCTTCAGCGCCTCAAGATAGGTCGCAACCGGCTCATAACGAAGCGTCTGCTTGGTGTGACAGGCACAGAACCAGCAAAGTCTGTCGCAATATGGAATGTGCAGATAGAGCGAGATTTCCTCGCCTTCAGGCATAGATGTGATCCATCCTTCCACGGTGCTGGAATCAACGCCGGAGTGAAAATGCGGCGCGGTTGGATAGCTCGTATAGCGCGGAACATTCGTTTCAATTGCGCGGTGCGACGTTGCAGTCATGTCACCCCCATTCAAGCGGACGCCATGCTTTGCCACATGCGCAACTGGTACTCGTTGATATAGGTCAATGTGTAAGGAAATCAGTTTCCCGCGCGGTGCGCCAGCCGTTGCAAGTCATCAACAATCACGTGCCGGTTGTTCTCAATGCGAATTATGCCCTCTGTTCTGAGGCGTGTTATCTGCCGGCTGACGGTCTCTATGGTCAGGCCCAGAAAATCCGCAATATCGGCGCGAGACAAGGGCAGGTTAAACGAAACGCTTGTCTGTTTGCCGGGATCTATATTGCGTGCGATCATCAGCAGAAAGGTGGCAACCTTCTCAGACGCAGATTTGCGCCCAAGCATAACCATCCAGTCACGCGCCTGATCGAGCTCCTTCAGCGTCTGTTCCAGCAGGCGATGCTGCAAGTCGGGATATTCGGCCATCATCTTTTCAATGACACGGCGCGGGAAGGAGCAAAGCTCGACATGCGTGGCGGCTTCTGCAGCAAGCGCGCTTTCGGCCTTGAACGGCCTTCCGACAAAGTCCGGCGCGAACTGGAGACCAACGATTTGCTGGCGACCATCAGAAAGCGTTTTGGTGAGCTTTACGACACCTGCCAGAACGTTGGAGTAACGTTCGACATTCTGCGCATCGCTGACCAGCACATCACCTTCTTCCGCGCGATGTTTGAACGACGATTTTGCAAGCGTAACCAGTTGTTCCGGTTCAAGCGCACCGCATACACCGCGATGGCGTGCTTCGCACGAAACGCAGAGCACGGGGATTCCTGCCGAATGAATATCTTTCCGCATGCTGCTCATATTAGCGGCCTATCATCCCGCGATGTACCGCGCCATAGCGCATTTTGTCCTGCACCTATTGGGGCAGGACATTCATAAGATAGCGATGCTGGCGCAAATAGTAAGCCTGAAGCTCAGGAATTTGATCTTCCAGCGTCGCAAGGCGCGCAATCGCCTTTTCCGTCCGTCTTTCATACATATCGTCAATGAAAGCTCTGTGCGCTGAAAGAGCCGCATTGCCCACTTCATTGATAAGGACGGTCGAGATTGTAGCTGTCTCGGATTTGCCTTTGACCGACACACGATCGAGTTCCAAAATGGGCAGGCGCTCGCCAATTTGCCTTGCCGTTTCCGGTCCCATCAGGATGGAAACATTGTAGCTCTTCGTCTGGCTTTCGAGCCGCGATGCCAGATTGACGGCATCACCCAGCGCCGAATAGTCGAAGCGTTTCTCCGATCCCATATTGCCAACAACGCAATCACCCGTGTTGACGCCAATGCCGATCTTCAGCGCAATTGGCTCTTCGCCCGAAGCGGCAGCTTCTTCGGCCAGTTCCGCATTGAGCCTGTCCAGAGCCGTCAGCATGTTCTTTGCTGCCTGCACAGCGTGGAGCGCATGGTCCGGGTCGTCCAGCGGCGCGTTCCAGAAAGCCATGATGCAATCGCCTATATATTTATCGATCGTGCCGCCGGCATTCATCACTGCATCGGAGAGGGGGTTGAGCAGGCGATTGACCAGATTGGTCAGCTGTTCGGGATGGTCTTTCATACGCTCCGAAATCGAAGTGAAGCCGCGCACGTCGCAAAACAGAATTGTAAGAGTGCGGCGTTCTCCACCCAGTTTGAGCCTATCGGGATCGTCGGTCAGCTGGCGCACGAGTTCGGGCGAAAGATATTGCGAGAAGGCGCGAGTTATATCGCGTCGCATTCTACGCTCGGATGCAAAATCGCGGGCACTTTGCGCAAGCGACACAATCGCGAATGCAAATGCTGGCGCAGCGGGCGGCAGATTCACGCGGCCAAATCTCAACAGGAGGAATGAACCCAGCACGATTGCAACGACGCCGATCAGCGCGGCAGGAAATGTGCGCCAGCTCGTACCGCGCAT
Source organism: Rhizobiaceae bacterium (assembly GCA_019635795.1). Taxonomy (GTDB): domain Bacteria; phylum Pseudomonadota; class Alphaproteobacteria; order Rhizobiales; family Rhizobiaceae; genus Mesorhizobium_G. The sequence continues at coordinate 21,551 of JAHBYV010000005.1, forward strand.
GGTCACGGCCGCCGCTGCGGCCGCGGCTGCAAAAACAGAAGCAATTGCGGCCCATATCGGCGCGCCGCGAATGAACTGACCTGTTGCAAGATTGTCGAAGATAGTGGCCTGTATTTCTGCGCCTGAAACCAGCGTCCCCGTTCGTGCGCTCCAGGGTGTAGGATAAGCGTCGGCACCGCCAGACTTTGTTGTGGGTGCCGACTGCATCGAAAGCCCCACAATCACAGTCTTATCGCGGAAGATGCCTGGGGGCAGGAACTGTTCCGGTGCAAGCGCCTGATAATAGGACACGGTCTCATAGCTGCGTGGCGGCCCATAAGCCTGAATGTAGGCTGGTTGGGGCAGCGGAGCAGGGTGGCCCAAAAGCACCTGCGAAAAGCCGTCCTGATAAGAGGGTATACGGCGCAGCGTTCCATCCCGGTCGAGGCTGATTGAGGCGACGCCAGACCTCGCCCCTTTATCTGTCAGTTGCGGCAGGGGTTCGGTACGCAGCATCTGGCTGGCCTGCGCTGTTTCTAGAATGGAAATATCCGACGCAAGCACCACATCAGGGCCCATTGAATCCGCCAGGGCCTCGTCTGCTTGTGGTGTGGACGGTTCGGCAAAAATAATGTCCATTCCTATGGACTTTGCCCCCGCTGCCCGAAGCGACTTGATCAATTGCGCATGAAGCTCGCGCGGCCAAGGCCATTGACGATTGATTTCAGCCAGCGACGGTTCGTCTATTGCTACAATGATTGGCCCATCGTCGGGCCGTTCGACATGATAGGTCGTGGAAAGATAGTCGAATATTCGGGCGTCGATAAGCTGCCATGGCCCGGTGAGAGAAAGCAGCGAAATCAGTATAGCCGTGAATGTTGCTGTAAGTGCCAGCCCTGCCAGACGCTTGGGGGAGCTTCGCTTGCCATGTGTGACTATAGCAAGTCGTTTCCACCAGGGCCGTTCGCCCATCAGAACCGGACCTTGAACGTGCCTACAAAGGTCTGACCCCAACCGGGAGTGTTTGGCGCGACAAGGAATTCCTCGTCGAGCAGATTATAAGCGCCCAGCTGGAGTTCAAACCGCTTGTCGAATGGTTCCCACGTCAGGAAAGCATCGGCAGTCCAGTAATCTTCGAGTTCATCACGACCCTGTCCGGACTGCCGCTCGCCAACATAGGTTGCGGCGAGTGTTAGCTTGATGTTGGCCGGATTCACCCAGGTAATACCTGCCCGACCGGATAGCTCCGGCACATATGGCAGACCAAGCCCGAAGCCCGGACTTTGCGGGTCTTTATCTTCGGAATCTGCGTAAGAGGCAGTTGCGAACACGCCGAATCCGTGCCCAAGCCACAGGTTAGCTGTTCCGCTGACGCGATCAATTTGCCCCTCTGAAACTGCGATAGTGTTGGTCGTGCCCGGAATGGGAATTGAAAGGTCGTGCACTGACTGGTGCTGGTAATCGATCGAAGTGAAGAAACGGCTCGTCCATTCCGCGTCCCAGCGCGCTGCGAATGTGTCAGAATACCCGCCAACAGCCATTGGCAACTGGTTGGATTGCATCCCGACAATGCCGATAGGCGCAAGCGTCATGTCACTGGCCGCTTCCGTTTCCCGAATGTAGCCAGCGCGCAAGGATTGGCCGGGCATGAATTCCCACGCAGCACCGATCCGTGGCTCGAAACGATCTGCATCGACGGAGTCGTCAAACAGTGTAGCGAACGCGCCTGCTTCCAGTTTCAGGTCAGGCGTGACCTGCATCGTTGCATCGGCATAAACGCGACCGAAAGTCGTGTCGCTCTCCGCCGATATGCTGTTCTCGAACCCTGTTCCCAACTGCGGGAAGAATACGCTTGCCGAAACCGTTTGATGAATGTCGATTTTCCCAACCTCGGCGCCATAGCGCCAAACAACATCGCCTGTCTCGACGGTGTGATTTAACGCGGCCAGATATGACTTCTGGTCGTTCGTATTCGTTTCGCGCTGCGTGTATATCGTGATGTCGGGTGGTAGCTGGAATACGTATTCGCTTCCCTCGACATTGGTCTGCCGAACGTCGCTCGCAAAGATCGCCGCGTTCATAACGTTGTGATGACCGAACGTATGGCTCCAGCCAATGCCTCCTGTTGTGGAGCGATAGCTGTCGTTGCGGCTGTAGTTCAATGCGTCAGGGCCTGCCAGATCAATACGGGAATCGGTCAGATTGTCCTTGATGTCCTGGACATTGAGATAGGTGACGAGGCGGTCATTCGGTGTTGGCTTGGCGGTGAAATAGCCGGTGCCAATCAGCGACTCGTAGTCGAGCGTGAAGTCTGTGAACGGGATAGCCGAGCCCGGGGCCGTGTCTTGCCTGTACTCACGCGACGGCTGCCATTTTACATCACCGTAGAAGCTCCACGGGAAGGGCGACACCTGAAATGCCTGCAACTCGCCTTGCGCGGTTTGCTTCCAGTCGGTGCCGGTTTTCACGAAGCCGGTTCCAACTGCTCCTTCAACGAATGGACGGCGCAGGATATTTGCGCTGCGCGAGCGCCCGGAGATCATTTCAGGAGAAAACATCAGGCCCTGAAACAAGGCTGAAAAGCCCGCATTATTTATTGTGGGCACGAACGTATTGCCGCCATAGGTGATGCTGTTGGCAAAAGGGTTGGCGCTGCCCGTGACTGCCTGGTCGACGTAGGATGCGCCGGAGAACGCATTGAATGCGCTGTCAGAATAGAAGCGCCCCCAGGCATCCAGACCCTGAAGGCGAAACGCTTCATTCAATGTCGAGCCAGCTTCCGTATTCGAGCTTACCGGTGCGTAGTCTCCACCGCGCGCGCGGGATCGTCGCATTGCTTCCTGTGCGTTGGAAATGGCCCGGTCCGAGTCATAATCGTCAATTGCGATGGCTGTCGCATGATTTGCCGTCACCGGATCGTTCGGATCGAGTCTGTCGGCGTTTTCCAATGCTTGCGCAGCCGGTTCGCGCTGGCCGCTCTCGTAATATCCGGCAGACAGCAGTAGCAAACCTTGCGCGTATGCGGGGCTGACAGTTGATGCGGCAAGCAGGTCCTGAACACCCTTTTCAAGCTCGCCCGTTTGAAGGTGGTAGCGCCCCCTGGCTGTTAAAGCCACGTCGAACGCCGGGTCGAGTTCCAATGCCCGGTCAATAAGCGCTTTTGCTTCGCTTAGCCGATCCTGATCCAGATAAAGGATTGCCAGATTGGCGTATGAAATAGGGTCCATCGGCTCAAGCTCGATGGCGCGCTTGAAAGCGGCTTCCGCCTCTCGCGTTGCGTCGCGCGAGCTTTGGATATTGCCCATCGCGTTCCAGATCGAAGATGAACCGGGCGCGATTTCTGCTGCGCGTTCAATATCCGCAAACGCACCTTTCATGTCGCTCTTGATGCCTGCCAGATAATTGGCGCGCGCTTCCAGCGCGGTTGGATCATCAGGATCGATCGAAAGAGATCGTGAAATTGCTTCCTCTACCTGTGGTCTGTCATCGACAAGAATCGCGAGTTGTGCGCGATAGGCGGGCAGGCTCGGATCGTCGGGATATTCCTTTTCCGCCTGTTGTATAATTTCTATCGCGGCGGGAATGTCCTTCAGAAATCCGGCTGTCCATGCCTTTGCAAGCGCACCATAAGGGCCGCTGTGTGGAACATTAGGTTCGGCTTCTGTCCTGTCTGGATCAGCAAGCGAGCGCGAAAAATAGCCGCCATAAAGCGCCATTGCGCGTCGGCGCGCGTCAAGTCCCGGCGCGGAGCGCTGGAAAAGCTTTGCGGCCAGATCGAACTCGTGACGGGAGCCGGCAACCAGAGCATCAATCAGATCAAGACGCGCCTTCTGGCTGCGTGAAAGGTGCTTGCCGCGAATATTCTTCGCAGCCTCAAGCGCTGCCGCCTTGCCATCATAGCTGAAGGAAGCCTCGGCAAGATCAAGCCAATCGTCAATGCTGCGCGCGGCTGGCGGCTTCGCACCAATCTCGCCCCGGACACGGCGCATTTCGGTCGATGAAAGCGGTGAGGCTGGCATCCAGCCGAATGAATTTCTAACCGACAGATAGTAGAGCATCTGCGCACGGTCATCGGGATCAACAATCACGATTTTGGAGGGCTTCTCGCCGATGCGCGCGACCGCGGCTTCGCCCTGGGCGAGACTTACCGAGCCTTGTTCATTGTAGAATTCGACAAGGCCTTCCAGAACGATGATCGAGGTTTTGTCGCCATCAACGGTCATGGTCCAGTCGGTGCCGCGAATTGCGGCCGTTGCGGCAGGTGTTTCAACCGTTAAACCTTGCCCGCCGCGCTCGGCACGCGCCCAGATCGTCCCCGACTCGAGGCCGAATTTTGTTTCCGACGGCGTTCCAATTTGCTTGACCACAAGTGTGGTGTTGCGGCCAAGGCGAACCTGCGTGCGATCAGAAAACAGCACCGCGAGATTACCAAGCGCATTGGTGCGCAACACATCGCCGGGCAAAAGATCCTGATTTACATCAACGCCGCGCCATGCGCTCACGTCGATGAACCGGACCTCCTCGCCAATTTTTCGCGCAATAACGGTTCCCGCAGCCGGCTGGTTACGGGGCAGGATATCCGCATAAGACTGTACGGCGCAGCCGGAAATGGCCAGCGCAAGCATAACGCGCTTCAGTCCACGCATGTTTATTATCTGTTTTGACCCTCAAAGAAAGAATTAGACGTATACAAAGGCTAGAAGCTGTCAAGTTTTCGTTGCTGAATAAGAAACGTTGCGGCATTCATCGTTCCTGTATTGCTGTAGAATGGCAACATCTTGCGAGATAAAAGAATATGCCAGCGCCTGATAATCAGAAAAATAAGCCCCAAAAAGATGGTGCGGTATCAGTGTTGGATCAGGAATATTTGAAGCATCTAATAAAGATAAACGATATATTTTATAACCAGATCAGCACTGCCGATCAGAAAGCGGCATTCATATTCACCTTTATGATGGCGTTTCTTATCAGTTCCACTGAAGGTAAAGAGGTTTTCAGCCTGGACAGGTATAAGTCTGGAGAGGTCGTTGCTGTCATACTGTCGGGCTTCATGGCTCTTTCGGTGTTGGTATCGGTCGTTTCAGCGGTGCTGGTTGTCCTGCCTCGCCACGTAAAATCATCAACGTCGCTCTATTGGGTGGATTGGTCGAAGAATCGCAAGACCCTGGCCGAGGCATATGAGGGAAAAGACGCGGGTTATCTATTTACGGAATATCTTGCCAACGCCGATACTCTCGCAGCTATCGCAGGTGCAAAATACAAGTTTGTTTGGCTGGCGTTTCGGGGGCTTCTCGTCAGCGTCGTGGGCTACGTGCTGCTGTTGATCTGGCAAGTCGGAGGAACGGCTTTGCCTGCTGGGGGATAGAAATAAAAAGGCCCGTTCCTGTGGGAACGGGCCATCGCTTGCGGGCTTGGGGCTTGGGGGGCAAGCGGATGCATTTTGTATATACGATGGTATAAGAATTGTCACCTACTAATTTTAAGAATTTGCGATTTTGCACATCTGGCCCATCAGCCTTTTGCGAAATGCCGTATTGCTTGGGGTTTGTGAGATGAATACCCCAATGCGCATGACGTTTTTTCCTTCAACCGCCGTGCGGCTTGCCTTTGGTGGAATGGCCGCGATGGCCGTTGCAATGGGAATCGGGCGATTCGTGTTCACTCCGATCCTGCCTTCCATGATGGACGAGTTGGGACTGTCGCCCGCTCAGGCAGGCTGGATCGCCTCGGCGAATTATCTTGGCTATCTCGTGGGTGCGTTTGCGACGATGGGCGCGTGGGCTGGCGGCCGGGAGCGTTCAATGATGCTTTGTGGCCTCGGTGCCAGCACGATTTTGACCGCTGCAATGGGATTGAGCGAAAGCCTTGCCGCGTTTTTGCTGATTCGCTTTCTTGCGGGCGTCGCAAGTGCATTCGTCATGGTCTTTCTTGCTTCGATCGTTTTCAGCCATTTGGACGTGGCACGGAAAACGCATCTGCAGGCCGTTCATTTCGCCGGCGTCGGGATCGGCATTTCGTTGTCGTCAGTAATGATGGCGCTGATCGGGGCTTTTCGAGCACCCTGGATGGACGGTTGGTTTGGCGCGGCGATCCTTTCGGCACTGGGGCTAATTTTCGTCGCGTTTACCATCAGGGAGGGACCCGTCAGATTTGCAGCGACCTATGCGCCGGAGCCCGCGTTACCGCGTGATCCGGCCTTGTTTCGGGTGATCGCCGCTTACGGGCTGTTTGGGGTAGGCTACATTGTAACTGCCACTTTTCTTGTTGCCATCGTGCGGGAGAGCGATGCGGCGCGCAGCTTTGAGGCATTGGTATGGTTCGTAACCGGCATTGCGATTATCCCGTCCACATATTTGTGGAGCGGGTTCGCGCGCCGAAAGGGGCCCGCCACAGCCTATGCGGCCTGTTGCGTAGTTGAGGCAATTGGCGTGGCTGCCAGCGTCTGGATAGGTGGATGGGTGGGGCCCGTGCTTGCCGGTATATTGCTCGGGTTGACCTTCGTTGCCATGACAGCGTTTGGCTTGCAGGCAGCGCGCATTCTTGCACCTCAATCTCCGCGCCGTGTTCTGTCTCTCATGACTGCATGGTTCGGCGTGGGTCAAATAATAGGGCCGGTTATTGCCGGGCTTATTGCCGAGTCGACTGGCAGCTATTTCGTCGCTTCAATGTTGGCAGCTTTCGTCCTGCTTTTGAGCGGAGCAATTGTGCGACCCTGGTCCCGTTGAACCTTTCTGACAGAAATGTAACGCGCCATCCCATTCCTTTGTCACAATTTATGTGACTTTATGCCGGCGATTTTTCCGACGCCAATGTGGCGGCAACCGTTCTGAAGGAAGCTCGAATTGTTCGTCTCTTTCTTTCCCAAGCCCAAGATGTTCTTCATCTCAGCCGCTCTGTGGGCACTGTTTGGCATATTGCTCTGGTTTTTTGGCGGGCGCGATCTGGGTGCCGTGTTCGGATTGCCTCCTGCGCCACAGGGTCAACCCCCGATTTTGGGAATTCCGGTTTTTGTCTCCGCGCCATTCTTATGGTTCTACGTCTATTTCGTGGTGTTCTTGAGCGCGTTCTATCTGTTTTGGCGGTTTTACTCGCCTCACCCATGGCAGAACTGGTCGATTCTCGGCTCCGCGCTTATTCTGTTCTCGACCTACATTTCGGTTGAGATCTATGTCGCACTGAACAATTGGCGCGGGCCGTTTTTCGATCTTTTCCAGAAAGCGCTTACGCCGCCGCCGTCGGTTGCCGCTTCAGAGCTTTACAGCATGTTCTGGATTTATGCCTGGATCGGCGCAATGTTCGTCACGAACTTCGTGCTGACTCGCTTCTTTGTCAGCCACTATATCTTCCGCTGGCGCACGGCGATGAACGATTATTACATGTCGCATTGGCAGCGCCTGCGTCATATTGAAGGCGCGTCTCAGCGTGTGCAGGAAGACACGATGCGCTTTTCAACGACAATGGAAGGCCTTGGAGTCGCGTTCGCCGACGCAATACTGACCTTGATTGCGTTCTTGCCGGTGCTGGCTGAGCTTTCAAAGCACATAACCGAACTGCCGCTGGTTGGCCCGCTTCCATATTCACTGGTGATCGCGGCTCTTGTCTGGGCATTTTTCGGAACGGGGCTGCTCGCTCTGGTAGGCATCAAGTTGCCGGGTCTGGAATTCAGGAACCAACGCGTCGAGGCCGCATATCGCAAGGAGCTCGTTTATGGTGAGGATGACGCCAGCCGCGCCGAACCGATGACAGTTCGCGAATTGTTTGACGATGTGCGGCGCAACTATTTCCGCCTGTATTTCCACTATGCGTACTTCAATATCTTCCGCTCAGGATTCGGTCAGGCCGACGCGATTTTCTCCAGCTTGATACTGATTCCAACGATTGCGGCGGGAAAGATCACGCTTGGCATCTGGCAGCAGATTGCGACAGCCTTCAGCCAGGTGTCGTCCTCTTTCCAGTATCTCGTGAATGCATGGCCGACAATTGTGGAGCTACTCTCTATATATAAGCGCCTTCGCGCGTTCGAAGCCACGCTTGAGGGAGAGCCCTTGCCGGAGATTGACAAGCGCTTTCTTGAGCGGCAGGGCGCAGTAAAGGAATGAAATCTGCGAGAGGAAGAGGCTTTTCCCCTTCCAACGCGGCGAATATCCGCTAAAAGGCGCGCAACAGCCTCATTTCGGGGCGCACGGACGATTTGATGACGGACGACAGTTTTTTTCGTGAAGTTCAGGAAGAGATTCGTCAGGAAAAGGCGAAGGCTCTCTGGGATCGCTACGGCGCAGTTCTGATAGGGCTTGCGGTTGCAATCGTTCTGGCAACGATTGGCTTCGTTGCCTATGAATACTGGCGCGAAATGCGCTCCGGCAGCGCTGGCGACGCGTTTGGGCAAGCACTCCAGCTTGCGCGCGATGGCAAAAACGACGAGGCACTGGCCGCGTTAAAGCAGATCGAGGAAAACGCGCATGGTGCGTATCCTGTACTTGCTCGCATGCGCGCCGCGACAGTGTTGGCCGAAAAGGGTGACGCCGCAGCAGCCGTTGCAGCTTTTGACGCTGTGGCAAAGGATAGTTCTGCCGATGTCGCGCTGAAGGACATCGCACGGCTGCGTGCCGGTTTGCTGTTGGTCGATAGCGGTTCTTATGCCGATGTTGCTGACCGTGTGCAGACGCTTGCCGGTGATACCAACCCCATGAGAAGCGCCGCGCGTGAAGCTCTTGGCCTATCGGCCTGGAAAGAGGGGAAGGGCGAAGAGGCAATGAAGCACTTTGAGCAGATTGCCAATGATGACGCAGCCCCGCAGGACGCCCGCCAACGCGCCAATCTTATGATAGAGCTGCTGCGCAGTTCTGGCATCAAGTCGTAATGGTGGCGAATGTCATTCACGGTTGCGATCATAGGCCGTCCAAATGTCGGCAAGTCCACGCTTTTCAACAGGCTGGCGGGCCGCAAACTGGCTTTGGTGGATGACACGCCGGGGGTAACCCGCGATCGTCGTATCCACCCTGCCAAACTTTATGATCTGACGTTTGAAGTCGTTGACACGGCGGGGTTTGAAGATGCCGCCGCGGCCACCTTGCAAGGCCGGATGCGTCAGCAGACCGAAATAGCGATCCGCGAAGCTGACGTCATATTTTTCGTGATCGATGCTAAGGCAGGTATTCTGCCTGACGACCGTACGTTTGCTGAAATTGTACGCCGCGCGTCCAAACCGGTGATTCTTGTTGCCAACAAATCCGAGGCCAGGGGGTCCGACGCGGGCTATCTGGAGTCTTTTGAGCTGGGTCTAGGTGAGCCTGTTCCGATCTCAGCCGAGCATGGACAAGGTATGCCCGATCTGCGCGATGCAATCATCGCGGCCATTGGCGAAGAACGCGCGTTTGGCGAAGACGAGGACGAGCTTGCCGAATCTGAACCGCTGATTGGCGAAGATGTTTCGGACGCGGATGAAGAGCCAGCCTATGACGATTCCAAGCCTCTGCGAATTGCAGTGGTGGGTCGCCCGAACGCGGGAAAGTCGACCCTCATCAATGCGCTGATCGGTGAAGAGCGATTGCTGACAGGCCCGGAGGCCGGAATTACACGCGATTCCATTTCGGTTGACTGGACATGGCGAGATCGCCGCATAAAGCTGTTTGATACGGCTGGAATGCGCCGCAAGGCCAAAGTCCAGGAAAAACTGGAAAAGCTCTCTGTTTCGGACGGGTTGCGCGCTGTCCGGTTTGCCGAAGTCGTCATTATTGTCCTCGATGCGACCATTCCGTTTGAAAAGCAGGATTTGCAGATTGCGGACCTGATCATTCGTGAAGGGCGTGCGCCAATCATAGCTTTTTCGAAATGGGATCTCATTGAGAACCGGCAAGAGACGCTTGCCGAACTCCATGAAAAGACCGGGCGCTTGTTGCCGCAGGTGCGTGGATTGTTGGCCGTTCCCCTTTCAGCAGAAACCGGTCGCGGTCTGGACCGTCTCATGGAGGCGGTTGAAAAGGTTCATCGCGTCTGGAACAGGCGCGTTTCGACCGGCAGGCTCAATCGCTGGCTTGAAGGCGTTTTGGCTCATCATCCGCCACCTGCAGTTGCAGGCAGACGCCTGAAGATAAAATATATAACGCAGGTCAAGACACGCCCGCCTGGGTTCGTGCTTTCCACTTCGCGTCCCGATGCTTTGCCGCAATCCTATGTACGCTATCTGACGAACAGCCTGCGTGAGAGTTTCGACATGCCCGGTGTGCCTATCAGAATGGCGCTCCGCGCGCCGGACAATCCGTTTGCAGACAAGGCCAGAAAGAAGCGCTGAACTCGCCGCGTTAACCGACAATCAAGGTTAATCATTCATTTTCGCCAACGATACAATTGTAGCGTGTGGCGAGGGTTGTCGGGTTGCGTGCGGGTGTGGGTTCTATTCTCGGGCATTGTGCGTCTGTAGCAAGACGTCAGCCGGCCTTGAGATCATCGCTATTGTTGGGTTTTGCATTCTTGCTCGCCTTCCCCACCGTTGGCGGGCGTCAGGATATTGCAGGGCTGATTGCAGGAGATGATTCGGGCATCGCGCGCTGGGCGGGCTATGTTCAAAAGTCGGCTGCTGGCTCAGTGCATCAAGCCGAGATGCCCTTTTTCGACCCCTCACTGGCTCCGGACAGTCTTTCTGGTGGAGGTTTGAAAGCACCCGGCTTGGGTACGGTTGCCTTGCGCTCCGTGCGCAAGGGTTCAGAAAAAACGCCTGACGAATCACGCGTCAATTCATCTGAAAAAATGGGTCGTGTGCTGCATATCCAGCCTGTTGCGCCGCCGAAAGCGTTTAGTGCAGGTTCAATTTTTGATCGCACTTCAATGCTTGAGCCGACTTTATCAACACATGAAAAGCTGGCTTTTGCAAAGCCTGACATCAAGGGAAAAGAGGTTCAGATCGCCTCGGCATTCTACCTGAAAAAGTCGCCCGCAGAAAAATCAAGGGTTCCAAGCTATCTGGCTGAACTGGTGAACAACGATCGGCCGGACATCCTTGCCTATGCAGCGAATGAGCCGGACTATGCTCGAGCCTCGCCGTTCGCGAGCCTTCTAAAGGAAGAAGCGAATGATGGCCGCTTTATTCCGCCTGTCGGTAAAGGCGACCATTCCTGGATGCAGCGAGCGCTCCCTGCATCTGTCTTTTCCGAAAAAGAACAGAAATGCCTCGCAAACGCTGTTTACTTTGAGGCGAGAGGCGAATCGCTGCGCGGTCAGGCTGCTGTCGCACAAGTTGTGCTGAACCGTGTGCGGAATCCCGCTTACCCCGGTTCGATTTGCGATGTGGTCTACCAAAACAGCACTTGGCGGAACGCGTGCCAGTTTTCGTTTGCCTGCGATGGGCGCAAGGACGTCATAACAAGCCGCGAGCACTACAAAAAGGCGCAAGAAGTTGCGTTCGCAGTGACTGCCGGCAAGATTTTCATCTCCGAGGTCGGTTCGTCGACCCATTATTATGCTCAATACGTTAGCCCCGGATGGGCACGCTACATGAAACGAATGACGCGCATCGGGCTTCACATATTCTATCGCACAAAGAACGGCGGATGGAGCTGACGGGCGCCGCGACACGCCAATTCTTGGGAAAGTTGTCGCGGGCACGATGTCGCATCATTGTAAATAATTGAAAATAAACAGAAAAATCAGTTGCTGTTCAGCGCCTTACCTGTCTTGACGTGTGGGGCGGCCCTAACTATGTTGCGCGCGACTTTGGAGCGGTAATCCGGACGAGGGTTCGCCGGGCAGGGAGGTCGTTATGGCCCGTGCAGGCAAGCCGGTAGGGACCGGAACATCCACGCCAGGTGATGCTGAGCAATCAGCCTCTCGCGAGCTGGAGCGTCGGCGGCGTGAACTGGAAGCTTCTCTGGCTTCGCGGCGTCCGCCGGAGAATGACGGGGATGAGGCATCGAAGTCGAGCAGTGTTGCCGGTTTCGGGAACGCTTTGAAACTATCCAGTGAGTTTATCGCTGGCGTGGTGGTTGGAGCGGGTCTGGGCTGGGTGATCGACAGTTGGGCGGGGACTTCGCCTTGGGGTTTGATCGTTTTTCTGCTGTTGGGTTTCGGCGCTGGTGTGCTGAATGTTTTGCGTTCGGCTGGACTTGTTGCCCATGCTGGCATAAGGCAACCTGATAAGGCCGGGAAACCGGAAGATTGAAACTGCGCTTCGGCGCATGACTTGAACGAGGGGTCACAAGCGTGGCGAACGATCCGATCCATCAATTTCAGATTGCCAAATGGATTCCGATTGAGATCGGTGGATATGATCTGTCCTTCACCAATTCGTCCGCTTTTATGGTGGCGACGGCTGTTGTGGCAGGCGCATTTCTCTTCGTGACGACCTCAAGCCGTGGGCTCATCCCGGGTCGGGCGCAGTCGGTTGCCGAAATGTCCTATGAGTTTGTGGCGAATATGCTGCGAGATGCTGCGGGTACGCAGGGTATGCGTTTTTTTCCGCTTGTGTTCTCGCTCTTCATGTTCGTTCTTGTTGCGAATCTCATTGGTCTGTTTCCTTATTTCTTCACCGTAACAAGCCACATCATTGTGACCTTTGCACTTGCGCTGCTGGTTATTGGAACGGTGGTTGTCTACGGCTTTGCCAAGCATGGCTTTGGCTTTTTGAAGCTGTTTGTGCCGCATGGCGTGCCGGCAATTCTTGTGCCGCTCGTCGTGTTGATTGAAGTGATTTCGTTCCTTTCTCGCCCAATCAGCCTCTCTGTTCGTCTTTTTGCGAATATGCTAGCCGGGCACATCACGCTCAAGGTTTTCGCTGGCTTCGTAACATCGTTGATTGCATTCGGCCCGGTAGGCATAGCCGGTTCGATTTTGCCGTTGATCATGACGGTTGCGATTACTGCACTCGAATTCCTTGTCGCATTCCTGCAGGCCTATGTTTTCGCAGTGCTGACCTGCATGTATCTCAACGACGCGATCCATCCGGGTCACTGAGTTAAGCGCAGCCTGTCGGCTGCAATCCAGAAACGCATAAGAACTTTGAATCCAAAAGGAGTTGGACAATGGAAGTAGAAGCAGCAAAGGCAATCGGCGCTGGTATTGCATGCCTCGGCATGGGTGGCGCTGGCATCGGCCTTGGCACCATTTTCGGTAACTACCTGTCAGGCGCTCTGCGCAATCCGTCGGCAGCCGATGGCCAGTTCGGCCGCCTGATTTTCGGCTTCGCCGTTACCGAAGCTCTGGGCATCTTCTCCCTGCTCGTCGCGCTGCTCCTTCTCTTCGCGTAAGAGAAGGCAACGTTCGCCGGCCGCGCATTAGGCGGCCGGACTGCAAGGGATTAGGGGATCGAGATGTTCGTGACACCGGCTTATGCCCAACAGGCCGCACCGGCTGAAGGGGAAACGCAGGCTCCGGCTGGGGAAACTCATGCCGCACCGGCAGACGCTCACGCGGGCGAGACGCATACTGAAACAGGCGCCGAGCACGGGAGCGGAGTGTTCCCGCCGTTCGATCCCAGCACATATCCATCCCAGCTCCTCTGGCTGGCGATCACATTCGGCCTTTTCTACCTCTTCCTGAAGAAGGTAATCGTGCCGCGCATCGGAGGAATCCTCGAAGTGCGGCGTGACCGCATTGCGCAGGATCTCGATCAGGCCGCGCGCATGAAGGAAGACGCCGACGCTGCGGTCGCCGCCTATGAGCAGGAATTGGCTGAGGCTCGCGCCAACGCGAATACGATCGGCCAATCCGCACGCGATTCTGCCAAGGCAAACGCCGAAACAGAGCGCAAGAAGGTGGAAGCAGACCTTGAAGCCAAACTGGCTGAAGCGGAACAGCGCATAGCCGGTATCAAGGCAAAGGCCATGTCGGAAGTCGGCAACATTGCCGAGGAAACCGCAACGGCAATCGTTCAGCAATTGACTGGTACGAAGGTTGAGAAGACCGACGTTTCCAGCGCTGTCAAAGCTGTACGGAACTAGGAGGGACCGATGGACGCCACATTCTGGGCACTGGTTGCTCTGGTAATTTTCCTGGCAATCGTCGTTTTCTTGAAGGTTCCGGGTACAATCGGTTCGGCGCTCGATAAGCGCGCCGCAAAGATTTCGGGTGATCTCGAGGATGCGCGTCGCCTGAGGGAAGAAGCGCAGCAACTGCTCGCCGAGTATCAGCGCAAGCGCAAGGAAGCCGAGCAGGAGGCTGCAAGCATAATTGAAGCTGCGAAGTCTGAAGCTGAGCAACTCGTCAATGAAGCTCGCCAAAAGACGGAAGAGTTCGTCACGCGCCGCAGCGCGATGGCCGAGCAGAAAATTGCCCAGGCTGAACGTGAAGCGGTGAACGAAGTGCGGTCGACTGCGGTCGATATTGCTACCGAAGCAGCTCGCAAGCTGATTGAGCTCAAAGTAGACGCCAAGGCAGGAGCCGAGTTCTTCAAGTCGTCGCTGAGTGATCTAAAGGGAAAGCTCAACTGAGCCGACCGGAGATGAGTAGTTAAGGCCGCCCGAAGGCGGCCTTTTTTATTTTTCGGATTTCAGCCCAAGAGCTGCCGAGTACTTGTCGGCGTTGAACCCAAACAGGAGCTGATCGCCTGTGTCCAGCACAGGGCGTTTGATAAGGTTGGAATTGGACAGAATAAGAGTTCGCGCCTTGGCTCTGTCCAGATTGGCTTTCTGCGAATCCTCCAGCTCTCTGAAAGTGGTGCTGTTCCTGTTCAGAATCGCGGTCCACTCGGCCCGCCCGAACCAGTCGTCAACAATCGAGGAGTCGAGCGCCTCCATTCGATAGTCAAAGTATCGGTATTGAACACCGTTTGCATCTAACCAGGTGCGTGCCTTCCTAACGGTGTCGCATGCTTTGAAGCCGTAAAGTGTTGTCATGTTCATTCCATCGAGAAGTGGTCCGGCAAGTTAATAGTAGAGTGCTGATTCTCAAGCGCGTTTCATTTGAATTTGTTCTCAAAATGAATACGAAGCGTGACAATTGACTCACTGGGGCATTATGTGTGTCGCGCTACAAGTGAAAGGTTTGCCATGTCATCACAATCTGCCGGTTCTCCCCTGCTCGATCCCGTTAAGCTCGATCGACTCGCGCAGGTGGCTGTCTCCGTTGGCCTCGGTCTGCAAAAAGGGCAAGATCTGATCATGACAGCCCCGATTGTTGCCGCGCCTCTGGCTCGCCGGATTGCGGAACATGCCTATAAGGCCGGCGCGGGCTTGGTGACCACTCTCTTCTCAGACGAAGAGTTGACCCTAGCGCGCTACCGCTACGCGGAGGACTTCAGTTTCGATCGCGCCACGGGTTGGCTATATGACGGAATTGCCAAAGCATTTAGCGAGAACGCGGCTAGGTTGGCCATCTATGCCGAAGACCCAATGCTTTTGGCCAATGAGGACCCGGATAAAGTTGGGCGGGCGAACAAGGCAAACTCAATTGCCTATACTCCGGTGCGAGAGAAGATCACCGGCTTCGACATAAATTGGACCATCCTGTCCTATCCGAACCCGACCTGGGCGATGAAGGTATTTCCGGGAGAGGATGAAGATAAGGCCGTCGCCAAGCTGGCCGATGCCATTTTTGCCGCCACTCGGGTGGACGCGCCCGATCCCGTAGCCGCATGGAAGCAGCACAACGAAAACCTCCATCGGCGCACGGCGGAATTGAATCGCAAGAGGTTTTACGCACTCCACTTCAAGGGCCCGGGAACTGATCTCACGGTAGGCCTGGCAGATGACCATGAATGGAAGGGTGGTGCTTCGCTAGCCAAGAATGGCGCGACCTGTAATCCGAACTTGCCAACCGAAGAAGTTTTCACGACGCCACACGCGCATCGCGTGGATGGTTATGTCCGCTCGACCAAGCCCTTGTCGCATCAGGGAACCTTGATCGACGGGATTGAAATGCGCTTTGAAGGCGGCAAAATCGTAGAAGCTAAAGCCACCCGTGGAGAGCAGGTTCTCTTGAAGGTGCTGGATACGGATGAAGGCTCCAGACGCCTTGGTGAGGTTGCGCTGGTGCCGCATTCTTCGCCCATCTCAAAGAGCGGGTTGCTTTTTTACAATACGCTCTATGACGAAAACGCTGCCTGTCACATCGCTCTGGGGCAGTGCTATTCGGACTGCTTCATTGATGGTGCAAAGCTCAGCCCGGACGAGATCGCAGCGCGTGGCGGAAACCGGTCGTTCATCCATATCGACTGGATGATTGGGTCCGGGGAGATCGACGTTGATGGGCTCGATGAACAGGGAAATCGTACGCCTGTCATGCGCAAGGGCGAATGGGTCTAGTAATCAGATCAATACGACCTCTTCCTCTTCAATCCTGAAGGGGGAGAAGGTCAGGCGGTGCAGCCGGGCAATGGGTCCGTGCATCTCAATTGCTGCGCGATGGCGCGCTGTCGCGTAGCCTGCATGAAGATTGAAGCCATAGCGTTCATTGCGCTCAGTGCAGCAAGACATCATGCGGTCCCGCATAACCTTCGCCACGATGGAAGCTGCGGCAATGGATTGGGACCGTTGGTCGCCTTTGACCAATGCGCGACCCTCGCATGGCAATCCCGGCGGAACATCACGCCCGTCAGCCAGTGCCAGACGTGGGCGCACGGGCAGGGCGCACAATGAGCGCCGCATGGCTTCCAGGCTGGCTCTCAATATGTTGATGCGATCAATACCCTCCGCGGAAACCGATGCAAATGCGACGGCTTGCGCGCGAGCGATGATCTGCGTGAAGAGAATTTCGCGCTCTTGCCGGTCAAGGCGCTTGGAGTCGTCAAGACCGTCCGGAATATTGTCAGGGTCCAGAATAACTGCGGCAGCCACAACAGGGCCAGCCAGCGGTCCGCGACCTGCTTCGTCCAAACCTGCGACGGGCCACAAGCCTTCTGCGCGCGCTTTCGCTTCAATAGAGAAATCGGGCCTTTCGAGAATTTCGAAAAGCGGCGGAGAATCAGAACGAGTTTGAGCCATGTTGCGGCGATGCTCTCATTCGCTCCGATTCTCCGCAAGACCTTCACTGCCGGGGATGGGGCAGAAAGGCCAATAGAAGCCATCAAATCAGGATGAGCTGCTCGCCGCCGGAATTGGCGCGCACGAACAAATCGGTGCGCAAACGTCTGCGTTCTACATTCAGGCCCAGCTTCTTCGACGAAATTTCGAATCGTCGCCCGATCTGCCAGGCATAGGGACCGGACCCGCGCATACGCTTTCCCCATTCCGCATCATAGTCTTTTCCGTCGCGCATTGATCGCACGAGGGAAATGACATGCCGGTAGCGGTCGGGGTAATGACGAAGCAGCCAGTCCTTGAATATCGGCGCAACTTCCAGAGGCAGCCGCAAGATGACATATCCGGCTTCACGCGCACCAGCGGCTTGGGCGGAATCGAGTATGCGTTCAATCTCGCTATCATTCAGGCCGGGAATAATAGGCGCAACCATGACGGATGTCGGTATGCCTGCGTCACTCAATGCCCGAATAGCCTCAAGCCGTCTGGTTGGCGTTGCGGCACGCGGCTCCATTGCGCGCGCGAGTTTGCGATCCAATGTGGTAATCGACAGTGCAACCTTTGCCAAACCACGTTCTGCCATACGGGCCAGAATATCGATGTCCCGCGTCACAAGCGCTGATTTGGTGACGATCCCCACCGGGTGCCCACGTGCCTCCAGCACCTCCAGCACTTCCCGCATTATGCGATATTGCTTTTCGATTGGCTGGTAGGGGTCGGTGTTCGTGCCGATGGCGATCGTACGCGGTTCATAGCCAGGTTTCGACAGCTCCTTTTCAAGCAGCCGCGCTGCGTCTGGCTTCGCAAAAAGCTTGGCTTCAAAATCAAGCCCCGGTGAAAGCCCCATATAGGCGTGTGTCGGACGCGCAAAGCAATAAATGCAGCCATGCTCACAGCCGCGATAAGGGTTTATCGAGCGGTCAAAGGAAATGTCAGGCGATTCGTTGCGGGTAATGATCTGCCGGGGGCGTTCAACCTGAACTTCAGTTTTGAAAGGCGGCAGCTCTTCCAGCGAGTTCCAACCATCGTCAAAAACATCCCGGCTGGTTGGTTCATACCGACCACTCGGATTTACCCCGGCGCCGCGCCCACGGCGACGAGCGTGGTCTATCCGCAGCCCGCTCGATTCAACGATTGCGTTGGCCATCGAGGCACCTTCCTTGCTGAAGGCCGCAACATCCGCGCGCGTGATCTGTTCCATCCCGATTGTCTCCATGCGCAAAAGCGCGACTCAGGCTCTTAATCAGAATCTAGTGCAATGACAGAACAAAGCAAGAACAATTTAGCCTCATGACGGTCTGGCCTATGCGAAGCGATTCCGTTATTTGCCGGATATGCTTTCGGTTGTGATTGAAGCCAGAAATGACGAAGAGGGCTTGGCGCGCACTTTGGCCTCGCTGGTCAGTGGCGCGGTTGAAGGGGTCGTGCGCGAAGTCATTGTGTGCGATCTGGGTTCGGCAGACCATTCGCATCACGTGGCGGAAGAGGCGGGTTGCGTGTGGTTGGCGCAAGGCGGCGCAGCCGCTGGTGTACGCCACGCAAAGTCGGATTGGGTTTTATTGATCGAACCCGGCGCCACCTTGCTGGACGGATGGATGGAGTCAGTGGCGCGTCATGTATCGCGCGCAGAAATGGCTGGCCGGTTTTCAACTGCGCGCAAGGCGCGAATTCCATTCTTCAAGCGCATATTTTCAGGCAACCGCGCTTTGGTGCAAGGTTTGCTTATCACCAAACGGCAAGCCACCTCTCTTTCCAAAACCGGTCAGGGCGGCGAAGCGATAGCGCGAGGCCTTGCGACAAAGCGTCTGGATGGCGAAATAATACCTGCAGTCAGAAAATAGCTTCAGTTTTTTTGCCGCCGCAAATGCTCGTCAAGTCGCGGCATTATTTCCACGAAGTTGCAGGGCTTGTGACGATAGTCCAGCTGAGCCTTCAAAATCCCGTCCCATGCGTCACGGCAAGCGCCGGGTGATCCAGGCAGCACGAAGACGAATGTGGCGTTGAGTACGCCGCCAGTCGCGCGTGATTGAATGGTCGATGTCCCGATCTTGTCATAGGAGATGCGGTGAAAGACCTCAGAGAAGCCATCCATTCGCTTCTCGAAAATGGGTTCCAGAGCCTCGGGCGTCACATCTCTGCCCGTAAAGCCGGTTCCGCCAGTCGTTATAATGACATCAATGCCCTTGTTGCGCGACCATTCCAGCACCTTTTCGCGGATGCGCTCAACATCGTCACGCACAATGTCGCGCGCGGCAAGAATGTGCCCTGCAGTCTCTATTCTTTCGGCAAGGGTTTGGCCGGATTTGTCGTCTTCAAGAGTGCGCGTGTCCGAGACTGTCAGAACCGCGATATTAACAGGGATGAAGTGGCGCTCGCTCATAGTGCGAGGTTAAGGCAAGGTCCGTGTCGCCGCAACGAACCATTCAGGCCTACGCGCTCGAATTGTGGCTGCGGCCCGTTCAGCCGCAGATTGGTTTGGATACAGACCAAAGCATGTGGCTCCCGAACCCGACATACGAGCGAAAGCCGGTTGCGTGCTGGCTATCGCTGCCATTGCCGTGATGATTTGCGGAGCAAGCGCTTCGGCGGGAATTTGCAGGTCGTTCCGGCTTTCCCGTAACCACTCGACCAGACTGCTGAAATCTGGATGCGCTGGCATTGGCGGAAGGCTGGCATTGTTGGGGTCGGTAAGCCCCTTGAATACGAGGGGAGTAGCAACATGGACGCCCGGATTGACCAGAACCAGCCAAAGGCGCGGGAAGGAAGATATTTGCTCGATGATTTCGCCGATGCCCCTGGCAATGAGCGGTTTTCTGGGGAGACACATTGGCACATCAGCGCCCAGCTTGGCCGCCAGCGGCGAAAGGTCGTCATTCTTACCTGTCAGCCTTGCAAGAGCACGCAGTGTTGCTGCGGCATCGCTTGATCCGCCGCCAATACCGGAGGCAATGGGGAGGTTTTTTTCCAGAGTGATCCTGATTTTCGAGCATGGAGTGTGTGCGCGAAA
Source organism: Rhizobiaceae bacterium (assembly GCA_019635795.1). Taxonomy (GTDB): domain Bacteria; phylum Pseudomonadota; class Alphaproteobacteria; order Rhizobiales; family Rhizobiaceae; genus Mesorhizobium_G. The sequence goes on from JAHBYV010000005.1 coordinate 41,483, forward strand.
AGCATCGCGTGCGCGCAGGACGAGGTTGCTCGCATCGCATTCGAGACCTTGCGCAAAGGGGCCTGAAATTTCGAAAGCATCGTGGCTTGCCTCGGCAACGCTGATGCGATCGCCAACCTCGGTGAATACCACCAGACTTTCAAGCAGGTGATATCCATCCGGTCTTTTGCCAGTCACATGAAGAGCGAGATTTATCTTTGCCGGGGCGTGTTCAACGACCGGAACAGTCAATTCAGGCAAGGATGAGATTTAATCCTTTGCCAGGCGATATTCGCCGGTCACCGGGTCTTTCACCAGCGTACCATGCGTACCGTTAGCGGCCTGCTTTTGCTCGCGCTTGACCTTTGCCGTGACGCGCTCGGCCTCACGGACAAAACTGCGATATCCGTAGTAGGCCGCAATGCCTATGACAGCAATAAATAGAAGTTGCGGCATTTCATTACCCTTTCCCGGCTGAACCGCTCAGCCTCAAGGCGGCCATGACTTTTTTATGGCGAAGTCAGTTTAAGGGCATTCACGAATATTTCATAGACCAAACCGGGACCAGAGAGCCTTTTCCTCGGCAGCGTCGATCGCAGAACGGACCGCCTCGCCGACGAACGAATTCTTGCTGTGAGAGCCGAAAAGTCCGAACCCTCGACCGAGAAGGCCGCGCGGCTGTGTAATCAGCTTCATTTGGGTTTTTTCGCCGAACCGGGACTTGAGGAAACTGCGCATATCACCCAGCCCGTCAACAAGGCCAAGTTCCAGACCACGCATTCCGCTCCAGAAAAGACCGGTAAAAAGGTCCTCGTTTTCAGAAAGCTTTGCCCGCCGCCGCTCCTTCACGAGGGCGATAAAGGTTTTATGCACTTCGAGCTGCAGCGCCTTCAGATGCTCCACGTCCTCCTCGCGTTCGGGCCGGAAGGGATCAAGCACAGCCTTGTTCCTGCCCGCTGTGTGAACGCGGCGCTCGACACCGATTTTCTTGATGAGATCTGTAAAGCCGAAACCAGCCGACACAACGCCGATTGACCCGACAATTGACGAGGGATCGGCGATGATCTCGTCGCCTGCAAGCGCAATCAGGTAGCCACCCGAGGCGGCAATATCTTCGACAAAAACAAAGACCTGTTTGTTCTTTTCCGTAGCGAGGTCGCGAATACGCTTGTAAATCAGGTGCGCCTGCACTGGTGAGCCGCCCGGCGAGTTTATGGAAAAAGCAACTGCCGGAGCCTCCTTCATCGCGAAGGCCTTTTCTATAAGGCCTGCGGTTGAGGCGAGAGACAGGGCAGGGCGAAAGGAATTGCCGCCCGAAGCGATGGTGCCGTCCAGACGCACGACCGGAATTGTGATCGCGTTCGACCGCATTGATTTCGGCAAAAGGCGAGATAGCTTGATAATTCCCACGCGGGTCTCCGTTCAGTAGGCATATAATACAGGTAATTGGGAACGCCGCGCACCGGCGTCAATCGCCAAAAAGCGTCGCTAACCCGTTATTGATGGCATCGGCGCGTTCTGAAAACCGATCAGACCCGTTATCATGCAAGATGAGAGGCGGGCAAAGGTTAAGCGCGGCACGTGAGCCACGTATGGCCCTGACAATGATGCGTATGGCAGGCCGGTCTGCCCGGGGATGTATAGGCAGGATTTGCGCGCCGCCAAACCGCCCTCTAAGGGCCGAAAGTAATTCCGGCAAAGCCTGCGGTCGCACGATGATGGATATGCCACCTCGCGGGCGGACCACCGCGGCGGCACTGCGAAGCCAGCTTTCCAGAAGTCCGTCATGGGCCACATGCGCTGAACGCTTTAATGAATCGGGCGTGGCTCTGTCGTCTGGCTGGTTGAATGGGGGGTTCATCACCACATAATCAAAGCTGTTATCTGCAAGTCCAGCGGCTTTGCGTGCATTTCCGGTGGCGGAAATATCTGCATCGAGCACGCAGGCGCGTTTTGCCAAATGGGCATTCCCAGCCTCAGCCAGCGTTTTTTGCGCGCATTCCAACATCTGTGGAGCGTTTTCCACAAGAACAACTTCCGCCGCAGAGCATCGAGCAGCAACGGCAAGGCCCGCGGCTCCGGCCCCGGCACCGAAATCGGCCAGCCTGCCGGAAAAACTGGAAGGAACGGCGGCAGCCAGCATCATCGCGTCCATACCGGCCCGGTGCCCGCTGTGCAGCGGTTGAATCAGCCAGAAGCGTCCACGGTGAAAAGCATCGCGCGAAAAGGCAGCTTCAACGGTCGCGGATTTCATTTCCGATCCCGGCATCGGACAAAATGCGTCGCGCCTGTTCTGCATCATCGCTGGAAACCATGATTCGCCTTGGCAAAATGCCTATGGAGCCGTCAAGAACACTCATATTCTGGTCGGCAAGCAAATATTCTATACCAGCGTCTTTCAAAAGAGACTGTACGAAAGAAAGCACCACGGCGTCGTTGGTTCTGATAAGTTCTATCATTGCCAAGAATTGGCACCTCGTGGCATGGCTGTAAATACCGCCGCGCCAATTCGCCACCTGTAAGGGCGGATGCGTTGGACCTAATATGCCGAGTGGCAGCGTGGAGAAAAATAAGTGGGTGTTGTCGTCAATTTGGATAGCGGCAAGCGCGAAGCATCGATCAAGCCGTTAGTCGAGCTGACCCGTACCGACATGGGCCGGGTTAACGAGCTGATTCTGTCCAAGGCCGGATCAGACGTTGAAATGATACCGGAAGTCGCCAACCACCTTATATCATCAGGCGGCAAGCGTTTGCGTCCCATGATCACGCTGGCGGCCGCCGCGATGTTTGGTTACGAAGGCGATGGCCATGTAAAGCTCGCGACCAGCGTTGAGTTTATGCACACGGCCACTCTGTTGCACGACGATGTGGTGGACGAGAGCGATCTTCGGCGTGGAAAGAAGACTGCACGCACGATCTGGGGCAATCAGGCCAGCGTTCTGGTAGGTGATTTCCTTTTGGGTCAGGCGTTTCGCCTGATGGTTGAAGTAGGATCCATCGATTGTCTCGACATTCTTTCAAGCGCAGCCGCAATCATCGCTGAGGGCGAGGTTATGCAGCTTGCTGCTGCCAATAATCTGGAAACAACCGAGGACGAGCATTTCGCGGTAATCAAGGCCAAAACTGCCGCTCTTTTTTCAGCCGCTGCCGAAGTTGGGCCGGTCATCGCTAACGCCTCGCGGGCTGATCGCGCGGCATTGAGGTCTTACGGCATCAATCTTGGCCTTGCCTTCCAGCTTATTGACGATGCGCTGGACTATGGCGGATCAAGTGCTGATATGGGCAAGAATGTCGGCGATGATTTCCGGGAGGGCAAAATCACCTTGCCGGTGATTCTCAGCTACCGCCGCGGTACGCCGGAGGAGCGGGAATTCTGGAAGAGTGCAATCGAGCAGGGCTCCAATGGCGACGAGGCGCTGGAGCGCGCAATCAATCTCATGGCCCGTCATGGAGCCGTGGCTGACACCATAGCGCGAGCGCGCCATTTTGGTGAGATTGCGCGTGATGCGCTCGCCCCGCTGCCCAATACACCGCAAAAGTCAGCATTGATTGATGTCATAGACTTTTGTATTCGCCGGATAAATTGAGCTGGATTGAACTTGCCTCTCAAAAAGGCCATGCTTTCCTGAAATATCGCCAAAGCAAGTGGGCCGGGCGGGCGTTTCCGGTCCTGGTTGAAAGGACGACGATGCAGCTGAGACGTGCTAGCTGGCTGATGAGCCTGGCGGCAATCGTGGCATTTGTGCCCACCACCACGGCGGTTTATGCAAAACAGGCTGATGCGCCGGTGCAGGTGCGTTCGCTGTCGGGTTCTTTCCTGGCTGCGCGCGTTGCCGAAGCTGATGATGATTTGCCGGACGCTATTGCCTACTACCAGAAGGCGCTGACCTTCGAGCCAGACAATCAGGAGATCAAGCAAAGCCTGCTGCTGGCGCTTATTTCCGTGGGACGCTTCAATGAGGCGTTGCCTTATGCAAACGCCCTGAAAGAAGTGCCGGAAGCCGAGCGCTTCTCGCGTCTGGCCCTCGCGGTTGATGAAATCCGCAAGAAGAACTTCTCCGGCGCTCAAAATATGATGAAGCTCGCGCTTCAGTCGGATGTGGATGCGCTGATTGCCGGGCTGATCACTGCGTGGTCCAAATTCGGTGCGGGTGATGCCAAGGGCGCGGCGGACTATTTGGAAAAACTTCAAGGCCCGGATTGGTATGCGCTGTTCACGTCCTACCATCAGGCTTTGATTGAAGAAGCCGGTGGGCTGGACAAGCAAGCCGAGGAAACGTTTGGCCTGACGCTCGATAATGTGGAGCAAGGGCCGATTGCGCCTGGAACATATCTGCGCAATGCCGAGGCATATGCCGGGTTTCTGACCCGCAAGGGACGAAAAGCAGAAGCGCTGGCCGTGCTCGACAAGGTGAAAGAGTTTGCGCCCGGCAGACTGCCGATAGAGGCGCTGCGGCTTCGCATCAACGAGGGCAAGGCTATCCCGCAGATTGCGCCCGATGCCGCGGCGGGAGCAGCAGAAGCCCTTGCCAATATCGGAACTGCGCTGGATCGCGACGGCGGTGAGCCGCTGGTGCGCCTTTACCTGAATTATGCTCTGGCTCTCACGCCTGAAAATGACATCGTGTTGATGCAGCTTGCCGAAGGTGCCGAGCAGAAGGAAGACGCGCAGACCGCAATTGATCTTTACAGCCGCGTTCCGGCCACTTCGCCGTTCAAGCGACTGTCAGAAACACAGCTCGCGCTGAACCTTGCTGACCTCGACAAGCAGGAAGAGGCTGTTTCGCATTTGAAAAAGCTGATCGCTGACGATCCCAATGATCTGCGAACCTATCTCGCACTTGGAAGTGTCTATTCGTCCAAGGAGAACTTTCGCGCCGCTGCGGATCTTTACGATCAGGCAGTTGAGCACATCAAAAAGCCCGAGCGCGACGACTGGAGCATATTCTACCAGCGCGGCATTGCTTACGAGCGCCTGAAAGAGTGGCCAAAGGCAGAGCCGAATTTCCGCAAGGCATTGGATTTGTTCCCCAATCAGCCCCAAGTGCTGAACTATCTGGGCTATTCCTGGATCGATATGGATATGAACCTTGAGGAGGGGCTAAACCTCATCCGCAGGGCTGTCGATCTGCGGCCAAGCGATGGATACATCGTAGATTCCCTTGGCTGGGCCTATTACAAGCTCGGGCGATATGAGGAAGCGGTCAACGAGCTTGAGCGCGCTGTCTCTCTCAAGCCGGAAGATCCGGTGCTGAACGACCATTTGGGTGATGCCTATTGGCGCGCCGGCCGCCAGCTTGAGGCAACTTTCCAATGGCGTCACGCGCGAGACATGAAGCCTGAGCCTGCCGTGCTCGCTTCCGTCGAGAAGAAGTTGCGCGAGGGCCTGCCTGCTGACGAGAAGAAGGCAGCGGCAAAAGATGCTCCAAAGCCGGCTGAGCCGCCGGTTTCTCCGCCTTCACCCGACAAGAAGACTGAAGCACCTCTAGCCGAACCGGAAGTCCGCGCCAGCAACACGGAATATGTTGTAAAGCCCGGCCAATCGCTATGGTCGATAGCGGTAGATCAGCTTGGAAATGGGGAAAGATATCGCGAGATACTCGATCTCAATCCCAACTTGCGCAACCCCGGCCAACTGGTTCCGGGACAGCAACTGATCTTGCCGGTTTCAGATTGAGGACAGCAGCGCTGTGACGTGCTATTTGTAGCGGTTCATGGCGCAAGCAACCAACCCACGCCTTCACCCGGCGCTGCGGTTCTTTTCCGCAGCCGTCATTCTTGTGTTGGCCTTTGGCGCTGGCCTGTTCTTTTTCCCGTCTCTGGTGCGTCCTCGCTGGCCATGGGAAATCGCACCTTTCAATGCTCGTTTCCTCGGCGGATTCTACACCGCCGAAATGGCAGTCATGGCTTTCCTGCTCGTCTGGAATCGCTGGTCGCCAGGGCGGCTGATACTCGTCATGGCCTTCGTTTTCACACTCGTCGTGACGGCGACGTCTCTGGTGCACCACGGCATGTTCAACTTTGCGCGTAAAGCACCGTGGTTATGGTATGCGGTCTATGTCTTGTCCGTGCTTGTTTCTGGATATGCTCTTTGGGCAGGCCGGAAAACGCCGGTGATGAGCGGCGGGCCGGTGCCAGAGCTGATGCGGCGCTGGCTTGCAATGGAATGGTTGCTGTTGGCACTTTATGGCGCGGCGTTGCTCGCATTGCCGCTTTGGGCTGCATCATTCTGGCCGTGGCACATCGATATTTTCCACGCGCAGACATATAGCGCCGTGTTTCTTGCCGGGGCTGCGGGCGTACTTCTTGTTTCTCGCGAGGGGACGCGAGAAGATTTTATCGTCGTTGCAGTCGCCGATATTTCTGTTGGTTTGCTAGCCATTGCTGGTCTTGCCTGGACGGACATGGCCGCCCAACGCGTTGCGTGGTGCGCGCCGGGCACAATTGTATGGGTTGCAATATTTGTTCTCATTGCAGCGAGCGGTTGCCAGAAGCTGGTTCATGCGCAAAGCATTGCTCGCATCGCTTGACGCATCGGAGCGCGCTCACTAGGACAAGCCCACGATTGCGACCATGCACGAGGCTTCCGTGTCAGATGCCATGAACCCGGCCCGTTCTTTTCAGGGCCTTATCCTTACGCTCCACGCTTACTGGGCGGCGCGCGGCTGTGTCATTCTCCAGCCCTACGACATGGAAGTGGGAGCAGGGACATTCCACCCGGCCACAACGCTCCGCGCGCTGGGGCCGAAGCCGTGGAACGCTGCGTATGTGCAGCCTTCGCGACGCCCGAAAGATGGTCGGTACGGCGAAAACCCCAACCGTCTCCAGCATTACTATCAGTATCAGGTTATCCTGAAGCCCAACCCCTCCAACTTGCAGGAGCTTTATCTCGGCTCGCTGGAGGCGATCGGTATTGATCCGCTTTTGCATGACATACGGTTTGTCGAGGACGATTGGGAAAGCCCGACGCTCGGCGCATGGGGCCTTGGCTGGGAATGCTGGTGCGATGGGATGGAAGTCTCGCAGTTCACCTATTTCCAGCAGGTTTGCGGCATTGAATGCGCGCCGGTCGCTGGCGAATTGACTTACGGTCTTGAACGCCTGGCCATGTATGTGCAGGGCGTGGACAATGTTTACGACCTGAATTTCAACGGCATCGAAGGCGAAGGCAAAGTCACCTATGGCGATGTATTTCTGCAGGCGGAGCAGGAGTATTCGCGTCATAACTTCGAATTCGCGAATACGAAAACGCTGTTGCAGCACTTCGTTGACGCAGAAGCCGAATGCCGCGATTTGCTGAAAGCAGGCGCACCTGCAGCGGATGGGCAAATTCACCGGCTGGTGTTTCCTGCCTATGACCAGTGCATCAAAGCCAGCCATATATTCAACCTTCTCGACGCGCGCGGCGTTATTTCTGTGACTGAGCGCCAAAGCTACATTCTGCGCGTGCGCGAGCTGGCGAAAGCCTGTGGGGAAGCCTTCCTGCTGACAGAAGCGGGTGGCGCAACCCGCAGCGCCGCCTGAACTCGCACCGACAGCCAAGAGCCAGCCATGCCTGATCTTCTTCTTGAACTCCGCTCCGAAGAAATTCCCGCCAGAATGCAGCGCAAGGCGGCGGGCGACCTGCGCAAAATGGTCACGGACGGCCTGGTCGAGGCCGGGCTGACCTATGAGGCCGCGCGCGAATATTGGACGCCCCGCCGTCTCGCGCTTGATGTTCGCGGCGTTACTGCGCGCTCACGAGACGTGCACGAAGAAATCAAAGGGCCGTCAACAAGCGCGCCTGAACAGGCCGTGCAGGGCTTTCTGCGCAAGGCCGGACTTTCCGACATTTCGCAGGCGCATATTCATAGCGACCCGAAGAAGGGTGATTTTTACGTCGCGCATCTCTCCAAACCCGGCCGTGCGGCAGAAGACATCATAGCCGAGCTGATCCCGGCGATAATTCGCAGCTTCCCCTGGCCAAAATCCATGCGTTGGGGCAAGGCGTCCGCAAAGCCCGGCGCGCTTCGCTGGGTGCGCCCGCTGCAATCCATCGTTTGCACTTTCGGCCCTGAAACAGAAGAACCTGTCGTCGTAGAATTTGAAGTTGACGGCATCCGGTCCGGCAACATCACCTACGGCCATCGCTTCCACGCGCCGCAAGGTTTTTCGGTTCGTCGCTTCGATGATTACGCCGCAAGACTGGAAGCCGCGAAAGTCATACTCGACGCCGAGCGGCGCAAGGAAATTATCCGCTCTGATGCGTCCAATCTCGCCTTTGCAAATGGCCTCGAACTGATTGAGGACGAGGGGCTGCTGGAAGAAGTTTCCGGCCTTGTGGAATGGCCGGTTGTGCTCATGGGAACGTTCGAGAAAGAGTTTCTCACGATCCCAGCCGAAGTTATCCGGTTGACTATCCGTGCCAATCAAAAGTGCTTCGTTACGCGTCCGGCTGATGGGCAAGCGGAATTGTCGAACCATTTCATGCTGACCTCGAATATTGAGGCAACAGACGCTGGTGTTGAAATTGCCCATGGCAATGGCAAGGTTGTTCGCTCGCGCCTTTCAGACGCGCTGTATTTCTGGCAGACAGACCAGCACGACCTTCCTGACCTCGACACGTTGAAAGAGCCCGCAGCGAAGTTCGGTCTCGACCTTGCCAAGCCGCTCGATCAGCGCATGGCGCGGCTTGAAAAGCTCGGTGTGACCTTCCACGCCAAGATCGGCACGCAGGGTGAACGCGTTGCGCGCATTGCAAAGCTGGCTGAGGAATTGGCGCCGCTTGTCGGGGCCGACCCGATGCTTGCCCATCGCGCCGCCGTGCTGGCCAAGGCAGATTTGCAGACCGAGGTGGTCGGCGAGTTTCCTGAACTGCAAGGCGTGATGGGCCGCAAATATGCGCTGCTGCAAGGCGAGCACGAGTCGGTGGCGACGGCGCTCGAAGACCACTACAAACCGCAAGGACCGTCGGACCGCGTGCCGTCCGATCCGGTCGCGATTGCTGTCGCGCTGGCAGACAAGCTGGATACGCTTGTCGCGTTCTGGGCGATTGACGAAAAGCCAACCGGCTCGAAAGACCCCTACGCATTGAGAAGAGCAGCGCTTGGCGTTGTGCGCATGGCGCTGGAAAACGACAAGCGATTGCCGTTGCGGCGTTGGGCTGATGCCGATCTGCTTTCCTTTTTCCATGATCGCTTGAAAGTCTATCTGCGCGATCAGGGTGCGCGGCACGATCTCATTGATGCGGTTATCTCGCCGCAGGCCGATGACCTGCTTGCCATCGTTCGCCGCGTCGAGGCGCTGGGCGCATTTCTCGATAGCGAGGATGGAAAGAACCTGTTGGCGGGAACGAAGCGCGCGGCGAACATTCTGGCTGCTGAAGAGAAAAAAGGCACACGGGTTGCAGACGCTGTCGATTCGTCGCTCTTGCAGGAAGAAGCAGAGAAAAAGCTGTTCGTTGCGGTGAATCAAGCTGAGAGCGAAGCAGGCCAAGCGATTCAAAATGAAGACTATTCCGGCGCAATGCGCGCACTTAGTGCTCTACGTGAACCGGTTGATTCATTTTTTGAAGCTGTACTCGTAAACGACCCTGATGAGAATGTACGTGCGAACAGGCTGGCACTGTTGTCGCGCATCCGGGCGGCAACGGATCAGGTCGCCGATTTCTCCAAAATAGCGGGTTAACTGCCTGTTTCCGGGGTGGCCTCTGGCAGAGGCTCCCCGAACCGTAAGGCTTCACGCGCGGCCCGTCGCTCTGCGCGTTCCTTGGCTCGCTGGGCCGGGCGGCTCAATGGTTTCTGCTGCACCACCACCTCAATCGGTACGGGAAGCGCCTCACCGGGCACGCCTGCCCGCAGAACGGTCAGGGCCGAACGCTTGTCGATAGCCGATACTTGCTCAGCGCTGACCGGCATTTGGTCGACAATCGCCATCACTGAACGAGAAGAGGGCGATTGCTCCACCATCAAGATGGAGGGCGATTGAATTGGGACCGTGCCGTCAACAATCAGAAGCGACGATGCTGAAGCCTGCGAACCGATCAGGCTCGCCGATATCAGGATAGCAATGTGTAGCCGCATGACGTTGCTCCGCATTCAGCAGCGGTGTTAACCGGTCTCCATTTCAGGCCAATTGAAGAAATAGACCGCAATTGAGCGAATGGCTTGCGGACGCGCGTTTTGGGCGATAGCAAACGCAGCATGGAAACGCGGATAATCAAGGCACAGTCGGCATTGAATGAGGCGCTTGCCGTTCTGGAGCGCGGCGGTCTGGTCGCGATCCCGACCGAAACCGTTTACGGGCTTTCGGCGGATGCCAGCAATGGTGCCGGTGTTGCCCGAATTTTCGAGGCGAAGGGAAGGCCACGCTTCAATCCGCTGATTGCGCATGTCGCGAATATGAATATGGCGCGACAGGTCGCGATATTCGACCCGCTTTCGGAAAAGCTTGCGGCGGCGTTTTGGCCAGGTCCGCTCACGCTTGTCCTGCCGCTAAAGCCCGGCGCGCCGGTGCATGACCTGCTGACTGCGGGATTGGGAACGGTGGCTGTGAGAATGCCCAAGGGTTTCGCCTCGGAATTGATCGGGCGTCTCGGAAGGCCGCTGGCTGCGCCGAGCGCCAATACCTCTGGCCGCATAAGCGCGACAACCGCCCAATCTGTGGCGAGGGAGCTTGGCGGCAAAGTCGATTTGATCGTTGACGGTGGACAGGCCGCCATAGGAGTTGAATCCACAATCGTAAAGGTTGCAGACGGCAATGTGCTGCTGCTCCGTCCCGGTGGCGCGGCGACGCGGGATATTGAGCGCGTCATTGGAATGCCGGTCATGCGCGGCACGTCGGGAAAGGTGGAAGCACCGGGCATGTTGCTGTCGCACTACGCGCCAAATGCGCGAATGCGGCTGAATGCCGATACAGTAAATGCAGGTGAGGCGCTGTTGGCATTTGGGCCCAGGCGCGCCACAGGCAGTGAAAACGCCAGCTCAACGCTCAATCTTTCGGATGCGGGCGAGCTGACGGTCGCAGCGTCAAACCTTTTTGAATATATGCGCAGGCTCGATGCATCGGGTGCTGCCGTGATTGCGGTCGAGCCTATTCCGATGGATGGGCTTGGCGAAGCTATTAATGACAGGCTCAAGCGCGCAGCCGCGCCGCGTGACGGAGATTGACCTATGGATGAGGCACTGATTGCTCGCTTTGCAGCAATTGTCGGAGAGCGATATGCCTTGCGCGAACCGGAAGACCTCACCCCCTTTACCAGCGAGCCCCGCGGGCTGTTTGGCGGTGCAACACAATTGGTGCTACGCCCCGGCACTGTAGAAGAGGTCAGCAGAATTATGGTGCTGGCAACGCAGACCGGCACGGCAATTGTGCCGCAAGGCGGCAATACCGGACTTGTCGGCGGCCAGATGCCTGACAAATCCGGCAATCAGATCGTGCTGTCGCTGGCTCGGCTCAATCGAATTCTGGACATTGATACGCATTCAAACACCGCAACAGTTGAGGCGGGCGTTATCCTTGAAAACCTGCAACAAGCCGCTGATGCGGTTGACAGGATGTTCCCTCTGGCACTGGCCTCGCAAGGTTCATGCGAGATTGGCGGAAACCTTTCCTCAAATGCGGGTGGAGTCGGCGCTTTGGCCTATGGGGTCGCGCGCGATCTGTGTCTTGGCGTTCAGGTGGTGTTGCCCACCGGCGAGATTCTGGACGATCTGCGCAAGCTCAAGAAAGACAATACGGGCTATGATCTCAAAAATCTTTTTGTGGGTGCCGAAGGCACGCTTGGTGTCATAACGGCGGCGGTCGTCAAATTGTTTCCCAAGCCGAAGGGCCGGGAAATCGCCTGGGTTGGCCTTGCTTCCGCCGAAGCCGCCCTTGACCTTTTCGGACGCGCCAATGATGCGGCCGGCGCGGGGCTGACAATGTTTGAACTGTCGCACCGTGTGCCGTTGGAATTCACCGCCCGGCACTATCCCTCGCCGCCCTGTCCGGTGCCGCTGGACTATGAATGGTACGTTCTGATGGAGATTTCTTCGGGCCGCTCGTCGGAAGATGCCCGTTCGTTGATCGAGAATATTCTGGCGACTGCTTTCGAGGACGAGATAGTTCAGGACGCTGCAATTGCGGCAAACCTCTCGCAGGCGCGCGAATTCTGGCAGTTGCGTGAGAATATTCCCGAGGCACAAAAGCCGGAAGGTGCCTCGATCAAGCACGATATCTCTGTGCCTGTCGCCGCAATGCCAGAGTTCATTGCGCGCGGAAATGAGGTCGTGCAAGGCGTTTGCCCCGGCGCGCGACCCTGTTGCTTTGGGCACATGGGCGACGGCAACCTGCATTATAATATCAGCAGGCCGGAAAATTACGACAACGAAGCGTTTCTTGCTCTCTACAAGCCGATGAACCATGCAGTCCATGAGCTTGTGCGTGAAATGGGAGGCTCATTCTCTGCGGAACACGGCATCGGAATTCTCAAGCGCGACGAACTTCTGGCCACCGCGCCGCCCCTCAGTATAGATCTTATGAAGCGTATCAAAGCTGCGTTTGATCCAGCCGGCATCATGAACCCCGGCAAAGTGATCTGACCTCTGGCTAATTAACCGCAAAGCAATATTTCCTTGGGGTTTCGCTAACCATTGAGCCTGATCAGAAAAATTTAACCGACTTTATTAAGCGGTCCGATAAGACCCGCACGATAGCCTTCCACACATAAGAAGCCGGGAAACACCGGCTCGGAGAAGACCGGAAAACCGGCTCTCAGGATAAACAGGAAGGCAACACAATGAATACCAGGCTGAAGCCGGTCTGGGCGGGGCGAACCATGCGCCTCGACCCATTTCGCCTTGCGCAAACGGTCAGTTTCCAGACCGAAGATGATGCGGGCGGAACAACTTATTCCATAAATCATCGCGGCGCTGTCATTCGCCGTGCGCTCGAACGCAGCGGCCTTCCCATGACAATCGCGCTTCCGGCTCGCGCCTTCCTCGGCGTGGCTGCCAGGGCGATGGAAGACAATATCGGCAATCTCACTGTCACGCTCGAACTCATGCATGAGGACCCGGATTTGTCGGTCCCCCTGCTGGTTGCCCGTGATCTTGATGATGTGGCTGCTGACTGGCGCGCATGGTCAACGGAATACAAACTGCCAATGCTTATGGTGGACCCGGATGGTACACCGCGCACGCTGGAAGAATCGCTTGGCGGTGGTGTCGTTGCCCGCAAGCCTATCGAGCGCCGCAAGCGTCGCAGTCGCACCGCCAAACGCCGCCCGCGCTTCCTGATGCGCCGGAAGGCCGGAACGCTGGGTGTTCGGCTCGTGGTCAGCGGGCAGGAAATTATCGCCCGCGCCTGAAGTCGCTCAAAAAAGCGGCTTCACCGCCACCCACAATCCGCCGCCGACAAGACCCAGAAAGATAAGCCAGCCGACGACGCTGTTCGATTTGAACAGGCGCAGGCACTGATCCGGGTCGTCAATGTCGAGCGAGCGGATTTGGCGGTTCATATGCGCTCCTGCTGCGAGCAGACCCGCCAGCGCGGGCATGGGAACGACTGCGCTGGCAAATGCGCCTGCAAAGCAGGCTAGCGCACCGCCGTAAAGGCCGTAAAGCCACAGCTTTGTTTTGTCTCCGAACAGTCGTGCCGTGGAGCGAACGCCAACAAGGGCATCGTCCTCCTTGTCCTGATGGGCATAGATCGTATCGTAACCGATCACCCACAGGATTGATCCCGCATAGAGCAATAAGGCAGGTGTATCGAGCGAGCCAAATGTCGCCGCCCAGCCCATCAGCGCACCCCAGGAAAAGGCAAGCCCGAGAACAAGTTGAGGCCAGTTCGTGAATCGCTTCATGAATGGGTAAATGGCAACGACCAGCAGCGACGCGATTCCAAGAAGAATGGTGAACCGGTTGAATTGCAGCAGGACAATCAGCCCCACCAGTGCCTGAAACATGAGGAAGGCCCAAGCCTGCTTGCGGGAAACCTGACCGGCGGGCAGGGGCCGCGAGCGCGTGCGCTCCACCTGCATGTCGATGTTCTCGTCAACAAGATCATTGTAGGTGCACCCGGCACCGCGCATGACTATGGCACCGATCAGGAAAAGCAGAAGATGCCAAGGGTTCGGCAGAAGGGCCATCAGCGATTCGCTGCCATTAGCATGGGCAGTCGCAGCCATTGCGGTTGACCACCAGCAGGGCCACAGCAGCAAAATCCAGCCTATGGGGCGGTCCCACCGCGCCAATTGCGCATAAGGCCACAAGCCTCGCGGCAGGGCGCGATAAACCCAATGGCCGCTTGGTGCATCTGCAACGCGGCCCTGAGCGCCGCGAGACTGTATCGTTTCCATGCTGCGTGGAGTGGCAGGGCGCGCTTTACACGTCAAGACCTTGACCCGGCGCGATAGTCACAATACCGGAACACAAACATCTGACGCAGGAAATAGCGATGAACATCCTTCTTCTCGGCTCTGGTGGTCGCGAACACGCGCTGGCCTGGAAGCTTGCAGCCTCGCCTTTACTGAACAAGCTTTATGCCGCGCCCGGTAATCCGGGCATCGGGCAGGAAGCAGCACTTGTTCCTCTGGATGTTGAGGACCATCAGGCCGTCGCCACATTCTGCAAGCAAAACGATATTGGCCTTGTTGTGGTTGGGCCCGAAGCTCCGCTTGTGGCGGGCATTTCGGATACTTTGCGAGCGGCAGGCATTCGCGTTTTCGGGCCTTCCAAAGACGCGGCAAGGCTCGAAGGGTCGAAGGCTTTCACCAAGGAATTGTGCGCGCGTTTCAATATTCCGACCGGCGCATTCGGTCGCTTCGAAAATGCTGAGGCCGCAAAGGCCTATATCCGCGAGCACGGCGCGCCGATCGTGGTAAAGGCGGATGGCCTGGCCGCCGGTAAAGGCGTGACTGTCGCAATGACTGAAGCCGAAGCGATAGAGGCAGTCGAGGCTTGCTTTTCGGGCGCGTTTGGCGGAGCCGGCGCAGAAGTTGTCATTGAAGAATATCTCGAAGGGGAAGAGGCCAGTTTCTTCTGTCTTTGCGATGGAAAGACCGCGCTTCCATTCGGCACGGCGCAGGATCACAAGCGGGTTGGCGATGGTGATACCGGACCAAATACTGGCGGCATGGGCGCATATTCGCCTGCTCCGGTCATGGATGAGGCGATGGTGGAACGCACCATGCGCGAAATCATCGAACCAACCATGCGCGGTATGGCTGAAATCGGCAGCCCATTTGCGGGCATCCTGTTCGCAGGACTTATGATTACCAAGGATGGTCCGAAGCTGATCGAATATAATGTGCGGTTCGGCGACCCTGAATGCCAGGTGATGATGATGCGTTTGAAGGACGATCTTCTCGTTTTGCTCAACGCCGCCACCGATGGCCAATTGGAACATATGAGTGTGCGTTGGCAGGACAAACTGGCGCTTACTGTTGTCATGGCTGCAAAGGGCTATCCCGGCTCACCTGAGAAAGGCAGCGTCATCGGTGGTTTGGACGCTGCGGCTGCAACCGGCGCGCAAATATTCCATGCCGGTACCGCCATGAAAGACGGCGAGATCATTGCCAATGGCGGTCGTGTCCTGAATGTGACGGCTATTGGAGATACGGTTCGACAGGCGCAAGCCGCCGCATATCGCGCGGTGGATGCTGTTGAATGGCCGGGCGGTTTTTGCCGTCGGGACATTGGATGGCAGGCCGTCCAGCGCGAAACGCGCTAGAAAGCCAGCTGCATTTCGCTATCAGGCACCAGCAAACCGGCAAATTTGTCTGTCTGCGTGAGCAGGAACACAGGCATTTCTGCACGTCTGAGCGGTGAGGCTTTGATTGAGGCCGTCGAAGTTTTGTCGATCTGCGGCGTTGTGTTGCCTAACAGCCTGTCGATTGCTGCCTGTCCCGCGTTGAGCGCAGAATCTACGTAAGCCGAGGCAAAAGCCAGCACCGAATCCTCTACGGGCGCGACCTGAGCTACAGCAACTTCCGTTGGCCAGTTTTCGCTGGCTGATGGCAAGTTGGTAACTGCTGCGTAGGTTATTTCCACATCACCGGTCAGCGCCTGTTCCCGAGGAAACGGCACAGGAACGCTGGCAACAAGCTCGATCCGCTGATCCACCAGCCCGCCAAACGGCCAAGCCTCCCGCAGTTCATCGGGTGCGAGGGTGGAAACGTTGACATCAATATCACTGCCCGCACCCTTTACGCGATAAGGACAGGCGCGCTTGTTGCAATTTGTCTGCGAGGCAAATTGCCAGAGCGCATAGCTTTGCCAGTTTCCCTTAGGAAAGTGCATCCCGATCTCGGGCTTGTAGCGCGCGTACCACAAGGGCAACCGTGAAAGCAGCCGATAGCGGCCCGTATTGTCTGCAATATGCTTGGCGGTAGTGCCGTTGGTGTAAAGAATGGGGAAACGCCCGGTGCGCCGGTTTATTTCGCGGACAAATATTTCAGCATCGTCCAGCGACATCCATTTTTCAGGGTCATTGTCTTCAATATCGAGCGCCAGAAGATCGTCAGGCTCAGGATCTGCAAAGTCCAGAAAGTTGCGGGCCTGCTCCAGCGGATTCCCCGGTCGGGCAAGGTGGTATGCACCCCATTTCAGGCCAAGCGCTTTGGCCAGGGTTCGTCGCGTATGGAAGAGTTCACGCGCGACGGCGTGACGTTTCCACAGCGCCTTGCAAAGCTTGTACTCGGTCTCCTGACCGGAACAGAAATAGGGCGGGGGAAGCCCATCTGAAGCCTTGTTGATGAAACCGACAATGCGCTTGTCATTGGCAAGCTCGCGCCAATTGAGCTCATTATATTCATAGGCATCCAGAACGAGGGCCTTGTCGGCGCGCTTCCACGGCTGCGAAAAATCTGTTGCGGCCGCAGGCAGGCTGAGCGCCATTGCAACCAACATTCCCAATATACCGCTTATGGTGCGCTTTCTTACCGCCATCCAGATTTCCTTTGAGGTGCTATGGTGGATCAACGTGGTTAACGAATTGATTCCATTCCAGACAGATGACGCAAGGTCACTGCGTAAAAGTGCCCATGGCAATTGCGATCAGGATATATTTCTATAGTCGGATAGTTCGACCGGCCTTTCGACCAAACGCTATCTGACCGATGAAAATGGCAGATATAGGCCGACGCGATACAGGAGAGTTTGCAAATGACCTACCGCGCCCCCGTCAACGAAATGGCATTCACGCTAAGACATGTCGCGGGTCTGGATAGCGCGATCGAGCAGGGCAGGCTGGGGGACCTGTCAATTGATCTGGTGGAAGCCATTCTTGAAGAGGCCGGTCGGTTTGCATCGGAAGAAATGGCACCGCTTGCGGTGAACGGGGACAAGCAAGGCGCTACCTACAGCGACGCGACCGTGAAGACGCCGGATGGCTGGAGCGATCTGTATCGCCGTTGGCGGGAAGGCGGATGGAACGCACTCACCGGCCCTGAAGAGTTTGGCGGTCAGGCATTGCCGCAAATGTTGGCTGTCGCCGCGATGGAGATGTGGAATTCAGCATCCATGGGCTTTGGTCTTGGCCCGATGCTGACGATGGGCGCTGTCGAGGCCGTGGAAAAGCACGCTTCGGAAGACATCAAGCGTTTGTACCTTGAAAAGCTGGTGTCCGGCGAGTGGATGGGCACGATGAACCTGACCGAACCGCAGGCCGGATCGGACCTCAATGCGTTGCGCGCACGGGCCGAGCGTGCGGGGGATGGAACTTATCGCATCTTCGGCCAGAAGATATTCATCACCTATGGCGAACACGATTTTACCGACAACATCGTGCATCTGGTTCTGGCGCGCTTGCCTGACGCACCGGCGGGAACGCGCGGCATTTCGCTGTTTCTGGTGCCGAAATTTCTTGTGAACCCGGATGGCTCGGCCGGAGCGCGAAACGACGTTTTCTGTTCTTCCATAGAACACAAGCTCGGCATCCATGGTTCACCCACATGCACAATGATATTCGGCGATGGCTTTGCGAAAGATCGGGAGCCGGGCGCGGTGGGCTATCTCATTGGCGAGGAAAACCGCGGCCTGGCCTGCATGTTCACCATGATGAATAACGCTCGTCTGGCGGTTGGAATGCAAGGCGTGGCCGTTGCTGAAGCCGCATTTCAGAAGGCGTTGGCCTATGCCAACGAACGCAAGCAGGGAAAGGCTGCTGGCTATGAAGCGGAGGGCATGGCTCCCATCGTCTACCACCCCGATGTCCAGCGCAATCTGCTCACAATGCAAGCGCTCACTCGCGTTGCGCGCTCGATCAGCTTCTGCTGCGCACATGCGACCGATATGGCGCGCTCGGGCGGTGCCGATGCTCTCCACTGGCAGGAGCGGGCCAATTTATTGACGCCGGTGGCAAAAGCGTTCTCAACCGACACAGGCGTTGAGGTCGCTTCCATCGGCGTGCAAGTTCACGGAGGCATGGGTTTCATCGAAGAAACCGGCGCTGCGGTCTATTACCGCGATGCACGTATCGCTCCGATCTATGAGGGCACAAACGGCATTCAGGCCATCGATCTGGTCACGCGCAAACTGCCACAAAGCGCGGGGTCTCATGTGCGTGGTTATATTGATGAACTTCGCTCTGAAGTTGTACGTCTAAGGGATTCAAACCGCGAGGGTTTCGGGAATAGCGCTGAAATGTTCGAGCGCGCGCTGGATGATCTGAGCGCCGCGACGGAGCACCTGCTCAAAGCCCTTCAGGACGGGCGGATGGAGGATGCGCTGGCAGGCGCGACGCCTTACCTGCGTCTTTTTGCGCTTGCTGCCGGAGGTGCTTATCTCACTCGCGCGGCGCTGGCCGTCGATGACCCCGCAAGAACCGACCTTTGCCGGTTCTTTGGAGAAAATCTTGTCTCTGAAACCTCTACGTTGAAATTGCGGGTTGTCCACGGCGCTGCAAGCCTGCAGGCTGCAGCGAAGGCGCTGATCGGAAGTTGAATGCAATGAACGAACATATCGACGTTTCGCGGCAGGGAGCCGTTCAGATCATCCGGATCAACCGGCCAGACAAGAAAAACGCGCTTACGCGTGCAATGTATCGACGCATGGTTGAAGCGTTGCGTGGCGGCGATGCCGATCCTGAGATCAGATGCCATGTGTTTCTTGGCGTTCCGGGAGCTTTTTCCGCTGGTAACGACCTCAACGATTTCATGACAATAGCGACCGGCGGAGATGGCGGAACGGAAGTCTGGGATTTCCTCATGGCGCTGGCAACGGCCGAAAAACCTATGATTTCTGGTGCCGACGGGATTGCAGTCGGTATCGGAACCACGTTGCATTTGCATTGCGATCTAACCTTCGCCACTACGCGCACAATGTTTCACACCCCATTTACAGATTTGGGCCTGGTGCCAGAGGCAGGTTCCAGTTTCCTCGCGCCAGCATTGTTAGGCCGACAACAGGCATTCGCGCTACTGGCGATGGGCGAGCCGTTTCCGGCACAAAAAGCGGCGGAGCTTGGCATGATCTATCGCGTTGTGGATGAACATGACCTTGAAAAGGAAGTTCTTTCCGCAGCGGAGAGAGTTGCTGCGAAGCCCCCTCAAGCGCTCAAAATCGCGCGCGACCTTATGCGCGCGCCGCGCGATCCGTTAATTGCGCGCGTAAAAGAAGAAGGCGCACATTTCCTGCAACGCCTGAATTCCGATGAGGCGCGTGCGGCGCTTTTGGCGTTCTTGTCCAGAAAAAAGTAGGGCCAGCTCTGAGAGCTGGCCCTTGCTGAGCGGTCCGCCAACACTTCCTCAGCATTTTACCCGTTTTAATTGTATGGCGAATAGCACTGCTGCCGTGGCCCGTTATAAGGCTGGAACGTGTTATCCGAAGCGCGATACGACCGATAGCGGTTATAACACCAGCGCACATGGTCGTTGCCCATATAGACCCGACGGGTTGGCTCGCGGTAAACTGGTGCTGGTGCAGACAACGCACCACCAAGCAAAGCGCCAGCTACGAATGCACCTGCCGGAAACCAGAAGTCATTATAGCGCCGGTATCCGGGGCGGTAATGCCTGTAACCACGATGCCCATTGTAATAGGCGCGCCCTTCCCGGTGATGGAAGCCCGGACGACGCCAATTACGATCTCTGATCTGGATTACATCTGAAGATAGTGCGGCCTGAGCCGGGGCAGGGACAAAGGGAGCAGCTGCCACGGGCGCTGCGGTCGAAACTGCGGTGCCGATTGAAAGTGCGGCTGCGCAGAGAGTAACCATGAACTTTTTCATCTCGAATCCTTTCAGGTCAAAAACCTATGAAGGCCTTTTGCCTAAATGCTCCTGAACGCAAGCTGAACGCGCAATTCGCCGATTGGTTGCGCGCATCATGGATATAGACGGGTCTTTGACCAATCATTGCTCTCGTCGCGCGTGAACACAACCCTGTCGTGCAGCCTGAAAGGGCGATCGTGCCAAAACTCGATGCTAACCGGTATTATACGAAAGCCTGACCAGTAAGGAGGCCGCGGTATTTCGCCCACGAGATGCCTGGCAGTATATTCGGCTACGGCTTTTTCAAGCGCGAACCGGCTTTCCAATGGTCTGGATTGTTTTGATGCCCATGCACCGATGCGACTGTTGCGTGGACGGGACTGAAAATAGGCGTCGGCTTCCGCATCGGTGACAATTTCGACATTTCCTCTGACGCGAACCTGCCTGCGCAATGATTTCCAGTGGAAACACAAAGCAGCCTTGCGGCTTGCGAGGATTTCGCGACCCTTTGCGCTTTCAAAATTCGTGTAGAAAACGAATCCCCGCTCATCGAGGCCTTTCAGCAGAACCATGCGAACATCTGGCAGCCCATCCGGGTCCACCGTCGCCAGCGCCATCGCGTTCGGGTCATTCGGTTCGCTTGAACCTGCGTCTTCCAGCCACTGCCGAAACAGGTTAAAAGGATCAGATTGCTCTGTGAAGTCACTTGTTGTTAAGGATGGTTCGCTCATAAATGATCCTTGAGGGACGTTATATTTGGGAGTTTGCCGATTGGCGCGGTTGATGCAAGCACCACGCCCCGACATCGATGTGATGCCAGCAAAGCGCCGAGCCGGCTTTGCAATGTTCATGCTGTTGGGAATGTTAACTGCCGGTTGCTCAACTTCCATGCTGGGGTTGGGCGGCAAGGATGATGTTGACTCCAATCTCGTCACTTCAACAGTAGCGCCCGCTGGTGCGGCCTCGGACGCCGAAACGCAGTCTGATGCGTTGACGGTACGCAATGCAGTTTCTTCCGCTGACCTTTCCGCACTCGATAGCTCGGCCCTTGCCTGGGCAAATGCTGACACCGGATCGCGTGGCGCAATCAGCGGCTTGACCGAGTTTAATGAGCAGGGCGTAGTTTGCCGCAAGTTCACGACCACGCGTGAGAGATTCGACGGCATAACGCTTTATCAGGGGCGTGCATGCATGATTTCGCCAGGCATCTGGCAAATGACTGCATTTGCACCGACCTGAGGATTGTCGCCTCTGGAATTTCGATCCGTCGCACCGCATATTACCAATCGAGAATACAAATCCCTTTGAAAGGTTGGAAAAGAGACAGTGCGCGACCCTTATGAGGTTTTGGGTGTACCAAGGACAGCGTCTGAAAAGGACATAAAGTCGGCCTTCAGAAAGCTAGCCAAGAAATACCACCCCGACCAAAATCCCGACGATCCAAAGGCCAAGGATAATTTCGCAGCCGCAAATCAGGCTTATGAAATCCTTGGCGACGAGAAGCAGCGGGCGGCCTTCGATCGCGGAGAGATCGGGCCGGACGGAAAGCCTGCTTTTCACGGCTTTGAAGGCGCTGGTGGTGCAGACCCGTTTGCGGCTTTTCGCCAGCGGGGCGGAGACTCACATTTCGAGTTTCGCTCTGGTGGCGGGCAATTTGGTGGCGGCGGAAACGCAGATGATATCTTCAGCCAGATATTTGGCGATGCATTTGCCGGACGCGGTGCGCAACAGGGCGCGAGACCGCGCAGGGCAGTGAAGGGCGATGACGTTTCGGCTACACTCGATATTTCTGTTGAGGAAATGGCAACGGCCGCACGCGTCAATGCTATTTTTCCTGACGGCAGAAAGCTGGCGGTCAAATTGCCCGCATTCGTTGAAGATGGGCAAACGATTCGGTTGAAGGGTCAGGGGCAGGATGGCCCCGGCGGCAGGGGCGATGCGCTTGTCAAAATCAGGCTGCGGAGCCACCCGCGCTACCGTGTCGAAGGACGCGATCTGCATGTTGATCTTCCAGTCTCCTTGCAGGACGCAGTTCTCGGCGCGACTGTCACGGTCGAAACGCCGCACGGCAAACTGGCTGTGAAGGTTCCGGGCTGGTCAAGCTCTGACAAGATCATGCGCTTGAAAGGCAAAGGCTTGCCGCTGAAGAACGGCGGCCACGGCGATCTTTACGCGCATGTCCGCATTATGTTGCCCGCTACAGGCGATCCCGAAATAGAAGCAATCATGCGAGCCCGTCGCGGATAGGACTTGTTCTGGCTTTGTGTGCTTGAAGCTGGCTTGTGCCTGTGCGATAGGCAGCCTTGATCCGCAACCAGTCTGGAGTCTCTTGAAATGGCAGCAGGACAAGGCCTGATGGCCGGCAAGCGCGGCCTTATTCTTGGCGTCGCCAACAATCGCTCTATTGCTTACGGCATAGCCAAGGCATGTATCGGGCAGGGCGCCGAAGTTGCGCTTACCTATCAGGGCGAACAGTTTCGCAAGCGCGTGGAGCCGTTGGCAGAAGAACTGGGGGCAGAACTTGCCGGGCATTGCGATGTAACCGATGAGGCCAGCCTCAATGCCGTGTTCGACGGGATCAAGGCCAAATGGGGAAAGCTGGACTTTCTGGTTCACGCCATTGCCTTTTCCAACAAGGAAGAGCTTGACGGCCGCTACGTCGATACAACGCGCGACAATTTCCTGATGACGATGGATATTTCGGTGTTCTCGTTCACCACCATCGCCCGGCGCGCCGAAGAATTGATGTCGGACGGCGGATCATTGTTGACGCTGACCTATTACGGTGCCGAAAAGGTTATGCCGCATTACAACGTCATGGGCGTTGCCAAGGCCGCGCTGGAGGCGAGCGTGCGCTATCTGGCTGTCGATCTTGGCGCAAAGAATATTCGGGTGAATGCGATTTCTGCGGGTCCGATCAAGACCCTTGCGGCCTCGGGTATTGGTGATTTCCGCTATATTCTCAAGTGGAACGAATATAACGCGCCACTCAAGCGCACGGTATCGGTTGAAGAAGTGGGTGATGCTGGCCTTTACCTGCTTTCGGATCTTTCGCGCGGTGTGACGGGCGAGGTTCATCACGTTGACTCCGGCTACCATGTCGTGGGCATGAAGGCAGTAGACGCGCCGGATATTTCGGTCGTCAAGGAGTGACGAGAGGCTGATTGAAAATTGCCTGAGAATGCAAAGCCGCTGGTCTATTTTGTGCGCCACGGCCAGACCGATTGGAATGCTGAGGGTCGATTTCAGGGACAGAACGAAGTCGACCTGAACAGCACCGGGCGCAAGCAGGCGGATCGGAATGGCAAGCTGCTGCACGAGCTGATCGGTTCGCCGGACGACTTTGATTTCGTTGCAAGCCCGATGCGGCGCACTGTGGAAACGATGCAGCGAATTCGTGCTGCTATGGATTTGGACCCCGACGCGTTCAGAACTGATGACAGGCTGGTTGAAGTGCACTTCGGTGACTGGCAAGGCCATCGCCTTGCAGATTTGAAACGCCTCGCTCCCGATGTGTTTCAGAAGCGACGCCTCGATAAGTGGAACACCGTGCCGCCGGGTCTGGGCGCAGAAAGCTACCAGATGCTTTTGAGCCGTATGAAGCCATGGTTTGACGAACTGAATCGCCAGACCGTTTGCGTTGCGCATGGCGGAACATTGCGTGCCGTGTTTCGGCTGGCCGGAGGGCTTGACGAATCGGAGGCCGCGCATCTGGCCATTCCGCAAGATCAGGTGCTGCGTTTCTCGGAAGGTGTGCTGGAGTGGCTCTAGCCAGAATTACTCGGGCAGTTGCATGTCCGCGATAAGGTTTTCGCCATCAACCTTGTCATAGGACAGAACGATGTCCATGCCTTCCTTCAGAGAAGCGACGTCGAACTCTCCCGGAAGCTTGTAGGTTTTGCCATCGCTCAACGTAATCGTACCCTTTTCGGCATCAATTTTGGTGATTTCGCCTTCGGTATCGGCGGCGAAAGCAACAGTGGCGGAAAGAAGGGCAGCGGTGAGCGTCAAAACAAGGCGCATTGAACTCTCTTCCATTATTTTTGGGGCGTGATTCTTACGTTAAGCTAATATTACAAATGTGTCAGAAATTCCGCCTGCGGCCAATTCACAAATCATGCGCCGTTTGACCGCAGTGGAAAACCTCAATAGAAGGCCCGTAAACGGCGTACGGCAATAATATCCCATGTCTCACAATACATTTGGCCATCTTTTTCGCGTGACCACCTGGGGCGAGAGCCACGGACCTGCTTTGGGCTGCGTCGTGGATGGTTGTCCGCCCGGAATACGGTTCACGCGGGAGGAGATTCAGGCCGAGCTGGATCGTCGCAGGCCCGGCCAATCGCGCTTTGTCACGCAGCGCCGCGAGCCTGATGAAGTCAAGGTGCTTTCCGGCGTGGTGCTCGACGATGACGGCCAGACAATGATCACCACGGGTACCCCTGTTTCTATGTTGATCGAGAATGTTGACCAACGCTCGAAGGACTATGGAGAAATTGCCCGCCAGTTTCGGCCTGGCCATGCAGACTACACATATGACATGAAATATGGCCTGCGCGATCACCGCGGCGGTGGACGTTCCTCGGCGCGCGAAACGGCGGCCAGAGTGGCGGCCGGTGCGTTGGCGCGAAAGGTTGTGCCGGGTCTGGTCGTTCGCGGCGCGCTCATTTCTATGGGTGAAAAATCAATCGACCGGGCAAACTGGAACTGGAATTTCGTGGAGGATGCCGAAAATCCATTCTTCACGCCCGACGCCCAGTCGGTCTCCGTTTTTGCAGACTATCTCGACGCGATCCGCAAATCCGGCTCCTCTGTCGGCGCGGTCATTGAAATTGTTGCCGAAGGCGTTCCGGCAGGTCTTGGCGCTCCGATCTATGCCAAGCTGGATCAGGACATTGCGTCCGGGCTCATGTCGATCAATGCCGTGAAAGGCGTTGAAATCGGCAA
Source organism: Rhizobiaceae bacterium (assembly GCA_019635795.1). Classification (GTDB taxonomy): domain Bacteria; phylum Pseudomonadota; class Alphaproteobacteria; order Rhizobiales; family Rhizobiaceae; genus Mesorhizobium_G. The sequence continues at coordinate 66,578 of JAHBYV010000005.1, forward strand.
TGGCTTTGAAGCCGCGCGCATAACCGGCGAACAGAATGCTGATGAAATGCGGATCGGCAATGATGGCAATCCGATATTCCTGTCCAACAATGCAGGCGGTATTCTTGGCGGAATATCGACGGGTCAGCCAATTGTCGCGCGTTTTGCGGTCAAGCCGACTTCTTCAATTCTAACGCCCCGCCGTTCCATTGATAAGGACGGCAGGGAAGTGGACGTTGTAACGAAGGGGCGCCACGATCCTTGCGTTGGTATCCGCGCCGTGCCAATCGGCGAGGCAATGGTGGCCTGCGCTATCGCTGACCATTATCTGCGCCATCGCGGCCAAACCGGTCGCGTCTAATTCGGGAAGCACCCATGTCATACGATCAGAAGAATGTCGTTGAAGCCTTGCGCGCTTTTGAGCGTGGCGAGATCGTTGTCGTGATGGACGATGATGGGCGTGAAAATGAAGGCGACCTGATTGTTGCTGCGGTTCATTGTACGCCCGAAAAAATGGCGTTTATCGTGCGCCACACCTCAGGCATTGTTTGTGCGCCAATGACGCGCGAAGATGCGCGCAGGTTGAACCTGACACCGATGGTCGCCGAAAACGATTCAGCCTATACGACGGCCTTCACAGTGAGCGTGGATTTCAAGCACGGCACGACAACGGGCATATCGGCGGACGACCGCACCCTGACGGTGCGCAATCTGGCGAACGGAAATGCAGGTGCGCGCGACTTTGTGCGTCCCGGCCATATCTTCCCGCTCATTGCCCGCGAGGGTGGAGTGCTGATGCGTTCAGGCCATACGGAAGCCGCGATAGACCTTTGCAAACTGGCTGGTCTGCCGCCGGTCGGCGTGATCTGCGAGCTTGTAAACGATGACGGAACGGTCACGCGCGGCCCGCAGGTTGTTGAGTTCGCGCGCAAGCATGGTCTTCACCTTGTATCTGTGGCTGACCTGATTTCGTATCGCCAGCGGCAGGAGACATTGGTCGAACGCGTGGATATGTTCGACATTGAAACGCAGGCGGGCAAAGCAAAGGCCTATTCCTACACCTTGCCGTGGGACCCCATGCAGCACCTCGCCATTGTTTTTGGCGATATTCGCGACGGCGAAAATGTGCCGGTGCGCCTGCACCCCGGAAATGTCGTGAGTGATGTTTTCAGCCGCAGCCAGCCGCTCGATGCGATTATGGAAATGATCGCGCAAAGGGGCAGAGGCGTGATTGTCTATTTGCGGGAAGGTTCAGTCGGCGTAGGCAGGGGCGGTCGTGGCCGTGCGCCGGGGGATCCTGAAGGGCATGAAGAGGCACAGTTGCGCGAGAATGAGTGGCGTGAAATCGGCCTTGGCGCGCAGATATTGAAGGATCTGGGAATCAGCTCAATCGAGCTGTTTGCCTCACGCGAGCGGCACTACGTCGGACTTGAAGGGTTTGGCATACGTATCGTGAGAACAGAAATTCTCTGAAAAACACCGCTTATGCGTGGCATGGCAGCCTTTGGAAGCCTATGTTAGCTCCATGACCACCCGCCTTTATACGCATCCGATTTATCTGGAGCATCTGACGCCGAGCGGCCATCCGGAGCGCCCTGATCGCATTCGAGCAATCGAGGCGCATCTGGAAGATCTGGGTTATGAAGACCTGGACCGGCAACAGGCTCCGCCGGGCGACGAATCTTCTATTCTCCTCGCGCATCCTGAAACGCATCTGGAAGCAGTTCGGCGCAAGATTCCCGACGAAGGCACGGTCCAGATTGAAGATGACACCTATGCCAGCCCCAAGACATGGGAAGCGGCTCTCACCGCCATCGGCGCAGCCACTGCCGCAGTCGATGACGTGTTTTCCGGTACGGTCGATAATGTATTTGTTGCAGCGCGCCCACCAGGACATCACGCGGAAAAGACCAAGGAAATGGGCTTTTGCCTGTTTAACAATGCGGCGATAGCTGCGCGCCATGCGCAAAAGCAGCACGGTGCGACGCGCGTTGCGATCATGGATTGGGACGTGCATCACGGAAACGGGACTCAGGACATTTTCTGGGATGATCCGTCCGTGCTCTATCTTTCAACGCATCAATTGCCGCTTTACCCCGGCACGGGTGCGAAACATGAAACCGGCGTGAAGGGAAATATCGTCAATGCACCGCTTGCGCCCGACAGTGGCAGCGACCTGTTTCGGGAAGCCATGCGGGCTCGAATCATTCCGGCCATTCGCAATTTCGCCCCCGATCTCTTGATAATCTCGGCGGGGTTCGACGCGCACCACCGCGATCCGCTGGCGCAAATCAACCTGACTGAAGACGATTTCGATTGGGCAACCGGACAAATGATGGGCCTTGCCGAACGGCACTGCAACAACAGGCTAGTGAGCTTGCTGGAAGGTGGCTACGATCTGCAAGGGTTGGCATTTTCAGTTGGCGTGCATGTAAAGCGGCTGATGAAGGGATAGAGTATGACGCAGGAATCCAATCAGGACATCGCCGCAATGAGCTTCGAGCAGGCGCTTGAGGCGTTGGAAAAGATAGTGGATGATCTTGAGCGCGGCGAGGTGCCGCTGGACCAGTCCATCCGCATATATGAACGCGGCGAGCTGCTGAAAGCGCATTGCGCGCGGCTGCTCAAGGCGGCAGAAGACAAGGTTGAAAAGATCAGGCTTACGCGTGATGGCAAACCCGCCGGAGCGGAGCCGCTCGACGCGGAGTAAACAGGCCCGCGGTATATAAGGGAGAACACCATGAGCTTCTTTCCCGGTAACGACCCGGCACCCGGCGATGCCTTCGCCTGCGACCAGATCGAACTGATGCTCGTGCCGCGTTCCCATGACATTGGCGGAATGATGGTTCGCCGTGCGCTGCCCTCGGCCAGGCGACGCATGGTTGGCCCATTCATCTTTTTTGACCGCATGGGGCCGGCCCTGCTGCGCGGCGATCAGGCATTGGACGTGAGGCCCCATCCGCATATCGGGCTTTCCACCGTCACCTATCTGTTCGACGGCAATATTCGCCACCGCGATTCGCTCGGCACACAAATGGTGATCCAGCCCGGCGATGTAAATCTGATGACGGCGGGCCGCGGCATTGTGCATTCGGAGCGCTCTCCGGAGGAATTGCGGGGCAGTCCAATGGCAATTTCCGGCTTGCAGACATGGCTGACACTGCCGGAACTCAAGGAAGAGATCGCGCCTGTCTTTGAACATACCACAAGGGATAAGCTGCCCGAATTCAGGAGCGACGGCGCGTCGGGCCGTCTGGTAATCGGTCAACTTGAAGGGTTGGCCGCACCGGTTACCACGCACCATGATACGCTCTACGTTGATGTGCGATTGGATGCAGGCGGATCGTTTCGCATACCTGCCGTGGCAGAGGAGCGCGCTATCTATACGCTGGACGGCGAGGTGACGATTGCCGGCGATGTGTTTGCGCCTGACCAGCTTCTGGTGTTCTGCCCGGGAGACGAAATCGTTGTCTCGTCAGAGCGAGGCGCGCATTTTATGTTGTTCGGCGGTGCCGCAATGGGATCGCCACGTTACATATGGTGGAATTTCGTTTCTTCCTCGAAGGAACGTATCGAGCAGGCCAAAAATGAATGGAAGACAGGAAAGTTCGACATCGTTCCCGGCGATGAGGAGGAGTTTATTCCCCTGCCAGAGTAAGGACGTGGCAATGCTGCGCATTTACTTTGGTTGAAACCAAGCTTATTCCCTTATGGTTTGAAGTGAAAAGACACAGATCCAAGTGAAATCACCAGCCAACACGCCACTGCTGGACAGGGCCAACACCCCGGCAGACTTACGCAAGCTTGATGAGAGCGAGCTGCCGCAGCTTGCCCAGGAGCTGCGCGAAGAGCTCATCAATATCGTATCGCATACAGGTGGCCATCTGGGTGCCGGTCTTGGCGTGGTTGAGCTGACGGTGGCGTTGCATCACGTTTTCAATACGCCGCAGGACAGGCTGATCTGGGACGTGGGACATCAGGCGTATCCGCACAAGATTCTTACAGGTCGCCGCGAGCATATGCGTACGCTGCGCCAGGAAAATGGCTTGTCGGGTTTCACCAAGCGGGCGGAAAGTGAATACGATCCGTTTGGAGCTGCGCATTCATCCACATCGATATCGGCTGGTCTGGGAATGGCTGTCGCGCGCGATCTCGATGGTCGCAGGAACAACGTCATTGCCGTGATTGGTGATGGTGCAATGTCGGCAGGCATGGCGTTCGAGGCGCTGAATAATGCTGGCGCGTTGGGATCACGATTGATCGTTATTCTCAATGACAACGATATGTCGATCGCCCCGCCAAGCGGCGCTTTGAGCGGCTATCTGGCGCGGCTGGCCGTCGGCAAGACATATTTGAGCATTCGCGACTTTGGCAAGAAGCTTACGGCCTATCTTGGTAAGCGCGCAGACAGGGCGATTACCCGCGCCGTCGAACATGCCCGCGGCTATGTAACCGGCGGTACCCTATTCGAAGAGCTTGGATTCTATCACGTTGGGCCGATCGACGGCCATAATCTCGAACATCTTGTGCCTGTGCTCAAAAATGTCAGGGATAATCACGATGGCCCGGTTCTCATTCATGTCGTGACCCAGAAGGGCAAGGGCTACGGGCCTGCGGAAGAATCCGCCGACAAATATCATGGCGTAAACAAGTTCGATGTCGTCACCGGTGCGCAGGCCAAAGCGCCCGCCAATGCCCCGGCGTACACAAAGGTTTTTGCGGAAAGCCTCATTCAGGAAGCGCGGCTGGACGACAAGATTGTGGCTATCACCGCTGCAATGCCATCAGGCACAGGGCTGGACCTGTTTGGCGAAGTGTTTCCGCAACGCACCTTCGACGTGGGCATAGCCGAACAGCACGCGGTCACCTTCGCGGCAGGTTTGGCCACCGAGGGTTACAAGCCGTTCGCCGCGATTTACTCGACCTTCCTGCAACGCGCATACGATCAGGTCGTGCACGATGTCGCGATCCAGAAATTGCCTGTGCGTTTTCCGATTGATAGGGCCGGGTTTGTTGGGGCAGATGGCCCGACTCATTGTGGCGCTTTCGACACAACTTATCTCGCTTCGCTGCCGGGTTTCGTGGTCATGGCCGCTGCCGATGAGGCTGAGTTGCGGCACATGGTCAGAACCGCGGCTGCCTATGACGAAGGCCCGATCTCCTTCCGTTACCCACGTGGCAATGGCGTTGGAGTCGAGATGCCGGAACGCGGCTCAATCCTCGAAATTGGCAAGGGCCGTATTTTGAAGCAGGGCACTAAAGTGGCGCTGCTCAGCTTTGGAACGCGCTTGGCGGATTGTCTTGCCGCTTCCGAAGAGCTTGATGCCGCGGGCCTTTCAACGACGGTCGCGGATGCGCGTTTTGCCAAACCGCTGGACGAGGAACTTGTGCGCCGCCTTGCGCGCGAGCACGAAGTTCTCATTACGGTGGAAGAAGGCTCAATCGGCGGTTTTGCGAGCCATGTTCTGCACTATCTTGCAACAAACGGTTTGCTGGAAAGCGGCTTGAAAGTGCGCCCACTTGTGTTGCCGGACGAATTCACCGATCAAGCCAAGCCGGAAAAAATGTATGCGAATGCGGGGCTGGATTCGGCTGGAATCGTGCGCGCGGTGTTCGGAGCTTTAGGGCAGGTTGAGCAGGCGGCTCGCGCCTGAATCAAATTTTCAGGCAGATTGAAGAAAATATTGTTCCGTAAGGCATATTTGTGTTTCACCCTTCCGACAGCCGTTTGCGTCTGGATGAATTGCTCGTCCGGCGCGGACTTTTCGCCAGTCGTTCGCGCGCGGCAGACGCGGTGCGTCGCGGCACGGTAAGCGTAAACGGCGATGTTGCGCGCAAGCCGGGGCAGGGCGTCGCCACCGACGCATCCATTGAGACAAGTGATCCGGCAATCGCATATGTGTCGCGGGCGGCTCTGAAACTCGTCGGCGGGCTGGATGCTTTCGGGTTCGACCCGGCAAATGCAACGGCGTTGGACATAGGCGCTTCGACTGGCGGGTTTACGCAGGTCTTGCTGGAGCGGGGGGCCGCACACGTTTTTGCCATCGATGTGGGACATGGCCAGATTGCAATGCGTTTGAGCGAGGATCCGCGCGTGTCAGTGCGCGAGGGGCTGAATGCGCGCGATCTCACAATCGCCGACCTCGACGGAAAACGGCCTGACTTCGTCGTCAGCGATGTCAGTTTTATTTCGTTGAAACTCGCTCTGCCGCCGGCACTGGATATTGCTGCGCCGGGTGCGCGCGCGGTGCTGCTGGTAAAGCCACAGTTTGAGGCGGGTCGTGAGGCGATAGGCAAGGGCGGCTTGCTTAAAAATGAGAGTGACGGTCCTCGGGTAGCGGGCGAACTGCGTGATTGGCTGGACAATCTTCCGGGTTGGCGGGCCATCGGCCTCGTTCCTTCTCCGATTGAGGGCAGCGACGGCAACCGCGAATTCTTGCTGGGTGGGATAAAAGAAAAATGACCGCGCGATTCACGATCTCCCGACTAGGCGCACACGGCGATGGAATCGCGCAAAGCGAAAAAGGCCCGGTGTTCATTCCTTTCACCTTGCCCGGCGAAACCGTGACGGCGGCGCGCGAAAAGGATAGGGCAACGCTGATTGCGGTGCTTGAACCATCTCCGGAACGAGTCGAACCGCAATGTCGGCATTTTGGCGAATGCGGCGGCTGCGCCCTGCAGCATCTGGAGGCGTCGGCCTATCGTGCATGGAAGCGCGACAAGGGTTATGATGCGCTGCGCTCGCAGTCGCTGGACGTGCCGATTGCCGATCTCGTTGCTTGTCCCCCGAATTCTCGCCGGCGCGCTGTATTTTCGGCGCGAAGAACAGTGAACGGTGCGGTGCTGGGCTATAATCGCTCACAGTCGCACCACATAATCGACATTGCCGAATGCCCGATTGTCCTGCCTGAAATTGAGGCCGCGTTGCCCATGTTGCGCAGCCTTGCGGAGCAATTTGTGGAAGCAACGCAGCCGTTTCATCTCAATGTTACGCGCACGGAAAGCGGTCTGGATGTCGCTGCAATCGGCGCGGGCAAGATAACCGACCAGCGGCGCAGCGCGTTGAGCGCCTTCGCGCTGGACAAGGGACTGGCGCGGCTGTCAGTGGAAGACGAGATAATTGTCGAGCGCAGCAAGCCGCTGATCCATTTCGGCGATGCGACCGTTACCCCGCCGCCGGGCGGCTTTTTGCAAGCGGTGGCGAGCGCGGAACAATCCATGTCAGATTTGGTGACTGGTCACATGCAACGGGCGAAGAAGGTTGCTGACCTGTTTGCCGGTGCGGGCGCGTTTGCCTTGCGACTTGCCAAAGCCTCCGAGGTTCACGCAGTCGAGAGCGATGCTGCGGCGCTGGCAGCGCTCGATCGCGGCTTCCGCTATGCGACGGGATTGAAGCGCGTCACCACGGAAAGGCGCGATCTGTTTCGCCGCCCCATCATGTTCAAGGAGTTGAACGCGTTTGACGGCGTGGTCTTTGATCCACCGCGCGCGGGTGCTGAAGATCAATCCAAGCATTTGGCGCGTTCGGACGTTCCGCGCGTCGCTGCAGTTTCGTGCAATCCGGTAACGCTGGCCCGAGATTTGCGAATACTAGTCGATGGCGGATACAAGATCGTTTCAGTGACGCCAGTCGATCAGTTTTTGTGGTCGCCGCATGTGGAAGCGGTAGCGTTGCTCGAAAAGCCCAAGCGGCGTCGCTAAAGCCCCATCAGGATTCGGTCCACATATTCCGGCACGATTTTCGTTGCCTTGCCGTGAATTGCATCGTTGAAAACACTGTGCCCCTCTGAGGGCTCCAGATTGAGTTCAACTGTGTGCACGTCATGGGCGCGGGCATAATCGACGAACCCAGCGGCAGGATAGACATTTCCGCTGGTGCCAATTGAAAGAAAAAGGTCGCAATTGGCGAGCGCGTGATGGATACGGTCCATCTGGTACGGCATTTCTCCAAACCATACGATGTCCGGGCGAAGATAGCCGACAGTGCCGCAGGCCGGGCAGGCTGACCCCTGTTCCATATCGTCGGCCCAATAGCTGCGGCACTCGCAAACCTTGCACAGCGCGCTCTCCAGCTCGCCGTGCATATGGATGAGATTCCGTGACCCGGCCCGTTCGTGCAGATTGTCGATGTTTTGCGTCACGATCAGCACTTCGCCGGAAAATTCGCGTTCAAGCCGCGCCAGCGCATCGTGCGCTGCATTCGGTTTGACCTTTGCCACGCCACGCCGCCGCATGTTGTAGAAGTCATAGACGAGCTTCGGGTTTCGGGCGAACCCTTCCGGTGTCGCAACGTCGCGGTAATCGTATTTCGACCAGATGCCATCCTTATCGCGGAATGTATCGACACCTGATTCTGCGGAAATACCCGCTCCGGTAAGGATGAGTATGCTCTTCGGGTGTCTCATTGCCCCTCGCTCAACTCAACGATTGGCGATCAAAGCCAACCTCAGGTCCGCGTGCCGCCGACTGTAATCTGGTTCATGCGCAGGTGCGGTTGGCCAACGCCGACCGGAACGCCTTGGCCAGCCTTGCCGCACATGCCGATGCCAGTGTCCAGCTTGAGATCATTTCCGACCATTGTCACCCGATGCATGGCGTCCGGACCGTTGCCGATCAGCATTGCGCCCTTGATGGGCTGCGTCACCTTTCCATCTTCAATCATGTAAGCTTCGGTGCAGCCAAACACGAACTTCCCGCTTGTAATGTCGACCTGACCGCCGCCGAAGGAAACAGCGTAAATGCCATTCTTGACCGACGCGATTATTTCTTCGGGCGTGTGCTGGCCCGCCGTCATGTAAGTGTTCGTCATGCGCGGCATTGGCTGATGCGCATATGATTCGCGGCGACCATTGCCGGTTGGATTCATGCCCATGAGGCGGGCATTCTGCCGATCCTGCATATACCCGACAAGTTTGCCGTCCTCGATCAGCACATTATAGCCCGAGGGCGTGCCTTCATCGTCGATTGTCAGAGAGCCGCGCCGCTCTGCAATCGTGCCATCATCCACGACGGTAACGCCCTTCGCGGCAACCTGCTGGCCGAGCAATCCGGCGAAAGCGGATGTCTTTTTCCGGTTGAAGTCGCCTTCAAGTCCATGACCGACTGCCTCATGCAGCATGACCCCCGGCCAGCCGCTCGATAGCACGATGTCGAAAGTCCCGGCAGGCGCGGGAACTGCATCGAGATTGACCAATGCCTGACGAAGCGCCTCGTTTGCTGCGAATTTCCAGCTTTCCTCGGCAAGAAACTCCCCGAATGCCTTGCGCCCGCCCATGCCGTGTGAACCGGTTTCCTGCCGGTCGCCTTCACCGACAACAACCGAAACGTTGATTCGCACCAGCGGACGTATGTCGCTGACGGTTTGGCCATCACCGCGCACAATTTCCACGTGCTGCCAGGATGCTGCGAGCGATGCGGTAACCTGCCGCACCCTTGGATCGCTCGCGCGAAGGTAGGCATCAATTTCATGCAGCAGCTTTGCTTTTTCTGCAAATCCAGGCTCTGCAATCGGGTTCTCTTCACCGTATAAATGGCGGTTCGTGCGCTGTGGTGCTTCGGCCAGAGTGCCTGAATAGCCAGCCTTCACGGCAGCCACGGCGTCGGATGCGCGCAACAAGGCAGCCTCCGACAACTCGCTCGAATGCGCATAGCCGCCAGCCTCGCCGGCAATAGCTCTCAAGCCAAAGCCTTGGGATGTATTGAAATTGGCGGTCTTGAGTTTGCCGTTGTCAAAGACGAGCGCTTCGCCCTCGGATTGCTCCAGAAACAATTCGCCGTCATCCGCGCCGCGGATTGTGTCCGAAACGATCTGCTTCACGCGATCTTCAGAAATGTCGAATTGTTGCAGCAAAGATTTGGCCATGACGCGCCTCGCAGATGGAATTTCAACGCCCATGTAAGCCTGCGGCGCGCGACAATCCAGTGCCCATGCTGTCAGGGAAGCTGGGCGAATCCCTCGCCAAAGCCCTTGAGGTCCACCGGAATGCCGATTCCCTCTTCCGGCGTCTGGAAAACGATGAATGTCGCGGAAGTTCCGCTCTTCAACGTGTCGAGAAGCGGCTTTTCAAGAATAACCTCTGCATAGCAGCCGTCCTGGAAGCAGCGGACAAAATAGGCGCGGCCAATGTCTTTGCCGTCCACATTAAGCCCCAGGCCGTTTGGCAAAAGCACACCAAGAGGCGCAAGCACTCGAAGAATCTCTGCCTTGTTATCTGCCGTACGCAGCACAACGACCGATAGTCCGACTTCCGGCCTGTCCTCTGCAACGACATTTTGCATCATGGCGCATTGCTCGGCAGTGGCGCCCGCTGGCGTGTCGCACACGATGGACCACGACCCGTGAGTCGATTTTACTGTTCCCTTGGGCGGTTGCTGCGCCAAAGCGGAGCCACTGGAAAGCAGGGCGAGTGCCAAAGCCGCCCGCGGCAGGAGGTTGGAAAGCCTGAAAGGCATGGCAGCTCCATTCCGAATCACTGCAAGCTGATAATCTCGTGAGCCAATAAAGAACGGATTGGCATCGTCAACAACAGTATGACGAGCGACGATGATTTATCGTGAAATTCGCCAGAATTAGGGCTTGCTTTTTGGCCCCATCAGGCTTTACCGACCTGTTTGTGCAAAATCCTTGTCTCTCAGCGCGCAAAAATGCCGCACGGGACGCGCGGCGTCTTTCTTGCGGAGCGAGTTGGAGTATGGTTTGAACCGATTGATTGGGTTGCGCCCTCGCAACTGATGCGCGAAGGCGTGAAACGGCGGGGCGCAGCATGAGAGGAATGGGAGACACGTTCACAATGAGAAGGTTTCTGGCGGGCCTTTCGGCCAGCAGCGCATTGCTCTTTGCGGGCCTTGCTCACGCGGATCAGCCACGCGACTGGCAAATCCGGATGCAGGAACCGGCAACGGACATCATGCGACAGATCGAATGGTTCGAAGTCTACACGCTTTGGTTCATCATTCCGATCACGTTGCTTGTTCTGGTTTTGCTGGCCTGGTGCATTGTCAGATTTCGCGCGAGCGCTAATCCTAATCCTTCCCGCACCAGCCATAACACGCTGATCGAGGTTATCTGGACCATTGGTCCGGTCATTGCGTTGCTGTTCATCGCAGTTCCGTCGTTCCAGTTGCTGACGGCGCAGTACACGCCGGTTGAAGAGCCGCAGATCACGATCAAGGCCACAGGCAACCAGTGGAACTGGGATTACGAGTATCAGGTTGAGGAACCTGTATCATTCAACTCTGCGATGCTTCAGGAAGGCGACCGCGAGGCTTCTGGCAAAACTGACAAGGGTCGCTATCCGCGCCTTCTGGCAGTGGACAATGAAGTGGTTGTTCCTGTGAACGTTACCACGCGCGTGCTGGTCACGGCGGCAGACGTTATCCACGCCTTCGCAATGCCGGCATTTGGCATCAAGGTGGACGCTGTTCCCGGTCGCATAAACGAAACGTGGTTCAAGGCAGAAAAGGAAGGGCTGTACTACGGCCAGTGTTCCGAACTCTGCGGCAAGGACCATGCGTTCATGCCGATTGCGATACGCGTCGTCAGTCAGCAGCAATATGATACGTGGCTTGCAGCAGCCAGAACCGATGTGACCGGTGCCAATAAGGCGCTGATGGCAGCGGTCGATGGTGAAAACAAGCTCGCTTCGGCCGAATAATGGTCGTGGCAAGGAATAGCTAAGGAGCGGAACAATGGCAGGCGCTGCAACTCACGAGCACCACGATCACAAGCCGCGCGGCTGGGTGCGTTGGGTTTACTCGACCAACCACAAGGATATTGGCACGCTCTATCTGATCTTCGCGATCATATCGGGCCTTATCGGCGGCTTCCTTTCAGTCATGATGCGCTGGGAGTTGGCAGAGCCGGGTATCCAGATTTTTACGGGCCTTGCACAGATGGTGTACGGCTTTGAAGGCGATGCAGCCATTGATGGCGGCAAGCAGATGTTCAACGTGTTCACCACCGCGCATGCTCTTGTCATGATCTTCTTCATGGTCATGCCTGCGCTGATCGGTGGCTTTGCCAACTGGATGGTTCCGATCATGATCGGCGCGCCGGATATGGCGTTCCCGCGCATGAACAACATTTCTTTCTGGCTCTTGCCTCCTGCATTGGCTCTTTTGCTGCTGTCGATCTTCATGCCGGGGCCGACTGGCGCCTACGGCGTTGGCGGCGGGTGGACCATGTATCCTCCGCTTTCCACGCAATCACCGGGAGCTGCTGTAGACTTGGCGATTTTGTCCCTGCACATTGCTGGTGCATCTTCGATCCTCGGTGCGATCAATTTCATCACGACCATTTTCAATATGCGCGCGCCGGGCATGACCCTGCATAAGATGCCGCTGTTCGCATGGTCGGTTCTGATCACCGCGTTCCTTCTCCTGCTGTCGTTGCCGGTACTTGCAGGTGGCATCACGATGCTTCTGACAGACCGCAATTTCGGAACGGCATTCTTCCAGCCTGATGGCGGTGGTGATCCGATCCTGTTCCAGCATCTGTTCTGGTTCTTCGGTCATCCGGAAGTTTACATTCTGATCCTGCCGGGCTTCGGCATCATCAGCCACATTGTTGCGACCTTCTCGCGCAAGCCTGTGTTCGGCTATCTCGGCATGGCTTATGCAATGGTGGCAATTGGTGTCGTCGGCTTCATCGTGTGGGCGCACCACATGTACACCTCCGGCATCTCCCTCGACACGCAGCGCTATTTCGTGTTCGCCACGATGGTTATCGCTGTTCCAACGGGCATCAAGATTTTCTCGTGGATTGCAACGATGTGGGGCGGATCGATCTCGATGCGCACACCAATGTTGTGGGCGATCGGGTTCATCTTCCTGTTCACAGTTGGCGGTGTCACGGGTGTTCAGCTCGCTAACGCTGGTCTGGATCGGTCGTTGCACGATACCTACTATGTGGTCGCGCACTTCCACTACGTGCTGTCGCTGGGTGCTGTGTTCGCGATTTTCGCGGCCTGGTATTACTGGTTCCCGAAGATGACCGGTTACATGTATTCACCGGTAATCGCCCGCGTACATTTCTGGGTGACATTCATCGGCGTGAACCTGATTTTCTTCCCGCAGCACTTCCTTGGTCTTGCAGGTATGCCGCGTCGCTACATCGACTATCCTGACGCATATGCCGGCTGGAACCTTGTTTCCTCTTACGGTTCCTACATTTCGTTCATCGGCGTGTTCATCTTCCTGTACGGCATCATTGATGCGTTCTCGAAGAAGCGCGTTGCTGGCGCAAATCCGTGGGGCGAGGGTGCGACTACGCTGGAATGGCAGCTTCCTTCGCCTCCGCCTTACCACCAGTGGGAACAGCTGCCACGCATCAAGTGAGGCAGGCATTTAACTGAAGCCGCCGGGTGTCCGGCGGTTTCTGTCAAACGGAACAGGCAAACTACGTAATGGCACTGGTCGAAAAAGACAGCTACGAGGCCACCAGCTTCCAACTTTCGGAAGCAACGGCTTCGGACTATCTCGCGCTGCTGAAGCCGCGCGTGATGTCGCTGGTCGTGTTCACGGCGTTCGTAGGTATGCTGGCCGCGCCTGTGCCGTTGAATCCTATGCTTGCCGTGACGGCGATCATCTGCATCGCCGTTGGGGCAGGGGCCTCGGGCGCGCTGAACATGTGGTACGATGCCGACATTGACGCGGTCATGTCGCGCACCAAAACCCGGCCAATTCCGGCAGGCAAGGTAACCGGGGGCGAGGCACTCGGGTTCGGTCTGGTTCTCTCGGCCATGTCTGTCTTGACCCTTGGCGTATTCGTAAACTGGGTTGCCGGTTCGCTGCTGGCATTTACGATTTTCTTTTATGCCGTGATTTACACGATGTGGCTGAAGCGCTGGACGCCACAGAACATTGTGATCGGCGGCGCGGCGGGATCTTTTCCCCCCATGATCGGCTGGGCCGCTGCTACCGGCAGCATCAGCCTCGAAAGCGTGATTTTGTTCCTCATCATCTTCCTGTGGACGCCTCCGCATTTCTGGGCGCTGGCTCTTTTCAAGTCGGGCGATTACGAGGTTGCAGGCATTCCCATGATGCCGAATGTTGCTGGCGAGGAATCAACCCGCAGGCAAATATTCGCCTACGCGTTGCTGGTGGCTGTGGTTGGCGTCCTTCCCTGGTATTTCGGCTTTGCAAGCTTTGCTTATGGCGTGGTTGCTTTGGCGCTTGGCGCGGGGTTCATCTGGTATTCTTGGAAAGTTTTGAGCATGTCGCCGCAAGATTCATCCATGCGCCCAGCCAAGGCTCTCTTCGGTTTCTCGCTGCTATATCTGTTCGGCATTTTCGCAGCCTATCTGGTCGATAGCGTTGTAGCGCGCTTCCTTCTGGCGGCAGGAGCATAAGTCATGGGCGATAAACTCGAAACCGTCACGCCGACCGAGGCGCAACTCAAGGCCCGTCGCAATCGCAACATAGCAATTGCTATTGCGTTGGTGGTGTTTGTCATCCTCGTATACGTCTCATCCATCGTTCGGCTCGGCCCGACGTTGTTGAACCGGCCAATGTGAGGCGAGGCATGGCTGGCGATCAAATCAAAAAGGCTCACGAGGAACGCAGAAAGCGCATGACCGCGTTGACCTGCGGCGGCGTGTTCTTTGGCATGATCGGCCTGGCTTACGCTTCAGTTCCTCTTTACGCGCTGTTCTGTCAGGTCACGGGATATGGCGGCACGACGCAGCGCGTTGAGCAATATTCGGACAAGGTTCTCGACCGGCAAATCACTGTGCGGTTTGACGCCAACAAGGCCAGCGGTCTGCCGTGGAACTTCGAACCTGAGCAACGTTCTGTCACGATGAATATCGGGCAGACGGTTCAGGTGCAGTACAAGGCCAGCAACTGGTCCGAGCAGCCAGCATCCGGGCGGGCGACCTTCAATGTGACGCCGGAAATGGCGGGCGCATACTTCAATAAGGTCGAATGTTTCTGTTTCACCGATACAACCTTGAAGCCGGGGGAAGTACAGGAAATGCCGATCGTGTTTTACGTCGATCCGGCAATTGTCGATGTACCGGAGCTCAAGGATATCCGAACTATAACGCTTTCATACACATTCTTTCCGATCGAGACCAAGCCGCTCGCGGCAGCGCCTTCCGAGGAAAGTGAAACGACAAAGCTAGGGGGTTGAATATGGCTGAAGCCCACGCCAAGCATCACGATTATCACATTATTGATCCAAGCCCTTGGCCAGCGCTCGCCTCACTCGGCGCGCTGATTATGGCGCTCGGCGGCGTGATGTGGATGCAATATCTGCGCGACGGCAGTTTCCCGATTTTCGGAACGAACCTTGCCAATCCGTGGGTATTCTTCATCGGTCTACTCATCGTCCTATACACCATGTTTGCCTGGTGGTCGGACACGATCAAGGAAGGCAATGAAGGTCATCACACGCGCGTGGTTTCGCTGCATTTGCGCTATGGCATGATCATGTTCATCGCCTCAGAGGTGATGTTCTTCGTCGCGTGGTTCTGGGCATTTTTCGACGCCAGCCTTTTCCCCGGCGAGGCTGCGCAGTTTGCGCGTGCCGAGTATACCGGCGGCGTGTGGCCGCCGAAGGGCATCGAGGTTCTCGATCCCTTCCATCTGCCGCTCTACAACACGGTGATCTTGCTGCTATCCGGCACATCAGTGACCTGGGCCCACCATGCCTTGCTTGAAAATGACCGTAAGGGATTGGTTTGGGGGCTGGCGATCACCGTCGCGCTCGGTGTGCTGTTCAGCTTCGTGCAGGTCTATGAGTACATGCACGCCCCATTCGCGTTCAAGGATTCGATCTATGGCGCGACCTTCTTCATGGCGACCGGCTTCCACGGCTTCCACGTGTTCGTTGGCACGATCTTCCTTATCGTTTGCCTCGTCCGCGCGATGAATGGTGGATTTACGCCAAAGCAGCATTTTGGTTTCGAAGCGGCTGCCTGGTATTGGCACTTCGTTGACGTGGTCTGGTTGTTCCTTTTCGCGGCAATCTATGTGTGGGCCTCGCACGGTGCTGTGATCGCAGCGGGCCATTAATCGAGATGGGTTGGCAATGACTTCGCATGAAGACAAGGCACATTGGCCACCCGTTGAACCAATCAGCACAGGCTTGAAAGGCCGATGCCCCCGCTGCGGTGAGGGGCATCTTTTTTCTGGCCTGCTTTCGGTAAAGCCAAGCTGCAGCGTCTGCGGTTTGGACTATTCCTTCGCCGATGCAGGTGATGGGCCTGCTGTATTCGTAATCCTCATAATAGGCTTTCTGGTGGTTGGGCTGGCGCTTTGGATGGAAACATCTTTCGGGCCACCTCTATGGGTGCATTTTCTGCTTTGGGTGCCGCTGACGCTGGTTTCTTCGCTCGTTGCGCTTCGGCTCATAAAGGGTATTTTGATAACTCTTCAATTTTCAAACAAGGCAGCCGAAGGGCAAGTCGACCACAAAAAATGACCGTTTCAGCGGCCCGATCCGGAAAATTGCCTGTCCTGCTATCCGCGGCGGTGGTGCTGGCCGTCCTCATTGGACTTGGCACCTGGCAGGTACAGCGCCTCGTCTGGAAAGAAGCGTTGCTTGCAAACATTCAGCAGCGCATCAGTTCGCCCCCGCGATCTTTGTCCGAGATTGAGGCCCAACTCGAAACTACCGGAGACGTAGATTATGTTCCGGTCAGGCTCTCCGGCACGTTTGCGCACGACAGCGAGCGGTTCTTTTTCGCTACATGGGAAGGCAAGACCGGGTTCTACGTTTACACGCCTTTCAGAGTGACAGATGGCAGGTACGTCTTCGTCAATCGCGGTTTTGTTCCCTATGAAATGAAAGACCCTGGAACGCGTCTGCAAGGGCAGGTATCCGGTCAGGTCCACGTCACCGGGCTCGCCCGAAACAGGCTTGATGAAAAGCCCGGCAAGTTTGTGCCCGATAATGATGTGGCGAAGAATATATTCTACTGGAAAGACCTGACCGCGATGGAGGCGAGCGCGAACCTGCCCGCTGAAAGCGAAGTGCTACCCTTTTTCGTGGATGCAGATCAGACCCCAAATCCCGGCGGCTGGCCGCGCGGCGGGGTAACGATGGTCGATCTCCCGAATAATCACCTGCAGTATGCGGTAACGTGGTATGGCTTGGCGGCAGCTCTCATCAGCGTCGTTGGTGTCTGGCTGAATCGTCAGCGCGCCGCGCGCACTTGACAGGCACGGCATATGCCCCCATGTCGCCGAGGAACATGAGCAACGTTGTGCAACAAGATTCAGCCCGAAAGCCCTTGACGATCCGTTTGTGCGGACCGCGTGGATTCTGCGCGGGCGTTGACCGGGCTATCCAGATCGTTGTTCTGGCGCTCAAGAAATATGGCGCGCCGGTTTATGTGCGTCACGAGATTGTTCACAATCGTTATGTGGTCGAAGGGCTTCAGAATCTTGGTGCGGTTTTCATTGAAGAACTCAGTGAGATACCGCCAGAGCATCGCGATGCGCCTGTGGTGTTTTCGGCGCATGGCGTGCCGAAATCCGTTCCCGCTGATGCGCAATCGCGCAATCTCTTCTATCTGGACGCGACCTGCCCACTGGTTTCCAAGGTTCACAAACAGGCGCTGCGCCACCAGCGCCTTGGTCGACATGTGCTCCTGATCGGTCATGCAGGCCACCCGGAGGTGATTGGAACGATGGGCCAGTTGCCCGATGGAGCCGTCACGCTGATTGAGACTGTGGAAGACGTCCAGAATTTCAAGCCGGTCGACCCTGCTGCACTGGGCTTTGTTTCGCAGACCACGCTTTCCGTTGAAGATACTGCGCATCTGATTGAGGCTCTGGAACAGCGTTTCCCTGACCTCAACGCACCTGCCGCGGAGTCGATCTGCTATGCTACTACCAACAGGCAGGAAGCAGTGAAGGCGGCAGCCCCCGGAACAGATCTGTTTCTGATCGTCGGTGCTCCCAACTCTTCAAACTCGCGACGACTGGTTGAGGTTGCCGAGCGAGCCGGTGCCAGCAAGTCGTTGCTGGTTCAGCGCGCGGCAGAAATTCCGTGGGCCGATATTTCCAACATATCCGTGCTTGGCCTTTCTGCGGGAGCCTCCGCGCCGGAAATCCTCGTTGACGAGATCATAGCCGGTTTCCGAGAGCGTTTTGATGTTCAGCTCGAACTTGCCATTACCGCTGAGGAAACAGAAGATTTTCCTGTCATGCGGGTGCTGCGGGACGTTGAACTGACAGCGCAGGACATGGCATTCGTAAATGGCGCATAATCCAACCGTTTCCCGGAAAAGCTCCTGATGGCCGTCTACACCGATATTTCGGAAGTCGAACTTGCGGACTTCATCAAGGATTATGACATTGGTGAGCTGCTCTCATACAAGGGAATAGCCGAAGGTGTCGAGAACTCGAACTTTCTGGTGCATTCCGCCAGCGGGTCCTACATTCTCACCCTCTATGAAAAGCGCGTTGATCCGAACGATCTGCCTTTCTTTCTCGGGCTCATGCAACATCTGAGCGACAAGGGCATTCGCTGTCCCTTGCCGGTAAAGCAGAACAACGGCGCGATGATCGGTGAGATTGCGGGGCGTCCTGCTGCACTGGTCACCTTCCTGGAGGGCATGTGGATGCGCCGCCCTTCCGTTGACCATTGTCGCGAGGTTGGTGCGGCGCTTGCCGCCCTCCACTTGGCGGGTTCGGATTTTGCGCTGACGCGACGCAACGCACTGAGCGTCGATGGCTGGCGGCCTCTCTGGAACCGTGCTGCAGAGCGCGCTGACGAGGTGGAACAGGGCCTGCGAACCGAAGTCGAAGCGGACCTTGAAAGGCTTGAGGCGGGGTGGCCGGCCGATCTGCCAATCGGCGTCATTCACGCAGACCTTTTCCCGGATAATGTGTTCTTCCTCGGCAAGCGTCTTTCGGGATTGATTGATTTCTACTTTGCTTGCACCGACACCCTTGCCTACGACGTGGCGGTTTGCCTCAATGCCTGGTGCTTTGAGAAAGACAATTCGTTCAACCTCACCAAGTCGATGGCATTGCTGAATGCCTACACGGCGGTTCGCCCGCTATCTCCTGCCGAGTGTGATGCGCTGCCTATGCTGGCGCATGGTGCGGCGCTTCGCTTCATGCTCACGCGCCTTTTTGACTGGCTGAACACGCCTGAGGGCAGCCTGGTGGTGAAGAAGGACCCGCTTGAATATTTGCGCAAGATGCGCTTCCACCGGTCGATCAAATCCGCCGCCGAATATGGACTGAAACTTTGAAGCACGTCGAAATTTTTACCGATGGTGCCTGTTCGGGCAATCCGGGACCCGGAGGCTGGGGCGCGATCCTGCGATTCAACGGCACGGTCAAGGAAATGAACGGCGGCGAGGCAGACACGACTAACAACCGCATGGAGTTGATGGCTGCAATTTCCGCGCTGACCGCTTTGAAGGAGCCGTGTTCGGTGGACCTGCATACGGATAGCGAATATGTGCGGAATGGAATTTCAAGCTGGATCGAAGGCTGGAAGCGCAACGGCTGGAAAACGGCAGCGAAGAAGCCCGTCAAGAACGCCGAGCTTTGGCAGGCGCTGGATGAAGCCCGCAAACGCCATCAAGTGACGTGGCATTGGGTCAAAGGCCATGCGGGCCATCCTGAAAACGAGCGAGCTGATGAACTCGCTCGTGAAGGCATGGCCCCCTTCAAGAACAGGCGCTAGGCGAGCTGTTCAAGGATTTTCGCTGCGCCTGACTGCACGGCCTGGCCGGGCGAATCCTCAATGTTCAACGACTTTACCGCGCCATCTTCGACGATCATCGAAAAACGCTTGAAGCGTTGACCGAGGCCACCTGCGCTCAGGTCGAGATCAAGACCGGTGGCCTTTGCAAAGTCAGCGTTGCCGTCAGCGATAAAGAGAATCTTGCCTTCACCGCAGGTAAAATTCGCCCACGCTCTCATCACGTGATGGTCGTTCGCGGCAATCACCGCGATCTGGTCAACGCCACGTGCAAGAATGGCGTCCCGGTTTTCCAGATAGCCCGGCAGGTGGTTGTTGCTGCACGTCGGGGTGAACGCCCCCGGCACACCGAACAGAACAACCTTCTTGCCGCCGAAAATTTCGGCTGTGGTCATGTCTTTTGCACCGTCTTCGGTGACGACCTTCAAAGTGGCTTGGGGGAGCTTGTCGCCGGCAGCAATTGTCATGGATTTCCTCGCAGGGTTGAATGGTGTCGGGATTGGTACAGGCTCGGCTGGCGAAACTCAATGCACCGGGAGAAAACCACTAGCCGATTGCTGGGGCGTTTTCAGCGTGTAGAAAACCTTTGACGGTTCGCTGCCGGGTTTCTGGAAGCGGTTTACTTTGGCGCGGAACATTTGTTTGCCGCTGTCCGTCACAAACTGAGGTTTGGCAAAAGCGATGGCGTTGCCGCCTGAAAGGAAGAGCTCCGCTTCGGTTCCCGCTACGCCGCTTGCCTCAAAAACCGCATTCCCCTCTTCAATGCGTATGAACTGGATGCCGAATTCAGATGTCGCGGCCTCCGGAAGTTTCATTTGCGCTGCGGTGAGCGCCAGCGCATCGCGCGCATTGTCCGGATCTGAGGCGGGGTCCACGGCCAGATTGGCACTCAGCGGAATGCATATGGACTTGCACAACCCCAGAAAGGCAATCGCCTCCACAGGCCTTGTACGGGCCTGTTCGTCAAGTCTCAGCGTAACCGGCAGAGCAACGCTCTTGTCATAGCCGGCCCAGTCATACGTTCCGTCATGGTGCCATTCTGGCGGGGGAAACGATAGTTCTGCGGTGCCGCCATGCGCAAGCTCAAGCGTTGGAGGAACCCCTGCATCTCCCGGCTCAAGCCAATAGGTTTTCCAGCCCGGATCAAGCTGTATGTCGAGAAAGCCATGCAGCACACCATCTGCGTCGGGCAATCCGGCGGTCACAAGCCGTACGCGCCCGCCTTCCGTTTCGTGCCACTCGCTTGATGCAGCAAGCGCGGCACCGGAAAAGACAAGAGCAAAAACTAGCGCGATGAGTCTCATTCTCCCGATTTGGCCGATCAGGTCAGCGCCCGCAACCGTCACACGTTCTGGCATGGTCATTTTTGCGTGACACGCTCCTTTCATCCCGCACACAAAAGCGCTATCTTTTAAATTATGGACCTCTTACGAAAGAAACGGCTCACGCGCCGCCCCGGTTTTCTGGAAGATCAGTTCCTCATTGCCATGCCTGGCATGAAGGATGATCGCTTCGCGCGTTCGGTTATTTACGTGTGCGCGCACAGCGAAGAGGGCGCGATGGGCCTGATTGTCAATCAGGTGCAGCAGATGATGTTCCCTGATCTTCTGGTTCAGCTTGGCTTGCTGAAAGATGAGGAAGCCATTCGCCTGCCGCCTTCCGCACGGGATTTTGTTATTCGCAATGGTGGCCCGGTGGATCGCAGTCGCGGATTCGTTCTGCACTCCGACGATTTCGTGGTGGAGTCCTCGCTTCCGATCTCTGAACGCATCTGCCTCACCGCAACGGTGGACATACTGCGCGCGATTTCTACGGGCAGGGGGCCGCGTCGCGCGCTGATGGCGCTTGGCTATTCCAGTTGGGCACCGGGTCAGCTTGAAACTGAGATTGCCGAAAATTCGTGGCTGACATGCCCCGCAGATAGCGAGATGCTGTTCAGCACCGACATTGAGCGCAAGTACGACCGGCTGATGGCCTCCATCGGCATTGATCCCAATCGCCTGAGCAGCGTTGCAGGTCACGCCTGAGCCGTTGTTGCGGCATATTGTTCCTTTAGAATTTTCAATGCGGCTTCCGGCTTCATTGGCGCTCCGGTGAGGAAGCTTTGAACGTATTCGCAACCCATCTGGCGCAATTGCAGAGCATCGCTTTCGTCTGAAACGCCTTCCGCAACAACAGACATGCCAAGCTCATGCGCCATGTTGATCATGGATTTGAGCAGCACAGAGCGCTTCGGTGCGTTGTCATCCACAAAGCTCTTGTCGATCTTGATTGTGTCGAACGGGAAGCGGGTAAGATATGACAGCGAGGAATATCCTGTTCCGAAATCATCAAGCGAAAGCCCGATCCCAAGCTGCTTCAGCTTGTTGAGTACGTGCGCGCTCTGTTCCGGGTTGTCCATAACAAGCGATTCTGTGAGTTCCAGGCGGAAGCACCTCGGCTTGATATTGGCGCGTGACACGACGGATCGCACATCGCTGACCAGATCGCGGCGCAAGAGCTGGCGGCTGGAAAGGTTGACTGACATGGAAAGCGGCACATCGCCAAGCTGAGACTGCCATTCTGCCAGATCGTCGGCGGCCTTTTGCATCGCGAACAGGCCAAGCTGAACGATAAGTCCGCAGCTTTCGGCCACCGGCACGAAATCGGAAGGCGGTATCATGCCGCGGCGCGGGTGATCCCAACGAAGCAGCGCTTCAAAGCCGGCGATGCTGCGATCTTCCAGCCGCACAATTGGCTGATAGGCGAGGGTGAATTCACGGCGCTCAATCGCGCGGCGCATGTCGGATTCAATCTGCAAACGATCTGTGCCCACAGCGCGGAAGGCCGGACGAAATGGCTCAATGCGGTCGCCGCCAAAGCGCTTGGCCTGATACATGGCAAGCTCCGCGTCCTTCACCATGTCCTCGGCGCTGGTGTGGTTATCATTCCACGTAATCAGACCGATGGAAGCGGTGAGCACGATTTCACGTTTCGCGAAGGAAATAGGAGCTTGAATCGCGCGTTTGATTGCTTCTGCAACGCTTGCAATCCGCGTCGGGTCTTCCTCTGACAAGAGCATGAGCGCGAACTGGTCGCCGGTGAAACGCGATAGCGAATCTTTCGGCTTCAGCAGCCGATGGAGACGCCGCGCGACCGTCAGAAGGATCGTATCACCTGCCGAGATGCCCAACCCTTCGTTGACCTTCTTGAAGCGGTCAATGTCGATAAGGAACACAGTAGGCCGGATTTTTTCGTCCGTCTTGGCAATGGAAATAATGGCTTCCAGACGGTTCATGAACAATTCGCGGTTTGAAAGCCCGGTGAGATTGTCATGCACGGCATCGTGCAGCAGCCGTTCCTCCGATTTTTTCTGGTCAGTAATATCGACCATGGTGCCGACGCAGCGCAGCACCTCGCCATCTGTGCCAACGAGGGGACGAGCACGCAAGGCAAACCAGTGGTAATGCCCATCAGCGCCGCGCAGCCGGAAATCGTGTGAAATGCGCCCGCGCCTATGCTCCAGAATAACGTCGAGCAGCGTGCGGAACGTATCGCGGTCGTCTGAGTGCAGAATGGGAAGCCAGGTGCGGGCCGCACCGCTCAGGCTGCCCGGTTCAAGCCCAAGCTGGATTGCAACATCTGGCCTGGTGGTGACCCTGTCACGCATGACATCCCAATCCCAGACGGTATCGCCCGACGCAGCCAATGCGAGCGCCCGGCGCTCCATATCGCTGAAAAGTCCCTGATTGAGCGCACCGCCGGAAAAAGCATGCTGCATGACCGTAAAGCCGACCAGCAGGACCACGAGAATGAGGCCGCCACCCAGCGCGGGCTGTATAATATCGTTGTCCAGCCTGCCTGTAATCGTCATCCAGAAGGCCGCAATCCATAGCAGCAGCATCACCCAGCTTGGCACCAGCATGATCGCGCGGTCATATCCCCTTATCCCAAGGAAAACGATCAGGACGGCGCCCAGAACAGCGGTGACAGCAAAGGAGATGCGGGCAAGGCCCGATGCTATTGCGGGGTTATAGATCGCCAGCGCGGCAATGGCGCCCAACACGAGCACCCACGCCAACGCGCCATAGCTGAAATGTCCGTGCCACCTGTTGAGGTTGAGATAGGCAAAGAGAAACACCACCAACGTCGCGGCAAGCGCGACTTCCGTACCGGCGCGCCAGATCTGCTCATTACCGGGGGTTATGGCGATAACCTTGCTGAGGAAACCGAAATCGACGCAGATATAGGCCAGAACTGCCCATGCCAGCGCAGCGGTCGCGGGAAACATTGACGTTCCCTTGACCACGAACAATATGGTCAAAAACAGCGCCATCAGGCCGGCAATGCCGATCACAATGCCCCTGAACAAGGTGTAGGCGTTCACCGTGTCCTTGTAGGTGTCGGGGTTCCAGAGATAGACCTGCGGCAGGCTGGTTGACGTCATTTCTGCGACGAAGGTAACGACAGCCCCCGGATCAAGCGTAATGCTGAATACATCCGCGTCGGGGCTTTGCTGCCGGTCGAGTGCAAAGCCTTCGCTGGGTGTGATTGCCGCAATGCGCGAGGACCCCAGATCCGGCCAGAACAGACCGGATCCGGCCAGACGGAAATGGGGGACCACGATCAAGCGGTCGATCTGCTGGTCAGTCGTGTTGGCAAGGGCAAACACCGCCCAGTTGGATGACTTTCCAGGCTCTTTCGACTCGACTTGAATACGACGAACGATCCCGTCCTGCGTCGGTGCTGTCGAAACCTGAAAATTTTCGCCCTGATTGAGCGAAACTTCAACAGCGCGCGTCAGATCAAGCGCGTTATCGTCGCGCGTGATCTTGATAGCTTCAACGGCAAAGGCGGAAGGTGCTGCAAAAACCAGCAGCGCCAAGCCTAGCAGGATTGCCGCAAACGCGGCTGTGAAACGTCTCAACAGGTCATGCCCTTATATTCTCGCAGGGATCAGGTCGCTTTCGACAATGGCGTAAAGGCAATGATCCTGCCAAACTCCGTTTATCTTCAGATAGGACCGCGCCAATCCCTCGCGCTGAAATCCGGCTTTTTCAAGCACGCGCACAGAGGGCGCATTGGTAGGGATGCAGGCAGCTTCTACGCGATGCAGCCGCAATCCGTCAAAGGCATGATTTACGACCAGTCGCACAGCTTCCTGCATATACCCCTGTCCCGCATAGCGTGCCCCAATCCAATAGCCGAGACTTGCAGTCTGCGCCACGCCCCGCCGGATAGTGCTCAGGGTTATCCCGCCATAAAGCGTTTCGCCGCTGGCATCGAATATGAAAAGCGGCAGCCCTGTGCCTTGCGTGATATCTTCACGATAGCGGCCGATGCGCAGCCGCCATGGGCCGTATTCCAGTTCATCGGGAGCCCACGCAGGCTCCCAGGGCTCCAGCGTTGGGCGGCTCTCGCCGCGCAATCTGGACCACTGCCTGTAATCGCTCATGACAGGGGCGCGAAGTTTTACGCGCTTCCCTTGCAGGATTGGAGAATCACGTCTGAGAAAAGGCAGCGCCAGCACGGCGGCTCACGAAGCAGCCCGCCGAAGCCCGGACGATGCGCCCGGCAAGGCATCGACAACATGATCGTAGGCTGGCAGCGTTCCGACCGGCCCGACAGCAGCCAATGTAGGCCGCGTTGAGAACAATCGCCCTGACAGATCGGTCAGGCGCTCGACTGTCAAAGCTGCAAGGCGATCACTCAGTTCTTCGCGCATAATGGGCCTGCCGAACAACAGAAGCTGGCGCGCGATTTGCGAGGCACGGGAAGCCGGGCTTTCGGCAGACATTATAAGTCCGGCCCGGTATTGCGCACGTGCGCGATCAAGCTCTTCCTGACCGATATGTTCGGTTGTGCGGTGTAATTCCTGTGCAATTACAGGGATCAGCTTATGAATGTCGGTTTCACCTGTTGCTGCATGAAGCCCGAAAATGCCCGTGTCCGAGAAGCCCCAATGGAAGGCATATATCGAGTAGCACAGCCCGCGCTTTTCACGCACTTCCTGAAACAGGCGCGAGGACATGCCACCGCCCAATATCATGGAGAGAACCTGCGAGGCATAGAAGTCGCGCACATGATAGGCGCGCCCTTCGAATCCCAGAACGATCTGCGCATCCATCAGGTCGCGGCCCTGACGGAAATCCCCGCCAACATAGTGCGCATATTGCGGAATTGTGCTGTCCGATTTTGAACGGAACCCGCCGAGCTTTTCCTCAACCACGCGCACAAAAGCCTCATGATCAACATCGCCAGCAGCGACTACGACCATTCGGTCGGCACCATACTGGCGTTCCATAAAGGCATGAAGCTGTTTGGAAGTGAAAGATTTTACGGTCTCGGGAGTGCCGAGAATTGAGCGACCCAATGCCTGATGACGAAAGGCGGTTTCGGTGAAATGGTCAAACACCACATCGTCGGGCGTATCGTGCGCAGCGCCAATTTCCTGCAGGATCACATGCTGTTCACGTTCAAGCTCTGCCGGATCGAATGTAGAATCCTGAAGTATATCAGCCAGCATATCCACCGCCAGCGGCACATCGGCGGCCAGCACCCGCGCATAGAACGAGGTCGTCTCCACGCTTGTTGCAGCGTTTATCTCGCCGCCAACATTCTCGATCTGGGATGCGATTTGAAATGCGGTTCGCGAGGAGGTGCCTTTAAAGGCCATGTGTTCAATCAAATGTGCAATGCCATGCTCGTCATCACGCTCGTTTCGCGCCCCTGACTTGACCCACACACCCAACGCGACGGATTCAACGGCTGGCAGCTTTTCTGTGGCAACAGTCAATCCGTTTGCCAGCCGACTAACCTCAACGGTCATAGAGGTACTTCTCCTTAAGCAACCGCGCGAGCGCGGCTTGTCACATAATCTTCCACCATTTTCAGATCAGATGGAAGCACTGCAAATTTTTCGCTGCGATCCATCATCCCGGAAAGCCAATCCGGCAAGAGAGGCGTCTTGCCGCAAGCAGCAGCAACTGCATCCGGAAATTTGGCCGGGTGGGCGGTGGAAAGCAAAATCATCGCCGTATCCGAAGGCTGGGTCAATCGCGCCACGTGGACGGCGGAAGCTGTATGAGGATCAAGCAGATAGCCGCTTTCCGAAAGTACTTGTGCAATCGCTCTGGCGGCATCCTCATTCGAGGCCCGGCCTGCATCGAATTCAGAACGAATGCGCTGCATGGGTTCTGCACCGATGGTGAATTCCCCGGCCTGCTTCAGGCTGGCCATGTAGCGGACAACCTCCTGCGCGTTGCGGCCGGTTGCTTCAAAAAGCAGCCGCTCAAAGTTCGAAGAAACCTGAATGTCCATTGAGGGCGATGTGGTCGGCACGACGCCGGTCATGCGATATTCGCCGGTTGCGAGAGTGCGCGCCAGAATGTCATTCTCATTCGTGGCAATCACCAGCTTGTCGATTGGCAGTCCCATGCGTTTGGCTGCATATCCGGCAAATATATCGCCGAAATTGCCTGTTGGAACGGTAAAGGAAACGGGCCGGTCCGGCGCGCCAAGCGAGAGTGCCGAATAGAAATAATAGACGATCTGGGCCATGATCCGCGCCCAATTGATCGAATTGACACCGGAAAGACCTACGCGATCACGAAAGCCATGGTCGTTGAACATGTCTTTCAGCATGCCCTGACAGTCATCGAAATTACCTTCGATAGCCAGCGCATGAACATTGCTTGCCGCGGAAGTGGTCATTTGCCGCTGCTGGACGGGTGAAACGCGCCCATGCGGAAAAAGGATAAACACATCCGTTCGCTCGCGGCCGGCAAACGCTTCTATCGCCGCGCCGCCAGTGTCGCCTGAGGTCGCGCCAACAATCGTGGCGCGCTGGCCGCGTTCAGCCAGAACGTGGTCCATCAGCCGCGCCAGAAGTTGCATAGCCACATCCTTGAAGGCGAGTGTCGGGCCGTGGAATAGCTCCAGGACAAACTCATTTGAGCGCGTTTGAACCAGCGGGCAAACCGCGGGGTGACGAAACGTGCTGTAAGCTTCGCGCACAATCCTCTCAAAGTCTTGCGCGGCTATTTCTGCATTCAGAAAGGGCGTCAGCAATTCGACCGCGAGATCGGCGTAAGGCTTCCCACGCATTTTGCGAATGGCTTCGGGGGAGAAATGGGGCCACGATTCGGGGATATAAAGTCCGCCGTCTCGGGCAAGACCCGCCATCATAGCGTCAGAAAAGCCAAGCGCGGGGGCCTCGCCGCGGGTGCTTATATAACGCATGGCTGGTTTACCTTTGGAAGGTTAGCAACAATCTGTCGATTCATGGTCTGGAATTGGTTCTGATCGGTCGCATTTTTGTCGGGCCATTGGTATAGACCGCCTTGGACGAGAGAGGAAAGCAGAATCCATGTTGCGTATAACATCAAGTCGAATGAAACCGGCTTTTGCGTCTCTAGGCCTTTTGCTTGCGCTGGCTGGATGCCAATCGAATGAAGGGCAGACCGGACAAACCATGAGCACCGGTGACATGGCCGGATCGAAGCCGAAGGTGAGCCAGACCGAGCTGGAAGCATTCTGCCCGCCAGTCCGCTTGAGGCAGGGAACTGCAGCGCTGAATCGCTATGCGCGCGGCGGCGAAGGCGATCATTCAAAACTTGCTTTTCAGGCTTCCATTGGAGAAACGACGCGTGTTTGCACCCGCGCTGCAGGTACAATGACCATTGAGGTTGCTGCTGCGGGTAGGGTGATTCCTGGCCCCGCTGGCGCACCAACCAGCGTATCGCTGCCCATTCGCGTAGCCGTGACGCGTGGTGATGAGGTGCTTTATTCGGACCTGAAACTGCAAGAAGTGGCCATCACCGAAAAGCAGGGAGCCACACAGTTCTTGTTCAAGAACCCGAGCATTTCAATTCCGATTCCCGCTGAACGCAATGTGATCGTGCAACTTGGGTTCGATGACGCGGCAAGATAGTGCAGAATCGCTGACTGGCGGTTGCCTGTGCGGTGATGTTCGTTTCATCGCGCGTGGCACACCCAAGCGGGTCGGCATTTGCCATTGTCTTGATTGCCGAAAGCATCACGGGGCTCTGTTCCATGCATCGGCAATCTTTCCGCAAGAGGCGGTGGCTGTAGAAGGAAAGCCACAAAGCTATGCGGGCAGGCATTTTTGCCCGCGCTGTGGTTCATCCGTCTTTTCTCGCACCGGCGAAGAGATTGAGATAAATCTCGGATCGCTGGACGCGCCAAACCAGCTTGAGCCAACTTATGAGTTGTGGACGCTACGCCGGGAAAGATGGTTGCCGCCATTTCCGCTCAAAGATCGATACGAGCGGGATCGGGAAGAATAAACTTTGCCGGAACAATGGCTTAGAGGTCTGCCCATTCCGAAAGGGCCGCTAAAACAGGCTCAAGATCACGCCAGCGATTAATAACAGTTTCAGCGCCCGCTTCAGTCAGAATATCTGCGTGTCCGGGATAGCTGTGGGAACCGCCAGTAAAGCCGATTACCCGCATTCCGGCAGTTTTCGCGCCATGTATGCCGTGAACCGAATCTTCAATCACGAATGTATTTGCAGGATTGGCTCGCAACTGACCCGCCGCATAAAGAAAGACGTCCGGCGCTGGCTTTGGCTTTCCGTCAGGAACGGACATTGCGGAAAACACCCGGTCCACAAAAAAGCGGTCGAGACCGGTTGTGGCCAGAGTCATTTTGAGCCGTTCCGCTGTGGAATTGGAGCAAATGCAGCGGGGTACGGTGACGGAAGCGATTGCCTGTGCGGCTCCCTCGATCTGCCTTACATCCCTAAGTCGTTGATCTGTAAGGGCTTCGGCCTTGTCAATCAACGTAGCCTGGAATGGGATATTAGCTACCTGCTCAATGCGCAGCATGATTTCGCTGAAGTTCAGACCCGAATACAAGGCCGCAATCTCTTCCGGCGAAATGGGATAACCCGCGTCGGTCAGGAGTTCGGACTCAACGCGTGCTGCAATGATCTCCGAATCAATGAGAACACCGTCGCAATCAAAGATGACAAGGTCTGGCTGAGGCATGGAGTTCCTGCAAACTTTGGGAAGGCAAGCGCGGCGCTTTACAGTATTGCGGCCCGCCACGCAAATCGGCGCGGCACTTCATTAAATATTTACCCAGTTCGCTAACCATAACAGGCAGTAGTTGGTCTAGCGTATTCGGGTATTCCATGTCGGCAGTGCGTTCTCTGCAAACCATCCGTTCTGGCGATCAGTCAGCATGGCTGAACACGATCCTGAAGGGCGATTGTGTCGCCGCACTCAATGCCTTGCCGGACAAGTGCGTTGATCTGATCTTCGCCGATCCGCCGTACAATCTTCAGCTTGAGGGTGAATTGCATCGCCCGGATCAATCCAAGGTTGACGCCGTTGACGATCATTGGGACCAGTTCGACAGCTTTGAAGCCTATGATGCCTTCACGCGGGCCTGGCTGCTCGCCGCGCGCCGTGTCCTGAAACCGGGCGGAACAATCTGGGTAATTGGCTCATATCACAACATTTTTCGGGTCGGCGCAAAAATGCAGGATCTGGGATACTGGATTTTGAACGACATTATCTGGCGCAAAACCAACCCGATGCCGAACTTCCGGGGCCGCCGCTTCCAGAACGCGCATGAGACATTGATCTGGGCCGTCAAGGACCAGAAAGACAAGGGCTACACCTTTAATTATGAAGCTATGAAAGCAGCCAATGACGATGTGCAGATGCGTTCAGACTGGCTCTTTCCCATTTGCACCGGGGCTGAGCGGCTGAAAGATGGCAATGGCGAAAAAGTGCATCCGACCCAAAAGCCGGAGGCACTTCTTGCGCGCATTCTGATGTCATCGACCAAGCCGGGAGACATTGTTCTGGACCCGTTTTTCGGGTCGGGCACGACCGGCGCTGTGGCCAAGCGCCTTGGACGTAATTTCGTAGGTGTTGAAAGGGAAGACAGCTACATCGAGGCAGCCAGTGCTCGTATCGCGGCGGTAGAACCCCTTGAAGATGCTCAACTTTCTACGATTAGCGGCAAGCGCGCCGAACCGCGCGTGGCGTTTGTGAGCCTGATCGATAGCGGCCTGATTGCGCCTGGAACAAAGCTCTACGATTCACGCAAGCGTTGGAGCGCTGTGGTCCGGGCTGATGGCACGATTGCAACCGCCGAAATGGCTGGTTCAATTCACAAGGTCGGGGCAACAGTGCAGGGGCTCGATGCCTGCAACGGCTGGACGTTCTGGCACTATGAACGGGCAGGCGGGCTAACTGCAATCGATGAGCTGCGCCGTATAGCCCGCTTGGGAATGGAACGGGCTGGAGCCTGATTGTTCTTAAATAACAATGCCATAGGATGCGAGATCGCGCAGTAGCGTGGGCGCATCCTTGTAGCGTACGGCGTTCCAGCCAAACTCTTGCGCGGCTGCCACATTGGCCTGATTGTCATCTATGAACAGTGTCGCCGGAGCGTGAAGCTCGAAATCTGAAGTATGCCGTTCATAAATGGCGCGGTTGGGCTTTATTTCCTTAATAAGGCCCGAAACAGTGACCCCTCGCGGTCTGTTCAGGAAATCAAACTTCTTGCGTGCTTCAACAAATGTGTCAGACGCGAAGTTGGTGAGCATAGTAACGTCATAGTCTTTGTCGATCAGGCCAAGCATGATGGCAACCGTATCGTCATATGAGTGCGATACCATTTCATGCCAATATTTGCGGAAAGCGCGGATGTTGTTCTCATGATCTGGATGCTGTTGTATCAGCAGGGCCTCTGCATCTTCCCATGTACGTCCGCGATCCTGCTCAATGTTCCAAGCGGAAGTGCAAACATTTTCGAAGAACCAGCGACGTTCGCTTTCATCGGGGATCAGGCGTGAGAAGGGAATGTTCGGATCGTAGTGGATGAGCACACTGCCAATGTCGAACACGATATGCTGGATGGAAGTCATGCGAAACGCCCGCGCTTTGTTGCCCCAGGTAAGGCAGATTCGATAACCTTTTTCATCACTGTCGGTAAAGCCTCGGAAAGCACATCACTCGACCAGAAGTAGTGGTCGGGTAGCATTTCCGGTTCAATTTGCGCTGAAAAAACCTCAAGTTCGAGCGCAAAATGCGTGAAAACGTGAGAAATACGCCCACAAAACTCCCAGTTTGCGACAAACGGCGCGGCATCGACGCCTGTTTCGCCGTCCGTGCGGGAATTCCAAGAAGTTGTCGGCGGTTCGGCCATGCCGCCGAGCAATCCGCGATCGGGACGCTTGCGCAAAAGAACCGCTCCGTCGGCTGGACGAACTGCCACAAAGGCGGCACCTCGTCGCAGAGGCTTTTCCATTTTTGGAGGTTTGACCGGGAACCGTTCAGGGTCGTCATTGGCCAATGCTGCGCAGTTCGAATTGACAGGGCAAACCATGCAGCTTGGTCGCTTGGGCGAGCAGATGGTTGCGCCAAGATCCATCATAGCCTGAGCAAAATCGCCAGGGCGATCGACAGGCAGTATTTCGCTAACGATCTGGCGTATCTCTACCTTCGCGGCAGGCAGGGGCGTATCGATGGCGTACAGGCGCGAAACCACGCGCTCAACATTGCCGTCCACAACGGCGGCAGGCTGGTTGAAAGCAATGGCAGCAATAGCGGCGGCGGTATAAGGGCCGACGCCGGGAAGTTGCAGCAGCCCGGCTTCCGTTTCGGGGAACGCCCCACCATTGGCGGCAATGTGATTGGCGCAGGCCTTGAGATTTCGCGCGCGGGAATAATAGCCCAAGCCCGCCCAGGCTTTCATAACGTCGTCAACGTCGCTGGCAGCAAGGTCGGTGACACTCGGCCAGCGCTCCTTGAAACGCTGGAAATAGGGCTTCACGGCCTCGACAGTGGTTTGCTGGAGCATGATCTCCGAAAGCCACACATGATAGGGATCAGGCGCAACGCCTTTGGCCCGCTGGGATGGGCTGACGCGCCAGGGCAGTTCGCGGTGATGCCGGTCATACCAGTCGAGCAGGCGCTCCGACACGGAGGCCTTGTCACTGGCAGCCTGAGGTGCGATTGGTCGATGCGAAGAATTCATTGGCACAGGTCATGGCAGGGAAAAGAAATTACGGCAATCCCGTTCCCGTCGCGGATCTGGCGGGCGAGATACTTGACCCGGTGCTGCGCAAGCGGGCGGGGCTATCCGTCGCCCTTGTCCAAAGCTGGGATGAAATTGTGGGACCGAGAATTGCGGTTTCCTCAAGGCCCGAAAAAATTCAGTGGGGACGCCGCCGGGACGAGGATGAACCATTTGAACCGGCAGTGCTGGTGATTGCTTGCGAGGGTCTGGCAGCGCTGCACATTCAGCATGAAGCCGACGAGATTATCGCCCGTGTGAATTCATTTCTTGGCTATGTGGCGATCGGCAGATTGCGGATCGTGCAGAAGCCTGTTCAGCAGCACAAGCCCGAGCGCCCGAAACTGCGCGAGCTGGATACTGATGAGCAAAACCGCCTGAAAAAGATTGTTTCGGGCATTGAGGACGAAGGATTGCGGTTAGCGCTGGAAAGGCTCGGGGCCTCTGTCAAAGGCAGTCGTAAACGCAGCGATTAGCCATATTCTTCTCGAATTCGTGATCCAAACGTCAATTTTGGCTTTGTTCTGGGGACCACTTTGCCTTAATTCGCGCGAACTCTCGCTTTTGTTGGTTGAACCAACGCACAATCTACTCAAATTCAGGTGATTCGCATGACGAGCATGATCCAGCGTCGGACGGTACTGACCGCCCTTGCAGCCGTTTCAGGCGCAGCCTTGTTGGCTGCCTGTTCTGATTCCGGCGAAACGGCAAAGAAGGCGGAAGGTGCGGCAACTCCTGCCGAAACTCCGGCGGCCCCGGCTTCAACGCAGGCTCCGGCGGCTACACCTGCCGTAACCCCGGCAGTTGAAGCACCAAAGGCGGCTGGATCAGTCGACATGGCAAAGGTTCTGGAGCCAGGTCCGCTTCCTGAAATGGTGATGGGCAAGGCGGATGCGCCTGTAACGATTGTCGAATATGCGTCCATGACCTGTTCGCATTGCGCACATTTCCATCAAACCACCATGCCCGCTTTGAAGAGCAAATATATCGATACCGGCAAGGTAAGGCTGATCTTGCGCGAGTTCCCGTTCGATCCGCGCGCGGAAGCAGGGTTCATGCTGGCGCGCTGCTCCAAAGACAAATATTTCGAGATGGTAAGCGTGCTTTTTCAGCAGCAATCCAACTGGGCGGCTGTGGAAAACGCGAAGGACGCGCTGCTACAGCTTGCCAAACTCGCCGGTTTCTCGCAGCAAACGTTCGAAGCCTGCCTGATGGACCAGAAACTGCTGGATGACATCCGCGCCGTGCGTGAGCGAGCTGCAAAGGATTTCGGTGTGGATGCCACGCCAACCTTTTTCATCAACGGATCGAAATATCCGGGGGCACTATCGATTGAGGAAATTTCTGCCATCGTCGACCCGCTTCTTTAAAGCGGCTGGAGCGGCTGTTTCGCCGCGAGACGGGAGAGGCGCGCTGGAACTGCGCGCCTTGGTGCCGGCATGAAATTCAGCAAACTTCGCCTGCTCGGCTTCAAGTCGTTTGTCGAGCCTTCCGACTTCATAATTGAACGCGGACTGACGGGCATTGTTGGCCCCAATGGCTGCGGCAAGTCGAACCTTGTCGAAGCGCTGCGCTGGGTGATGGGCGAAAGCTCATATAAAAACATGCGCGCATCCGGCATGGATGATGTGATATTTTCGGGTTCTTCCACGCGCCCATCGCGCAACACTGCGGAAGTTACCCTGTTCCTCGACAATTCAGACCGCACCGCACCACCCAGCTTCAATGATGCCGACGAGTTGCAGGTGTCGCGCCGCATCGAGCGCGAAGCCGGATCGGTGTACAGGATCAACGGCAAGGAAGCGCGCGCAAAGGACGTTCAGCTTCTCTTTGCTGACCAGTCCACGGGCGCTCGCTCGCCCTCCATGGTGGGGCAGGGGCGCATTGGCGAACTCATTCAGGCAAAGCCGCAGGCGCGCAGGCAGCTTCTTGAAGAGGCGGCTGGTGTTTCCGGCTTGCACACGCGCCGCCACGAGGCAGAGCTGAGGCTGAGGGCCGCCGAGCAGAACCTGGAGCGGCTGGACGATGTAACTGGCGAATTGAGCGGGCAGATCGAAAGCCTCAAACGGCAATCGAGACAGGCTTCCCGTTTCAAGAACCTTTCTGTCGATATTCGCAAGGCTGAGGCCATTCAGCTGCATTTGCGCTGGACGGCTGCAAAAGCACAGGAAGCCGAAGCGCGGTCGGCGCTGGCGGTCGCAACATCGCTTGTTGGAGAGCGCGCAACGCAACAGATGGAAGCGGCAAAGCAGCAAGCTATCGGCGCGCATCACTTGCCCGAATTGCGCGATGCAGCGGCCTCAGCGGCAGCGGCGCTGCAACGCCTGACCATTGCAAAAGGCCAGATCGACGAAGAAGAAAAGCGGGTTCGCAATCGCCAGTCTGAACTTGACCGGCGCATCGAGCAGCTTGCCGCTGACATTGAACGCGAAAACCAGATGGTGCGCGACAATGCCGAGATTCTTCGGCGGCTGGCTGAGGAAGAAACAACGCTGCGTGCGGAAGAAGCCGGTTCAGCCGAGCGTGAAATTGCAATGCGGGCCGCGTTTGAGCAGGCAAGCGCGACCTTGGCGCTGAGCGAAGGCGCTCTTGCAAAGCTTACCGCAGAGCGGGCGGAAGCGGTGGCGCAACGCAACCAGACCGAACGTGCATTGCGCGATGCCACCGAGCGTCGTGAAAGGATCGCGCGGCAACTGTCGGATGTGGATAAGGAACTGCAAGGCATTGCCGACCAGATTTCGGCCTTGCCTGATCCGGCGGAAAAGCGTGCGCTCGTGGAGGCTGCACAACAGAGGCTGGCTGAAGCGGAATCAGCGGCTCTTGCCGCAGAAAAGGCTGTCGTTGAAGCGCGGCAAGCGGAAACAGCCGCGCGGCCGCCAGTGCAGGAAGCGCGGGCCGCTCTTCAGCGTGTTGAAACCGAAGCCCGGACATTGGCGAAGGTGCTGAGCGCGGGAGCAAGCGATTTGTTTCCTGCCGTGCTGGAACAGATCAGCGTCGATCGTGGCTTTGAAACGGCATTGGGCGCGGCGTTGGGTGAGGATCTCGACCTGCCGCTGGACCGTGCGGCGGCAGCGCATTGGGGAGATATAGAGCCTCAGCCGGGTGATCCGGCTTTGCCGCAAGGCGTTCGCAGCCTGGCAGACTATGCCCGCGCGCCAAGGCAATTGGCACGGCGATTGGCGCAAGTTGGCGTTGTGGAAACTGCCGACGGGCCAGCGTTACAAAAATTGTTGGTGCCGGGCCAGCGCTTGGTCAGCCGTGAAGGCGCGTTGTGGCGCTGGGATGGGGTGACGGCAAGCGCCGAAGCGCCAACGCCCGCTGCCATGCGCCTTGCACAAAAGAACCGCCTGAAAGAACTTGACGCCGAAGCGGTTGAGGCAACGCGCATATTGCGCGCGGCGGAGGAAAAAATGGCGACGGCTGAGCAAGCCGTTCGTTCCTTGACGGAGGCCGAAAAGCTGGCGCGCCAAAATTGGCGGGATGCCCAGCACGCGCTTGGGCAGGCGCGTGACGCACTTGAACGGGCCGAAAAGGCTTCCGGCGAGCTGGTCAAACGCCGCGCAGCGCTGGATGAAGCGCGCGCACGTCTGGCGGAGACCGCGGATGAGGCCGCCGCAAGCGTTTCCGAAGCGGAGATGCGGCTTGCGGCATCGCCCGACCTCGCAGAGATGCAGGCACGATTTGACCGCATGTCGGCAGATGTTTCCCGCGATAGAGCCACGCTCGCCGATGCGCGGGCGGTTCATGAAGGCTTGAGCAGGGAAGCGCAGGCGCGCAAGAGGCGCCTGGAGGCGATTGAAGCCGAACGCGCAAGCTGGACTGCACGGGCAGAGAATGCCGACAAGCAGATCGCGCTTTTGACAGAGCGCCGAGCCGAGGCTGACGATGAGAGGCAAAAGCTTGCAGACGCGCCGGATGATCTTGACCAGCGCCGTCGTGCATTGCTGTTGCAGCTCGCTCAATCGGAAACATTGAGCAAAACGGCAGCGGAAAAGCTTCAGCAGGCCGAAAGCCGACAGGCGGAACTGGACAAGGCCGCGACAGCTTCCATCACCGCCTTGTCGGAATCGCGCGAGGCCAGAGGGCGCGCAGAGGAGCGTCTTACGGCTGCGGACGAGCGGCGCGCCGAGGTTGAAGCGCGCATTCAGGAAGCGCTGAATGTGCCGCCGCACATCGTCATTCAGCACACGGGTCTGGGCGCGGATGACCCGCTGCCTGATCTGGCGGAGGTTGAGCGCACGCTTGAGCGCCTGAAGATCGAGCGCGAGCGGCTGGGGGCGGTCAATCTGCGCGCGGAAGAAGAACAGAAAGAACTATCCGAGCGGCTGGAAACGATCGTTTCCGAGCGGGAGGATGTCGTTGAAGCCATTCGCAAACTCAGACAGGCTATTCAAAGCCTGAACCGGGAGGGACGCGAGCGCCTGCTGGCTGCGTTCGAGGTGGTGAACGGACATTTCCAGCGCCTGTTCAGCCATCTTTTCGGTGGGGGTACGGCAGAATTACAGCTTATTGAATCGGAAGACCCGCTGGATGCGGGGCTTGAAATACTTGCCCGCCCACCCGGCAAAAAGCCCCAGACCATGACCCTGCTTTCAGGCGGCGAGCAGGCATTGACGGCAATGGCGCTCATTTTTGCGGTGTTCCTCACAAACCCTGCGCCGATCTGCGTTCTGGACGAGGTGGACGCACCTCTCGATGACCATAATGTGGAACGCTTCTGCAATCTGATGGAAGAAATGGCGCGCACCACCGAGACGCGGTTTGTCATCATAACGCACAACCCGATCACCATGGCTCGCATGAACCGGCTGTTCGGTGTGACCATGGCGGAGCAGGGCGTCAGCCAGCTTGTTTCGGTCGATCTGGAAACCGCCGAGCAATTGCGCGAGGCCGTCTGAGATGGACAAGCCGATCAGTCCGCTGCACCTGCTGGCTGCATTTGCGACCGGCGGGCTGCTGACGCTGATGGTTCATTTCAACGGCGAATTGGGCCGTTACGGCAATGCGCTTTTCTCCTCATGGACCGCGCACGGAACCGGAACGATTGCTGCCGTCGTGTTCATTCTGGCGCTGGGCGGCAAATGGCGTTACGAGAATGCGCCCGAGCGCACGACGCCATGGTGGGCCTATCTGGGCGGCCTGTCCGGCGCTATGACGGTGATGGTAACATCATATGCAGTGAATTCGCCGCTGGCTCTCTCCGGAACGCTGGCGCTGGGTCTTGGCGGACAGGTGCTGTTTTCGCTGGCGGCAGACCATTGGGGATTTTTCGGCCTGCCCAAGCGCCAGCCTGAGCTTCGCGACCTTGCCGCCCTTGCCCTTGTCATGGCGGGCAGCGCCGTTATCATTCTCTACGGTCTGGGGTAGCGGGCCGCAATGACACTCAATATTCTTCTCGCGATACTGGCGGGGGTTCTCGTAGGGCTCAGCCGCCAGCTCAATGGCAAACTCAGCCTTTCCACGTCACCTCTTGTTGCCTCGTTCTGGAACCACATTGTCGGCTTTGCTGCGCTGACAATCATCGGCCTTTCGTTCGGCGGCCTGATCCCGGATGGCATCGCGAACATACCGTGGTTTGACTATATTGGCGGACCAATCGGCGTGATTTTTGTGGCGGCAGGGAGCTGGCTGCTGGTGCGCATTGGCGCGGCGAACACGGCGCTTCTGATTGTCGGCGGTCAAATGGTATCTGGCGTTGTGATGGACTGGTTCATGGCCGAATCCTTCACCGTCGCGCCGAGCGCGATTGGTGTCACCCTCATTCTTGCCGGCATGGCGCTTATGCAGATGCGTACGAGGAACTGACCACCGTCACCGCAATCAAAAATAGAAATGAAATCCGATCTTCTCGCGTGAGAAGAATTCCGGCCGCTGCGTCTGACAAAGCTGGGGACAGAGCATCAAACAGACCGGAATTGGAACGGCAGCTATTTGTTTGCACAATTGACTCATCTACTGCCCGCCCCTCACTCTACGGGAGGATCGCTTGAAACGATTGATTGCTTCAGCTCTGGCTGCACTTTGCTTGTGTTCCACAGCTTACGCCGACACGATTAAGGTTGGTGTCATTGGACCATTTTCCGGTCCGTTCGCCCTGCAAGGCAA
Organism: Rhizobiaceae bacterium; assembly: GCA_019635795.1. Classification (GTDB taxonomy): domain Bacteria; phylum Pseudomonadota; class Alphaproteobacteria; order Rhizobiales; family Rhizobiaceae; genus Mesorhizobium_G. The sequence continues at coordinate 105,364 of JAHBYV010000005.1, forward strand.
AAATTTCAAGGCAGGCATAGACGCTTGGTTTGCCCTGCATGGCAACAAGGTCGGCGACGATGAAATCCAAGTGATTTATCGCGACGTGCCGCATGCCGATCCCGCGCAATCAAAGGCGTTGTCGCAAGAACTGGTGGTCAAAGAGGGCGTGCAGTACCTCGCGGGTTACTATTTCACGCCGGACGCAATGGCCGCCACGTCGCTGCTCGAACAGGCGAATGTTCCGATGGTGGTGATGAATGCTGCGAGTTCGGGAATTGTTATCAAGAGCCCGTATGTAGTGCGCACGTCATTCACGCTTTGGCAGACGGCTTCGCCAATCGGCAAGGTCGTTTTCGACGCAGGCATCAAGCAGGCTGTATCGGTGGTGAGCGATTATGCACCGGGCATCGACGCCGACAGCGCATTCAGCACCGCATTCACCGAGGCGGGCGGCGAAATGCTCGAAACCGTGCGCATGCCGCTGGATACCAATGATTTCAGCCCGATCATGCAGCGCATAAGGGATTCGGGCGCGCAAGCGGTGTTCGCTTTTCTGCCGTCGGGTCCGACAGCGCTGGGCTTTGTCAAATCGTTCAACGATAGCGGCCTGAAGGCAGATGGCGTCAAGCTGTTTGCGACCGGTGACCTGACTCAGGAACCAGACCTGCCAGCGCTCGGAGATGCGACGCTCGGAATGCAGACCACATTTCACTACGCCGTGTCGCACGATTCTCCGGAAAACAAGGCATTTGTGGAAGCTGCGTCCAAAGCTATCGGCGATCCGAAGGAACTGTCTTTCCCTGCCGTTGGCGCTTTTGACGGCATGTATGTGATTAGCAAGATGATCGAGGCGACCGGCGGCACGCAAGACGCGAAAAAGGCCGTGGAAGCGGTGAAGGGGCTTTCGTGGGAAAGCCCGCGTGGGCCGGTCAGCATTGCTCCCGGAACACGTCATATCACGCAGAATATCTATCTTCGCGAAGTTGCGAAATCTGCAGTCGGCGCCTACTACAACAAGGAGATCCAGACATTCGCCAATCAGGGCGATCCGGGTCTCGCCGCGATCAAGTGAGGGCAGCAAGTCGCTGCGCCATTGACCCGGCAAAAGGCGGAGAATGCAAACAATACTGAGCGTGGCCATCGATGCCTTGGCCTATGGAATGATACTTTTTCTCATTTCCATCGGTTTGTCGGTGACAATGGGGCTGATGCGCGTGGTCAACCTCGCGCACGGCGCTTTCGCCATGATCGGAGGCTACTTCGCATCCTATGCGATGAGCGCCCTTGGCCTTGGATACGGCTTGGCGATAGTGCTGGCCGTCACTGCTACGGTTATTATCGCCCTGCCGCTGGAGCGCTTCCTGTATCGCCGCATCTACGGCGCACCGGAACTTACGCAGGTGCTCATGACGATCGGCGTAACCTTCTGCATCATCGGAATTACGAACTATTTGTTTGGGCCGACACTCAAGACTGTGCCGCTGCCGCCCGACCTGGCTGGCTCAACGGATTTGGGCTTCCGCACAATTTCCAACCACAGGCTTTTCGCCATCGCCTGCGGTCTGATGGTGGCGGCAGGGCTTTGGCTGCTGTTCAGCCGCACAGGATTTGGCATCAAGCTGCGGGCAGTGGTGGATAACGCGGCGATGGCTGCATCCCTTGGCGTGCGCACACAATGGGTTTACGCGGCGGCTTTCGCGATTTCCGTTGCGCTTGCCGCGCTTGGCGGCGTGATCGGCGCGGAATTGCTGCCAATCGAGCCATACTATGCCTTGCGCTATATGGTTACGTTTCTGGTCGTGGTATCGGTGGGCGGAGCAGGTTCCATTCCCGGCGCGCTGCTGGCTTGCCTGTTGCTGGGCGCCATCGAAACGGCGGGCCGCTATCTGGCGCCTGAGTATGGAGAATTCTTTTTTTATCTCGCAGTCATTGCGATTGTTTCGATTTTTCCACGCGGCTTGCTTGGACGTGCAAATTGACCGTGCTGGAGAACGAAGCCGAGACGGCGCACAAGCAGGGGGCCATGAGGCTGGTTGCAGCACCAATGCTCCTTCTGACCTTGGCGATAGCCGGATATTTCCTGTTTCCAGACAACCTCGCTTTGCTAACCCGCATCATCGCGATTTCATTACTGGTTCTTTCCATTGATCTGGTAACCGGCATTTGCGGGGTCGCAACGCTGGGGCAGGCCGCGATGTTTGGAGCGGGAGCCTATGCGGCAGGCATAGGGGCGGCGCATTTCGGTATAACCGATCCGCTGGCAATGACGGTGGTGGGCGCATTTGGCGGGGCGCTGGCCGGGTTGTTGTCTGGGCTGGTCATGTTACGGGCGCATGGGTTGCCGCAACTGGTGCTTTCCATTGCAGTTGTTCACCTTTTTCATGAGGCAGCAAACAAAGCCTCTCGCTGGACCGGCGGTAGTGACGGCCTGACCGGCATAACGCCCAGCCCCTTGCTTGGACTGTTCGATTTCGATCTTTGGGGCCGCACCGCCTATATTTACGGCGTATTCCTTCTGCTGCTCACATTCGTTGCGCTGCGGGTAATTGTGTCTTCACCCTTCGGCATGTTGTGCCGGGGCATAGGGGAGGACGCGACCCGCATTGAGGCGATGGGCGGCGATGTGCGCGGCACGATGCTGAAAATGTTTGTCATTGCGGGCTTCGTCGCGGGCACAGGCGGCGCGCTTGGCGCAATCTCTACGCAGGTGGTCGGTCTCGACACTCTATCATTCGCGCTATCAGCAGAAGCGCTGGTCATGCTGGTGCTTGGCGGCGCAGGTTCGCTCTACGGCGCGCTGACTGGAACAGTTACGTTTATGTGGCTTGAAGACGTTATCTCCGCCGCCAATCCATTCCACTGGATGACAATCGTTGGCGCGCTGTTGATTGCGGCAGTGCTTTTCGCGCCACGCGGGCTTTATGGCGCCGTTGAGGAACTCGCCGCTCGGATATGGGGTCGGCGATGAACCGCGAACCCGTGTTCGAGGCCGTTGGCCTGCAAAAAAACTTTGGCGGGGTGGCTGTTGCCGACAACATAACGCTGGCGCTTTATGCGGGCGACCGGGTGGCATTGATCGGCCCAAACGGGGCCGGAAAGACGACATTCGTCAATCTGGTGACGGGAAACGTTGCGCCTTCGGCTGGAAAAGTGCGTCTGGCAGGAAAAGACGTGATGGCAGAATCGCCCGCCATGCGGGTGCGCCGCGGTCTGGTGCGCACGTTTCAACTGACGCGACTTTTCCAACGCATGACCGTGGCCGAACACGTTGCGCTGGCAATTTTACAGCGCGAGGGGCGCACCGGTCGGCTTGTTGGCAACTTTCGCGCAATGCCGAATGTGCTGGCCGAGATGCGGGAGATACTCGCCACGCTTGATTTGTCGCTGGTCGCAGACCGTCTGGTTTGCGAGCTTGGTTACGGGCAGCAGCGGCTTGTAGAAATCGCGCTTGCGCTGGCGTTGAAGCCAAAGGTTCTGTTGCTGGATGAACCGACTGCGGGTGTGCCTGCTGGCGAGACAGCCCGCCTTGAAAGCGCGCTCGATCAGTTGCCGCCCGATCTCGCCGTGCTGATGATTGAACACGACATAGACCTTGTTTTTCGCTTTGCCCGGCGTGTGGTGGTGCTCGATGCGGGTGCCGTAATTTTTGACGGCCAGCCAGGCGATGCGGCAGCAAGTGCGCAGGTGCGCAGGGTCTATCTGGGGAATTTCACAGATGCCCGCCACCCCGCTTGAAATAGTCGATCTGGCTTCAGGATATGGCCTCACGCGTGTCATCGAGGGATTGTCCCTAAAAGTCCCAGCGGGCGCGCGTTTGGCAATTCTTGGCCGAAACGGGGTCGGAAAAACCACATTACTCGCAACGATCGCCGGCCATGCGCACCGGTTTGGCGGCTTGATCAAAATGGGCGGGGTCGAACTTTCAATCTTGCCCGCCGATGCAAGGGCACGGGCGGGGCTGGGCTATGTGCCGCAAACGCGGGACGTTTTCCCTTCGCTGAGCGTGGAGGAAAATCTGTACGTTGGTTTGAAGGGCAGGCCCCGGCAGGAAATGGAAGAAGCCTTTGCGCTTTTTCCGCGGCTTAAAGAGCGCAGGCGCAATCTGGCCTCGCAGCTTTCCGGCGGCGAGCAGCAGATGCTGGCGATTGCGCGAACCATCCTCGGAAAGCCGTCGCTGCTGTTGCTGGACGAGCCGCTGGAAGGACTCGCTCCGACAATTTGCGACGAATTGATCGCGGCATTGTCGAAGCTGGCAGAGAAAGGCGACATCACGATTGTACTTGTCGAGCAACGCATCGAGTACGCGCTGGGCTTCGCCGACAATGTGGTGATTATGGATCGCGGCCGCATCGTGTGGTCAGGGCCCACGTCCGACCTTAAAGCCCAACCGCAAACCATGGATAGGCATATCGGCATTAGCCGGCTGGATTCAAGGAAGGGATAGACTGGCTGGGGCGCCAGGATTCGAACCTGGGAATGCCGGTACCAAAAACCGGTGCCTTACCGCTTGGCGACGCCCCAACAAAGGACAACTCATTGATTTGAGTTGCCGCCTTATATTCATGGAAATCCGATATGGCAATCACGCTGTGATTGCATTGTGAATCAAAATTCGCGTTGAAATTTAGCTTCACAACTTTTGCGAGCCTGAGCGGGCAACGTCTGAGACATTTGAATTTAGTGATATTATATGTTGCATAATGTTCTTTTTTTGTTCTAGAAAGCAGGTGTCTGAAAGTCGAGTCGCGATGTGGCGATTTCGGTCTAACCGATTGTAATTGCGGGGAAGGGTAGCGCAGGCGTTGCGTTTCGCAACGCAGCATCTTATCGATCTGCATGCGCGGGAAGCATGGCCTTGACCCGCAACAGGGAGCGAGCGAATGACCAGGTGGGTCTATACATTTGGCGATGGCGCTGCAGAGGGCAGCGCAAAGGATCGGAACTTGCTGGGCGGCAAGGGCGCGAATCTCGCCGAAATGTGCAACCTCGGCTTGCCGGTGCCTCCGGGCTTTACGATCACAACTGAAGCTTGCAACTGGTATTATGCTAACGGGCGCTCATTCCCTGCTGATCTTGAAGAACAGGTCGATTCGGCTTTAGCCCATATTTCCCGCCTGACCGGTCGCGTATTTGGCGATCCGCAAAAGCTTTTGCTCGTATCGGTTCGTTCCGGCGCGCGGGCTTCCATGCCGGGCATGATGGATACCGTCCTGAACCTCGGTCTCAATGACGAAACTGTTGAGGCGCTGGCTGCCGATTCCGGCGATCCGCGTTTCGCGTATGACAGCTATCGCCGGTTCATCCAGATGTATTCCGACGTCGTGCTTGGGCTGGACCATGAGGTTTTTGACGAGATTCTGGAAGATGAGAAGGCAAAGCGCGGTGTCGAGCTTGATACTGAGCTTTCGGCGACCGATTGGCAGGCGGTCATCATTCTCTACAAGGCCAGGATTGAAGAAGAGCTCGGACGCTCCTTTCCGCAAGACGCGCGCGAGCAATTGTGGGGAGCGATAAGCGCTGTATTTTCAAGCTGGATGAATCACCGCGCCATTACCTATCGGCGCTTGCACGACATTCCGGAAAGCTGGGGCACCGCCGTCAATGTGCAGGCGATGGTGTTCGGCAATATGGGAGATAGCTCGGCCACGGGCGTGGCCTTTACCCGCAATCCATCAACTGGCGAAAAGAAGCTTTACGGGGAATTCCTTGTAAATGCGCAGGGCGAAGATGTGGTCGCGGGCATTCGCACGCCGCAGAACATTACCGAAGCGGCACGCATTGCAGCCGGGTCCGACAAGCCTTCGCTTGAGAAGGTTATGCCTGAGGCCTTTGCAGCTTTCGTCGAAATTTCCCAGCGTCTGGAAAAACACTATCGCGATATGCAGGACCTCGAATTTACGATCGAGCGCGGCAAATTGTGGATGTTGCAGACGCGTTCCGGCAAGCGCACGGCAAAGGCCGCACTCAAGATCGCCGTGGAAATGGCAGAAGAAGGGCTGATTTCGCAAGAGGAGGCGGTGCTGCGCATCGATCCTGCTTCTCTTGATCAACTCCTCCATCCCACGATTGACCCCGCCGCCAAGCGAGATGTGATCGGGGTGGGCCTGCCTGCCTCGCCGGGTGCAGCAACCGGGGAGATCGTCTTTTCTTCCGACGAGGCCGAAGAGATGAAATCGGCCGGCCGCAAGGTCATTCTGGTGCGTGTTGAAACCAGTCCGGAAGACATTCACGGGATGCATGCTGCGGAAGGCATTTTGACCACGCGTGGTGGCATGACCAGCCATGCTGCTGTTGTAGCGCGCGGCATGGGCAAGCCGTGCGTATCCGGCGCTGGCTCGCTGCGGGTCGATGCTCGCAACGGAACGCTGATTGCGCTCGGCCAACAGTTTCGCAAAGGCGATATAATCACCATTGACGGGTCGAACGGGCAGGTCCTGAAGGGCGCGGTTCCAATGCTCCAGCCTGAACTCTCAGGCGATTTTGCTGCGATCATGAAGTGGGCGGACTCGTCACGGCGCATGAAGGTCCGAACGAATGCCGAAACGCCCGCAGATGCGCGCATGGCGCGTTCATTTGGAGCGGAAGGCATCGGTCTTTGTCGCACTGAGCACATGTTCTTTGAAGGCCAAAGAATCATTGCGATGCGCGAAATGATCCTTGCCGACACAGAAAAAGACAGGCGGGCCGCCCTCGCAAAATTGCTTCCGATGCAAAAGTCGGATTTCGTATCCTTGTTCGAGATAATGGCAGGCTTGCCAGTCACCATTCGCTTGCTGGATCCTCCGTTGCATGAATTCTTGCCGAAAACGGAAGAGGAATTGGCGGAAGTCGCCACGGCCATGAATGTTTCGGCGGACAAACTTCGCCACCGCACTGAAGCTCTGCATGAATTCAACCCGATGCTTGGCCATCGTGGTTGCCGTCTCGCTGTCTCTTACCCCGAAATTGCCGAGATGCAGGCAAGGGCGATTTTCGAGGCCGCTGTTCAGGCTGGCGCAAGCACAGGAAAGCCCGTCGTGCCGGAAATCATGGTGCCTCTGGTCGGCATAAAGCGCGAGCTTGATTATGTGAAAGAGCGCATCGATCAGGTTGCGCGCGAGGTCATGCAGGAAAGCGGCGTCACGATTGAGTATTTGACGGGCACTATGATTGAACTGCCGCGCGCGGCGATACGTGCTCACGTTATTGCTGAAACAGCGGAGTTCTTCTCTTTTGGAACGAACGACCTCACGCAGACAACATTCGGCATTTCTCGCGATGACGCTGCGTCGTTTCTGGAAACATATCGGCAAAAAGGTATCGTCGAACAGGACCCCTTCGTCTCACTTGACCTTGAGGGTGTTGGTGAATTGGTCCGGATTGCTGCTGAAAAGGGGCGTGCAACTCGCCCGGCCATAAAACTGGGTATTTGTGGCGAGCACGGTGGTGATCCGGCGTCGATTGCGTTCTGCGAAGAAGTCGGCCTTGACTATGTGTCGTGTTCGCCGTTCCGTGTGCCGATTGCCCGTTTGGCGGCGGCACAATCGGCTATTCGCGCAAGATAGTGCATGTGTTCGACAGTGCGGGCCTCATTGGTTGCCAATGGGCTCCTTGCGTGTGAACATGGCGACACTTGCAGCGAAACCTGACCTATGAAAAAGACCATTGAGTTGTTGGCCGACATTCCGCGCGTCAACCGCATTTTCACGCTGCTTTGTTTCGCAGTGCCGCCGGCGCTCGGTAGCGTGGTCAGCTTTCTGTTCAATGGTGGCGGGCTGGGCTGCCTGTACTACGCACTGCGGGGAAAGATTGAACTTGCCGCGACGCGTGAAGTGCGCGTGCTGTCAATTCTCTTCCTGCTCTTTGTATCCGCCAATCTGCTGGCGGCGGTAGTCAATGGAAGTGCGCAAAGCAAACCTGCTGAATTGCTGGCACTCATCACTTTCGCGCTGTTTCCGTTCTCCTATGCCTATTGGTCGATTTCGCGCAAAGAGGAGATTGTCGCCTCGGCCGTCTGGGGCGCAGCGATTGCCTGCGTGAGCGCGTTCATATTTGCGTTGGTTCAGATCGCACTTTTTCCGAGGGATCGGGTGGAAGGTGGCGCTGGCAATCCGCTGGTGTTTGCGACTGTGATCGTGGTTGCCATATGCGTCGTGTGCTGCGGCATTCTGCTGATGAACACGCGCTACCGCCGCGTTCTCGCAGGCGCTGCGATCTGTGGAGCGATGGCGCTGATCCTTTCACAATCGCGCTCGCCAATGGCAATTCTTGCCGTAAATCTCGTGGTTTTGTTCGCAGTGTTCGGTCGGATGGGAAGGTTGCGGCGCCTTTGGGTGCCAATCGTGGCAGTGCTGTTAATCGCGGGAACGGTGATCTCGACAGGGGTACAGGTGCCGTATGTTTCATCTCGGTTCGAGCAGATTTCTGAAGATTGGCAGGAGATCACGGATAAGGGTGACTATTCAAGCTCGTCTGGAATCCGGCTGGCGATCTGGGAAATCGGGATTGATATGTGGAAGGAATCGCCCTGGTTCGGCCATGGGCGGCGCTTTGCTGCCGAGGAGATGAACCGGCGGCTTCTTGCAGACCACGGCATCGACAAATCATTCACGCATTTTCATAATTTCGTCTTGCAGGCGCTTGTTCAAAGCGGCGCGGTTGGCCTGATTGGCCTGATTGCAATGTTTGGCTATGCCGCTTTCCTCGCAATACGCACCATCAGCACGTCAATGAATCATGAGCAGCGCTTTGGAGCGGCGCTCATGCTCGTTGCGCTTCTAACATATGCGGGCACTGGCATGACCAACATCATGTTCGGTCACGACATTCTGGATGCAGTGTTCATGGTCTGCATGGTACCCGGTACATATCTGGCGGTGGGCCGCAGCATGGCGGCCCAGCGCTCTTCAGATAGCTCGTAGGTTCTCTTTCGACACAAGGGCTTCGCCCTCGTTCAGCGATTTTTCAAACCGGTCGAAAAGTTCGTTCAGCTCTGCTTCGGTGATTATCATAGGCGGGCAAAACGCAATCGAGTCGCCAATTGCGCGAAGAATTGCGCCGTTTGCCTCGCATAACCGGGCGATTTGCGCGCCAACCGTTTTCCTGGCGTCGAAAGAGCGCTTCGTTGCCTTGTCAGCGACCAGTTCGACGGCACCCATCAGACCGCACGAACGCGTCTCGCCAACCAACGGATGATCAGCCAGCGCAGCCATTCGGCGCTCAAATAAAGGCGCGATGCTGCGGACATGGCCGATAATGTCGCGCTTCTGGTAAATTTCGATCGCCTTCACGCCCAGCGCGCAACCAAGCGGATGCCCGCCATAGGTAAAGCCATGTCCAAATGTTCCGATCTTCGCCGAATGATCGACATATGCCTGATATACGTCCTCCGGCACCATGACCGCGCCAAGCGGAGCATAGGCGGAAGTCAATTGCTTGGCGCAGGAAATTGTATCGGGCGTCATGTTCATGGTTTGGCAACCCCACCAATTCCCGGTGCGGCCGAACCCTGTAATCACCTCATCGGCGATGAACAGGATGTCGTTGGCCGCCAGAAGTTTGCCAATCGCTTCGTAATAGCCCTTTGGCGGAACGATGACGCCGCCCGCGCCCATTATGGGTTCTGCAATAAATGCAGCGATGGTGTCCGCACCCTCGCGCTCAATAAGATCAGCAAGTGATTTCACAATCCGCGCGGTGAAGTCGGCCTCGCTCTCGCCCTCTTGTCCAAAGCGGTAATAATGCGGGCAATCCGTATGCAATACGCGGTCAACGGGCAAATCCCAGCCGATATGATTGTAGGGAAGACCCGTCAGGGAAGCGGCCATGACCGTCACTCCGTGATAGGCTTTTATGCGCGAAATGATCTTTTTCTTGTTGGGCCGCCCCAGTGCGTTGTTCATATACCATGCAAGCTTCACTTGAGTGTCATTGGCCTCAGAGCCGGAGGAGGTGAAAAACACCTTCGAAATCGGCACCGGTGCTATTTCCTTGAGCTTTTCGGCCAGTTCGATAGCCGACTCGGTGCCTTTGGCGCCGAACAGGTGGTAGTAGGGCAGGGTGCGCAGCTGTTCGGTCGCAGCCTCGATCATCTCTTCGTCGCCGAAGCCCAAACCCGCGCACCATAGTCCCGACATGCCTTCGATGTAGTCGCGGCCTTGTGTATCATAAACGTAAACGCCTTTGCCGCCGCCGATAACTGTGGGGCCTATTTCTCGCAATCTGTGAATGGGGGTGTAGGGGTGGAGTAGCGATTCGACATCGCGCGTCTGGAGATTTGTCAGGGGTGGTGTGTTGAGCACGTTCTCGTCCTCTAAAAAAGCAGTCTCTTGATAGAAAGTGCTAGCGCTCTTCAACCATAAAGACCACCCCCGCCCATTGGGCGCGATACCATGACACATTGGGCCAGCGCTGACCCGGCGTAAGCTTCCCTCTTCTGGACAAAATCCCAAAGTCCATTTCAATAGGCGCAAACTGGAGAATGCCTATGCAAGGTCTGATGCAAAATTGGCCACTACTGTGCCACAAGCTGCTGGACTACGCGGCTGAAAACCACACTGGGCGTGAAATCGTATCGCGGTCTGTTGAGGGGCCAATTGTCCGCACGACTTACGGGCAGATGCGCCAGCGTGCGCTTGGCGTGGCCGAACTGCTGGATCGCGATGGTTTCGGCGAGGGCCAGCGAATAGCGACGCTTGCATGGAATACGGGCCGCCACCTCGAAGTCTGGTATGGCGCCATGGGAATTGGCGCAATTTATCACACGCTGAATCCACGCCTGTTTCCTGAACAGATCGCCTGGATCATGAATCACGCTGAAGATCAGGCGCTGTTTGTCGATCTCACTTTCATGCCGATTGTGGAAAAAATCGCGTCCTCGGTGAAATCGCTGAAGAAGATTATTGTGCTGACCGATAGCGCCCACATGCCGGAAACAAAGCTGGCAAATGTCGTGGCCTATGAAGATTGGCTGGCGGAAGCGCGGGGCGGCTTCATCTGGCGCAACCTTGATGAAAATGCCGCTGCCGGCATGTGTTACACCTCCGGCACGACCGGAAACCCCAAGGGCGTGGTTTACAGTCACCGTTCAAATGTTTTGCACGCGATGATTGCGGCGATGCCGAACGCTATGGGCATTTCATGCCGAGACGTGGTTTTGCCTGTCGTGCCAATGTTTCACGCAAATGCCTGGGGGCTGGGGCAATCGGGGCCTATGGTTGGCGCAAAACTGGTCATGCCGGGCGGCAAGATGGACGGTGCCTCAATGTATGAGTTGCTGGACACGGAGAAGGTGACATTCACAGCGGCTGTGCCAACGGTGTGGCTGATGCTTCTCCAGCACCTTGAGGAAACTGGAAAGAAGCTTCCCTATCTCAAAAAGGTGGTGATCGGCGGGTCTGCGTGTCCGCGCGCCGTCACCAAGAAGTTTGAGGAGGTGTACGGTGTGGAAGTCATACATGCATGGGGTATGACCGAGATGTCGCCACTCGGTTCACTGTGCACGATCAAGCCCGAATATCTCGACCTGAAGGGCGAAGAACTGCTTGCTGTCAAAGACAAGCAGGGGTTTGCGCCTTTTGGCGTGGAGATGAAGGTAACTGACGACGAAAATGTCGAGCGCCCGCGCGACGGCAAGACGTTCGGGCGGCTGAAGGTGCGCGGGCCTGCCGTGGCGCGCGCATATTACGGCGGTGCAGGGCAGGACCAATTTGACGAAGAAGGATGGTTCGACACGGGCGATGTCGCGCATCTTGATCAGTATGGGTACATGCAGATCACCGACCGGGCAAAAGATGTCATCAAGTCCGGCGGCGAATGGATCTCAACCATTGACCTCGAAAATCTGGCCGTGGGACACCCTGATGTGGCGGAAGCTGCCGTAATCGGCGTTCATCATTCGCGTTGGGATGAGCGGCCGCTGCTTGTTGTCGTCAGAAAGCCGGGCAAGGAGCCAACCAAGGAAGATTTGCTGGCGTTCATGGACGGAAAGGTCGCTAAGTGGTGGTTACCGGATGACGTGGCATTCGTTGACGAGATTCCACACACGGCGACGGGCAAGATTCAGAAAATAACACTCCGCGAGCAGTTCAAGGATTTCCGCTTTCCGAACGATGTTTGAGCGCGGATCGCACGTCGAGGTGATTTACAAAGATTGACAATGTTTGTAGTGTTGGCGTGACTCGAAAGGACACGCCATGCACGTCTCCCTGACTGAAAAACTTGATGAATATGTTCGCCAGAAGGTCGCTTCCGGCCTTTATAACAATGCCTCTGAAGTTATTCGCGAGGCGTTGCGGCTGAAAATTGCTTCCGAGGAAGCCGATGAAGTGAAGCTGCAACGGCTTCGTGATGCAATTGACGCGGGGTGGGAGCAGGCTGAGCGCGGAGAGTTTGCTGACTACTCACTTGAAAAATCCCTAGCCAAACTCAAAGCAGGACGTTGATGCCGCGCTTCCGCCTAACCAAACTCGCCGAATCGGATTTTGATCAAATTGGTTCTTACACGTTGGAAAATTGGGGAGAAGTTCAGGCGACGCTATATTTGAGCCAGTTGGACGAGACGTTTCATTTGCTCGCCAATACACCTGCCCTCGGCAGAGATGTAGGTGATCTTCGTAGTGGAATGCTATCCTGCCCTTGCAACCGCCACATTGTTTTCTTCCGGCGTGATGCGGGTGGAAACGTGGAAATTCTTCGTATCCTGCATGAGCGCATGGACTTCGTGCGCCACCTCTGAATGATCGTTGGGCGCAACCGAATCAACCGGGTGCGAGATAGTTGGCGGATCAGGGATTCTGATGCGGATCATTGAGGAAACGCGTGCGGCCTGGAGCGCTCCATGGGGCCGCAGGCTTGCGGTTCTGGCGCTGGCCGTCGTGCTGGTCGCTGTTGCCGCGCATTGGCTGGCGCTGCTGGAAACGCCCGCTTTTTTCTGGAGCGTCGTGACGGCTGTCGGCATGTCGGTTGCTGCAATATTGCTTGGCGCAGTCGCCCTGCCGCGTGTTTGGTACTATGGCTATCGTGGCGGACCAGACATTGTGAAGGCGTTTGTGCTTGGCACTCTGGTGCTCGCGCCGGCCGGTTTTGCGGTGTTTCTGGCGCTGACGACGCCGAAGCTGTCTGATGTCTCGACCGATCTGGAAGAGCCGCCGCTCTTTGTCGAGGCCGGGCAGATTCGCGAACCGGGTGCCAACGCTTTGACCGCACCAGATGAAGCCGCAAGAGCGCTTCAGGCGGCAGAGTACCCCGAGGTTACGGGGCGCAGGTATGATGTGCCGATTGAAACCGTTCGGTCTGCGGTCGAAACCACCATGAAGGAGCGCGGCTGGCACATACTCGGTCCGAATATCATCGGAACGGGGAGCCGGTTTAACATCGAAACGCAGGTTTATTCGCCGGTTCTCGCTTTGCCTTCCGATGTGGTGGTCAGGATGGTTGAGGAGGGCGACTCAACATTCGTCGATATGCGCGCGGCCTTTCGTTATGGCGACCGTGATTTCGGGATCAATGCCGAGCTGGTGAGCAGCTTCCTGAAAGACCTCGATGCGCAGGTGGCCACCTTGACGCCTGCAGCGCCTCAAGAATGAACCCGTCAAATATGAAATATGGAATCGATGGCAGTTTCGCCCTCGACCTTTACCAGATCGCGCGCAACCAGATCTTCCATATGCGCCAACACGGATAATGCGGCGGCCGGGTGCAGTCGCGGATCAGTATCGCGATATATGGCTGCAACAATCTCGCGAATCGACCGATCGCCCGCAGAAAGCCGCTCAATGATCGCGCGTTCGCGCATTTTTCGATGCGCTTTCAGGCCGCGCACAAAGCTTTGCGGTGATGTGACCGCGCCTCCATGACCGGGAAGGTAAACACGGTCATCGCGTTCAAGTAGTTTGTCCAGCGAGCTCATATAATCGCTCATCGCGCCATCTGGCGGCGCGACAACTGGCGTCGCCCAAGCCATGACATGATCGGCGGAAAACAGGAATCCGGTGCCGACAAGCGCGAAAACGGAATGGTTTGCAGCATGTCCCGGCGTGTGGATGGCTTCCACCGTCCATCCATCTCCTTCAACCCGCGCTCCATCGGCAAGCTGAACGTCGGGCATGAAATCGCGGTCTGCGCTTGCGTCCAGCGCGGCAACCTCACCAATGCGCAAGGGACGGGCAAAGCGGTGTGGGCCTTCGGCCAGGACCTGCGCACCGGTCGCAGCCTTGAGGCGCGCGGCGAGAGGCGAGTGATCGCGATGCGTGTGGCTGACGAAAATATGGGAAACGGGCTTGTCTCCGATCGCTTGCATGAGCGATTCGAAATGAGCCTCATTTTCGGGGCCGGGATCGAGAACGGCAAGCGTATCCGTGCCAATAATGTAAGTATTCGTGCCGTGAAAGGTGAAAGGGCTGGGGTTGGGAACAGTGAGCCGCCGCACTGCCGGCGCAAGTTGCACGGCTTCGCCGTAACGCGGTTCAAAATTTGTGTCGAAATCCATTACCAATGCACCTTTGCCGCCAAAAGCGTTTGCCGCCTAGCACGGAAGCCAATATAGGGGAACCGAAGAGTTTCATGGCTACAGGAGGGAATTGATGTCCGCAGCCGCCACGCAGTCCAGCGCGCTTGTTTCGCTGGCGCTTCCGAAAAACAATGTTACGCGCCTCGCATCGCAAGTTCTGCTGGCGATCGGTGGAAGTCTGTTGCTCGCCGTTTCCGCAAAGACCAAAGTTTTCCTGGGACCTGTCGATCTTTCCTTGCAGACGCTGGTCGTTTTGCTGATCGGTGCTGCCTATGGCTGGAGGCTCGGTGTCGCAACCGTGCTGCTCTACCTCGCTCAGGGCGCTTATGGATTTCCTGTGTTTCAGGGAACGCCGGAAAAGGGCATTGGCCTCGCATATATGATGGGCACCACCGGCGGCTATCTGCTTGGTTTCGTGGCTATGGCCGCGATTGCAGGCTGGGCGGCTGATCGCGGCCTTGATCGTAATCCCTTCAAACTGTTCGGCGCGATGCTCACCGCGGAAGTGGTCATGCTCGGCCTCGGTTTCGCCTGGCTCGCGGTTCTGATCGGCGCTGACAAGGCCTGGACCTTTGGCGTTGCTCCGTTCATCGTGCCGGACCTCATCAAGGTTGCTCTGGCAGCAAGCGTAGTGCCGGCTGTGTGGCAGGTCGTCGCCAAATTGCGCGCCAGCCTCTGATTTATTTCGCTTAACTTCACTAAAGGCCGGTGCGCAAACACCGGCCTTTTTCGTTTCAAGTACGGGTCAGCGCTGCATAGAGGTCAAAAAAAGCCACCTTTCAGCGAGCTGAAAGGTCACAACGCCAGCATCAGGAATTCATTTTCCAACACTGCGCATCTCCGCGCAACGCCCGCCCACCATTTGCTGCGCCTTTGGCATAGCCATTCTTGGGTGGAACGAGGGACTGGATTAAACACGGCCATATCAGGGAATTAGACCGACGTGCCGGCTCCGCCGACGGGTCTCCCCCCGAAAGGCAAAGGCGATGCTCGCGCGTCTCTCACATCTGGACCGCCTCGAAGCGGAAGCAATACACATATTCCGCGAAGTTGCGGCGCATTTCTCCAAGCCGGTTATGCTCTATTCGGTAGGGAAGGATTCGTCCGTTCTGCTGCACCTTGCGATGAAGGCGTTTTACCCAGCCAAACCGCCATTTCCGTTCCTCCACGTTGATACAACATGGAAGTTCCGCGAAATGATCGAGTTCCGTGATCGTATGGCACATGAAAACGGCCTGGACCTTCTTGTGCATGTAAATGAGGACGGTGTGCGCGACAGCATTAACCCGTTCGATCACGGTTCAAACACCCACACGCACGTTATGAAAACGGTGGGGCTGCGTCAGGCGCTCGATAAATATGGCTTCGATGCTGCGTTTGGCGGCGCACGCCGCGATGAGGAGAAGTCGCGCGCCAAAGAGCGCATTTTCTCATTCCGCAACGCACAGCACGCTTGGGACCCCAAGCACCAACGCCCTGAAATGTGGAAGACGTTCAACACCCGTATTTCCAAAGGCGAATCTATCCGCGTTTTTCCGCTGTCAAACTGGACCGAACTCGACATCTGGCAATACATTCTGCGTGAAGGCATTCCCATCGTTCCGCTTTACTTTGCCGCGCGCCGCCCGGTCGTGTCGCGCGACGGTATGCTTATCATGCGCGACGATAATCGCATGAAGCTGCATGAGGGAGAGGTGATCGAGAACCGGCTGGTGCGCTTCCGCACGCTCGGCTGTTATCCGCTAACAGGCGCAATCGAATCCGATGCCGAAACGCTTGAGGAAATTGTCAGCGAAATGTTGGTGGCGCGCACTTCCGAGAGGCAGGGGCGACTGATTGACCGGGACGAGTCCGGGTCAATGGAAAAGAAAAAGCGCGAAGGGTATTTCTGATGCGCAACAATACAGCACTTGCGGCTAGGCCGGACAATGACATTGGGGCATGGTTGGAGGAGCAGGAAAATAAATCGCTGCTGCGCTTCCTGACCTGCGGCTCGGTGGATGACGGAAAATCGACCCTGATCGGGCGCTTGCTCTATGACACGAAGCTGATTTTCGAGGATCAGCTTGCGGCCCTGGAGCGGGACTCGCGCAAGCATGGCACGACCGGTGAGGATATTGATTTTGCGCTGCTGGTGGACGGGCTGGAGGCCGAACGCGAACAGGGCATCACGATCGATGTTGCATACAGATTCTTTGCGACGGCCAAGCGCAAGTTCATCGTGGCGGATACTCCGGGACATGAGCAATATACGCGCAACATGGCCACAGGTGCATCCACTGCGGATGTGGCCGTTGTTCTCGTGGACGCGCGGCAAGGTATTCTCACACAAACGCGCCGCCATTCCATCATCGCTTCGCTGCTCGGTATCCGGCGCATCGTACTGGCAATCAACAAGATTGATCTGGTCGGTTTCGATCAATCTGTGTACGCCAGGATCGTCGAAGAATATCAATCGTTTGCCAGCAATCTTGGATTCACTTCGATAGAAGCCATTCCAATGTCTGCCCGCTATGGCGACAATGTTACGAGCCGTTCGGACAACACGGACTGGTATCGCGGTCCGACACTCCTGGAGTTCCTCGAAAATGTCCCTTTGGAAGAAGGCCGGGACAGCGAGCCGCTGAGATTTCCGATCCAGTACGTCAACCGGCCCAATCTGGATTTCCGTGGCTTTGCAGGGACTGTATCGTCCGGCTCTGTTGCGCAGGGTGATGCGGTCGTGGTCGCGAAATCAGGCAGGCAAAGCAAGGTCAGGCGCATCGTCACGCAGGACGGTGATTTGCCGATGGCCGTGGCAGGGCAGGCGGTAACGCTTGTTCTGGAAGATGAAATTGAAGTTTCACGCGGCAATATGCTGGTGGCGCCGACGTCACGCCCGCATGTGGCAGACAAGTTTGCGGCGCAACTGGTGTGGTTTGATGAGCAGGCCCTGAATCCGGGCCGCTCCTACATTCTGCGCACCGAGACCGATCAGTCGCCCGCTACCGTGACAGAGCTGCGCTATCGCATCAATGTGAATGATTTCGCGCAGGAAGAGGCGGCAACGCTGGCGATGAACGAAGTCGCGCTGGTCAATGTTTCCACCCAGTCGCCAATCGTATTCGACAGCTTTGCGGAGAACCGCGAAACCGGATCGTTCATTCTCATAGACCGGATAACCAACGCCACGGTTGGCGCTGCCATGATAGTGAACCCGCTGCGGCAGGCAGCGAATATTCACTGGCAGGCACTCGAAGTCGATGGCAAGGCGCGCGCGAGGCAAAAGCACCAGAGAGCTTCGGTGATTTGGCTGACGGGTCTTTCAGGGTCAGGAAAATCGACGATAGCGGGCCTGCTCGACAAGAAGCTGCATCTGGCTGGCCGTCACACCTATGTGCTGGACGGTGACAATGTACGGCACGGACTCAATCGTGATCTCGGATTTACTGAAACGGATCGGGTCGAGAACATCCGGCGTGTCGCAGAAGTAGCGAAGTTGATGGCAGATGCCGGATTAATTGTCATTGTGTCATTTATATCCCCCTTCAGGTCAGAGCGTCAGATGGCTCGCGAATTGCTGCCAGAAGGGCAATTTATCGAGGTTTTTGTCGATACTTCGCTTGAAGAATGCGCCAGACGCGACCCGAAGGGGCTGTATAAGCGGGCCTTGGCAGGCGAGATCAGCAACTTTACCGGCATCGACTCGCCATACGAACCGCCTGTGGCCCCAGAGATTCACCTTGAAACTGCTGGAAAATCACCGGAAGAAATGGTGGAAGCCGTTGAGAGGTGGTTGGCAGATCGGGATGCAGCAGGGCAGGAATATGATGACGGGGGCGGAATCTGATGATTCATCAATGCAAGCCCGGTTTGAGCAGCTTGCCCTTCAGGCAGGCCGGCGGATCATGGACGTTTTCCATCGGGATTTTGTGATCGACGAAAAGGGAGACAAATCGCCGGTCACCGAGGCAGACCGTGCGGCGGAAGAAGTCATTCTTGAGGGACTGCGTTCAACCTGGCCAGATATTCCTTGCGTTGCCGAGGAGGAGGTTGCCGCCGGTCTCGCTATACCCGAATTGGGCAGTGCGTTCTTCCTGATCGATCCGCTCGACGGCACCCGCGAGTTTGTCAAACGCCATCAGGATTTCACGGTAAATATTGCGCTGATACGCGATGGCGTGCCGGTCGTCGGCGTTGTCTTTGCCCCATGCAGTGGAAGGTTGTTTCTGGGGCGGCCCGGCCATGCGGAGGCCGTGGACGTGACCGAAACAGGTGAGATCACAAATCGCAGGCGCATTGCGGTCAGAAAAGCGGAAGCAACATTGACGATTGTCGCAAGCCGTTCGCATTTTTCCGCTGAAACAGAAGCGTTCATTCGCAGTGTGGGCACTGCCGAACTCGTATCGGTTGGCTCGTCATTGAAATTCTGCCTGCTGGCCTGCGGTGAGGCGGACCTTTATCCGCGCTTCACCCGCACGATGGAGTGGGATACCGCAGCCGGTGACGCCGTGCTTCGCGCGGCGGGCGGCATAACGCGCACTGTGGACGGCGAACCGCTACGCTATGGCAAACGTAACCAACCTAGCGATGTCGATTTCGCCAATCCGAGCTTTATTGCGAAGACGGAGTAGGAGATTTAATTTTCCTAGCGCATTTCCTCGCGCGCTGGCGGGTTTGCGCCAGCGCGGGAAACAGTGATCGCCGCTGCTTTGGCGCTGAAGCGAAGGACGCTTTCGATCTGGCTTTCAGTCAAATTTGTCAGGTGCGTTTTGGTCAAAAGGGATTGGTCGCGCAATGCGCAAAGTATGCCAGCGTTGATCGTGTCGCCTGCGCCTACGGTATCAACCACGGCCACGCGTTCGGCCTGAACCGCGACCTGATGGCTCCTTGAAAAGGCAACCAAACCGTCAGCACCCTTTGTGACGACAATCAGCTTTGGTCCAAGTGTCAGCCACCGCGCGGCAATCTCTCCCGTCGTGCCGCCTTCGCCAAACCAATCCAGATCTTCATCGGACAGTTTTACAATATCGGACATGGCAAGCATCCGCTTCATTCGGGCAAGATGGGCAGGCTTATCGCGGATGAAATTCTTCCGGATGTTTGGGTCAAACATCATGACGCGCTTGTGGTGCTCGCGCCGCATCAGGGTTTCATATGTTCCGCCACACGGTTCCGGTATAAGGCTTATGCAGCTGAAATGCATGGCCTCAACTTCGTTGCCGATTGCCGGCAGGTCGCTTTCGTAAAGCATACGGCCTGCCGTCAGCTCATCGTAAAACAGATAGGAAGCATGACCATCAGCCAGTCGTACAAAGGCAAGTGTCGTTGGGAGTTCCGAGAATTTCACGCGGCTTAGATCGACATTGCTGGTAGCAAGGGTGTCGCGCAGCATGTTGCCGAAGAAATCGGTCGATATTCCGCTGAAAAAGCCGACCGGAATGTCCAGCCGCCCCAGCGCAATTGCGGTATTGAACACGGCGCCGCCAACATAGGGTGCAAATGCGCTCTCACCGTCGTTCGTGGTCCGGGGCAGCATGTCAATCAAGGCTTCGCCGCAACAAAGGATCACATCAATCTCCAGAAACTCGAAAAAAATCAGCAGTGCCCGGAGGCAAGGTATCAGAACCGACAAGAAAACGCTCAGACAATGGCAGGCTGGCAGCGCCAAGCGCACGGGCGTGAGAACCCACAGTTCCTTCCCGTATTTCGGGCAATTGAAGCCCTTCCGCGTCGAGGTCTCGCAAAGCGGCACGCGCGCATTCGACAATGCGCTTGCGAATTGCCGGCGGCATCCAGCCTTCAATGATCGCGGCTTCAAAATCTATCACGGCTGCGCTCGAAACGATCGCTACAGCCAGAGCTTTCCCGGCATCGGCAATCCATATGTCCGCCACTTCGCCGGCTTCCTGCCAAGCGCGTTCATCGGTCCAGCGGTGAGAAACGGACCGGCAGCTTTGGCGCATACGGGTTTCGAGCACCGTCAGCGAGGCAATATCAATGAGCTGCACCGGTTTGCCATCCGCGTCAGGCACCGGCATGGAGCCAAGGGCTCCGGCATTGTTGGTGGGGCCGCTATAAAGTCTACCGTTAAGCACGACGCCACCGCCGACGAGCGCGCCAATATAGAAGTAAACGAAGTCCCGAAGATCGCCGACACGCCCGAACACCAGCTCGGCCCCGCAAGCCGATGTGGCATCATTTTCCAGATAGACGGGGAAAGGGAGTTCATCCTGCAACTGGGCGCGTATGTCGTGGCCGCGCCATTGATCCATCAAATCGCGACGGGCACCCAGCATTTCTGCCCAGTTCCAAAGCTCAAACGGCATCGCAATGCCGAGCCCGGCAACACGTCGCCCTTGATCGGGCGAAAGCCCGGCGCGCATCCTGCCCAAGGCCGATATTAGAAATTTCCGCGTTTCTTCCGGCGTGGGGTAGACCCATCGCTTTTCGGCTTTGTCTCTGACGCGGCCAAGAAAATCTGTAAGAACCAGCTCTGCGCTGCCGCGCCCGATCTTCAACCCGAGAAAATAGGCTCCATCCGGGTTAAGTGACATTGGAACGGATGGCTGGCCGATGCGCCCGCGCTGCGGCTCGCCCTTGATAAGCAGGCCTTCAGCTTCCAGGGCGCGCATGATGACAGATACTGTCTGGGCCGAAAGGCTGGTCAATCGCGCTATGTCGCTTTTCGACAGAGCGCCGTGTTGGCGCAAAAGCGAAAGAACGACGCGCTCATTCGAGTGGCGCATAGCTGTCTGGTTCGTGCCTCTGCGCGCGGATATTGATGTCTGATCAGCCGTGCTGATTTTCGCCGGGCTCGTCACTAAGACCTCCCTTTTCAGAATGCGACTAACACTGATTGCCGGCAAGTTTATTGTCAATAATAAGTAAGATTGATTTATTTATGGGCGCTCAGCTTTAGCTAGAGAGTTTAGCCTCATATTTGCATTTAAATCGATTTGACCGACGGTCGCGCTTCAGGCATGAATGCGGCGCAAGACGTCAAGAGGGCGCTTGGCAAGGCCGGCTGCGAGGGTCTAGGCTGATGATGACGTATCAAGGGAAGTCGCGATGAACTCAGCCGCCAGAACCAGAGCCAACGCGGTAAAGCCCGTGCCGCTGGACATTTCGCCGAGGGAACTGGCAGACGAGATTTTGAAGTGCTTGCGCTACCGCGTTGGCAAGGATGCTTCGGTTGCAACTTCCTATGATTGGCTGACTGCCTCGATAAAGGTGGTGCGCGACCGCATCATTGATGGCTGGATCGCCTCGACCAAGGAAGCCTACGAAAAGCAAGCCAAGCGGGCCTATTACCTTTCGCTGGAATTCCTGATCGGGCGGCTGATGCGCGATGCGTTCTCCAATCTTGGCATGATGGAGACGATACGCGAGGCTTTGACGCTGCTTGATGTCGATCTGGACGTTGTAGCAGGATTGGAGCCGGATGCGGCGCTGGGCAATGGCGGTCTGGGGCGGCTTGCCGCCTGCTTCATGGAAAGCATGGCAACTGTCGATGTGCCTGCGCACGGTTACGGCATCCGATATGTGAACGGGATGTTCCGGCAGGAAATTTCGGAAGGCAAGCAGGTCGAATTGCCGGAGACGTGGCTCGATCACGGCAATCCGTGGGAATTTGAGCGGCGCGAGCGCTCATTCGAGATTGGCTTCGGTGGATCGGTGGACCATGCTGAAATTGAAGACGGTGATATCGAGCGCCATGTGTGGAAACCTTCAGAACATGTGCTCGCGGTCGCTTATGACACCCCGGTGGTGGGCTGGCGCGGCAAGCGCGTAAACACGCTCAGGCTTTGGTCTTCCATGCCCGTCGATCCGATCCTGCTCGACAAGTTCAACGCGGGCGATCATTTGGGCGCGCTTGAAGAAAGCAACAAGGCCGATGCCCTGTCGCGTGTGTTATATCCCGCGGACTCGCACAGGGCGGGGCAGGAGCTTCGCCTGCGGCAGGAATATTTCTTCTCGTCAGCATCCTTGCAGGACATATTGCAGCGGCACCTTTCCCAATATGGAGAGTTGCGTTCTTTGCCAGACAAGGCGGCGATACACCTGAACGATACGCACCCGGCGGTTTCTGTTGCAGAACTGATGCGTCTGTTGATTGATGTTCATGGAATCCCCTTTGGGGAGGCGTGGGACATGACAAAACGCACCTTCGCCTACACCAACCACACATTGCTTCCAGAAGCGCTTGAGAGTTGGCCGGTGCCCCTGTTTGAACGGCTTTTGCCGCGGCACATGCAACTGGTTTACGAGATCAATGCGCAGATACTTGCCGAGGCAAGGGCGACCGGTCACTTCGATGGTGGGCAGATAAGCCGTATCTCCCTGATCCTCGAAGACGGCGAGCGGCGCGTTCGCATGGGCAATCTTGCGTTTGCAGGGTCACATTCCATCAATGGCGTTTCGGCGCTGCACACCGAGCTTATGAAGGAAACGGTGTTCGCCGACCTTCATCGCCTCTACCCGGACCGGATCAACAACAAGACAAACGGGATTACCCCTCGTCGCTGGCTGTTCCAGTGCAATGATGGATTGACCACTCTTATACGCGAAGCAATCGGCGACAGGTTTCTGGACGATTTCGACGCGCTATCAGAGCTGGATAAATTCGCCAATGATGCGGCGTTTCGGGAAAAATTCGCCGAAGCCAAGCGGGCAAACAAACTGAGACTGGCACAACTGGCCGCCGAGCGGGTGGGCGTAAAGGTTGATCCATCCGCGCTATTCGACATCCAGATCAAGCGCATACACGAATACAAACGCCAGCTTCTCAACATTGTGGAAGCCGTCGCGCTCTACGATCAGGTTCGTTCGCATCCTGAAAAAGACTGGGTGCCGCGCGTCAAGTTCTTTGGCGGGAAAGCCGCGCCAAGCTATTACAACGCAAAGCTCATCATTCGCCTCATCAACGATGTGGCGCGCGTGGTGAATCGCGATCCGTCGGTGCGCGGGCTGCTGAAGATTGCATTCATGCCGAACTATAATGTCAGCCTCGCTGAAGTCATGATGCCTGCGGCTGACCTGTCTGAGCAGATTTCCACGGCGGGCATGGAGGCCTCAGGCACCGGAAACATGAAGTTCGCGCTCAATGGCGCGCTGACCATTGGCACATTGGATGGGGCAAATGTGGAGATGAAGGAGCATGTTGGAGACGACAACATCCTTATCTTTGGTCTGACCGCCCAAGAGGTCGCGGAAAGGCGCGCCAATGGATACAATCCGCGTTCAATAATCGAAAGTTCTCCGGAACTGTCGCAGGCTCTATCGGCAATTGCATCGGGTGTGTTCTCGCCGGGCGAGCCGGAACGGTATCGCGGTCTGGTGGATGGGCTCTATAATTCTGACTGGTTCATGGTGGCCGCGGATTTCGACGCCTACGCAGCAGCACAGCGCAAGGTCGATGACATCTGGCGCGATCCAACTCTTTGGAACACAAAGGCCGTACACAACGTCGCGCGAATGGCCTGGTTCTCGTCAGATCGAACAATTCGCCAATATGCTGGCGAGATCTGGAACATAAAAGTTTGAGGCGAGGCCGGCTGGGCTGGAGGGCGTGCAAGTGAGTAGCTGGGGAGAGATCGGGATATGAGAAAGGCTGGCCGCACCGCGCAAACCAGTTCCGCGTCCCGGAAAAAACTCCCCGCTGCCCGCGCGAAAGATGCAGACGTAAAGGCTATAGTTTCAGGCACGCATGGCGACCCGTTCAGCGTGTTGGGTCTGCACACGACAGATGCCGGCATTGTTGCGAGATGCTTCATTCCCAATGCCGATTTCGTTGCCGTTCGCGATCTGGAGGGCCGGGAACTTGGCAGTCTCCAACTGCGCGACGAGACAGGCTTCTTCGAGGGGCCGCTTTCAACCGATCGCCGCCAGCCGGTTATCTATGCGGCGCGCAACAATGGCGGCGAATGGTCGGTGGTCGATCCCTATTCGTTCGGTCCGGTACTCGGGCCGATGGATGACTATTATATCGCTGAAGGGTCGCACCTACGGCTGTTTGACAAGTTGGGCGCGCATTTGATCCACCACGAAGGTGTGGATGGGACACATTTTGCAGTGTGGGCACCCAACGCCAGACGTGTTTCCGTGGTCGGTGATTTCAATGACTGGGATGGTCGAAGGTTGCCAATGCGCCTGCGGCAGGACACGGGGATCTGGGAGATTTTCCTTCCCGGCGTCGAGGCGAACCATACGTATAAATATGAAATCATCGGGAGCCACGGCGCGGTTCTGCCGCTGAAGGCAGACCCGTTCGCCTTCAAATCCGAGATGAGACCTGAAACCGCATCGGTGACGGCTGAGCCATTGGCTCATGAATGGGGTGACGGGGCACATCGCGAATATTGGCGCAGCACCCAACCGAGGCGCGAGCCGGTAACGATATACGAGGTCCATGCAGGTTCGTGGCAACGGCACGAGGACGGCACATTCCTGACATGGGATGAGCTCGCCGAGCGGCTGGTACCCTATGTCGTGGATATGGGTTTTACGCATATCGAGTTTCTGCCGATCTCCGAACATCCATATGATCCCTCATGGGGCTATCAAACGACCGGCCTTTATGCGCCAACGGCACGCTTTGGCGACCCTTCCGGGTTTGCGCGCTTCGTTGACGGCGCACATCGCGCTGGCGTTGGCGTGATACTCGACTGGGTTCCTGCGCATTTTCCGACTGATGAATTCGGCCTTGCCCGCTTTGACGGCACCGCGCTCTATGAACATGAAGATCCGCGTAAGGGCTTCCACCCCGATTGGAACACACTGATCTATAATTTCGGCCGGCGCGAGGTGGTGTCGTTCCTCATTAACAACGCCCTGTTCTGGGCGGAAAAATACCATGTTGACGGTCTGCGCGTCGATGCCGTGGCATCGATGCTGTACCTCGATTACTCCCGCAAGGAGGGACAGTGGATTCCCAATGAAAAGGGTGGCCGCGAAAATCTGGAAGCGGTGAAGTTTCTTCAGCAAATGAACGCAACGCTCTATGGCGCGCATCCGGGCGTCATGACCATCGCCGAAGAATCCACCTCATGGCCCAAGGTTTCGCAGCCGACCGACACGGGCGGGCTGGGCTTCGGCTTCAAGTGGAACATGGGCTTCATGCACGACACGCTGCAATATATGGCCCGTGAGCCCGTGCATCGGAAATTCCATCACTCTGACCTGACTTTCGGTCTGCTTTACGCCTTTTCGGAAAATTTCGTGCTGCCTCTGAGCCATGATGAAGTTGTGCACGGCAAAGGGTCATTGCTGCATAAGATGTCGGGAGACGACTGGCAGAAATTTGCGAATTTGCGCGCCTACTACGGTTTCATGTGGGGGTATCCCGGCAAGAAGCTGCTGTTTATGGGGCAAGAGTTCGCCCAGCGCCGGGAATGGAACGAAGCGCGCTCGCTGGATTGGGATTTGCTTGCGCATCCGCCACATCAGGGAATGCGCAAACTCGTGCGCGACCTGAACAATGTTTATCGCACGCGTGTGGCGCTGCACGCGCGCGATTGCGAGCCGGAAGGTTTTGGCTGGCTGGTTGTGGACGATCAGGAAAATTCTGTCTTTGCCTGGCTGCGAACGGCACCCGGCGGGAACCCGGTTGCAGTCATCTCGAATTTTACGCCGGTCGCCCGCAGCGGCTACAGCCTGCCATTGCCGAAGGCCGGGAAATGGCGCGAGATCATCAATACTGACGCGGCTGAGTATGGCGGGTCGGGCGTCGGGAATGACGGGATGGTGGAGGCTCGCTCGAATGCCGACGGCAAGGCATATGCCATTTTAAGGTTGCCCCCATTGGCGACCTTGATGCTGGAACTGGTCGAATAGAAAAACCGGGAGGGGAGAAACGCATGGCCGAACTTTTGCGCACACAACCACTGGCGCGCGACGCGATGGCGTATGTGCTGGCCGGGGGCAGGGGTAGCCGTCTCAAGGAACTGACTGACCGCCGCGCCAAGCCTGCGGTTCACTTCGGCGGCAAGACCCGCATTATTGATTTTGCGCTGTCCAACGCAATCAATTCGGGCATACGGCGCATTGGGGTGGCCACGCAGTACAAGGCCCACTCGCTCATTCGCCACCTCCAGCGCGGCTGGAATTTCATGCGGCCCGAACGCAATGAAAGCTTCGATATTCTGCCTGCTTCGCAACGCGTTTCTGAAACGCAGTGGTATGAGGGAACCGCCGACGCGGTTTTCCAGAACACAGATATTATTGAAAGCTATGGCCCTGAATTCATGGTCATTCTGGCCGGCGACCACATCTACAAAATGGACTACGAACTGATGTTGCGTCAGCACGTGGACCAGAATGCCGATGTGACTGTTGGATGCCTTGAAGTGCCGCGCATGGAGGCCACCGGTTTCGGCGTGATGCATGTGGACGAGGCGGACAGGATCATTGCTTTCATTGAAAAGCCTGCTGATCCGCCTGCTATACCCGGAAAGCCCGAATTCGCGCTGGCGTCCATGGGCATTTATGTGTTCCGTACAAAGTTCCTGATGGATCTGTTGCGTAAGGACGCGGCTGATCCCGATTCCAGCCGTGATTTTGGCAAGGACATCATTCCCTACATCGTTGAGCATGGCAAAGCCGTTGCGCACCGCTTTGCGACTTCCTGCGTGCGTTCATCAATGGAGGCACAGCCCTATTGGCGCGATGTGGGTACGATAGACGCTTACTGGGAAGCCAATGTCGATCTGACTGACGTAACGCCGGAACTCGATATATACGATCGCGATTGGCCGATCTGGACTTATGCGGAACTGAAACCGCCAGCGAAGTTTGTGCATGACGAGGATGGCCGCCGGGGCATGGCGGTTTCATCTGTGATTTCGGGCGACTGCATAGTCTCCGGTGCCTCCTTGAAGCGGAGCCTTATTTTCACGGGAGCACGGATTAATTCTTATTCCCACCTTGAGGAAGTGGTGATGCTTCCCGATTGCATGGTTGGCCGCAATGCGAGGCTGACGCGCTGCGTCATCGATTCCGGCGTGCATATACCGGAAGGGCTTATTGTGGGCGAGAATCCTAAGCTGGACGCCAAGCGTTTTCGTGTAAGCGAAAAGGGAGTTGTGTTGATTACGCAGGATATGATCGCCCGATTGGGATGATTGCGAACTACCTTTGAGTTAAATTACCGGTTGATTGTCGCCTGAAGCAGGCTTGGTGCTGAACAGGCTAAAATTCTTATTTATTATATATTATAAATATATTATACGAAGCTGTCGAAATTGACCTCGATCCCAGACTGGTCTTGCTAGAGCGGGAATAGTTTCCAGCAACTCAGGATTGATTACTGGGATCTTATTAGCATGTTAGAGAGTGAAAATATGTCTGGAAGCGATACAGTAAGATCTTCAAATTCAATGAATCACAGTTCTATTCAATTCGGGGGTGCCTCACTCACCTCGCAATCGAGCTCACCACACAATCAATTCGCGGTTTCCGCTTCGTACGCAATGCAGCATCCGGTCGCTCCATCCAATGCGGGAAATGTCGGAGCCTCTCCAAATAATACCATTGGGTCTGGGGGCGAAGAACCGGTCCAGGCGCAGTTTGGGCCGTGGGTTATCCAGCATGCGGGGCAACAGGGCGCACAATCCGCAAGGACAAGTGTTCAGCCTGAGGGAAGTGTTCAGTTAAGCCCTCAGTTTGTACAGCCACCTTTGCAGCAGGCTCCACAGGTTCCGCAGCAGGTGGTCAGGCAGTCGACTCCAATGGAGCTTGTTCGTGAGTTGGGTGAAGATGAGCCGCAGTTGGAGAAAAGAGTGAGGGTGGAGCAAGTAAGTATCCGGACTTACAGCCCGTACCAGCAAGCTCCGCAGGTCCAGCCTGTCCAGCAGCAGCAACCTGTCCAGCAACCTCAAGCCGTCCAGCAGGTAAATCTCGCGCGTCGGGTGCAACCACCCCGAAAGGCTAAAGAAAGGGCGCTGCGCGAACATTTGGCGCAACAGGAACTTATGACAGTGCGCGGAAACCGGAGGGGTTCACGCGCAATCCAAAATCTCGCTCAGGAGCAGTTGCCGCAAAACAACAGAACGATGATAGATACAGTCGATCCCTTCCATGTTACAGACTTCTTTCAGTTCACGAGAGCATTTCCGCACCATTACAATGAAGGTAAAACTTATGACATCCAGCTTAAGCTTCAAAGTGGGCGTGAATTGGAATTGATAAGACGTAAGCTTCTATTATCTGACCTTTTGAATACATATGGCGGGCCAGAGCCCACCGTTGAACAGATCCAGCATTCTGAAACTGGAGCGACGTATACGCTCGCAGGTGGAGGCTTGCACCGTGCTGGCAACGGGACTGTACGCTTTACGCCGCCAATATCGGGCAACTACGAAGCTTATATTCTGCCGACACCTGCTGCCACGCAGGCCGGATATGTGGTGCAGCAGAGAGAGATTGATCGCCGTGGCGAATATTCGGTGCCGGATAATCGCACGCAGGATATCATTCAAGCAAACAGGGTGCGGGAAATGCCGCCATACAGGCAGTTGGCTCCCGGCCATCACGCTGATTTAAGCAATGGCGGGCGCAACCTTGGTCTTAAGTTCGACATGTCATTCCTGGGCTAGTCCGGTGCTCCTGCCATTCAGGAAAACCTCTGGCTAATTATTTCTGATGGAAGTTGTTTCCTAAAGCCGCATTTTGTGGCGATGTAGCAATGAAGGGGCGGCGCATATTCGCCCGCCCCGACATAGCAGAGAACCATCGCATGAAAGTGCTGTCCGTCACTTCCGAACTGTACCCGCTCATCAAGACCGGTGGTCTGGCAGATGTTGCAGGGGCGCTGCCGCTGGCAGTGGCGCAACATGGTGTGGAAATGCGCTCTCTTCTGCCGGGTTATCCGCAGGTTTTGAAGGGGCTGAGCGGAACGCAGGCCGTTCAACACTACGATGATTTGTTTGGCGGACCGGCAGCACTGCTTTATTCCGTTACAGCAGGCCAGCACCTTTATGTGCTTGATGCGCCCCATCTCTATGAACGCAATGGCGGCGCGTATGGCGATCCGAACGGCAATGACTGGCCGGACAACTGGCAGCGCTTTGCCGCGCTGAGTCGAGTTGGGGCAGACATTGCCGAAGGAAAGCTGCCCGGATTCAAGCCTGACATTGTTCACGCGCATGACTGGCAAGCGGCCCTGACCATTGCTTATTTGCGATTTGGTCCGGCCCACCATGTGCCCAGCGTAATGACGGTTCACAACCTTGCCTTTCAGGGCAGGTTCGCTGCTGGAATTTTTGGAAGCCTCGGATTAGCCGCAGAGGCCATGACGGTCGATGGCGTGGAATATTATGGTGGTGTTGGCTATTTGAAAGCCGGGCTGCAATCAGCTTGGGCGATCACAACCGTTAGCCCGACATATGCTCAGGAAATCATGACGCCGGAATTCGGCATGGGACTGGACGGGCTGCTCAACCGGCGCGCGCCGGACCTGTTCGGCATAGTCAATGGAATTGACGACGAGGTGTGGAACCCTGCGACGGATAGCCATCTGGCGGCAACCTTTGACGCGTCCACGCTGGACAGGCGCGCGGATAACCGCGCTGCCATCGAGGAGCGTTTCGGTCTGGATCGGGACAGTTCGCCTCTGTTTTGCGTTGTAAGCCGCCTGACTTGGCAAAAGGGAATGGACCTGCTTGTGGCGATAGCCGACAGGCTGGTCGAGATGGGTGCAAAGCTCGCCGTGCTGGGGTCAGGCGATTCAGGGCTTGAAGGGCAATTGCTGGCCGCCGCCGCTCGTCATCGCGGGCGGATCGGGGTGGTAATCGGCTATGGTGAATCCCTGTCGCATATGATGCAGGGCGGGGCAGACGCGATCCTGATCCCGTCGCGGTTTGAGCCGTGCGGGCTGACGCAGCTTTATGGGCTGCGCTATGGCTGCGTGCCCGTTGTTGCGCGCACGGGCGGCCTTGCGGACACGGTGATCGACGCGAATGAGGCTGCCGTTACCGCGGGTGTTGCCACCGGCATTGTGCATGATCCAGCAAGCGAGCGGGCTCTGCTCAGCGCCATCCAGCGCGCGATTGAGCTGCACGCAAGCCGCGATGCGTGGAAATCATTACAGGTACAGGGCATGAAGAGCGACGTTTCATGGACGCGCTCTGCCCGCAAATATGTCGATATTTACAAGAACCTGCTCGACAGGAGGCCGGGTCCCCAGATGAACAAAAGCGCCAATATCAGGACGGTTCCGACAAAGCCTTATATGGATCAGCAGCCTGGCACTTCCGGCCTGCGCAAAAAGGTTCCGGTTTTCCAGCAGGAGAACTACGCCGAGAATTTCATCCAATCGGTGTTCAACGCGCTGGACGGCTTTGCGGGCAGAACACTGGTGATTGGCGGCGACGGACGATACCTCAACCGTGAGGTAATCCAGAAGGCCATCGCCATGGCTGCGGCAAATGGCTTTGGCAAGGTTATGGTGGGGCAGGGTGGCATTCTCTCAACCCCCGCAGCCTCGAACATCATCCGCAAATACAAGGCGTTTGGCGGGCTGGTGCTTTCAGCAAGCCACAACCCCGGCGGGCCGCATGAGGATTTCGGCATCAAGTACAACATCGGCAATGGCGGCCCCGCGCCGGAGAAAATCACCGATGCAATTTTCGCCAATTCCAAGGTGATAACTGAATACAAGATCGCCGAAATTGGCGAGGTCAATCTCGATGCGATTGGCTCCGTCGAGGTCGCTGGCATGACGGTCGAGATTATCGACCCGGTGAAAGACTATGCCGAGCTGATGGAAAGTTTGTTCGACTTCCCGGCCATCAGCGCGATGTTCAGGAGTGGGTTCCGCATGGCAATGGATTCCATGAGTGCCGTGACTGGACCATATGCAAAAGAGATACTCGAGAACCGGCTTGGCGCACCGCAGGGAACGGCGCGAAACTTTCACCCGCTGCCGGATTTCGGCGGACACCATCCCGACCCGAACCTTGTCCACGCCAAGGAACTCTATGACGATGTGATGAGCGCTGAAGGGCCAGACTTCGGCGCGGCGTCTGATGGTGACGGCGACCGCAACATGATCGTTGGCAAGGGCATGTTTGTAACGCCATCGGACAGCCTTGCCGTCCTGGCCGCAAATGCGACGCTCGCACCGGGTTACAAGCGCGGGCTGGCCGGAATTGCGCGCTCAATGCCAACGAGCGCGGCGGCGGATCGCGTTGCCGAAAAGCTGGGCATCGGCATGTATGAAACGCCGACGGGCTGGAAATTCTTCGGCAATTTGCTGGATGCGGGCAAGGCGACCATTTGCGGCGAGGAAAGCTTCGGAACCGGTTCTGACCATGTTCGCGAAAAAGACGGACTTTGGGCGGTCCTTTTCTGGCTCAACATTATCGCGGTACGCAAGCAAAGCGTGAAGGAAATCATAGAGGCACATTGGCACGAATATGGCCGCAACTATTACTCACGCCACGACTATGAGGAGGTGGATAGCGAGAAGGCCAACGCATTGATGCTCAGCCTGAGCAACAACCTTTCCAAATTGCCGGGAACGAAGGGGCGGGGCCTCACGATCGAGGCAGCGGATGATTTTGCCTATCATGATCCGGTTGATGGTTCTGTCTCCGAACATCAGGGCGTGCGTGTGCTGTTCAAAGGCGGCTCGCGCGTGGTTTTCCGCCTGTCTGGAACCGGAACGTCCGGTGCCACGCTGCGGGTATATTTCGAGCGCTATGAACCTGACCCGCAAATGCAGGGCGTCGAGACGCAGAAGGCGCTGGCCGACATCATCAAGGCTGCGGATGACATTGCCGGAATCGTGAAATTTACGGGCCGCAAAAAGCCAACGGTCATTACGTGAACATTTGACCAGATGGCTCGCCTCTCCCGCGCTGCGAACCGCCCTCTTTCTCGCAACTGAAGAGCGGTGCGCGCGGCTGAGCGCGTGATATTTGCGAAGGCAAACGGCATGAAGAATATCAGCAGCAACTTTGGGGCTGTCGTGCTGGGAAGCGAAACACGCTTTTCAGTCTGGTCTGCTACAGCGCAAACCGTCTGGCTGTGCCTGTTCGACAAGGACGGCAACGAGACGCGCGTTGAAATGCAGCACGGCGAGGCCGGTGTGTTTTTTGCCGTCGCGCCTGTGGGCGCGGGGCAGCGATATGGCTTTCGCGCGGATGGGGAATACGCCCCGGAGCGCGGTCTATGGTTCGATCCGCTGAAATTGCTTGTCGATCCCTATGCCGTCGAGATTGATGGACCCTACCGCTACGACAAGCGTCTGGCGTCTGCCCGTGGGGTTTTCGACACTGCGCCACTGCTGCCAAAGGCGGTTGTGAGGAATTTGCCGGAAGTGATTCAATCGACTCCGTTATTCCAGCTCGGCGGATTGATCTATGAATTGCAGCTGAAGTCCTTTACCAAACTGCATCCAGATGTTCCTGCCGCACAGCGCGGAACAGTGGCGGCGCTGGCGCACCCGGCCATAATCGAGCATTTGCAGAAACTGCGTGTGTCTGCCGTGGAACTGATGCCGATCACGGCATGGATGGATGAACGCCATTTGCCACCCTTGGGATTGAGCAATGCGTGGGGCTACAACCCCGTTTCGTTTATGGCGCTGGACCCAAGGCTTTGCCCCGGCGGCGTGCAGGAATTGAGGGAAACGGTTGCCGCGCTGCACAGGGCGGGGATCGGTGTTATCCTCGATCTGGTGTTCAATCACACGGCAGAAAGCGATGTGGCCGGGCCAACCTTATCGCTGCGCGGGCTCGATGCAACGACCTATTATCGCAGCCGCGACGGTGAACTCGTAAACGACACGGGTACCGGCAACACCATTGCGTGCGACCATCCGGTGACAAGGGGTCTGATAATGGATTCGCTTCGCCACTTTGTGCGCCATGCGGGAATTGACGGTTTTCGTTTCGATCTTGCGCCCGTGCTGGGTCGCGGTGCAGATGGTTTTGACGCAAAGGCCGCGCTGCTGGAAGAAATGCGCGGCGATGCGACATTGGCGGATCGCGTCCTGATTGCCGAGCCGTGGGACATTGGTCCGCAGGGTTATCAACTCGGAAATTTCGGTCACCGCTTTCTGGAATGGAATGACAAGTTCCGCGATGACATAAGGCGCTTCTGGCGCGGTGACGGTTCCATGGTCGGCGCTCTGGCGACGCGGCTGGCTGGCTCATCCGATGTGTTCGGCGGTGACGGACAGACGGGGACTAGAACCGTCAATTTTATAGCTGCACATGACGGCATGACGCTCGCCGATCTGGTGAGCTTTGAACATAAGCACAATGATGCGAATGGAGAGGGCAACCGCGACGGCCACAATGAAAACCTGTCATGGAACAATGGCGTCGAAGGCGAAACCGCCGATGCTGCTGTTCAGGCGGCGCGGAGCCGGGATATTCGCGCCCTTCTTGCTACCTTGTTTGCGTCGCGTGGCGCAATCATGCTGACGGCGGGTGACGAGTTCGGCCGCACACAGGGCGGAAACAACAATGCCTACTGTCAGGACAATGAAACAAGCTGGCTAAGCTGGGGCAATCGCGACCGGGAGCTGGAGGCATACGCATTTTCGCTGGCGAAGATGCGCGCGGGCTTTCGGGCGTTCAGCCAACTGCACTTTCTGGGCGGGAATGATGTGCAATGGTTGACCGAATCCGGTGTGCCAATGACAGTGGCGGATTGGGAGGATCCAAGCCGCCAAAGGCTTTGCATGGTGCTCTCAGGCGAAGGCGGACGGCTCGCGGTTCTGATAAATGGCGACCGGCGGAAGGTCGCGTTTCATTTGCCTGAACGCGGAGGCCATCGCTGGGACGATGGTGTCGTGGCTGGAAGATCCGTTGAATTCAGGCGCGAGGTGGAAAATGGCGACTAGCGAATGGTGGCGCGGTTGCGTCATTTATCAAGTCTATCCGCGCAGCTATCAGGACAGCAATGGCGACGGCATTGGTGATTTGCCGGGCATCATTGAGCGGCTCCCTTACATTGCCGAACTGGGCGTAGATGCGATCTGGCTATCGCCCTTCTTCAAATCGCCGCAAGCCGATATGGGCTATGATGTTTCGGATTATTGCGCCGTCGATCCCATGTTTGGAACGATGGAAGATTTCGAACTGCTGGTTAGCGAAGCGCACCGGCTTGGCCTGAAAATCATAATCGATCAGGTGCTCGCGCATACTTCAGACCGGCATCCGTGGTTTGTCGAAAGTCGTCTTGATCGGACAAACGACAAGGCGGATTGGTTCGTTTGGGCTGATGCAAAGCCGGATGGAACCGCGCCAAACAACTGGCTTTCCGTCTTTGGTGGGTCGGCGTGGGAGTGGGAATCGACGCGCAAGCAATATTACCTGCACAACTTCCTCGCTTCCCAGCCCGCGCTGAATTTCCACAATCCGGCGGTTCAGGACGCGCTGCTGGAGACGGTGCGCTTCTGGCTGGAAAAAGGGGTCGATGGCTTTCGCCTCGACACGGTGAACTACTATTTTCAGGATGCCCGATTGCGTCCGAATCCGGCATTGCCTAAACGCAAGCGCGACGCGCTGGATGCAACCAACCCTTACCTTTTTCAGCAACATCTGTACGACAAGTCGCGACCCGAAAACCTGAATTTTCTCAAGCGCTTCCGTGCGCTTCTGGATTCATTTGGGGAGAGGGCGAGCGTGGGCGAGTTGGGCGACGAGGAACGCTCGCTCGATACGGTTGCGGCTTACACCAGCGATGGCGACAAGCTGCACATGTGCTACACCTTCGATATGCTCGGCGATGAATTCTCGCCGTCGCATTTTCGGGGCTGCGTGGAACGCTTTTTTGCGAAGGTGCGCGATGGCTGGGTGTGTTGGGCGTTTTCCAATCATGATGTGAAGCGGCATGTGAGCCGTTGGGCCAAGCCAGGCCAAAGCAGCGATGAAATAGCCCGATTTGCGATCTGCCTTCTCGCTTGTCTGCCCGGATCAATTTGCCTGTATCAGGGCGAGGAGCTGGGTATGGAAGAGGCGGAGCTTACCTTCGAGCAACTGCGCGACCCTTACGGGATAAGGTTCTGGCCGGGCTTCAAGGGAAGGGATGGCTGCCGCACACCGATGGTCTGGGAATCGCGGGCGCAAAACGCCGGCTTTTCGACCGGCACCCCGTGGCTTCCCGTCACGGAAAAATCGGCGGCGCGCGCTGTTGACGTGCAGGAGCGGGATGCGCATTCGCTGCTGAATCATTATCGCGCGGTTTTGAGGCTCCGGGCGTCACAGCCCGCAATGATTGAGGGAAGTGTCAGGTTTCTGGAGAGTGGCAAAAAAGTGCTGGCATTCCTGCGGGAACATGATGGGCAGAGCATTTTGTGTGTGTTCAATTTCAGCGATAGCCCCGTTCGCTGGAAATTGCCGAGTGATATTGAAATCAGCACGGCCCTGTTCACCGATCAAACGGCCAAGACCTCGGGCAGGACCATAACGCTGCCGGCGCTGGGAAGTTTGATTGCATCTGTGGGGTGAGGGTTTGCCTTGCCGGTATCCTGCGCCGAACGATTTCGCTATCGCTATTGGAACTTGGAAATCGAAGCGCTAACATAACTGAAGCAGCGCCTTTTGACGTGTCAATCGGTGGTTTTTTTGAAGACGAGCTCAATCCGCGCGGCCCTGCTTGTTTAATGAGGATAGCCGCCACACAGGCAATCCGGAACTGGTTGGCTTTTGTTGGCGGCTAAACCTTTCTAAGCAGCCGTAGCCTTATTGCCGAAAATTCCAAGAATTCCGCCAATCAGGGCTAACACCATGAAAATGGCTACGAATGTTCCACCCATAACAGCGCCGAGAATGGCGCAAAAAATAAGCAGGATAGCGGGCACTTTCGAACCGGCACCAAGTGTGACTGCGCCAAGAACTATTGTCAAAAACGAGAATATAACGCCGCCCCAGCCAAGCATGATAACGGTATCAGCGCCTTCAGCTTGAAATGCACCGGCAGCACCTCCCACGAACAGAGTAAACCCCGCTGCCAAAACAGCAAAAATGCCGGCGATAATCGCGATTATTCCACCTGCTTTACGCATATGTTTTTCCCTCAATCAGAAAATTAGATAACGCTTAAAAGCATGTCGAAGCTCGGCGCGCAATCAAAAGTCGAGAAAAGCAATATCGATGCGTTGTGCTATTGAGGTGAGTGACAAGGTTGGTGAGTTTCCGTACTTGGCGATTTAAAGTTTTGTGCCTTATGCGCACGCCAAAACGCTGAATTCTGCGAACCGCAAACATGCTTTGATACAGGCGCGGAGCAATTGCAAAGATTAGCTGGAATAAGGGAAAATCGGCGGAAACCAGGCGGGAAACTGCAGCAAGCGACTAAGCTAATAGTCTAGGTGCTTGATTTTACTGGTCGGAGTGAGAGGATTCGAACCTCCGACCCCCTCGTCCCGAACGAGGTGCGCTACCAGGCTGCGCTACACTCCGTGACCAGACCGCGGGCTTATAACCGTCGCGCCATGCGCCCGCAAGGGCCAAGATTGGCCACCAGCGGGAAAGTTTTGAGCAAAGGGCCGATGCCTTGTGCCCGTCCGTATGATACGCGCCGCACATCGGACCGGCTGGGATTCGAAAATGACATGCTAATAAAGTATATGTCGAATCAAAGATTGCTCCAGATGGCGCGCACAATCGTCCTTAGCCAGCGCAGTGCTCATTGCTTATCGACTTTGGCAGCGCGCCCTCTATAAGCGGAAATCTTTCACGCATTGAACTTTGAGGGGATCGCATGAGCGACCAGAACGACGAATATGTTTACGACGAAGCAACGGGCGAGTGGCGTCCGGCGTCCGAAATCGCTGCGGAGGCGGCAAGGGCCGCTGAAGTCCGCGATGCGTCCGGAAATGTTCTGGCTGATGGGGATTCGGTCGTTCTGGTGAAAGACCTCAAGGTAAAGGGTGCAGGGCAGACGCTGAAGCAGGGCACGGTGATCCGTTCAATCCGGCTGACGGACAATCCCGAAGAGATCGATTGCCGCCACGACACCATCAAGGGCCTTGTGTTGCGCACAGAGTTTGTTCGCAAGCGCTGATTTCAAAACGAGGCTTGCACGTCGCCCGTTTCGACATAGACAGACTTGATCTGCGAATAATGAGCGAGAGCGGCGATGCCGTTTTCGCGCCCTATGCCAGACTGCTTGTACCCGCCGAACGGCATTTCGACAGGTGTGAGATTGTAGTTGTTGATCCAGCACGTGCCGGCCTGCAGTTGCGCAATCACGCGATGCGCGCGCGGTAAATCGCGCGTGAAAAGACCAGCGGAAAGGCCGAAGGGCGTGTCGTTCGCGCGCGCAATCGCATCAGTCTCATCTGTGAACGACAGAACGCTCATGACAGGCCCGAAAATCTCCTCGCGGGCAATGCGCATGTCGTCCCGAACATTGGTAAAGATTGTCGGTTCGACAAAATAGCCATTCTCGAACCCCTGAAGCCTTGGCACACCGCCGCCATAATGCAGCGTTGCGCCTTCCTGCTTTCCGATCTCGATATAGCCCAGAACCTTGTCGAACTGCATCTTGTTGATCAGCGGTCCCATCTGCGTGTCAGGGTCCAGCGGATCGCCGATGCGGATGGCCTTCGTGCGCTCAGTCAAGCGCTCAAGAAATTGCTGCTGGATTGCTTCGTGCACGAATACGCGCGTTCCGTTGGAGCAAACCTGCCCAGTCGAATAGAAGTTCGCCATCATCGCGCCGCCAACCGCATTCTCGATATCGGCATCTTCAAAGATCACCAGAGGTGACTTTCCGCCCAACTCCATGGTCGCGTGTTTCATGTGCGAACCGACGAGCGAAAGCACTTTCTTGCCGGTTGGAACGGACCCGGTGAAGGAAATCTTGGCCACAAGATCGTGGCTGGCCAATGCCGAGCCAACGGGTCCACGCCCTTGTATCACGTTGAAAAGGCCATCCGGCAGACCCGCTTCCGTGTAGATTTCAGCAAGTGACAGCGCCGAAAGCGGGGCGGCTTCCGATGGCTTGAAAACCATCGCATTGCCCATTGCCAGGGCGGGGCCGGACTTCCAGCCCGCACCCTGTATCGGATAGTTCCAGGCTCCAATGCCAGCGCACACGCCAAGAGGTTCGCGGCGCGTGTAGCCAAAAGGCCCGCCCAGATCGAAAAAATCACCGTTGAATGTCGCGACGGCTCCCGCAAAGAACTCCAGTGCTTCGGCCACGGAAGCGGCATCGGCAACCAGCGTTTCCTGTATGGCGCGGCCTGTGTTGAGTGTCTCTATCCGCGCCAGCTCATCATTTTTCGCGCGCAACAGATCGGCGGCGCGTCGCAATATGCGGCCTCGCTCGACTGGTTTAAGCTGCGCCCAGGCCGCCTGCGCCCGATGCGCGGATTGCACTGCCTGCTCGATTATGGCTGGAGTTGCGGCGTGCAGCCGGGCAATCGGCTCCCCGGTCGCGGCATAAATCAGGTCAATCGGTTCGCCTGCACTGTCTTCGACATAGCGGCCATTGATGTAGTGCGAAGCCTTGGGTTGCGCCTTCAATGCTTCCTCCTATCTGTCCGACTTCCGCCAGCGCGGGTTTATCCATGGTTCCTGATTGGACGGGGCGAGCATGGCCCGGCCAAGAATGTGGTCGGCGGCCTTTTCCCCCGTCATGATAGACGGAGCATTCAGATTTCCGTTGGTCACGCGCGGGAAAATAGAAGAATCTGCGACGCGCAAACCCTCAACGCCGATAACGCGGCATTCCGGGTCCACAACTGCCATCGGATCGCTCGCGCGGCCCATCTTGCACGTGCCGCATGGATGGAAGGCGCTTTCAGCATGGTCGCGGATGAATTCGTCAAGCTCTGCATCGCTCTGCACATGCGAGCCCGGAGAAATTTCGCGCCCGCGATAGGGCTCGAATGCGCTTTGCCCGAAAATCTCACGCGTGAGGCGGATGCAATGGCGAAACTCGGTCCAGTCGTCCGGGTGGGACATGTAGTTGAACCGGATAACGGGCATGTCCAAAGGATCTCCCGAGCGAAGCGTGACCGAGCCTCGCGATTTGGAGCGCATCGGCCCCACATGGGCCTGAAAGCCGTGCGACTTGGCCGCGGCCTTGCCATCATAGCGAATAGCTGCTGGCAGGAAATGATATTGAATATCGGGATATTCGACGCCCGGCGCGGACCGCACGAATGCCGCCGCCTCAAAGTGGTTTGTTGCGCCGAGCCCGGTTTTGAACAAGAGCCATTGCGCACCAATCAACGCTTTGGAGAAGGGATTAAGAACCGAATAAAGGGTAATCGGCTGTGTCGATTCCTGCTGGATATAAAGCTCCAGATGGTCTTGCAGGTTTTGGCCGACGCCGGGCCTGTCCGCCACGACCTCAATTCCATGTTCGCGCAGATGCGCGGCAGGGCCAATGCCGGACAGCATGAGCAATTTGGGCGAATTGATCGAGGATGCGGCAAGGATGACTTCACGTTTTGCGCGAACAAGTTGAATCTGTTTGCGAACTTCAACCTCCACGCCTATCGCACGTTGATTCTCAATGACCACTCGCCGGGCGAAAGCACTGACAAGACTCACATTTTTGCGCTTGAGGGCAGGCCGCAAATAGGCGCAGGCAGTGGACCAGCGGCGCCCGCCGTGGATGGTCTGCTCCATGGGGCCAAAGCCTTCCTGCTTGGCTCCGTTGTAATCGTTGGTCACTTCAAAACCGGCCTGCTTGCCCG
The DNA here is from genome assembly GCA_019635795.1 of Rhizobiaceae bacterium. Classification (GTDB taxonomy): domain Bacteria; phylum Pseudomonadota; class Alphaproteobacteria; order Rhizobiales; family Rhizobiaceae; genus Mesorhizobium_G. Next base: position 145,479 of record JAHBYV010000005.1, read on the forward strand.
CTTCGATGAACGCCAGGTAAAGGGGATTTTGACGCAGGCCGCGCCGCACGAACAGCGGTCCGTCCGTTCCGCGCCAGCCGTCCTCGCCCTCAACGGCGTGTTCCATGCGCTTGAAGTAGGGCAGCACATCGGCAAAGCTCCAGCCCGCAGCGCCTTCCTCTGCCCAATGGTCAAAATCCCGCGCATGGCCGCGAACATAGACCATGCCATTGATAGAGGACGACCCGCCAATGACCTTGCCGCGCGGGGTCACCAACACGCGCCCGCCAAGATTTGGTTCGGGTTCGGTTTTAAAGCCCCAGTCGTAGCGGCTCATATTCATGGGGAAAGATAGCGCGGAAGGCATCTGGATGAACGGCCCTATATCGGTTCCGCCATATTCAATCACGATAACCGAATATCGCCCGTCTTCAGACAGCCGGTACGCCAGGGCGGAGCCGGCTGAACCGGACCCGACAATCACGTAATCCGCAACCAGATCGGCCACGCTCATGCACGCAGACCTGACTCGATATACTGTTCGATGACAGCAATTGCGCCGCGTGGGTTTGGCAGGCCGTCCTTCAATGCACGGCGAATATAAAATCCATCGATCAGCGCCGCGATACCTTCAGCCATAATATCAGCGTGGTGGCGTGGCACCAGCGGAACCAGGCTGCTCATGAGGTTCGAACGAAGGCGGCGCACATAGATGCGAAGCAGGCGGCGAAGGGGAGGAGAGCGCTGCGCTTCCACATAAAATGCCAGCCATGCCGCGACAACTTCCGGGCGGAACTGGCTGACGGAAAAATTGACATTCACGATGGCGGACAGCCGCTCGCGGGGTGATTTGGCCCGCCGCAATGATTGCTGTATCTCGGCTGCGAGGTCTGACAGCAATTGCCGCATTGTGGCTTGCAAAAGCTCTTCTTTTGCACCGAAATAATGGTGCGCGAGTGCCGATGAAACACCTGCCCGCCCTGCAATGTCGGTCATTGTCACATCAAGCGTGCCGCGCTCGCCAATGGTCAAAATGGCGGCGTCTATCAGTTCTTTTCGCCTGAGCGGGGGCATACCGAGTTTAGGCATAACGAACCTCCAATGCTTGACACTAGCTTTTTATTGACTGGTCAATCAATAAAAATCGCGGCGGAAAGCGCGCGGTTTGCGACGGATGAATTGTGAGAATTCTAATATTCAACCGCGGTCGCGCTGGACCGGGAGGCACAACGAAGATAGTCACGCTGGCAAGCTCAAATGAGGTACGAAAATGACCGATCCGGTTCTGGTGGAAGTGACGCGCGGTAATTTCGTCGAAAGCAGGCATCGCGGAGCGATTGCGATTTACGATTTTGACGGCAAGGCCGTTCTGGAAATCGGAAATGTCGAGGAACTTCTGTTTCCGCGCTCGGCGATAAAGTCCATGCAAGCGCTGCCTTTGATTGAAACGGGGGCTGCTGATGCGTTGGGTTTTGACGACGCTGATCTTGCCCTGTCATGCGCCTCGCATGTTGGCGAACCGGGCCATGTAGAGCGCGCAGCTTCGATGCTGGCAAAGATAGGCCTGGATGAAAGCGCTCTCGAATGTGGCACTCACTGGCCGACTGACCAGGCATCCGAACTGGCGCTGGCACGGGCTGGCGGGAAGCCAAACCAGTTGCACAATAATTGCTCCGGCAAACATTCGGGCTTTCTTGCCGTTTGCGCGCATTGCGGGATGAACCACAAAGGATATGTGGGTTTCGGACATGGTTTCCAGCAGATGATCCGCGAAACCATGAATGATGTTACTGGCGCGAAGCATGATGAATCCAATGCGGCTATAGATGGCTGCGCGATACCGACCTACGCTGTCTCGCTTGGAAGCCTCGCATATGGCTTCTCACGAATGGGTTCAGGCAAGGGCCTGTCAATGGATCGAGCCGCTGCGGCCAGACGCCTTATGCGTGCTGCCATGAGCAACCCGTTCTATGTATCAGGCACGGGAAGGCCGGACACTGTGTTGATGGAAGCTGCGCCAGGACGCATATTCGTGAAAGGCGGCGCAGAGGGCGTGCTTTGCGGCGTTGCGCCGGATCGCGGGCTGGCGTTTGCTGTGAAATGCAATGACGGGGCAGGCCGTGGCGCAGATATGATCGGAGCAAATATTGTTGCGCGGTTGTTTGCCGACGAACCAACGGTCGTCGAGCAAATCGCCAACATAACATCGCCCTCAATTTTAAACCGAAATGGCGCTGTGGTGGGTATTTTGCGCCCTGCCGAAACGCTCGCCCGGCTCGAAATCTGAAGCTCTGGCTTGCCGAGCGCCGATTTCGTGCCTAACTTGAGGACATGAGCAGAGCCTTTACCAAAGAAGGTGACGACGAATTCTCACTTGCCGACATTGGCGAGAAGCCCGTCAGTCAGGAGCGAAATCTGGTGACAGAGGAAGGTCTGTCCCAGATTGACAAGCAACTTTCAAGCCTGCGCGATGAGCTTGGCCTTGCTGAAAAGGCAGGCAATCGCGAGAAAATGGCCACTATTTCGCGGGATTTGCGCTATTGGAGCGCGCGTCGCGAAAACGCAGAGCTTTCTGTTCCCGAGCCAGACGAAAAGGTCGTTCGCTTCGGGATGACGGTAACAATCGTCAACGAGGAAGGGCGCGAAGCCGTGTGGAAGATCGTCGGCGAGGATGAAGCCGACGCGGCAAATGGCAAGATTTCTCATGTTTCGCCAATGGCAAAGGCCCTGTTTGGCAAGGCTGTTGGCGAAGTGGCGACGGTCAACGGCGCGGACTGGGAAATTATTGGGCTGAAAGCGCAGTAGCACCCCGTCACACACGTCATCCTCGGCCCTGTGCCGAGGATCTGAAAAGGTTGCCGGTTTCAGATCGTTTGCAGATCCTTGGGACAAGCCCAAGGAGGACGGCTGCGAGAGAGCTACGCTAGCGGTGCGGTGTGATCGCGGAAGAAGGCGGCAGCGCCGTCTTGATCAATTTCACCACCAGCAAGCATCTGAACGAACTGAATCAGGTCCTCGTCCTCGGCCTGCAAATCAAGGCCGTTGAAGTAGAGAAACATATCAGCCGCAGCAAGCGCCGTGCGCTTGTTCCCATCTACGAAAGGATGGTTTCGGGCTATTCCATAAATATAAGCCGCGGCCAGTTCGCATAAATCAGGCTCGCCATAGGTCGCCTTCTGGAGAGGCCGGTTCAGGGCTGACTCAAGCATCCCCACGTCGCGCACCCCCGCTGCACCGCCATGAATTCTCAACTGCTCGGCGTGTATGGCCAAGATAAAACCAAGCGAATGGTATTCAGTCATTTCGCGAGCGCGCGATAGACTTTTTCGTATTTCTTCATTCGCGCGCGTGCGACCGCCATTTTGCGCTCAAACTCATCAGCTGTGTCTTCAACACGACGCAGGCGCAACTCATCGCCATCCTGCACAATCAGGACGCTGTCTCCAGCTTTAAGGTTCATTGCATTCAGCAACTCCTTGGGCAGGATAACCCCTTCAGAATTGCCGATCTTGCGAACAACGGTATTCATCCGATCTCTCCCGTTATAACACGAAGTATAACGTAGAAGAAGTCGCGTTACAACGCCTGTAATAACATCTAGGACAGGCGTTTCATGAGCCGTTCAGCAGCGTCCGGAATAACGGTTCCGGGCGGGAAGATTTCGACCGCGCCGGCGGCGAACACTGCTTCGTAGTCTTGTGGCGGGATCACGCCACCAGCAACAATAAGCACGTCCTCACGGCCAAGCTTCTTCAGCGCGGCCTTCAATTCCGGCACAAGAGTCAGGTGACCTGCGGCCAGCGAAGAAGCACCGACAATGTGAACGTCATGCTCCACCGCGAGTTTAGCGATTTCCTCAGGTGCCTGGAACATGGCCCCAACAGTCACATCAAAACCGAGGTCAGCAAAGGCCGTGGCTATGACTTTCTGCCCGCGATCATGTCCGTCCTGTCCCATCTTGGCGACAAGAATCCGCGGCTTGGTCCCGTGCTTCTTCTCAAAATCGGCAACCATATCGTGAACGCGGTCGACAACATCGCTTTCGCCCAGCGCCTTGCGGTAAACGCCGGAAATAGTGCGAATTTGTGCAACGTGACGACCGAACGCACGCTCCAGCGCCAGCGAAATTTCTCCCACCGTTGCCTTTGCACGGGCGGCCTTCACGGCAAAATCGAGCAGATTGCCATCGCCCTGCGCGGCTTGCGTCAACGCGGCCAGTGCTGTTTCCACGGCGGCAACGTCGCGCGTTCCTTTCAATTCCTGCAACTTTGCGAGTTGGCGGGCGCGCACTTCGGCATTATCCACCTTCAGAACATCGACTTCGATGTCCTTCTCAGGCTGGAAGCTGTTAACGCCTATCAGCGCCTGTTCGCCGGAATCGATACGAGCTTGCGTGCGGGCCGCAGCTTCTTCGATGCGCAGTTTCGGAATGCCTTGTTCGGTTGCGGCAGCCATGCCGCCAAGTTTCTCGACTTCCTCGATATGTGTCAGCGCGCGCGCCACGAGGTCATGGGTCAGACGCTCGACATAGGCCGAGCCACCCCACGGATCGATAATGCGGGTGGTGCCGGATTCCTTTTGCAAAATGATCTGCGTGTTGCGAGCAATGCGTGCCGAATGGTCGGTCGGAAGGGCAAGCGCCTCATCGAACGAATTCGTGTGCAGCGATTGTGTGTGCCCCTGCGTTGCCGCCATTGCCTCGATCATTGTGCGGGCAATGTTATTGTAGGGGTCTTGCGCCGTCAGCGACCAACCGGACGTTTGCGAATGGGTCCGCAACGATAGCGAGCGCGAATCCTTCGGCGCGAAATTCTTCTGCATCAGTGCGGCCCACAACAGACGCGCAGCGCGCATCTTGGCCACTTCCATGAAGAAATTCATGCCAATGGCCCAGAAAAACGAGAGACGCGGCGCGAACTTGTCGATGTCCAGCCCGGCAGCGACGCCAGCGCGGGCGTACTCGATGCCGTCGGCAATAGTATAAGCAAGCTCAAGGTCTGCCGTCGCGCCCGCTTCCTGCATGTGATAGCCGGAAATCGAAATGGAATTGAATTTCGGCATCCGCTGCGATGTATAGGTGAAAATGTCCGAAATAATCCGCATCGAAGGCTTCGGCGGATAGATATAAGTATTGCGGACCATAAACTCTTTCAGAATGTCGTTCTGAATGGTTCCGGCGAGGTCCTTTTCCGCAACTCCCTGTTCTTCGGCAGCCACGATATAAAGAGCCATGATCGGCAGCACCGCCCCGTTCATGGTCATCGAAACGGTCATTTGATCGAGCGGAATGCCGTCAAACAACTGGCGCATGTCGAGAATCGAGTCGATGGCAACACCAGCCATGCCAACGTCGCCTGCAACGCGCGGATGGTCACTGTCGTAACCGCGATGGGTCGCAAGGTCGAAGGCAATCGAGAGGCCCTTTTGGCCAGCGGCAAGATTGCGCCGATAAAACGCGTTCGATTCCTCTGCCGTGGAAAAACCCGCATACTGACGGATGGTCCATGGCTGCTGGACATACATTGTGGGGTAGGGGCCGCGAATGAATGGGCTCGCGCCTGGCCATGTGTCCAGAAAGCGGACGCCTTCAAGGTCGCTTTCGCCATAGAGATGCTTGACCGGAATGCCTTCCGGCGTGCGCCATACGTCGGCAAGCCGCTCACGCCCGTCGCTTGAGCCTTCGCGCCATTCAAGTTTCGTAAAATCAGGGATCATTTTACTGCTTCCAGAGACTGGTCAATGCGCACTGCGTCGATGCGGCTGCAAACTGCTTTTGCGTGATTAGCGGCAGGGCTGGCTGGCGAGCGCCGCTCAGCGTGCAGGGTTTCAACCGGACGCTCTTTTGCCGCGGGGAATATGTTCGTGCCAACGATAGCGCGGCCGTTGCGATAAGCCTCGGCGCGGCGCTCCCGCGCTGCCAGAACACGCGCCTGAATCTTGCCGTCTGCAAGGCTGTTCAGCGCGCCGCCCTCGCTTTCGATCAGCTGGAATTCCTTCCAGGCGGCTTCACAGAGCTCATCTGTCAGGGCCTCGATACCACCCGCGCCGCGAGCAGGATCGGAGACGAAATCGATGTGACTTTCGCCAATCAAAATGAGCTGCTGATTGCGGGCAACACGACGCGCGAAGGCTTCCGGCAGACCATGCGTAACCGTGTGCGGCAAGATCGAGATGGAGTCGGCTCCGCCTACAGCCGCCGCAAACCCGGCAATAGTCGTGCGCAAAATGTTCGTTTCGGGGTCCTTGGCGGTCATCATGCGGTATGACGTTTCCGCATGGATGGTTGCTGGCGACTGCGGAATTGCGCACATCTCCTCAACGCGCGCCCACAGCTTGCGCAGGGCGCGTATCTTGGCGATGGACATGAACTGGTCCTGGTCCACGGCGAGCGCAAACCCGATATGCGGCGCGGCATAAACCAGAGCCTGCCGCGCTTCCTCAAACATTCTCAAACAGGAGGTTGCATTGGAAAGAATGATGCCCAGTTCCTGCGCTTCGGTTGCGCCCGCATTATGAAACACGCGGCCATCAGCCTCCAGCAACGCGCCCGGCAGGCCGAGAGAGAAGAAATGCGCCAGAGATTGGGGCATGGAAGCTTTGAGCGCTTCAATCGACATGCGCAGATAGCCGGTGCTGGCAAAAATCGCCGCCGCATCAATTCCGAAAGAAAGGCTGAGCTTATCCGGATCGACCCGACGTTTGGCCAAAAGCGCCAACACCCATTCCGCCATTCCGCGGCTGCCGGGATGCACATCAACACGCACATGGGTGCGATTGAGTTGTATGCCTTCAAGTGCACGCTCCAGGGCTTCTTGCGTGTTTGGAAGGCCGTAGCCGAATGAGTTGGGCGCACCCTCAAAGACGAGCGAAAGGCCGGTCGCGCCGTTTTCCACATCCTCCAGCGCCTGCTTGTTTGCGCGGGCGGGGTCGGTGTCGTCTATGCGCTGAACAATGTGCCAAGGCTTGTCCGGTCGCTTGCGGTGAAGCGCCTGCGGGTTGATGGCGCGTTGATAAATGGGCTCAATTCGCAAGCCATCATCCGTGTGCGAAACGAGCGTTTCTTCAAACGGTGCGCCCTTGAGCGCCTTTTCTGCCAGCTTCAGCCATTGCGATCTGTCGCAAGCGCCGAACTCTGTATCCTCCAAAAGTGACTGAACATCCATGAACCTGACCCTTATGCCGAAAGGGGGATGCCAAAGCCCGACGCTCCATGCAAGTCGAAAACGACATTTACGCATAGTTCTAAAGCATTGTTCATGCGCGCCGGGGCGATTATAGGTTTTCACACAACGGCGGCTTTTGTCAGGCGGGAGATTTTTATGGCGGATCAAGACAGCATATTTCTGGGCGCGAGCCGAAAGCCGGACGACAGCTACCAGCGGCCCGAGAAATTATTGCTGCGTTACGGCAACCGCCACGGCATCGTGACAGGCGCGACAGGCACCGGTAAAACGGTGACCTTGCAGGTGCTCGCCGAGGCGTTCTCCAATGCAGGCGTGCCGGTGTTTTGTGCCGATATCAAAGGCGACCTTTCCGGCATTGCCATGATGGGCGAGGCGAAGGACTTTCTGGCCAAGCGCGCACAGCAAGTCCAGCTTGACCCCTATGAGTTCCAGGAATTTCCGGTGATTTTCTGGGATCTGTTCGGCCAACAGGGCCACCCGATCCGCGCCACGATTTCAGAGATGGGTCCGCTGTTGCTTTCCCGCCTCATGAACCTGACAGACGCACAAGAGGGCGTGTTGAATATTGCGTTCCGGATTGCCGATGAAGAAGGGCTTCTGCTTCTCGACATGAAGGATTTGCAGGCGCTGCTGTCCAACATTGCAGAGCGAGCACAGGAGATTGGCGCGCGCTATGGCAATGTTACGAAGCCGTCTGTAGGCGCGATTCAGCGTTCCTTGCTGGTTCTGGAACAACAGGGCGGCGCAAACTTCTTCGGCGAGCCTGCATTGCAGATTGCCGACCTGATGCGCACCACGCGCGATGGTCGTGGCGCAATCAGCGTGCTTGCCGCTGACAAGTTGATGATGAACCCGCAGCTTTACGCAACCTTCCTGCTTTGGCTTATGTCGGAGCTGTTCGAGGAGCTTCCTGAGATTGGTGACCCCGACAAGCCGCGGCTGGTGTTCTTTTTCGATGAAGCACATCTGTTGTTCGACGACGCACCGAAGGCGCTCGTGGATCGTGTGGAACAGGTGGTGAGGCTGATCCGCTCGAAAGGCGTGGGCGTTTACTTCGTGACGCAAAACCCGCTCGACGTGCCGGAAACCATTTTGGCGCAGCTTGGCAACCGCATCCAGCACGCTTTGCGCGCGTACAGCCCGCGCGAACAGAAAGCCGTGAAAGTTGCTGCCGACACATTCCGGCCCAACCCGGATTTCGATTGCTTTCAGGCGATAACCCAACTTGGAACCGGCGAGGCGCTGGTGTCCACGCTGGAGGAAAAAGGTGTGCCAGGCATGGTTCAGCGCACGCTGATCCGCCCTCCCTCATCGCGCATTGGGGCAATCTCGCCGCAAGAGCGCCAGCAGATCATGAATCAAAGTCCGGTCGCCGGTCAGTACGATCGCACGGTTGACCGTGAATCAGCGTTTGAAATGTTGCAGAAGAAGGCGCAACAGGCGCGTCAATCTGCCGAGGAAGAAGCTGCAAAGCAAAAGGAAGCCGGCTCAGGCTGGACCATTCCGGGTTTTGGAAATGAAGAGCGCTCATCTGGCCGTGGCACACGCTCTTCGCGGGGCTCCAGCCGCCAGACGGTTACAGAGGCGGCGATCAAGTCCGTTGTTCGATCCGTTGGAACTTCCGTCGGCCGCGCCATCGTTCGTGGCATTCTGGGAAGTTTGACGAAGCGTTAGGTTGCTACATCTGGCACAATGACGGCCCGCTAGCGATTGCTTAGTGGGCCGTTTACGTGCGTGGCAGATTCTCGGGACAGGTCCGAGAATGACGTTAGTGCTGGTTGTCTAACAAATCCGTGGTGGGGGTGAAGGCGTTCTGCTTCGTTCACACATCGCCGTCATTCTCGGGCTTGTCCCGAGAATCTTCGTCCATTTGCGATTGCGTGAGTGGGCCGTTTGCGTGCGTGGCAGATTCTCGGGACAAGCCCGAGAATGACGTGCGGTGGGGTGGCACTGATCGAAAAATCCTGCCTCCCCAGCAATTCACCTGTGGTTGTGCTAATGCAAGGCTATCTCAAACCGGGCCGATCAGCACTGAGCCAACCGGAACGCCGCTGTCGATCGGCATGGAGCTGGGCATCCTGTCTTCGACGATTGGGGTGCCGAGGCCGTTGACCACCACGATAGGCGTCTTGTTCGGTACGCGGTTGAAAAGGTCGATCACATCCTGGTGCAGCATACGAACGCAGCCGGAAGAAACCGACTTGCCGATGGACCGCCATTCGGGCGTTCCGTGGACACGATAAAGTGTGTCTTCGCCGTTCTGGAAAATGTAGAGAGCCCGTGCACCAAGCGGATTCTTCAGCCCGCCAGGCTGGCCGCCATTGCGAACGCTGAATTTTTCAAGCTTGGGATCACGTGCGATCATTTCGTCTGGCGGAGTCCACTTCGGCCATTTCTGCTTCCATTGGATCACGCCAGCACCAGACCACTCAAAACCTGCGCGGCCAAGACCGACGCCATAGCGCACCGCATGTCCACCGGGCAGGGTAAGGTAAAGGTGGTGCCCCAAAGTATCGACCACAATCGTTCCAGGCTTCTGGCCGGTGGTGTTGGCAACCACCTGCCGCAGGAACTGCGGATCAATCTGGGAATAGGGCACTGCCGGAATTTGGAAACCACCGTCTTCTACAGCGCCGTACATCAGTGCGTATTCTTCGAAAGTCGGCGGAGGTGGCAAAGGCGTGGGTGCCGGCGCTATGGGAAACCGTGTGCCGGTCGTGCAGCCGGCGAGCGCCAGACTCGAAACCCCAAAAATGGACAAGGATAGAAAGCGCCGTCTGTCGACGGTGGCGGGAAGCAGTTCTGACATCAATATTCCAGTCAACAATCTGAATGCGGACGATTCAACGAATTCGCAGGGGGTGCGGTTGCATCGCGGGGGCGACATGGCCGTTCATAATGGGACAAAAGCAAGGCAGGATTTGCGGTGTTCCCCTCATTGTGACTATCCTGCAACAGTCTGAACGTTGTGCCAGAGCCCGGTAGCACGGCTTTGTTCTTGCAAGGGACCGGCTATATGCGGCAAACCTATTGGTTCGTTGAACGCTTCGGATAACGGTCATGAATCTGGTTGGTGCTGCGCAATCCAAAACCTGGACCTATGTTGATGGCGATTGGCACGAAGGCAATGTGCCATTGCTTGGACCTCGCAGCCACGCAATGTGGCTGGGAACGAGCGTATTCGATGGCGGGCGCTGGTTTGAAGGCGTCTCGCCGGACCTTGATCTGCACTGCGCGCGTGTGAACAGTTCCGCCATTGCGCTGGGCCTTCGCCCGACAATGCGCATGGAGGATATTGCGGGCCTTGCGTGGGACGGGCTCAAAAAGTTTGACGGCGAAACCGCCGTTTATGTCCGTCCTATGTATTGGGCCGATCTCGGCGGCTACATGTCTGTTCCGGCCGACCCGGCATCCACGCGGTTCTGCCTTTGCCTCTATGAGGCGCCAATGCTGCCGCCGACAGGATTTTCGGTAACCGTCTCGCCGTTCCGCCGTCCATCGCTCGAAACAATGCCAACCAATGCCAAGTCTGGCTGCCTGTATCCCAACAACGGCCGCGCGATCATGGAAGCCAAAATGCGCGGCTTTGATAACGCGCTTGTGTTGGACATGCTCGGCAACGTCGCAGAAACCGGAGCTTCCAATATCTTTATGGTGAAGGACGGAGTTGTTTACACACCCGTTTCCAACGGAACTTTCTTGGCGGGCATTACGCGCAGTCGTGTGATCGGGCTTTTGACCGACGCCGGAACGATGGTGGTAGAAAAAACATTGTCTGTTCGCGAATTTCTCGAAGCCGACGAGATTTTTTCCACCGGCAACCATTCTAAAGTTGTGCCAGTGATACGTATCGAGGATAGAAGCTTGCAACCCGGCCCCATAGCCAAGAAGGCTAGGGAACTCTATTGGGAGTGGGCGCATTCTTCTTGAAGCGCAGGACGGGCGCGACTTTTTCAATTCGGCGTAAGGCCGTTGAGGGCAATCAAAGAGGAGTTATGACTATGGCTTTTGAGCTTCCCGCACTTCCGTATGATTATGAGGCGTTGCAGCCTTTCATGTCGAAGGAGACTTTGGAGTATCACCACGACAAGCACCACAAGGCTTATGTCGACAACGGCAACAAGCTCGCCGCTGAAGCCGGAATGGGCGATCTGTCCATCGAGGAAGTTGTGAAGCAGTCCTTCGGCAAGAATCCGGGCCTCTTCAACAATGCGGCACAGCACTACAACCACGTTCATTTCTGGAAGTGGATGAAAAAGGGCGGCGGCGGCAACAAGCTGCCGGAAAAGCTGCAGAAGGCCATTGATTCCGACCTGGGCGGATACGACAAGTTCAAGGCAGACTTCATCAATGCCGGAACGACACAATTCGGCTCAGGCTGGGCATGGCTCTCGGTCAAGAAAGGCAAGCTTGAGATTTCCAAGACTCCGAATGGCGAAAATCCGCTGGTGCACGGCGCAAGCCCGATCCTTGGGGTCGATGTGTGGGAGCACTCCTACTACATCGACTATCGCAATGCGCGTCCAAAATATCTCGAAGCCTTTGTCGATAGCCTCATCAACTGGGACTATGTGCTGGAGCTTTACGAAAAGGCTTGATAAGCCACGCCAGACCAAGGCCCCGCCAAGTCGGGGCCTTAATTTTTCGTGGTAACGCAAGTTTGACAAACTGCGGTGCCAAAAATGATGCAATTTCACTGTTAGTTCCCACCTGCACGCACTCGCGTGATTCTCAAACCTGATCCCAGGCAGCGTTAGCAACCGGAGGAAATATGCGCAGATTCCTACTTTCACTCTCCACCCTTGCCATCATTGCAGGAGTTGCTCATGCCGGTCCTGTAGAGGATCGTGAGGCGTTGATGAAAGAGCGTGGCCGCTTGATGGGCGAGCTTGGCAAAATGGCCAAGGGCGAGGTTGCCTTTGATGCAGCGGCAACGCTGGCCGCCTTGCAGACTCTGCAGGCAAACGCCGAAAAAGGTCTGGACGTGGATGGACTTTGGCCAGCCGGTTCTCAGGGTGATACGGAGGCCTCACCCAAGATTTGGGAAGACAATGCTGGCTTCAAAGCCGAGTCTGAAAAGTATAAGTCTGTTGTTGATGCGGCAGTAGCATCGGCACCGGCAGATGTTGCTGGCCTACAGGCGGCTATGGGCTCGATGGGACAGGAATGCGCGGCTTGCCACCAAACCTACCGCGTTAAAAAGTAAGGTCGTAGGCGCTTGAGTGCGGCCCGAAAACTCGGACTGTCGGTCCTGCTCGCGGGGTTGGCCGGTGCTGCGGCGTTCTGGTTTTTGACCGAGCCGAAGCGGCTGGAGCCTGAAACGGTGGCGCTTCTTGCCAATGGCGACGCGGCCCGTGGCGAGCGCATGTTTTGGGCCGCCGGTTGCGCCTCTTGTCACGCCCGTCCCAAAGCGGAAGGGGACGCGCGGCTGGAATTGGCTGGCGGCATGGAACTGAAAACGCCGTTTGGCACCTTCGTGCCGCCAAACATTTCCAGCGATCCGCAAGACGGCATCGGAAGCTGGTCGGCTGAGGATTTTGGCAATGCCATGTTGCGCGGGGTCTCGCCCGACGGCCAGCATTTTTATCCAGCGTTTCCCTATGCCTCTTATATCCGTATGGACCCGTCTGATGTCGGCGATTTGTATGCTTTCATGAAAACCTTGCCCGCGGTTCAGGGAAAGGCAGCAGAAAACCAGCTGTCATTTCCATTCAATATGCGGCGCGGGATCGGCCTGTGGAAGCTGATGTTCCTAAGCCCGGAGCCGGCTGTAGCGCTACCGGCAGATGCGCCGGAGCAGGTGAGGGCAGGACAATATCTGGTTGAAGGGCCGGGGCATTGCGGCGAGTGCCATACGCCGCGCAACGTGTTCGGAGGCTCGGACAAGAGCCTTTGGCTAGCCGGAGCCAAAGCGGCTGAGGGCGAGGGCAACGTGCCGAACATTACGCCCGGCGACGATGGGATTGGGTCATGGTCGGCCAGCGACATCGTTGCCTATCTGGAAACCGGATTTACGCCGGATTATGACTCGGTCGGCGGTTCTATGGTCGAGGTGCAGCGAAATATGGCGCAGTTGCCAGCTGCTGACCGTGAGGCCATCGCGGCCTATCTGAAAGCCATCCCGGCACATCCAAAAGGATATTAGGGTCGCCTCCCCCCAAAAATCGAGGAGGCGACCGGGCAGGGGCTGGAAACTGCGCGAGCTATTCCATCTTGCCTGTCACCTTCAAAGCGAAGGCATAGTTGAACGCGACCTCTTCAAGCCGTGAAAACCTTCCTGAGGCACCTGCGTGGCCGGCATCCATGTTGATCTTGAAGAGAACCGGGTTGTCGCTCATCTTGCGGGCGCGCAGACGGGCAACCCATTTGGCAGGCTCCCAATAGGTGACGCGCGGGTCGGTCAGGCCAGCTACGGCAAGAATTGGCGGATAGTTCAGTCCCGCCACATTGTCATAAGGCGAATAGGCCGCAATCGTCTTGTAGTCCTTTTTGGACTTTATCGGATTGCCCCATTCAGGCCATTCGGGCGGCGTTAGTGGCAGCGTGTCGTCAAGCATCGTCGTGAGTACATCCACGAACGGCACTTCGGCAATAATTGCGCCAAAGGATTCGGGCGCCAGATTCGCGATTGCGCCCATCAACATGCCGCCAGCCGAGCCACCTTGCGCAACAATTCGGTCGTGCGAAGTAAATTTCTCCGCAACCAGATGCTTCGCGACGGCAATGAAGTCGTGAAACGTGTTGGTTTTCTTCTCGCGCTTACCGTCCTCATACCAGCGATAGCCGCGATCCTTGCCCCCGCGAATATGTGCTATGGCATAGACGAAGCCGCGATCGACCAGTGAAAGCGCATTTGTGTTGAACGAGGCCGGAATACTCATTCCATACGCCCCGTAGCCGTAGAGCAGGCATGGCGCGGAACCATCCAGTTTCATGCCGCGGCGGTGCAGGATTGACACCGGTACTTGCTCCCCATCAGGGGCGGTCGCCATGAGGCGGCGCGTCACATAATCGCGTGCGCGATGACCTGAAGGTACTTCCTGCGTCTTGCGCAATTTTCTTTTGTGCGTCCGCATATCATAGTCGAACACCTGGGTCGGTGTGGTCATCGATGAATAGGTGAAACGAAGGGTTTCGGTGTCATATTCATAAGACCCGCCGAGCCCGAGCGAATAAGCCTCTTCATCAAAAGCAATCGTGTGCTCCTCGCCGCTCTTGCGGTCGCGGATAACGATTCTGGGCAGGCCGTCCTTGCGCTCCAGCCGAACGAGATAGTTGGCAAAACCGGTTATGGAAAGGATCAGTCTTCCCGGTTCATGGGCCACCAGTTCTGTCCAATTCTCCGGAATCGGGTTCTCAACCGGCGCTGTCATGATCTTGAAATCCTTGGCGCCATCGGCATTGGTGAGAATGAAGAAAATATCGCCGCCTTCCTCAAGATCGTACTGCACGCCGGTCTTGCGGCGCGCGACAAGCTTGGGCTTTGATGCAGGCTTGCTCGCATCAATGAGGCGATATTCGGTCGTCTCGTGGTCGTTTACCGAGATCATGATCCAGTCATTACGCCGCGTCCCGCCGACGCCAGCGAAAAAACCCGGATTCTTCTCTTCATAAAAAAGCCGGTCTTCGGACTCAGCTGTGCCAAGAGCGTGATAAAAAATCCTGGAAGGGCGATGGTTGGCGTCAACGCGCGTATAGAAAAAGCCCTTGTTTCCAGCATCCCAAACGCCGCCCCCGCCCGTATCACTTACGGTCTCGGCGCTGTCCTTGCCTGTGGCGAGGTCGCGAACCCGAAGCGTAAAGAATTCCGAACCCTTGTCATCAAATGCCCAAAGCAGGCTTTTGTGGTCGCTCGAATGATCGACGCCACCAATGCGGAAATAGGGCTTTCCCTTCGCCTCCTTGTCGCCGTCAAGAATGATCTCTTCCTTGCCGCCCTTACGGGGTTTACGGAAATAGCGCGGCTGCTGGCCGCCCGTCACAAACGAGGTTCCATAGGCAAAAGGGCCGTCTTCCATAGGAACAGAAGAATCATCTTCTTTGATCCGGCCTTTCATCTCGGCAAAAAGCGCCTTTTGCAGCGGCTTCGAATCGCGCATCAGCTTGTTCTGATAGGCGTTCTCGGCCTCAAGATGAGCGCGAATTTCGGGATCAAGAACTGAAGGATCGCGGAAGACTTCCTGCCAATTATCCGCGCGCATCCACGCAAACTCATCAACGCGCGTTATTCCGTGATGCGTGTCCTCCACATGCCGTTCCAGGGCAAGCGGCGCCTTGGCTTTTGAAAAGATTGATCTTTTGGCCATAATTTCTCGCAGATAAACGCGTTGACGGAAGCATCGTCACCAGAAGCGGCGCGATAGCAGGTAAACTCTATATAAGGCTTACCTCGAATGTCCGGCCAGCAAAATTGCAACTTCAAGATTGTCGTCGCAATTCATTCAAGAACGGTACTTGCAATACTGGGCGTGCCAACGGATCGACCTCAATCACGGAAATTGGATCTAAAGAAAGTATATCAATCATCGGTAAAGCAGAATGTATGGGTTTAGCTATTTAATTCGTGCTGAGTTAAGCTGTTCGGGCACATTCTCATGGATATTCTTATGACTTATCCGGTTCTGCTCTGCAGGTGTGCCACAATAGCCAGAAACGCTGGCTTCTTAACGATGTAGGGAGTACAATATGTCTATCCAGGGTTGTTTTCAAATCTTCAGGAAGTCCAGCTTCCGTTAGGTAAGATAGCTATTCCGATTATTATATTAGTTTACTGTAGATGAACGCCAAAATATCCAGCAATGATATATGAATTAACCATATTAAAAGAGAAGCCTTCGGCTTTTCTCCAAGTAGATCGTTGATCAACCAGAATATTTAGCGTAACGGATAATAACGAGGGCGACAATGCGATTCGATGGCGCTTCGGACAAGGCCTGTCGGAAGTTATTGTTGGGTAGTTTGCTAGCGAAACTCAAAGAAGATTAACCAGGAAATCTGAACCATGGAACATTCAGACTCTTCGTCTCGTGGCGGCGAGATGTTGATTGAACTGACTGCCGACGTTGTATCGGCTTATGTTAGCAATAATTCCGTGCCTGCATCGGAGTTGCCAGGCCTCATTGCGGAAATCCATGCCGCGCTCGGTCGGATTGGGACAACTCCCGAACCACAGGCTCCGGCGGACAAGCAGAAGCCGGCAGTAAATCCAAAGCGTTCAGTACATGACGACCATATCGTCTGTCTTGAGGACGGAAAGAAGTTCAAGTCACTCAAGCGCCATATCATGACGCACTACAATCTCACGCCTGAGCAGTACCGCGAAAAGTGGGGCCTTGATGCGAACTATCCCATGGTGGCGCCAAACTATGCTGCAGAAAGATCCCAGCTTGCAAAGAAGATGGGACTTGGCCGCAAGCGGAAGGCCCGCAAGTAATCTTGCAATCAGCTTTGATTAAAGGGCATCGCCGACGGCGGTGCCCTTTATTTTTTGCGCAAGCGGTCGCGAGCCTGCTTTAGCGCTATGTGACGGTTGAGGTCATAACTCCAATGCCGCTGCAGCCCCTTGATCCGTTCTGCTTTCAGTGCGCGGTCGATCCGTTGGCCAATTGCCTTCCGGCTTATTGTTCCCTCCGATAGCACCTTATCCAGATCGACTCCGCACAGTAGTTGTAGTGCAGCACGCTGCGCTGCTTCGGATTGTGCGGCGTTGGCGCGCGCCCGGAAATTTTTAGCCTCTCTTGCGAGTTCGTTCATTTGCTTTCTCCATTTGAGATTGCAGATTGAGCGAGTCAACAAAGGTGTGGAAAACCGTGGTGCAAATGCGCGCTTGAGCGTCAAAAAAAGACAATATAAACAAATTAATAGGTTGGTTTTCAACAGGCGGGAACGCTCATTCTCTCCACCTGCGCTCAAACCCGAATATAAGAAGGAATTCCTATATTGAGGGTCGTTGCATGAAGAGCTTTGCTATCAAGGAAAAGTGGTTTCAGCCAAAGGACAGTTTTGAATGGGAGGCATTCCTCAACAATATTGGAGAGACGCGGCTGAGCCGTTCGCAGGAACGCGCGATTGAACTGTGCGGCAACATCATCGAAATCATTTCGGCGCTGTTTAACGTTCCAAGCCGGGAATTGCGCTCACCTCACCGCAGCAGCCAATCCATAACCCAGGTGCGGCAGATCGCGATGTATGTCGCACATGTGGTCATGCGGCTTTCCATGAAAGAAGTCGGGATCGGATTTGACCGCGATCGCACCACGGTTCTCTATGCCTGCCAGCAAGTTGAAGACCTTCGCGACGATCTGGAGTTCGATCAAATGGTGGCGCGTGCAGAGCGCGTGACGGCGGCCGCGTTCTACTCCAAGGTGGAAGGCTGACCGATGCGCGACGAACTACGGCTTTTAAAATTCCTGATGTGCGGTCCTGCAAGTTTCGGAGATTTGTCGGGACAGGAAAAGGTTCTGATCATGCGCGATGGGGGAAAGCAGATCGGGGTGAACCGGGTGGTGATTGGCTTGCTCGAGCGGCGCGGATTGCTGGCGTTCGATGGCGCTATGCTGATGCTTACCGAAACCGGGCTAGCAGCAGCAAAGCGGGCAAATGCTGTGCGCTCGGAACAGTATAAGGCGCAACACCTTGATATTGAAATGCAATGTGTTGTGGGCGCGGAGACGATCCATGCCGTGAACCTGAACGAATCACCCCTCGCGCAAATTGCGCGCAGGAAGGACAAGCAGGGAAATCCCTTCCTCGCCGGTGATGAATTTCGTGCGGGCGAAAGATTGCGGGCAGATTATACGCGGGGCCAGATCATGCCTCGCCTCGGTGCGAATTGGGAAGCTGCGGTTTCGCCGAGAGGTGGCGGCGCCTCGGGCGGCGTGGCCGAACTTACGGAAGCTGCGCTGTCCGCGAGAATACGGGTCGAAAAGGCGCTGGCAGCCGTGGGACCGGAGCTTTCCGGCGTGCTTGTTGATGTGTGCTGTTTCCTCAAGGGACTTGAAACCGTCGAAGCCGAGCGGTGCTGGCCCGCCAGATCTGCGAAACTGATGCTAAAGGCGGGGCTGGCTACTCTGGCGCGACATTATGAGCCTGCACAGACCCGCAGACATGAGCGCATGCTGCATTGGGGAGCGCATGACTACAGGCCCTCAATTGCCTAGTGCAACCTCTGCGTCACGCTTGATGCGCTGCACCATAGATCGCAAACCGTTCGAACGCTGTGGGGTCAGATGCTCGTCCAGCCCCAGCCCACGCAAGACAGCTTCAGCGTCAATTGCAGTGATTTCACTGGCGCGCCTGCCGGAAAAAAGCGCCAGCAAAATAGCAACCAGACCACGCACGATGTGGGCGTCGGATGTACCCGTATAGGTGATGACGGGGTCTGAACCGCTGGCGACCTCGGTCAATAACCAGACCTGACTGACGCAGCCGGGAACCTTGTTCTGGGCCGTTTGCGCGCTGGCCGGAAATTCTGGCAGGGATTCACCAAGTTCAATCACATAGCGGTAGCGATCTTCCCAGTCATCGAGAAAGGCAAAGTCGTCCTGAATGCTTTCAATCGTAGTCGTCATGGTTCCGCATATAGGTCGAGACACGCGCGGCGTCACGGCCTAATTTCGGCGGGTCGTGCGGTCGGCACGGGGATAACTGGCGTATCTGGCCGCTTCGGCTCAACAACCTCGCCATTTTTGCTGACGGCATTCAAAACGCGAAGTCCGGTCTCGCAGAGTTTCGGGTTGTTTGCGCATGTAGTTGCCAGATCGCGCGCGCCCTTGGCTGCTTCCTGAACAGTCTGGAGGTGGTCAAGTTCTTCGCGCGCGGTATCCGTCCACTTCAGGCCGAGCGGCAAAAAGTAGACGACCAGTGCGAACCAGAACAGAAATCGAAGCAGAAAAAACATCTGCGGTCTCCATTGGTCCGTATTTTGCGCGGGTTTTATTAAAAGAATCACCACCTCGAAGAGAGGTATTTGAACACCGGTCGTTTACCATAATCGACAAAGTGGCCGGTGGCGCATTCTGATCGCGCGAATGCAGGCCGCCGAGGCCCAAAAATCAATGTGGCTTTATCCTTTCCTTAAACCGGGAATGCGAGTGTCGCTGCAAACAAATGATCCGGGAAGTCGGACAAGGTTTCGTTGCGTTGAGTAAGGCTGCAGAAAAAATCAGGACAATGCGGGCGTCCGTCGAAGAAGGTTGCCGTCGGCTAGTAGATACAGCCGGGTTGAGCGCCGATGCCGCGCGCGTACGGCTGCGCCTGACGGGTACGCTCATTGCTGCTCCGCTCATCGCGGTGAGTGCAACGTCCGTAGTGATGGCACAAGCCTTTGGTCCGGGCGTTCTGGCCGTCGCAGGATTTGCAGTCTTTGGTTTATGCTGGCTGGGCGGACTTTTCGTTGCCGCATATGGGCATGAAAAGGCAATCAGCGCCTGTGCGCTGGCGTTTGGCGCTTTGCTCGTGGCTGGCCTGATTGCCCTCGGCGGCGGCGTTGCTTCGCCACTTGTATTGCTTGGTTCTGCGCTGATCTTCGAACCGTGGTGGGTATGGCGCTCGCGAAAGGCCCTGATGAACGGAACAATCGCGGCGTTCGCGTCGGTCGCACTGTCATATGTCTTGCCATTCGAATCGGGCGTTGGCGCATCCGTCGCCTTTTGGCTACCTGTATTGCTTTATGGCGGGCTGGTTGCAGCGCGTATCGAAGGCCGCGCGAGCACAGATCAGGCACCCTCGGCACTGGATGAAATTGCCTCGCACCTTGATGCAGTTGTCCTTCGACTGAACAGCAACGGTGAAGTTGCCGATGCAACGGGGCGCACCAGCGATCTGATGCGCCTGCCACCGGAAATTCTGTTGCAGCAGGGTTTGTTTGATCGTGTCCATGTGGCAGATCGGGTCGCCTATATGTGCGCGCTGTCAGATCTGCGTAACGGTGCACGCAATCGCAGGCTGAATCTGCGCCTTCGTCTGCCGGACGATTCTGCGCCGGCCGGAACCTACGAATGGTTCAGCGTTGAAATCATGGATGTACAATCGGACGCGAAGGGCCTGTTCGCCATTTTGCGGCCTTCACATGAATTGGAGGCCCTTCATGCCCGGCTTGCAGAGAGCGAACAGCGCGCAGAGCAGGCAGAGCTTTCAAAGTCCAGCTTCCTCGCTTCGGTAAGTCACGAGCTTCGCACGCCGCTCAATGCAATCATCGGCTTTTCCGATATGCTCACCCACGAGCTTTATGGACGGTTTGCGGACCCGCGCCAGAAAGAGCATGTGGGGCTTATCAACGAGGCTGGGCATCATTTGCTCAGCGTTGTGAATGCGATACTTGATGTGTCGAAAATCGAGCTTGGTGCTTATGCGCTCAATCGCGAAGAATTCCCGCTGGAAGGTGCGATCAAAACATCTCTGGCGATGGTTGCCGTTGAAGCGGCGCGCAAGAACATAAGCATCGATTCCCGATTGGAAGAGCAGGTTGCGATTCAGGCCGACAGGCGGGCGGTCTGCCAAATGTTGATCAATCTGCTTTCGAACGCAGTGAAATTCACGCCGGAAGGCGGATCGGTTACAATTGGTGCCGAACGCGAGGCGTCGCACATCCGGCTTTGGGTGCGCGATACAGGCATAGGCATTGCCGCTGAGGACGTCTCTCGCCTTGGCCAGCCATTTGTGCAGGTGGGCGGTGACTATTCCCGCAAGGCGGAAGGCACTGGACTGGGGCTTGCGCTGGTAAAGGGGCTTGCGCAGCTTCACGGCGGGTCGATAGAAATCAATAGCCGGGTAGGGGATGGCACGACAGTGACCGTACTTCTGCCCAACGATGTTCTGGAAAGCGCAACGCCGACACCCTCGGCAGAAGTGCAGGTGTTGAAAAGCAGGTTGGACCATGGCGCGTTCCGCAAAACGGCGTAAGAAGCAGGTCGATCGAGACGGCGTGATTGTGCAGGGCGCACAGGCGCTCGGCAGTTTCGTGTCGCAAAATCCAGCCCTTGTCGGCGGAACGACCGCGTTCCTAATAGCTCTGTCCTTTGTCTCGGCTAACGCCCTTTGGTATCAGCCGCACGCGCATACCGCGCCGCTTTTTTCGACGCGCAGCTTCGACAGTTTCGCAATGACACGGCGTCAGCAGCCCGCGCAACCGGAGACCACGATCGTTCTGGAGCGCTCAGAGGTGCAATCGCCAGAAACTCGCACGCCCGAAGTTGCGCGCCCAGCGCCGATGATTGATGAGCAGTTGCAGAGCGTGCAGTCTGCTCTGAAGCAACTTGGCTACTATTCCGGTGAGGTTGACGGGCTGGTCGGGCCGAATACCTCCGCCGCAATTTCCGCTTATCAGCAACGCACGGGCATGGCCGTTACAGGCAAGGTTGACGCAAGATTGCTCAAGGATCTCGGCATCGACGGGATCACCGGCTCGATTGAACCCGTGCCGGTTCCTGTTCGCCAGGTGGCGTCGCCGGAGCCGGAGAGCCTTCTGGTGAAAATCCAGACCGGACTGAAAGCGTTCGGCAATAGCGGCATTGAGGTCGATGGCCGCATGGGTGCGAAAACGCGCGCCGGGATCAAGGAGTTTCAGGCGCTGTTTGGCCTGCCCCAAACGGGCGAGCCGGATGAGGCTGTATACCGCAAGATGAAGTCTGAGGGGTTGATCGACTAATTCGTCGAATCTCCATATTAGCGCGGCATGAGAATTACATCGGATTTTTGGATTGCCGCAGTCGTTCGGCGCGTGTTTGCCGCTGGCGGCTTTGCGGCAGTGCTGAAGCGCGGCGCGCTGGAGGCTGGCGCAATATTTGTCGTCACGCGCGACCGGCTGGGAGAGTCGAGCCTTTATGGCCCCGCCCCACAAGCCAGCTATGACAGCAGCAAGCCGCAGGATCGCCGATTTCAGCTATTGATTCAGGGCGATGCCGATAAGATTGAGGCCCGTATTGCGCGGGAAGAGAAGTTTGACCCGGACCTTTGGGTGGTCGAATTGGAACCGGGCAATAAGGACGTCTCGGATTTTATACTGATTGACGAGCTTTGAGCTCGGAATTGCCTTGCCATTGGTCAAGCTGGCGGCTTGCAGAATCGAGCGAATTTTCTCTGTAGCTCTCCAGAAATTGCGCGATGTGCTCGGCATCCGGAAAGCGCTGCGGGAAGAGGGCCGAGGTCAACAGATAGGCTTGTTCTTCGGAAAGCCCGATCGCACGAAAGGCCATTGGCAGTTTTTGGCCAACAGCGTCGCTTGCGATAATCCAGGCAGTTTCCCGGCTGATGCCAAGGCTCTGGGAAAGAGCAGCCACAAAGCGCGTTCCCCCGCCTTTTAAGGCCGCGTCCCGAAGTTTCTCATAGCTTTGCTGAACATCGTGCTCTGTTGCCTTGGGGCGGGCACTGGCTGCGAGCATGACTGTCAGGAGCTTCTCACGCGCGCGTTCCATACGCGCGTCGGTTGAAACTGGCTGTGCCTTTGCTGCGGGTACCGCTGGTTCAGTTTCCTCTGGCTTGGCGGGCGAAGGATGACGCATTTCGATGAGCCGTAAGAGTTGCGCGATGGTGGGGTTCAGGTTCTGGCGCTTTGCAATGGCGCGCGCATGCCCCACGCCATGCGTACCAATGAGCATGATAAGGTCTGGATCGGTCAGGACGCGCGAGCGTGACAGTAGGGGGGCCGCAATGTCGATCGACATCCGCGCGAGGGCGCGCACAAGTTCTGGCGGTTCGGTTTCGCATTTTGACAATGCTGCGGCGACGTAACGGAGAGACTCGCGCGATGCGCTTCCGATGAGCGGCATTGCGAGATCCTGAAGCTGTTGGGCATCATACTTGCGCGGACGCGTGAGCGCGCAATATCCCGACACGGCTGCGCGTAGCAGGCGATCTGCGCGCGACAGTTCCGCGTGGGCGAAAGGTCTCAGATCGGAAGAGGAAGATTGCACCCGGATTACGCCCGATCATGAACTCGAAACTCTCCGGACCTGATCCGGATCACGCCGCTAAAAATAGGTGGAATTTGTTAGCACTGTGTTAACCGACTTTCAGGCTCAATCGGAATTGGAGGCGTTGTGTAATTAGCTCCAGAACGGAGAACGGATAACGCATCATGGGCATGGTAGTCTCATTCGTGCCGAAGAGTTCGGCACCCGGCCAGAGCCGCGCAACTGGCGAACCCGCACCGGTTATCATATTTCCGGGCATTCGTTACGAGCAGATCAAGGCAGAAGCAGAAGTGAGCGGCAAACCGGTTGAACCGGCGCCTAACCCCGCGCACTGAAACTTACTGCGGCTGACAGCGCAGCGATTCCAGAAATCCTTCGACGGATGGCGTCCAGCTTTCGTCGGGAACGAATGCGCGCACAACCGCAATTCCTTCTTCCGCTCTTGATTCGACAAAGACCGACTGGCTGAGGTCTTCAGGGAATTCCTTGCGAACTTCCAGCATCTGGGCCGGCGTCAGAACCACGATGTCGAGCGCTTTGTCTCGCGCATTCAGGTCGTTCAAGCTGTAAAGATTCTTGCCAGCGCGATCGTAAACTGAAGCAGACCAGTAGGGCACAGCACCAGACGCCTGCAGTCGCAGATGACCATCGTTGAGGTCGAACCGGCAGGCAATGGAGCGAAACAACGGGTCGCGATTTCCGTCGCGCACGGTATCGGGCAGGCCGCTATGAAGCATAACGGGTTGGTAAAGGTCGGAAGCTTCTGCCATACGCGACCAGCCGCTGCGGTCTGAAATTCGGGGCAGGAGCAGCACAATGGTGATGTGCAATATTGCTGCGCCGAGCAGGCCCAGCAGCAGGGCATAACCGATACGAAACCAGGAAGCCCTATCCATCGCAAGATATCCGCTTGATCGAGGGCATCACAACTGTCTCGGCCATGGGGCCGCCGCGGATGGGCGCATCATATGTGGTGAGGACCAGACGGATACGGCCTGTCCCTGTCGTGCGCATCCAGTTTCCGGGCGCAGCGGAAGGGCCGATTGTAACCGCGAGCGAATTGTCCGCCCCGCGAATGAGTGAGCGCGAATGCAGAGCGCCGTGGGACGGTGGGTTTTTCACACGCACCGCATCCGCATAGTCATACGGTTCGGTGCGCAACGTCCAGAACCGGGCAAAGGGTGTTTCGCCCGTCAACTCATAGGTGCATTCGGAGCGCAAATCGTTGCCGGCGCTATCCTCGCCGGTGGAAAATATGATCCCTTCGGACCTGCCGAGGGATAGCGCCCCATCTGCCGCTGCCTCAGCAAGTGAATACGGATCAGCATCCGGTGAGCCGGAGGAGGGGTAAGCGGTCCAGGGACCAACGCGCAGCGAGCCGACCTTGATGTCATGTTCAAGCACAAATGCAACACTGGCTGCACCGCCGCAGATCGCAACGGCAAGAGTCAGCAAAATAAGCAACGCGTTTCGGATCATGCCGATTTCGTCAAAGCGCGGTCAGTGCGGCGGGCGCGGGGGCTTCAAGTTCCTCGGCTCCCGCAAAACGGTCGGCCATCTGCTTGAGAACCCGTGCGGTGTCTGCGGAAAGAACGCGTGGTGCATCGAGATCAGGCGCGGGCGGGCCGCTCGCAGTTTCAGTTCCGGCTGATTCCTGCTTGGCCTTGGCAATGATTGCCGGATCAACAAAAGGATCCTGCAAGCCGGGAATTGGCTTCAGATCAATGTTCTGGTGAATATGCGTCATCAACCTGTTCCACGTCATGGCGGGCAGCGAACCCCCGGTCATTTCCTTGGTGGGGGTGAAGTCGTCGTTTCCAAGCCAAACCGCGGCTGTGTAATTTCCTGTATAGCCCACATACCAGGCATCGCGATAGGATTGCGTCGTACCTGTCTTGCCCGCCGAACGAACGAGCGGCATGGCGGCGCGCCTGCCGGTTCCGGCATCATTGACCAGGGCAAGCATGGTGTTCATGCTTGCCACAGCCTGTTCTGAAAGCACGCGGCGCGGCGGCGGAGCGTCACGCGCGTGATCATAAAACACATCGCCCGCGCGGGTCCGGAGCTGCGTTATGCCATAGCGCACACCGGCATAACCACCGTCGGCGAGGGTGTTGTAGCCGGTCGCCTGATCCATCACTGTCATGCCAGAGGTGCCCAGAACCATGGTCTTGTGTTCGTTGAGCTTCGATTCCACACCCATTGCATAAGTGAGCTTCACAATCGGGTCGATGCCCAGTTTGTCCTTCGCAAGACGAACGGGAACAGTGTTGATAGAGCGCGCAAGAGCGCTTGCGAGCGTGACACGACCGGAGAATGAGCGGCCGTAGTTTTTCGGTGCCCAGTTGCCCCAGAAAACCGGCCCATCCGAAACAATTGTTTCAGGCGTCATGCCTGCTTCCATTGCGGCGGCATAAACATAAGGCTTGAATGAAGAACCGACCTGCCGTTCCGCCTTGGTTGCGCGATTGAACTGGCTCGCGCCATAATCGCGGCCACCAACAATAGCGCGCACGGCTCCATTGGTTTCCATCACCACAACAGCGCCTTCGTTCACGCGATAGTCTTTGCCGTACTGGCGAAGATGAAATTCGACGGCCTCTTCGGCGGCCCGCTGAATGTTGATATCGACTGTGGTGCGCGCAACCATCGAGTGAATGCCATATTTCGAGGCGATGCGCTTGGCCTCATCAAAGGCCCAGTCGAGGAAATAATCAGGCGCTTTCAGGTCGCCGCGGTCAATGATGTCGGCAGGGTGCAGGCGCGCGGAAAGGACCTGACCTTCCGTCAGAAAGCCGCCCTGAACCATATTGGTCAGAACCTCGTTTGCGCGTGCGCGCGCTGCTGGCAAATTGATGTGAGGAGCGTATTTGGCGGGGGCCTTGAAAAGACCTGCCAGCATGGCCGCTTCGGCCAGCGTGAGTTCCTTGACCTGCTTGCCGAAATAGAAATCTGCCGCTGCTGTGATGCCAAAGGTGCCGCCACCCATATAGGCGCGGTCGAGATAGAGCTGAAGAATTTCCTTCTTGGGCAGGTTCATTTCCAGCCAGATGGACAGGAATGCTTCCTTGACCTTGCGTTCGACGGTGCGCTCATTGGACAGGAACAGATTTTTCGCGAGCTGCTGGGTCAGTGTCGAACCGCCCTGTACAACTGAATTGGCGCGAACGTTTTCGTTCATGGCGCGGGCTAGGCCAATGAAATCAATGCCATAGTGGTCGAAGAAGCGACGATCCTCGGTGGCGAGAACCGCGTTGACAACATAATCGGGCATTTCATCGACCGGCACGGAATCGCGCTGGATCATGCCGCGCTGGCCGATCTCGTTGCCATAGCGATCCGTGAAAGTGACGGCAAAATCACCCTGATTGCGCCAGTCGCCCTTGGTCTCGTCAAATGCAGGAATGGCCAGCGCCAGCATGACAACAGCGCCACCCGCGCCAAGCGTCAGCGACTCGGAACCAAGCTCGACGAGCGCCCGCCGCCAGCCGCGCACGCGGAACTTGCGGGAGAAAATCGTTATGCTTTCCCAGACATCGCGTAAGCGGAAACCCAGCGCATAAATGGTGGAATCAAGCCAAGCATCTACTGCCAGCGCGCGCCCGGCGCGCGGTGCTATTGGCTTGGACCTCCGCTCCCGTCTCAGTATCCACATTTCTACCGGCATCCCCCGCCAAGGGCCGCTTACGCATATAGGCTGATTATCGTTACAATCCAAACCAAAAAGACCGATCAGCCTTTAACATTTCGTGTGCACGACTGCTTTTGTTCGACTGCAACGGGGAATTGAGCGCGCTAGATGCTGCGGTCCTTTGATAAGGGTCACGCCTGCCGGCCCGTCAGCATAATCATTGCCATTTCACAAAATCGGTACGCGGTGCAAATAATAGGAAAATAGTCCTTGACACCGTGGCGGTGGTTTGGTAGGTTTTATCTATCGTCGGAAAAGTGTGAGTGGCGCGGGACGAATGCGCAATCTACCCCAATTTTGAGGGGGGTGGATGAATTCGCCACCCTTTTTCTTCTCAAGCACAATTTGCATTCAGCGGAGACGGCATTGCCACAATGGAACCGGGCGCGAGAGCGTGCGCAGCCTCAGATCGTCGAGCTTCATGGTGTTCCAATCGATCTCTTGTCGGACGCCACCGGGCGCTCGTTAAACTCCCTTCGAAAACAGGCTGAAAATCACAAATGGAAACTTCCGGGTCAGGATGACCGCACGGTTGAAAAGTTGCGTTTGGCCTCCACCGCAATTGCTCGCCGCGTTGAGCATGTGTTGCGATCTGCCGAAGGCGAGGGGCTGGATAAGGCCGAAATGGACGCCCTCAATTCGGCGATCCGGGTTACCGAAAAACTGATCGAGATTTTAAGTCCAGATGAAATCATCCGAGACAACGCCGCGCGGCAAAATGAAGACCTCGCGCACATGCTCGAACGCATTAACGAGCGAATACTCGGCCTTGCGCAAGAAATCGCAACTGACATGGTTGCGGGCAAATATGGGGCTGGCGGCACAGGCGATTGAAAACGAATGGCTCATGACCTGCCTGCCGGGCCGCTACCGCGCCTTTGGGGTGCCAGATAACTGGCTTGTTCTGGGCGGTCGCGGGTCTGGCAAGACACGTCTTGGCTCCGAATGGACAATCGCTCAGGCATGCGGCCTGCCGCCAATGGGCGAGACTGCAAGGCCCAACGGGCGAATTGCATTGGTGGGGGAAACGCTCGGCGACGTGCGCGAAGTGATGATCGACGGACCGTCCGGCATCAGGACCGTCGCGCGAGGAGATCGGCCCCGATATGAGCCAACCCGGCGAAGGCTTTTGTGGACATCGGGAGCCGTTGCATACGTGTTTTCGTCGGAAGATCCCGAGAGCTTGCGAGGGCCGCAATTCATGGCGGCTTGGTGCGACGAGGCGGCGAAATGGAAAAACGCGGAACATTGTTTCGACATGCTGCAATTCGGCTTGCGCCTTGGCGACAGGCCCAAGCAGCTTGTCACGACAACGCCCAAGCCTACTTCGCTCATCAAGCGGCTTATGTCCGATCCGGCTTTTCATGTGGATCGGTATTCGACGCGCGACAATGCGGCAAATCTGGCAGATGGCTTCATCGCCGCGCTGGAGAGCCGATATGCTGGCACAAGGCTCGGACGACAGGAACTCGATGGTGAGCTTATTGAGGACCGCGAGGATGCGCTGTGGACACGCGGCCAGATTGAGGCGGCATTTGTGTCAGAAGCTCCACAGCTTGGGCGCATCGTCATTGCGGTTGATCCACCGGCCAGCTCGCGCCGAACATCGGATGCCTGCGGAATCGTGGCGGCAGGGCTTGCTGATGGCGGACGCATTTTCGTGTTGGCCGATGAAAGCGTTCGCGGTGCAAAGCCATCTGAATGGGCGGCGCGCGCCGTTGCGCTTTACCACCGGCTGCAAGCTGATTGCATCGTTGCAGAGGTCAATCAGGGCGGGGACATGGTGGCCGCCGTGATACGAACGGTCGATCCTGCAGTTGCCGTGAAGGAAGTGCGCGCCCGTCGCGGAAAGTGGCTGCGCGCTGAACCGGTTGCTGCGCTTTATGCGCAGGGGCAGGTGCGCCATGTGGGCCGGTTCCCGGAACTGGAAGATGAAATGTGTGACTTCGGCCCGGACGGACTTTCCGGCGGTCGTTCGCCAGACAGGCTGGACGCGCTGGTGTGGGCTGTGACCGATCTCTTGCCACGCGCAATGGGCGAGCCGCGCATTCGCGATTTTGGCGCATAGTTTCAAGAGGATAAAAGATGAATTTGAAATGGCCCTGGTCGCGGGGTGCGAACGCGCGCCTTGAGCGCAAGGAAGCGTTCGGCTTCGTTACGCTTCAGACGCAAGGTGAACCGCACTGGACACGCCGGGATTATGTGTCTTTGGCGCGCAACGGATTCATGGCAAATCCCGTGGCGCATCGCGCTGTTCGTATGATTTGCGAAGCCGTGGCGGCCGTACCCCTGCTGATGTTCGAGGGCGAGCGGGAACTGGTGCAACATCCGCTGCTGGACCTGCTGGCGCGGCCAAACCCCAGGCAGGCTGGCGGCACATTTCTTGAAACGCTCTACGGGCATTTGATTATTTCAGGGAATGCCTATGTCGAATTGATCGAGGTCGGGCCGCAAGCGCGCGAGTTGCATTTGCTGCGGCCCGACCGGGTGACGGTGACGGCTGATTCAAGCGGCTGGCCGACGGGGCTGGAACACCGGGAAGGTGCTAGGAAACGCACCGTGCCGCTTGGCCTGTTTCCGGGTGGCGGCGCGGCGCATCTGCGTCTGTTCCATCCGCTGGACGATCACTACGGATTTGCGCCTCTTGAGGCGGCATTGGTGGCGCTGGATACGCACGCGGCTGCCGCGCGCTGGAACAAGGGCTTGCTGGACAACTCCGCCCGGCCATCCGGCGCGCTGGTCTATGCGCCGAAAGATGGCGGCAACCTTTCGGGCGAACAGTTCGACCGCCTGAAGTCAGAGTTGGAAGAAGGCTATTCCGGCCCGGCGCGGGCAGGGCGGCCTTTGCTGCTGGAAGGCGGGCTCGACTGGAAGCCGATGGCATTAACCCCGAAAGACATGGATTTTGTGGAGGCCAAACACTCGGCAAGCCGCGACATTGCTTTGGCGCTGGGCGTTCCGCCCATGCTGCTAGGCATTCCCGGCGACAGCACATATTCCAACTATCAGGAAGCCAACCGGGCATTCTATCGGCTGACAGTTTTGCCAATGATTGCGCGCACGCTTCGCGATCTTTCGGCATGGCTTGCGCCGCTATACAACGAAAACCTGCGGCTGTGGTTCGATGCTGACGGCATTGAAGGTCTTGCGGCTGAACGTGAGGCGCTTTGGGCGCGTGTCAATTCCGCAACCTTCCTGAGCGAAGCGGAAAAGCGTGCGGCGGTGGGATACGGAAGCGAATAGCAGGCACTGCGCGTTCCGAACTGCCCACCCTCGCGAGGATATATCCACAATGCAGCAACTGCCCGATGCGGCCATTGAATGGGCCGTGAAGGGAGCCGGTGCGATTGCCGGTTCCGCGATTTCCCTCGCCTATGTTCTGCCGCGTGGGCGGCGGGAGGCCGCTTTGCGCTTTTTCGTCGGCGTGGCCTGCGGAATGGTGTTTGGCGGAACAGTGGGTGTGAAGCTCGCCGATGAACTTGGCGTCGGCGCTCTGCTCGGCCCCAACGAAATTGTGCTCACAGGGGCAGCCTTTGCGAGCCTCAGCGCGTGGTGGGCGCTCGGCCTGACGCTTCGCTTCTTTCAGGCAGAAATTGGCAAAAAGGAAGATTGAAAGATGGATAGTAGGGCTTTGGCGCGCCTGCTGGATACCAAGCGCGCTGACCTCGCACTGGCGCGCGTCGATGAGCAGGGCGAGTTTAGTGGTTATGCGAGCCTGTTTGGCGAAACCGACCTTGCGCATGATGTGGTTGAACGTGGCGCATTCGCGGAATCGCTTGCAAAGCGCGGCGCGGGTCGGGTCCGCATGTTGTTCCAGCATGACCCGAACCAGCCAATCGGTGTGTGGACGCATATCGCAGAAGACGAGCGCGGACTCTTCGTCAAAGGCAGGCTGACACAGGGGGTTGGCCGCGCGGCGGAGGTCCTGAGCCTCATGCGGGCGGGCGCGCTGGACGGCCTGTCCATCGGCTTTCGCACCGTTCGTGCGTCTCCCGACAAATCAAAAGGTGTGCGCCGGATTCTTGAGGCCGATCTTTGGGAAATCTCCGTGGTGACTTTCCCCATGCTGCCAAGCGCGCGCGTGTCGGTCATCAAAGCCTGTTCCGGCTCGCGCGATGAAAAACAACTGGCTGCGCGCATTCGCTCAGCTTCCCGAATGTTCAACGAAAGGAACGAACATAGATGGCATTGAACCACATGGAACGTGCGCCTGAAAACAAGGGCGGAGAACTGACAGATGCATTCAGCAGCTTCATGAGCTCGTTTGAAAGCTTCAGGCAGGCAAATGATGAACGGCTGGCCCAACTGGAAACGCGCTCCGGCGCGGATGTTCTGACGACGGAAAAGGTGGACCGAATTTCGCGTGCACTCGATGAACAAAAGCGCGCCCTGGATGCTTTGGCGATCAAGGGAATGCGCCCTGGACTTGGCGGGGCAGGGATCGTGCAGCCGGATGAACATAAGGAGGCGTTTGAAGCCTATATGCGTTCTGGCGATGATCGCCAAATTCGGGCGATTGATACGAAAGCAATGTCCTACGGCTCCGGTCAGGACGGCGGATACCTCGTGCCAGCCCAGACGGAAGCGGAAGTTGCCAGGCGTCTCGCCGATCTTTCACCCATTCGCTCGATTGCTTCGGTGCGGCAGGTCTCTGCGGCGGTTCTGAAGAAGCCGTTCGCGGTTGGCGGGCCGTCCGTGGGCTGGGTTTCCGAAACGGCGGCGCGTCCGCAAACCAACACGCCAACCCTTGCAGAACTGCAATTCCCCACGATGGAGCTTTACGCAATGCCGGCTGCAACGGCTGCGTTGCTTGAAGATTCAGTCGTCAATCTCGACCAGTGGATCGCCAGCGAGGTGGACGCGGCTTTCGCTGCACAGGAAGGCACAGCTTTCGTCACCGGCGACGGCGTCAACAAGCCGCGCGGGCTGCTGAATTACGATCAGGTTGCCGAAACGTCGTGGGAATGGGGTAAGGTTGGCTATGTCGCTTCAGGCGTGTCGGGTGCGCTTCCGGCAAGCAACCCGTCCGACAAGCTGATTGATCTCGTCTATGCGCTGAAGGCAGGCTATCGCCAGAACGCAAGCTGGGTGATGAACCGCAAGACGCAGGCCATGATCCGCAAGCTGAAGGATGCGGACGGCAATTATCTTTGGGCGCCGCCAGCCGTGGCAGGACAGCGCGCGACATTGCTGGGCTTCCCGCTCGTTGAAGCTGAGGACATGCCGGACGTGGCGGCAAACAGCGCTTCCATTGCCTTCGGTGATTTCGCCCGAGGTTATCTGATCGTTGACCGCGCCGGCGTGCGCGTGCTGCGCGATCCATATTCTGCCAAGCCGTATGTGCTGTTCTACACAACCAAGCGCGTTGGTGGCGGTGTGCAGGATTTCGACGCGATCAAGCTTATGAAGTTCGCTGCTTCCTGACGGTTCATCTTCTCCGTCAGGCTCCGTGCGGCCCCGGAGTGCACATCCGGGGTCGCTTTATTTTTCAAAAGATGCGTGGTGATCGTGACCCTAATTCGAACCAGCGAACCGGGTGCAGAACCCGTAACAATCACAGAACTCAAACAATATTTGCGGCTCGGTCATTCCAGCGAGGATGAGTTGCTGATGGGCCTCATAAGCGCTGCCCGAGAGGATCTGGAGCGCTCCACCGGGCTTGCCCTTATCGAGCAGAATTGGCGGTTGGTGCTGGATGACTTGCCTGCCGATGGAATTATCAGGCTTGGACGGCGCCCTGTCCGTGAGGTGACTGCGGTCACGATGTATGACGCGACGGGCGAACCTGAGG
Source organism: Rhizobiaceae bacterium (assembly GCA_019635795.1). Classification (GTDB taxonomy): domain Bacteria; phylum Pseudomonadota; class Alphaproteobacteria; order Rhizobiales; family Rhizobiaceae; genus Mesorhizobium_G. Next base: position 178,035 of record JAHBYV010000005.1, read on the forward strand.
CGCTTGCATCAACACGGTACCAGCTTGATGCCTATTCCCAACCGGCGCGCTTGCTTGTGAAGGACGGGCCGCAAGACCTGCGGCCAATGAACGGCATCGAGGTGGATTTCACCTGCGGCTACGGCGAGGCGGGGCCGGACGTACCGGACATACTGCGCCGGGCCATTATCCAGCTTGCTGCGCATTGGTACGAGTTCCGTTCAAGCTATGGTCCTGCCGATCAGCCGGTTTCTTATCCGGCGGGATATGAACGCATGATTTCGAGCTATGTGGAAAGGCGTCTGTAATGGCGACATTGAACATTGATCCGGGCGAATTTCGCGCTGGGCTTTCGCTACAGGAATGCCGCACGATCTATGATGAAACGGGCGGGCATTCCGAAGAATGGATCGAGACTGACAGGGTTTTTGGTAAGATCGAGCCTTTGAACGCCAGCGCTGATTTTGTGGCAGACCAGACCGTGGAGACAGTGACCCACAGAATTTACCTTAGATGGCAATCAGGCTTGGCCAGCGGAATGAGATTGGTCAAAGATGACCGCAAATTCGAGGTCTCAACCGTGCACGACCCGGATGAAACCGGCCGCTATCTGGTCTGCGGAGCGATGGAGAAAGGCGTTTGAAGCTTTCCGTCAAACTGACCATGCAAGGTTTGATCCGTGCCTTGCGCGGATACGGACATGACCTTGCAGAAGACATTGAACAAGGGCAGGTTCAGGTAAAGCCGCAAAAGCGCGAGCGCGCTGCTGCAAGGGGAGGGGCGGATGGCAGCAGCGATTGAGTTGCAGAAGGCGATTTTCTCGGCCCTGCAATCGGATGAAGAATTGATCGCCGCGCTTGGCGGGACAAAAATCTACGATCACACCAAGTCAGATGTGGCGTTTCCCTATATCACCTTCGGGCGTACGAGCGTTTATGACTGGAGTACCGGTACCGAAATTGGAACCGAGCACCTGTTCACGATTCACGTATGGTCGAAAGCAAAAGGCAAGAAAGAGACACTGGATATCATGCAGCGACTGGAAGCAATCCTGCATGACCAACCGCTTGCCATGACCGGTTACCGGCTCGTCAATCTGCGGCAGGAGTTCGGCGAGACACGCTTCGATGAGGACCAATCCGTCTATCACGGCCTGCTTCGCTACAGGGCGTTAGTGGAAGCCGACTGACCTGATTTTCAAATCCCGTTGTGAGTTGCGCTTCTGACCCGCCGGGTCAGGGAATGCGCGCGATTGCCTATAAAAGGAGTACCTCCATTGGGTGCACAGAAAGGAAAGGACCTTCTGTTGAAGGTCGATCTGGGCGGCGTTGGCGGCTTTGCCACCGTTGCAGGATTACGCACCAAGAAAATTGCGTTCAACAGCCAGACTGTCGATGTGACCGATCAGGACTCGGCTGGCCGTTGGCGAGAGCTATTGGCCGGAACGGGAGTTCAGCGCGCTTCAATCAGCGGCGCTGGCATTTTCAAGGATGCGCAATCCGATGCTCGCGTCCGTGAATTATTCTTCGCGGGGAGTATTGTGAGCTGGCAATTCTCGATCCCGGATTTCGGCACGGTTCAAGGTCCGTTCCAGATTACTGCACTGGAATATTCGGGGAGCTATGACGGTGAGGTTGTGTTCGACATCGGCATGGAGTCGGCAGGCCAGATCAGCTTTGCGGTGTCCGCATGAGCGTCAATCGCAGGCGCGGTGAAGTTGAGGCGATACTTGATGGAAAGCCGCGCACCCTTTGCCTTACGCTTGGAGCACTGGCCGAGCTGGAAGATGCTTTCGCCGCAGATGACCTTGGCGCGTTGGTCGAGCGCTTCGCCAGCGGTCGGCTCAGCGCCCGCGATATTATGCGGATAATCGGGGCAGGGCTGCGAGGCGCGGGCACGCAGGTAACCGACGACGATGTCGCTGCTATGCAAGTCGAAGGCGGAGCAAGCGCCTATGCGGCCATCGTGTCGGAGCTTCTGACAGCAACCTTCGGCGGCAGGGAGCCTCAACAGCCAAACCCTTGAAGGCCGCAGCGGGCGGTTCACATCCCTTTCCATGGGATGATGCGATTGCCATCGGCCTTGGCCTGCTGCGGCTTTCACCAGCGCAATTCTGGGCGATGACGCCACGCGAATTTGAGCGCGCATCCAGCGTGCTGCGTCCGGCGCGCAAAAATGCCCCCTCGCGACAGGAGCTTGAGGCGCTTGTCGTCCTGTTCCCCGACAAGGAGATGCAATGAACGGCGAAAAAATGAGCGTCGCGATTGAGGCCGATACCAGCGGCTTTCAATCGGCGCTGGAAAGCCTGCAATCGAGCGCAGACAAATTTGGCACGCAGCTGTCCAAGGGTCTCGCCAGCGCGGTCGTCAGCGGCAAAGAGCTGGATGATGTTATTCGCCAGATTGGCATGAACATGGCGACAACCGCGCTGAACAATGGATTGAAGCCGCTAGGCAATGTCGCAAGCACAATGTTCTCTAGCCTTCTCGGCGGCGGAACGCCCGTTACTCCATTTGCAACGGGCGGTGTAGTTTCTTCACCAACCTACTTCCCGATGGGTGGGGGAACGGGGCTGATGGGCGAGGCCGGCGCAGAAGCAATCATGCCATTACAGCGCACGGCGGACGGGAAGCTGGGCGTTGCTGCAAGCGGGGGCGGCTCGCCGGTCAATGTCGTTTTCAATGTCAGCACGCAGGACGCATCGTCTTTCCGCAAGTCCGAAGCACAACTCACCGGAATGCTGGCGCGCGCAGTGCGCCGAGGCACCCGCACATTCTAAAGGTGGACGATGAGCGAATTGTCAGAATTTCACGATGTGCGCTTTCCGCTATCCGTTGCCTTCGGCGCTACGGGCGGGCCGGAACGGCGTAACGAAATCATATCTCTTACATCAGGTCGCGAAAAGCGGAATGCGCGCACAGCCCATTCGCGCAGGCGATATGATGCTGGCACCGGCGTTAGATCACTGGCCGACCTTTATGAGGTCATTTCATTTTTTGAAGCGCGCCGCGGGTCGTTGCACGGCTTTCGCTTTCGAGACCCCTTTGACATGAAGTCATGCCAGCCAGATCAGGCTGTCAATGCCGCAGATCAATCATTGGGGTCGGGCGACGGCACGAAGCGGCGCTTTTCGCTTTGCAAGACATATGGATCCGGTGCGCAGGCTTACATGCGCCCAATCCGCAAGCCGCTCCTGTCCACTCTGGTGGTTGCCATCAATGGCGTCACGGCCAACACATGGGAGTTCGATGACGACACAGGCGACATTGTGTTCGCGCCTGGTTCGGTGCCGCCCGGCGGCGCTCAAGTGACAGCAGGCTATGAATTCGATGTGCCTGTGCGCTTTGACACGGACAGCCTTTCGGCAAGCCTGACTGCCTTCAAAGCCGGACAGTTTCCAGCAATTCCACTTCTTGAGGTGAGGCTTTGAGTTATCCGCAACAATTGGTGGACCATCTGGGACAAACGGTGACGACCGTGTGCCGCTGCTGGCTTCTGCGACGTCGGGATGGTGTTGTAACTGGCTTCACCGACCATGACATGGCTTTGACAGTGAAGGATGTGGTGTGCGAGTCGGAAAGCGGCTTCACCGCCAGTGAGGCCAAGCAGGGTCTCGGACTGCAAGTAGATTCGATCGATGTGGAAGGTGCGCTTTCCTCAGCCAGTATAACAGATGAGGACATTGCACTCGGGCACCTTGATGGCGCGGCTGTTGATACGTTCCTCGTAAACTGGCGCAATCCTGAGCAATATTCGCACATCGCATCCGCCATCGTAGGCAAGATAAAGCGAAGCGATGGCCGATTTGTTGCAGAACTTGAAAACCGACTGCGCGCGCTCGACCAACCCAATGGCCGGTTTGTTCTGCGAAACTGCGACGCTGAGCTTGGCGACACGCGCTGCAAGTTCGCGCTTGGGCCTTCACACAAGAGCACCGGAACGGTCGCCGGGGTCCGTAACTGTTCAACGATCACGGCCGCAGGGCTTTCTGCATTCGATGCCGGCTTGTACGACAACGGACTGCTCGAATGGACGTCCGGTAAGCTGGCAGGCCAGACGGTCAGGGTGGCCCATCATTCCAGACAGGGCAGCACGGTGGTGCTGAATCTTGCTGCCGGATCGGTTCAACCAGAAATTGGTGATGCGTTTGCCCTCACCGCAGGCTGTGACAAGACCTTTGAAACGTGCCGGGTACGGTTCGGCAACACATTGAATTTTCGGGGATTTCCACATCTGCCAGGCAATGACCACGCCTACTCCTATGCCACCGCCAACGGAGTTTTCGATGGAGGTCCGCTGGTCACATGATCGCCGAACGTATCGTTGAGGAAGCCTTGAGCTGGGTAGGCACACCCTACCGGCACCAGGGCTCGCGCAAACATGTCGGTTGCGATTGCCTAGGGCTGGTTCGCGGCGTTTGGCGTGAGGTTTACGGGCGCGACGCGGAGCAGCCCGGACCTTATGCGCCGGATTGGGCGGAAGCAGGTGGCATTGAAACCATGCTTGAAGCTGCAATGCGGCACTGCATCACGCGCACAGGTCAACCGCAGGCGGGCGATCTGATCCTGTTTCGATGGCGCCCCAATCTGCCCGCAAAACATGCGGGCATCCTCGTATCGTCCGACAAGTTCATCCACGCATATCAGGGACACGCCGTAACCGTCTCCTCGCTGGTTCCGCAATGGAGACAGCGAATTGCAGGCGCATTTCAGTTCCCGGAAAGCTGATCCAGATGGCAACAATCGTATTGCAGGCCGCCGGTGCATTCATCGGCAGCTATCTCGGCGCGACTGGCGCAGCCATTGTTACGGCCGCTGCTACGGTCGGCGGTTACCTCATTGATCGTTCGCTCGCCGGTCCTGACAGAATCGAGGGCGCACGGCTAGATGGTGCGCGTGCCTTCACAGCGGAAGAGGGCGCGCCTTTGCCGCGTGTCTATGGCGCTGCACGCATCGGGGGAACGTTGATCTGGGCAACGCGCTTTGAAGAAGTCAAGCAGACACAAAGGCAGGGCGGCAAGGGTGGCGGTACGCGCGTTACCCAGTACAGCTATTTCGGCAACGCTGCGTTTGCTCTGTGCGAAGGACCAATTGCCGGTATCCGCCGTGTTTGGGCAGACGGGAAGGAACTCGACCTTACCCGGATCGAAATGCGGGTCTATTGCGGGAACGAAACGCAGTTGGCAGATCCCCTGATCGAGGTGAAGCAGGGCGCTGCAAATACGCCCGCATATCGCGGCGTTGCCTATGTCGTTTTCGAGCGCCTGCCGTTGGACGACTTCGGAAATCGTCTTCCACAGTTCAATTTCGAGGTGCTGCGTCCGGTTGCTGATGTCGAAAATGATATTCGGGCGGTAGCTCTCATCCCCGGTTCAACAGAATTCGGGCTGGCCAGCCAACTGGTGACACAGGAAATCAGGCCCGGCCAGACGGAGATTTTGAACAGGCACGTGCTTCACGCTCGTACCGATCTGGAAGCATCGCTCGACGAACTTCAAATGCTGCTTCCGAATCTGGAGCATGTCGCTCTGGTGATAAGCTGGTACGGGAACGATCTGCGCGCAGGTGATTGCCGCATTCGGCCCGCAGTCGTTGATTGCGGTGCGACCGGATTTTCCCTGGAATGGAGCGTCGCCGGAATTTCACACGCGCAGGCGGTAGAAGTCTCAAGGCATGAAGGCCACGCCGCGTATGGTGGTACGCCAGCCGATGCAACAGTGCTGCAAGCCATAGCAGAACTGAAGGCGCGCGGCTTGAAGGTTACGATCTATCCATTTGTCATGATGGATGTTCCAGCCGGGAATGCGCTGCCCGATCCTTATGGAGCCTCGTCACAACAAGCCTATCCGTGGCGGGGTCGGATAACGGCTTATCCTGCTGCGGCAGACCGCACAGTCGCGGCGAGAAGTCAGGTGAACGCGTTTTGCGGTGACGCTGCCCGAACAGATTTCTTTCTTTCCGGCAAGGCTGTGACGTACGGCGGCGATCCTGATGACTGGGGCTACCGCCGTTTTGTCCTGCATTGCGCAAATTTGGTCAAAGCGGCGGGAGGCGTCGATGCGTTTCTGATAGGATCGGAGCTGCGGGAGCTGACGCGTTTGCGTGACGCGTCCGGCGCATTTCCGTTTGTCGAACAGCTTTGTGCGCTGGCCGGTGACGTTCGCGCTGTGCTGGGCGAAGCAACCAAAATCACCTATGGTGCGGATTGGAGCGAATATTTCGGCTATCATCCGCAAGACGGCAGTGGCGACGTCTATTTTAACCTCGACCCATTGTGGGCACACCCGGCAATCGACGCTGTGGGCATCGATAACTACATGCCGCTTTCGGACTGGCGCGACGGCGACGAATATGGCGGACATCCGGACGGAGCGACCGGCCCCTATGATCCCGAAGCGCTGCGTTCCGCAATTGCCGGCGGCGAGGGGTTTGACTGGTTTTATGCCAGCAGCGCTGACCGCGAGGCGCGCCACCGCACGCCAATAACCGACGGGGCGCACGGCAAGCCGTGGGTATTTCGTTACAAGGACCTGGTTTCCTGGTGGTCGAATCCGCACCGAAACAGGATTGGGGGAGCAGAGGTCACGACGGACACGGAATGGGTTCCGAAATCAAAGCCACTTTGGTTCACGGAAATTGGCTGTCCTGCAATCGATAAGGGGCCGAATCAACCGAACGTTTTCTATGATCCCAAATCCGGCGAAAGTGCATTGCCCTATTTTTCAAACGGAGGCAGGTGCGATTTTGCGCAGAAGCAGTTCTTGCGGACTCATTTTGGCTGCTGGAACCCGGAATCTGCAAAGTTTGAGAGTGGCCACAACCCGCTATCGCCTGTGTATGGCGGACGGATGCTGGATCATGCGCGTGTCTACGTCTGGGCATGGGACGCAAGGCCTTTTCCGGCGTTTCCACTTCGTGGCGATGTCTGGGCGGATGGGGGATTGTGGCAGCTTGGGCATTGGATGAATGGTCGCGCTGAAAGCGTGTCGATAGGCGCTCTGATCAACGCAATTCTTGCAGATCACGGCCTTCCCCCAGCCGATGTGAGTGAGGTCTCCGGAACAGCCAACGGCTACCTGATAGCTGACCCGACAACGGCTCGCTCGGCGCTGGAAAGCCTCGTGGAAGTATTCCGGCTTGATGTCTGGGATACACCCGAAAGGCTTGTTTTTGCAGATGCAACAGCGGTTCGGCCCGCGAAGCCTGTTAAAGATCTGGTTCTTGACGAGGATGCTGCCTCGATTGAGGTCGAGCGCACGCCCGATGGTGATCTGCCTGCCGAAATGGTTATCGCTTACAGGGACCCGCTGCTCGCCTACCAATCAGCAACCGCAAGGCAAAGACGACCGGGAGCTTCCGGCAGTCGGCAAACCTTCATCAACTATCAGGGCGCACTTGACGGAGCGCTCGCCGCAACGCTGCTGGATACAAGGATCAATGATTTGTGGTCTGATCGGGAAACGGTGAGATTCGCCGTTCCTGCTTCGGATGTGAATGTTTCGCCTGGTGCCCATGTGACAATCGAAGCGCTTGGCGGACAGGAATATGTCGTCCAGCAAATCGAGGAGGGATTGACGAAAGCAGTCGTTGCGCGGCGCGCAAGACCAAATGTGCCGACCGCGCGAACACACCAGCTTCCATCGCCCGCAATACCGACATTGGTTGGTGGGAAGCCGCTGGTGGTCATGCTGGACTTGCCCATGATGAACGGCACCGTGGCCGCAACTGATCAGTTTCGGGTTGCGGCATGGCAGAAGCCGTGGACCAGTCAGACCGTTTATGCCTCGCCTGAAAGTTCCGGTTTCGAACTGAGGACGACTTTGCGGGAAGCGGCGAAGATGGGGGCATTGGTTTCCGCACTTGTGCCAGCGGCCGAAGGGCGATTTGACATGCGCAATTTCATTGAAGCGGAACTGTTCGCCAGCGAGATTGCAAGCGTAAGCCGTCTGGGCTTGCTGAATGGCGCAAATGCCGTCGCCATTCGTGCGCAGAACGGGCTTTGGGAGATTGCACAGTTTGAGTTGGCCGAAGAGGTTGCACCGGATCGCTGGCGTCTCGGCAATTTGTTGCGCGGACAACTGGGCACTGGAGATGCGGCAGCAGCCGGTGCGGCAATTGGTGCAAGAATCGTCGTTCTCGACACGGCAGTTGTTTCCGCAGGCCTGAAGAAGATTGAAAGCGGGCTCTTGCTCAATTGGCGTGTTGGCCCCGTTGGCAGCGACTTATCGGAAGAGTCGATGGCAGCTATATCGACGACGGGCGGCTTGCGTGCTCTGCGTCCACTTTCGCCGGTTCATTTACGTTGCAGCCGTTTGAACACAGGCGATCTTGAGCTGAGCTGGGTTCGGCGTGGTCGCATCGATGCAGACGATTGGGAGGTGGCGGAAATTCCGCTGGGCGAGGAGACCGAAACCTACAAACTGGAAGTTCGTAACAGCGCAGGTTTGAAGGTGCGCGAGGCCGAAGTGGTCAAACCCGGTTGGTCTTATACCGCAGCTCAAATTGCGCACGATCACCCCGGCGCGTCCGCTTTCAAGGTGCAGGTGCGCCAGTTGGGAACTGGTGGCAGGCTCGGAATAGCTGCCGAAAAGACATTTCAGATCAACTGATTAAGGAAACGGATATGATCGATTCAAAACCGTGGTTCGCATCGCGCACTGTATGGGCCTCTCTCGTGACAATAGTGCTTGCGATGGCAAACTATGCCGGAGTCGCGACAGAGGGATTGCAGCCGGATATGCTCACTGATGCCACGTTAAACCTCGCAACTACAATTGCAGGTATTGTGGCGCTTTTGGGGAGGTTGCAAGCAACCAGCCGGATTGGCTAGACTGAAAATGGAACGCGGATAAGGGGATCGTTCATTCCGCGTTCAGCCCTTATGAAATAGAAAGCCAGCATGAGCTACCAGGTTCCATTCATGCGGCAGACAATCGCGGCGGTTGCCGCCGCGATATTCGCCGTTGCAAATGTTACGCCAACGCCCGTCAGCGCTGCGGAAGGGGCATATGTCGTGGCGCAGGCAGATTGTTATGCGATCGGTCAAAAAGTTGCCGCACAGAACGGCGGTACGCTTGCCAAGGCAACACCTTCCAATCAGGGCGGTCAGCAGGTCTGCGTCATTGTTGTACTGGTTCCGGGCAAGGATGGGCAGAGGCCGCGCCGCGCTGAATTCGTTGTTCCGGCAGGTTGAAGGGCAGATGTGGCGGAACTGACGAACAACAATTTTTACGGCTGAGCATATGCGCATTTTGGTAGTTGAAGACGACAAGAACCTGAATCGGCAAATCAGCGATGCCCTTACGGATGCGGGCTACGTTGTTGACCGTGCATATGATGGCGATGAGGGGCATTACCTTGGCGATACTGAGCCTTATGACGCGGTAATTCTCGACATTGGCTTGCCGCAGATGGATGGCATCAGCGTGGTCGAGCGCTGGCGGCGCGATGGCCGGAAAATGCCGGTGCTTATGCTGACAGCCCGTGACCGCTGGAGCGATAAGGTCGCAGGAATCGATGCGGGTGCCGATGATTATGTCGCCAAGCCGTTTCACATCGAGGAAGTTTTGGCGCGATTGCGCGCCTTGATCCGCCGTGCGGCGGGGCACGCTTCTGCAGAGCTTTCCTGTGGGCCGCTCAGACTCGATACCAAGTCTTCAAAAGCCGACGTGAACGGGATGCCGCTCAAGCTGACCTCGCATGAGTTTCGGCTCCTGGCCTACCTCATGCACCATATGGGGCAGGTTGTTTCCCGAACCGAGTTGGTAGAGCACCTGTATGATCAGGATTTTGATCGGGATTCCAATACAATAGAGGTCTTTGTGGGTCGCTTGCGAAAAAAGCTTGGCGTGGACATGATAGAAACGGTGCGCGGCATGGGCTATCGTATGCGCGAGCCGCAGGACTGACGGGCCAGCATCGTTGGCGCGCAAATTCCTGATACCCATCCAGCCCGCCTTGCGGTCGCTTGCTTTTCGCGTGGTAGCGCTTTCGAGCGTCTGGGCGCTTCTTTCGCTCATCGTGATTACCACGGTCATTGCAGCTTTGTACCGGCAAGCCAGCGAACGCGGCTTTGAAAGCCTACTCTCCGCGCATCTGTTCAATCTGATCGGGTCGGTGGGGGTGTCGCCAACTGGCCAGCTAACCGGTAACCCTGATCTCGGTGACTTGCGCTTTTCGATACCCGCATCCGGCTGGTACTATTCCGTTGTGCCGGTTTCTACCGAACTGAAAGGGGAAGTTCGGTCAACGTCGATGATCGGGACTATTGAGGCGCCGCCACTTTCAGATGTGCCTTTCAATACGGCATTTCAGCGAAGCTATGTCTCTGTTGACCCGAAGGGACAGAATCTCCAGGTGCTGGAAAGTGAGTTCGTTCTGGATCAGCACAACAGGGTGGCCCGGTTTCGGGTAATGGGAAACCGCAGCGAACTGGACGCGGAGATAAACAGCTTCGAACGAAGGCTTCTCGGTTATCTGGCATTGTTCGGCGTCGGAATGATCGCGATCAACGCAGTCGCCATTCTGTTTGGCCTTTGGCCCCTCGGCCGGGTGCGCGCTGCGCTCGCACAAGTCCGCGAAGGTACAGCCAAGCGCCTCGATGGGAGCTTTCCCACCGAAATCGAGCCGCTGGCTAACGAAACGAATGCTTTGATCGAGAACAATCGGCGAATTGTGGAGCGTTCGAGACGACAGGTTGGCAATTTGGCGCATTCACTCAAAACACCACTCGCCGTCATGTTGAACGAAGGTCGCGCCCTTGGTGGGGCGCGGGGGCGCCTGATCGAAGAGCAGGCCTCCGCTATGCAGCAGCAACTCGACCACTATTTGCAGCGTGCACGTATGGCTGCGCAACGCGACAGCGTGGTATTCCGCACGCCGGTAGCGCCCCTTTTGCAGCGCATGGTGCGGGTGATGGCGAAGATAAGTCCCGACAAATCCATTTCGCTCGAAATGGATAGGGATGACCTTATTTTTGCTGGCGAACAGCAGGATTTGGAAGAGATTGCGGGAAATCTTATTGAGAACGCAATGAAATGGTCGCGCGCAAAGGTCGTCGTATCACTCCGCCAGTCTGAGACGCCAGCCGGCGGCACACCAAAACTTGAACTCGCTATTTCAGATGACGGTCCTGGAATTCCCGAAGACAAGAAGCGCGAAGCGTTGCAGCGCGGCAAGCGTCTGGATGAAACGAAGCCAGGCAGCGGCTTGGGACTTGCCATCGTGGCCGATCTCGTCAAGGAGTACGATGGCGCAATAAAACTGGAACGATCGCACATGGGAGGACTGAAGGCGATTGTACAGCTCAAATGCGCCGAGTGACAGAATTTCGGCCAAAGGGCGTTGGAAATGACGAGGGTAACAGGATTTGCCAGCATTTTGGCGTTATTGCTGGTTCAAGGGTGCGCATCCATCGGTGGGGTGGCTGTTTCCGGCGCGGCGTCTGATTCGGTTATCAGCGCTCTTGGCGGCGGGCTGATTGGCGGCAAGGTTGGACGTGACCTTCCGTCGGGAGACCGCAGGTTGGCATTGCAAGCCGAATACCGCGCTCTCGAATATGGTCAGGGCGGACAGGTAATCCCTTGGAACAGCAGCAACGGTGCAAATCGTGGTGAAGTCGTTGCCGCCCAACCATACAGGGTAGGCTCGCAAGATTGCCGACAATATGTGCATACGCTCTTTACCGCGAATGCCAGCCAAAGCGCACGCGGAACTGCTTGCCGCAACCCGGACGGTAGCTGGTCGTTGCTCGGATAATGACGCGCATGTGACCAGGAACGCCAAATCGCCGCAGTCGAGGCGTGTTGTAGCAAGGGTGCCGGACAGCTATTGAGACGCCATGCTTTTTTGGGTCGCCGCAGCCTTTTTGACATTTGCCGCCAGCATGGCGGTTTTGGTGCCTTTGTCGCGTCGCGCGGATGCCAAGGGAGAAGTTGCTCGCGAGATAAATGTATATCGCGACCAGCTTGAAGAGGTTGAACGCGATGTCAGCAGGGGATTGCTGGCACCGGAAGAAGCAGAGCAGGCGCGTGCAGAAATCGCGCGACGGATATTGAAGGCAGATGGCACGCAGTCGCCTGGCGACCCGACTGCCCCGGCATCGCGGCTCTCACGCATAGCGGCCGCTGCGGCAGTCATTTCGATACCGTTAGTAAGCTGGGGACTTTATTCCGTGCTTGGTTCGCCGGACCTTCCGCAGCAACCTTTGGCAGAGCGCATGACGCGTGACCCGGCTGCCAGCACACCGGCAGAGCTCGTTGCGAGAGCTGAAAGGCAACTGGCAGCTAATCCGGATGATTTGCGCGGGTGGGAAGTGCTCGCGCCGATATATACGAAAATGCAACGCTATGATGATGCGGCCAATGCTTATCGTGCTGCGATACGCCTTGGCGGGTCGTCAGCGCCAAGACAGGCCGGACTGGGCGAAGCACTTGTTTACAGCGCCGATGGCCTGATAACCAAAGATGCTCAAATGGCATTTGAAACGGCTTTGAAAGATACGCCGGGAATGCCAAAAGCCCGCTTTTTCCTGGCGATGGCAAAAGCTCAGGAAGGCGATGTGGCCAACGCGACACGTGAGTGGCAGGAACTTGCAAACTCGCTCCCCGCCGATGACCCCTGGAAGGGTGCCGCGCAAGCTATGATGGAGCAGGCAAACAAGCCAGCGCAGATGCCTGGCCCAAGCAGGCAGCAAATTGAAGATGCGCAAGAAATGTCGCCTGCAGATCGCTCTGCAATGATCGAGCAGATGGTTTCAGGGCTTGACGAAAAGTTGCGCGAGAATCCCAACGACGCCGAAGGTTGGCAGCGGCTGATCCGTGCGTATATCGTGCTTGGTCGGGAAAGCGACGCTGCTGCTGCGCTTGGGCGTGCGGTCACGGCATTCGGACCACAGAGCGATCAAGCGAGGCAGTTGAACCAGTTTGCGGCCCAATTGGGTCTGAAGGTGAAGCCATGACCAGAAAGCAAAAGCGGCTTTCCGTTATCCTTGGAGGGTTGGGGTTTCTTGCACTGGCGGCCGCGCTGACCTTCTTCGCGCTTGGGCAAAAGGCTTCATATTTCTACATGCCGGCTGATATCGAGCAGGCGCAACTTGCTCCCGGTCAACGTATCCGGCTTGGTGGGCTTGTCGAAGAGGGCAGTATCATTCGCGGACAGGGCACAACGGTTCGCTTCTCAGTCACAGACCAAGCAAACACCGTAAAGGTTACATACACCGGAATTTTGCCGGATCTTTTCCGGGACAATCAGGGCGTGATTGCGGAGGGTTCATTCGGAAGCGATGGCGTGTTCGTTGCTGATAGTGTTCTGGCCAAGCATGACGAAAACTACATGCCAAAAGAAGTAGCGGACAGCCTTAAAGAGCGCGGCCTGTTTCAACATGCCGAACCGAAATCGCCGGGATCCTGACCATGATTGAAATCGGCCACTTCGCGCTGGTTCTTGCTTTCGCGCTGGCGCTTGTTCAGTCCACTGTTCCACTGATTGGTGCCTGGCGCGGTGATGCCCGCATGATGGGTGTTGGTCCCACGGTTGCAATCACCGGGTTCGCGCTGACTGCCCTGGCGTTCGTCGCGTTGTTGAGCGCATTTGCGCAGTCGGATTTTTCAGTCGCCAACGTCTGGCAAAACTCTCATTCGCTCAAGCCGATGCTCTTCAAAATAACGGGCGTTTGGGGTAGCCATGAAGGCTCAATGCTGCTGTGGGTGCTGATCCTTACATTCTTCGGCGCATTGGTGGCTGCCTTCGGCGGCAATTTGCCGGAAACGCTAAAGGCTAACGTGCTGGCGGTGCAAGGTTGGATCGGCACGACATTCCTGCTGTTTATACTCACCACTTCAAATCCATTCGTGCGCCTTAATCCCGCGCCTGTGGAGGGGCAGGACCTTAATCCAATACTCCAGGATATAGGTCTGGCGGTTCATCCCCCATTGCTCTACCTCGGATATGTCGGCTTCTCGATCTGCTTCTCGTTCGCTGTTGCTGCACTCATTGAAGGTCGCATAGACGCCGCGTGGGCGCGCTGGGTGCGACCATGGACGCTTGCGGCATGGATGTTCCTGACGGGTGGCATCGCGATGGGTTCATACTGGGCTTATTACGAGCTTGGATGGGGCGGTTTCTGGTTCTGGGACCCGGTGGAGAACGCTTCTTTCATGCCGTGGTTGGCGGGAACTGCCTTGCTGCACTCGGCAGTGGTGATGGAAAAGCGCTCGGCGCTCAAAATCTGGACACTGCTTCTTGCAATCCTGACTTTCTCATTGTCCTTGCTCGGCACGTTTCTCGTGCGCTCCGGAGTCCTCACTTCCGTTCACGCGTTCGCGACTGATCCCTCGCGCGGCGTATTCATTCTCGCGATTCTGACGCTTTTCATTGGCGGGTCCTTCTTTCTATTCGCTCTGCGTGCGCAATCCCTGACGACTGGGGGCCTGTTCCACCCGATATCGAGGGAGGGCGCGCTGGTCCTGAACAATCTGTTTTTGACCACCGCCACAGCTACAGTGCTCGTTGGCACGCTTTATCCGTTGCTCATGGACGCATTGGCAGGCACCAAGATTTCCGTAGGCGCTCCGTTCTTCAATTTCACGTTCATTCCCCTGATGGTGCCTCTGCTTGTAGCGGTTCCTTTCGGGCCTATGCTGGCATGGAAAAGAAGTGATCTGTTCGCAGTCAGCCAGCGGCTGGCTTTCGCGTTCGTTTCAGCGATCGTCATAGCGCTTATGGTTCTGATGCTCAGCGACAGGAAATCTGCTTTGGCCGCGGCCGGTATCGCGCTTTCCTCATGGCTGCTCCTCGGTGCTGTTACGGACCTCGCGGTCAAGGCTGGCATAGGGAAGGTTTCCGCGGGGGTAGCGTTCAGGCGTCTGGCAGGTTTGCCGCGCTCCATGTTCGGAACTGCGCTGGCTCATTTTGGACTTGGGTTGACTGTGCTGGGCATTGTTGCGGTGACTGCGTTCGGAACTGAATCGATTGCTACCCTTAAGAAGGGTGAAGCACTCGACATCGGCGGACGTCACGTGCGCTTCGAAGGTTTGCGGCCAGTGTCCGGGCCCAACTACACCGCTCAAACCGGAACATTCACTCTGGAAGATGGTACGAAGATTGAATCGTCGAAGCGCTTTTATCCGGTGCGTCAGATGCCAACGACCGAGGCGGGTATCAAGACGCTTATATTCAGCCAGATTTATATCCAGCTTGGTGATGAGACGGCAGACGGCGGCGTGGTAGTTCATGCTTGGTGGAAGCCGCTCGTAACGCTGATTTGGCTCGGTGGCCTGGTAATGATGGCTGGAGCTGCGGTTTCATTGTCAGATCGGCGATTGCGCGTTGGCGCGCCCGCTGCCCGCCGTGCAAAATTGGCCAGCGCCGGGGGCGCGCAATGAGGTTGTGCCGCTTCCTTTCGGTTGTGTTGGTTCTGCTGGCGATGGCGTTGCCCAGTCTTGCAGTTCAGCCGGATGAAGTTTTGAAAGATCCCGTGCTGGAGGCGCGTGCGCGCTCACTCTCCGCGGGGCTGCGGTGCATGGTGTGCCAAAACCAGTCGATCGATGACTCGAATGCGGATTTGGCCCGCGACCTTCGCATTCTCGTGCGGGAGCGATTGCAGGCTGGCGACACCGACGCCGAAGTCCTGGACTATGTTGTTGCACGCTATGGTGAATTTGTCCTGCTTCGGCCACGGTTCAGCTGGGGCAATGCGTTGCTATGGCTGACACCGGCAATATTGCTGCTGGCTGGTATCGGATATGCGTTCTCGCGATCTCGCGCGCATAATCGCCAACGTGCTCAAGAGCTGAGCGATGACGAACAGGCACGCTTGCGGCAAATCCTGCAAGAGACCGAGCACTGATGAAACATTACGAAAGTTTCATCCGCAAGTCATGGCGCGGTAATCCAGCCTGACCTACTTACTCGTGTACAGGGTCCTTGTGAGGCCCATCCAGAAGGATCACGAGAAATGGAAACGAACAAGAAAACCAGATCACGCTCCCGTCTGCTGACCGCAGCGGCATCGCTGGCAATCGCATCGGCTATCGGCCTTGGCGCGATTACAACGGGAACCGCGCCTGTTTTTGCGGAAGCTGTTTCTGTTGATGCACCACAGGTGCCCAGCTTCGCCGAAGTCGTTCAAAAGGTTTCACCTGCTGTCGTCAGCGTACAGGTCAAGTCCAATGTGCAGCCGGCGAACAATGATGGTCCGTTTGCTGGACCTAACGGCTTTGACAATCTGCCTGATGACCATCCGTTGAAGCGCTTTTTCAAAGAGTTCCGCGGTGATGGCGACCGCCAGTGGAATGACGATCGCGGCGGCAGAAAGCACGGCCAGAAGCGTCTGAACCGTGGACCTCGCCCGGTTTCCCAGGGCTCCGGCTTTTTCATCTCCGAGGACGGCTATCTCGTAACCAATAATCACGTTGTTCAGGATGGTGAGAATTTCACAATCGTCATGAATGACGGCAAGGAGCTGGATGCCAAGCTGATCGGCACCGACCCGCGCACCGATCTGGCCGTTCTCAAGGCTGAAGCCAACGGAACGAAATTCACCTATGTGGATTTCGCCGATGATGCTCAGGCTCGCGTTGGCGATTGGGTCGTGGCAGTTGGCAATCCGTTCGGCCTCGGCGGCACCGTTACGGCTGGTATTGTGTCGGCGCGCGGCCGTGACATTGGCGCAGGCCCCTATGATGATTTCATTCAGATCGATGCAGCGGTTAACCGCGGAAACTCAGGTGGCCCCGCGTTCAATCTGAATGGCAAGGTTGTCGGCATCAACACCGCTATCTTCTCGCCTTCAGGCGGCAATGTCGGCATCGCATTTGCAATTCCGGCCTCAACCGCGAAGCAGGTTGTTGGGGATCTGATGAAGAACGGCTCCGTCGAACGCGGATGGCTCGGTGTGCAAATTCAGCCTGTCACGGATGAGGTTGCTGAATCGCTCGGCTTGAAGGATGCGAAGGGCGCTCTGGTTTCTGAACCACAAGCCGATGGTCCGGGCCTCAAGGCTGGCATCAAGTCTGGCGACGTCATCACTGCTGTTAACGGGACGAATGTTGATGGACCACGCGAGCTTGCCCGCATGATCGGGCGCATGACCCCGGGTGAAGCGGTTGACGTTGCTCTTTGGCGCAACGGAAAGAGCGAGACCGTCAAAGTCACGCTCGGAGAGCTGCCGAACGATCAAAAGCGCGCTTCGCTTGATCAGTCAGGACCAGTAGAGCCGGGTACGCTTGACGATCTCGGCCTCACAGTAACGCGAGCCGAAGATGGCAATGGACTGGTAGTAACCGATGTTGACCCGGACAGCGACGCGGCAGATCGCGGCATTCAACCAGGCGACATCATTCGCTCGATCAATTCCGTCGAGGTGCGCGATACGAAGGATGTGACCGACGCCATGAAGGCTGCGTCAGACGCAGGACGCAAAGCGGTGCTGATGCAGATTTCGCGCGACGACAACACCCGTTTCGTCCCACTTCCAATTGCCAAGGGCTAACCACGCCACGCGGCAGGCAACAAGGTGGCGGGTTCGACAAGAGCCCGCCGCTTTGCATAGCTGCAACAGTATTTGAAACCAGCTATATAGTATCCATGAAGATTCTGGTCATTGAAGACGACAAGGAAGCCGCCGACTATCTCAAGAAGGCTCTTGGGGAGGCAGGTCATAATGCGCATGTTGCGGGTGACGGTGATACCGGATTCACCATGGCGGACGGCGGCGATTACGATGTTCTTATCGTGGACAGAATGCTCCCGCACCGAAACGGCTTGGCCGTAATTGCCGATCTTCGCGCGAAGGGTAATACAACGCCCGTGCTGATATTGTCCGCGCTCGGCGAAGTGGACGACCGCGTTACAGGATTGCGTGCCGGCGGCGATGATTACCTGACAAAGCCTTATGCCTTCACCGAGCTTCTGGCTCGCATTGAGGTGCTGAGCCGCCGCTCCTCTGCCAAGGAGGTCGAGACAGTCTATCGCGTCGGCGACCTGGAATTGGATCGTCTTTCGCATAGCGCCCGGCGCGCGGGAAAAGAGATCGTTCTCCAGCCGAGAGAATTCCGTTTGCTTGAATATCTGATGCGTCACAGCGGACAGGTGGTGACGCGCACAATGCTGCTGGAGAATGTGTGGGATTACCATTTCGATCCGCAGACAAACGTCATTGACGTTCACGTCTCGCGCCTTCGCGGCAAGATCGAGAAAGGCTTCGACAAACCCCTTCTCCACACTGTCCGTGGCTCTGGCTACATGTTGAAGGCTGGTTAGCGTGGGCTGGACGATACCTGCTGCGCTCAGAACAACCGCCGTACGACTATCGGCGCTCTATTTGCTGCTGTTCACGGCGTGCGCGGTAATTCTTGTCGTCTATATGACGGCGACATCAGCGCGATTGCTGAATGACCAGACGCAGGAAGCCATAACCAATGAAGCCTCTGACCTTGGCAGGGCGTATTCGCGTGGTGGCTTGCCGCTCCTCGTGCGCATGGTCGCGAGCAGATCGCGTCAACCAGGCGCAAATCTCTACCTAATCGCCGATGGCCAGGGCCGTATTCTTTCCGGAAATGTCGAAAGCCTCGAACCGGGCGTTCTGGATGCGGAAGGATGGACATCCCACCCGTTTTCCTATCGCCGTTTCGGCGAGGACACGACACAGGCGGAAGGTGCGCGGGAAGGTACGCTTACCGAAGTCGACAAGAATGATGGGCACAAGGCGCTTGCTCTGGTGCTGCGCTTGCCAAACCAGATGATCCTGCTGGTTGGTCGCGACCTCGGAGAACCCGAGCGATTTCGTTCAACCATACGACAAGCCCTGGTCTTTTCGCTCGGAACCATGGCGCTGGGCGGTCTGCTGATCTGGTTTTTTGTCGGCAGGCGCGCATTGCGCCGCATCGACAGCGTATCTGCGGCTAGTAAACGCATTATGGGCGGCGATCTGAGCGGGCGACTGCCAGTATCGGGGGCGGGGGATGAATTTGATCGTCTGTCTGAAAACCTGAACGTTATGCTCAACCGCATCGGAGAGCTGAATGACGGTCTGAAGGAAGTCTCCGACAATATCGCGCACGATTTGAAAACGCCGTTGACCCGTATCCGTAACAGGGCGGAGGCCGCATTGTCTGGCAAGCCAAGAACGGCGGAGTACCGGCAAGCGCTGGAATCCACCATTGCGGAATCCGATCAGCTTATCCGCACGTTCAACGCGATACTGATGATCTCCCGTCTTGAAGCGGGTTATTCGGCTGAACAGCTGGAAGATGTAGACCTTGCCGAGGTGGCTGGCGATGTGGCCGAACTGTACGAGCCTGTTGCGGAAGAGGCTGGCGTTGCGTTCAGCAGCCGCACCGAAGCTGGCTGCATAATCAAGGGCAATCGGGAACTGATTGCGCAGGCGCTGTCAAACATCGTTGATAACTCCATCAAATATTCAGCCGGGTCTGAAACGCCGAGCGTGGAAGTTTCGCTTGTCCGCGGCGGAGAAGATTGTGTTGTACGTGTGCGCGACAACGGACCTGGAATCCCTGATGAGGCTGACCGGCTTCGCGTTACGGAACGGTTCGTTCGCCTTGAGAAAAGTCGCTCTCAACCCGGTTCAGGTCTGGGGCTAAGTCTCGCCAAGGCGGTGATGAAATTTCATGGCGGAAGACTTGATGTTCTTCCGGCCAATCCTGGACTATTGGTTGCGATGACCTTTCACGTCCAGAGAGATTCGGAATGATCGCCAAGCCGTCGGCAGAACGTCTGAAACTTAACATCAATCGCCGAATTTCACCCTTGTTCCGCGAAGATGCAGACAACGGACTGAAAGACCTTGCCGATCTGGCGCAAGAAAAGCAGCTGCCAAGGCTGCATAAATGGCTGGGCACCAAAAGCGCCGAGCGCGATTTTCTGGGCGCTGTGTTCCAGCTTTCCAACTTCATGCGCGATACGGCACGCAGGAACCCGGCAATTCTGGACGGCCTACTTGAGTATGATACTTCCACCCGCACCAGCGAAACACTGGTCGAAATGTCCGGGTTGCCGCAGCTGGAGAGCATTACGGAGGCGGCATTGATGGCCGCTCTTCGCAAGCTGAAATCAGAAGCACACTTTTTGATCGCTCTCGCTGATCTGTCGGGCGAATGGCAAACCGTGCAGGTGGTCGAGGCGCTGAGCAATCTTGCTGATGCTGCAACGAAGTCCGCTATCGATTTTCTGCTTCTTGATGCGCATCGCCAAGGCAAGCTGAAACTGCCCGACACGGACAATCCGTCGAAAGGTTCTGGCCTCATCGTTCTCGGCATGGGCAAACTCGGTGCCTTCGAACTCAATTTCTCGTCTGACATTGATCTTGTGGTGTTCTTCGAGCCGGAAGCCGAAGCCATACTCGATCCATTCGAGGCAACCGATCTGTTCTCGCGGTTGACCCGCCGCCTTGTACGCATTTTGCAGGACAGAACCGAGAACGGCTACGTATTCCGAACCGACTTGCGACTGCGGCCAGACCCCGGGTCGACGCCGCTTGCAATCCCGGTGCCGGCTGCGCTGCAGTATTACGAAAGCCGTGGCCAGAATTGGGAACGTGCGGCCATGATAAAGGCGCGACCCATCGCAGGTGATCTTGAGGCAGGTTCAGCCTTTCTCAAGGAACTGACACCCTATGTCTGGCGCAAATATCTCGACTATGCGGCGATTGCTGACGTGCATTCCATCAAGCGCCAGATACACGCTCACCGTGGGTTAGGCGAAATCGCGGTGAGGGGTCACAATGTCAAGCTCGGTCGCGGAGGTATTCGCGAGATCGAATTCTTTGTGCAAACCCAACAGCTTATAGCTGGCGGTCGCTTTCCTGAGTTGCGCGGGCGCGCCACCGTTCCGATGCTCGCCAAGCTCGAAAAACACGGTTGGATAACCGCTGAGGCCGCAACGGTGCTCGCTGAGCGCTACTGGTTTTTGCGCCGCGTAGAACACGCGATTCAGGTGGTGGCGGATGAACAGACGCACACCTTGCCCGAGGATGAGCATGGTCTTGCGCGCGTCGCGCACCTGATGGGTTACGAAGGTGTCGATGACTTTTCTGATGATTTCCGCAGCGCGTTGAACGACGTTGAAAGCCATTACGCGGCGCTTTTCGAGGCTGCACCAGAGCTTTCTTCCGGTGTTGGCAATCTCGTGTTTACGGGCGATGTGGACGATCCCGACACATTGCAGACGCTAGGCAATCTTGGATTCCAGCGCCCAAGCGATATTTGTCGGGTCATTCGCGTGTGGCATCGCGGACGCTATCGCGCAACACAATCGGCGGAAGCGCGGGAGCGGCTCACCGAACTCACGCCAGCCTTGCTGGAAGCATTTGGCGAAACCCGCCGGGCAGACGAGGCATTGCTGCGATTTGACGAATTTCTGGCGGGCCTGCCAGCGGGTATCCAGCTTTTCTCCTTGCTGCAATCGAATCCACGTTTGCTGCGTTTGCTGGCGACCATTATGGGTGCCGCCCCGCGTCTGGCGTCGATCATTACGCGCCGTGCGCATGTGTTTGACGGCCTGCTTGATCCGGCTCTTATGAGCGACTTGCCGGACAAGGCTTACCTTTCATCAAGGCTGGACGCATTTCTCGAAGGGGCGACCAGCTATGAGCTCGTTCTGGACCGCTTGCGCATTTTTGCCGACGAGCAGAAATTTCTTATCGGTGTGCGTCTTCTGGCAGGATCAATTGATGCGCTGCGCGCTGGCAAAGCATTTTCCGACCTTGCCGATCTCACTATCGGCTCGGCTCTTGATGCGGTGCAGCAGGAATTCGCTGTTCGCCATGGGCACGTAAAGGGCGGTCGCGTTTGCATTCTTGGCATGGGAAAGCTCGGCAGTCGCGAATTGACTGCCGGCTCGGACATAGACCTCATCCTCCTCTATGAGCACGACGAGGATTCAGAGGAATCCGACGGTGAAAAGCCATTGGCCCCATCTCACTATTTTGCGCGCATGACACAGCGGCTCATTGCTGCTGTCTCGGCTCCGACAGCGGAAGGGGTGCTTTACGAACTCGATTTGAGACTCAGGCCCTCGGGGAACAAAGGCCCGGTTGCGACCCATGTGGAGGCTTTCAGAAAATATCAGGAAACTGAGGCCTGGACATGGGAACACATGGCGCTGACACGCGCGCGCCCGGCAGCGGGTGATCCGGTCTTTTGCGAAAAGGTTAGCCGTGTCGTGGCGACGATTTTGGAACGTCCGCGCGATCCTGCCAAGATTTTCGCGGATGCCGTCGAGATGCGGGATACCATCGAGGCAGAAAAGCCGCCACGCGATATGTGGGACATAAAGCTGGTTCCAGGTGGGCTGATTGATCTGGAGTTCATTGCGCAATGCGCCGCACTAACCGGGAACTGCGAAGGCGAGGGGCGTCACACGGGCCGGGGAAATGCCCTTGCGAGACTCAAGCCGGACTTCGCGAGCCCGCAGGTCAATTATGAGCTCACCCAAGCATATGGTTTTTATCTCGGATTGACCCAGGTTATCCGGCTTTGCCTGACCGGTCCGCTTGATCGGGATGATCTTCCGCCAAGCATGGCTGATTTGCTGATGGCCGTGGCCGATGCGCCGGATTTTGGCATTCTGGAAGCGCGGCTGAAGGAAACGGCAGCGACGGTTCGTGGCCACTTCAATTCGCTGTTGCGGACCAGGCCGAAAGCGAAAAAGAAGACCTGATTTTCAATCGTTCACAAAAGCCTTGATCAGCCTGTCGATGGTAGCGCCGTCTTGATGTTCAATGACATCGAATTCGCGCTGCATGGCTTCGTATTTGGAATGGATTCTGCTGACGCGGCGCTTCATCTCCGCGCGGGTGCGGCTGCAATCCTTGTCACCAGCCGTCTTGAGGCCGATTATTGCTTTGCGAGCTTCAGCCAGCATATCGCGCACATAGCGTCCGTGCTGCCGCTCATGGCGCACAATTCCTGCCATGAAGCGCTTCCATCGTCGCTCTACATCCCGCGACAAACCAGCTGGCTGGCGAGGATAGATATAGGTGATCGTGGCGTGCGGATCAGCTTTGGAAACGCGGCAAACGCCCTTGGCGTAGATCAGCTTTGTGTCCCATTCGGTATGATATTGGGTCTGCGCGATGGCCCGGCTGCGAAAATATCCGTCTTTCGGTCCCCGTTTGACCATCGCAAGGAATAGATCGCGCGGCGTGTCCCCGCTCACCTCATAGTAATCGACCTTAACGGTAAAGCCTTTCGGCTCAGCCGCGCCAGCCACGCCACTGGATAGGGCAATCGCCGCCGCAAGGGCGGCATATCGCATGTGACGCCAACAAGTCATGGAAGGCTTAGATTTTCCTAACCTACATGTTGGAATAAACAGGGCCCTCGCCACCCTGTGGCGGCACCCAGTTTATGTTCTGGTTGGGGTCCTTGATGTCGCACGTTTTGCAATGCACGCAGTTCTGCGCGTTGATAACAAAGCGAACATCCCTGGCGGTGGGGTCAGCCGCTGCGTTCCCGTCCTTGTCTACCCATTCGTAAACGCCCGCAGGGCAGTATCGTGTGGAAGGCCCGGCGAAAACATCGTGTTCGGATTGAACCTGAAGATTCATGTCCTGAACCTGAAGATGAACCGGCTGATTCTCCTCGTGGTTCGTGCCCGACAGGAACACAGACGAGAGGCGATCAAACGTCAGCACGCCGTCCGGCTTGGGATAGGCGATCTTCTGGTGCTTGCTGGCAGGTTCCAACGCTGCCGCGTCCGTCTTTCCATGCGATAGGGTTCCGAATGGCGACACACCAAACAGGGTGTTGCACCACATATCTATGCCGCCCATCATGACGCCGCCGACAGTGCCGAATCTCGACCAGAGCGGCTTGACGTTGCGAACCTTCTTCAAATCCTTGCCGATATCCGTGGAGCGCCACGCAGCCTCATAGCCGGTCAGCTCGTCGTTCGCGCGCCCTGCGGCGATTGCATCAACCACGTGCTCCGCAGCCAACATGCCTGACAGCACGGCATTGTGCGAACCCTTGATGCGCGGGACGTTCACGAAACCGGCCGAGCAACCGATCAGGGCACCGCCGGGGAAGCATAGCTTCGGCACAGATTGCCAGCCGCCCTCAGTTATCGCACGGGCACCGTAGCTCAATCGTTTTCCGCCTTCGAACGTGTCACGAATGCTCGGATGGGTCTTGAAGCGCTGGAACTCCTCAAACGGCGAGAGGTAAGGGTTCTTATAGTTCAAATGCACCACAAACCCGACCGCGACGAGATTGTCATCAAAATGATAGAGGAACGAACCGCCGCCTGTCTTCATATCAAGCGGCCAGCCGAAGGAATGCTGGACGAGTCCCGGCTTATGCTTGTCAGGCTGAACTTGCCAAAGCTCTTTCAAGCCAATGCCGAATTTGCCTGGATCGCGTCCTTCTGAAAGGCCGTACTTCGCAATAAGCTGCTTGGCGAGCGAACCACGCGCGCCTTCTCCAATGAGCACATATTTGCCCATGAGGGCCATGCCCGGCGCGAAGTTGGGGCCTTGAGAGCCGTCCCGCTCCACGCCCATGTCGCCAGTGTATACGCCCGTCACGGCACCGTCTTCATTGAAAAGCAGACCGGCAGCAGCAAAACCCGGATAGATTTCAACCCCAAGCGCTTCTGCTTTGGATGCCAGCCATCTGCAAACATTACCAAGCGAAACAATATAGTTTCCGTGGTTGTTCATCAGCGGCGGCATGGCAAAGTTGGGCAGCCGAACGCCGCCAGCAGGACCGAGGAACAGGAATCGGTCGTCAGTTACAGCGGTCTTGAATGGATGGTCACCATCTTCACGCCAGTCCGGTAACAGCCGGTCGATGCCAACGGGGTCGACAACTGCGCCGGATATAATGTGCGCGCCAACTTCTCCGCCTTTTTCCAGCACCACAATCGAAAGATCGGCATTCAGTTGCTTGAGCCGGATTGCAGCGGCAAGTCCCGCTGGACCCGCACCCACGATCACGACATCGAACTCCATGCTTTCGCGTTCGACTTCACTCATCCCAAACAAACCTCCGCTGGCTGGTGTGGCTGGCAGCTCATACTTTTGATAGCGCAAGCTGCTGATGCATCAAAGCCTGTTGCAGCGCAACGCAAACTTTTGAATTCTTTCCGATTCCGCGCCGGGAAGGACAAAGTTCCCGCACCCAAACAGGTTTATCCGATTGGATTGGGCGAATAGCTATTTAAATCGC
This sequence comes from Rhizobiaceae bacterium, assembly GCA_019635795.1. Lineage (GTDB taxonomy): Bacteria > Pseudomonadota > Alphaproteobacteria > Rhizobiales > Rhizobiaceae > Mesorhizobium_G. Next base: position 203,200 of record JAHBYV010000005.1, read on the forward strand.
GCTCATTGCGCCATACTGCCGCAATGATCGGTATGCGCTGTTCGGGTGTAGTACCTTTTAGAAATTGGCTGGCTACTATTCTGGCGCTGGTGTCGGTGAGTTTGGCTCATGCGGATGATATGCAGGGTCTGCGCGCCGGGAACTACACATTCTCCGATGAGTTGGGCGGGTTCAAGATTCTGGGCGTGACCGGGTTAGGCACGCGGGCAAACCCCATTGTGGTGCGACAAGAGCTTACGTCGTCCAGTCCGGTGACAATGGTCATTCGCAGTGCCGCACCGCCATTGCAGGACAGTGATGTTGGAGATCTTGGAACAGGCGCACTGCATTTGCGGATTTCAATAGTAAATGCCAGCGGGCAGGCTTGGGTGGAATTCGAGTTTGAATTGCAGGAAATACTGCATCATGCGTCAATTTTCAGCGATGGCTTATCGTTTGATCAACGCCGCGAAAATTTGGATTCGGTGCATTCCACCTTGTTCGCCAAATACAGTCGCGACTTCGAACCTTTTGACAGAATGCGCTTCGTGGAGGGAAAGGTTGACCCTGAGCAGCAGGTCGAGTTTGAGTTCCCGCTTACGGATTTCACACCCCGCTGGACATTTTATTTGGTGCAGGACCCACGGATTCCGTCCTCATGACTTGCAATAATTGCAGCGCCGTCCAAAGGTGAAATCAATGACCTCCGTTTCGGATAAACCTGTCAGCCTTGCGGACGTGCTTGCCTTCTATCTGGAGGCGGGCGTGGACGAACCGCTTTTGGAGCAGGCAATCGATCGCTTTGCGGCAACGCCGCCCCGAGCTCGGGTAGAAGCCGTACAGCCCACAAGCTCTGCTCCTGCGCCAGGCAGGGTGCAGCAAGCGGTGCCGGTCGTGCCAGATGAGGCTCAGGCAGCGCTTGCCCGTGAGCGCGCCTCGCGCGCCAGTTCGCTGGATGAATTGCGCGAAATCATGGCCAATTTCGAAGGTTGCAATCTGCGACTTACCGCGAAGAATCTCGTTTTTGCTGATGGCAATCCGGAAGCTGATCTGATGCTGGTCGGTGAGGCCCCGGGGCGCGATGAGGATATTGAAGGGCTTCCATTCGTCGGGAAGTCCGGACAATTGCTGGACCGTATTCTTGCGGCAATCGGGCGCGACAGGCAAAGCGCCTATATCGCGAATGTCGTGCCCTGGCGTCCGCCAGGCAATCGCAAGCCAACCCCGATAGAAACAGAAATTTGCCGGCCGTTCATCGAGCGGCAAATCGAGCTTGCCGATCCCAAGGTGCTGGTGGCCGTGGGGGCTTCATCCGCTCATACACTGTTGCGAACCAATGAACCGATTACGCGAATGCGCGGGAACTGGCGCACTTTCACAACGGGAAGCGGGAAGGAAATCCCAATTATGCCGACGCTTCACCCGGCCTATCTGCTGCGCACACCTGCGCATAAAAAGCTTGTCTGGCGCGACTTTCTGGAAATCAAGGCGCGCCTAAACAGCTAGCGGTTTGGGATGCGATGATACCAGCCGCAACTCCACTCCCGTACGCTGGTCAAGAGACTCCTTAACGGCTACTCCATCAATGAAGCGTATCACGCTATCGTAAAACAATTGACCGTTCCCTGACCGCGGCGGGTGTGCCTCATGCATCACGCTTACGACGGTGATATCCGGGCACGCGTCCTTGATTGCCTGATGGTAGGCAATTTTAGCTGAAGGATCGAGCGCACCGGTGGCTTCGTCAAGGAACAACAGACCGGGGCGATGAAGCAGAATTCGCGCCAGAACCAGCTTTTGTTTCTGGCCGCCCGACAATGTGTCATCCCACGACCGGCCTTCGCGCGAAAAGCAATCCATGTACTCGATGAATTCACCAAGACCGGCGCGATGCAAGACAGAGGCAACGCGAGTGTGTGAATGATGCTCTTGTGTTTCGGGAAGACAAACCAGTTCTTTCAGTGTCAGCTTGGGCAGCTTCACATCTTGCGCTGCATAGAAGGCGCGTAACCCGTGTCGGATTGTTATCTCACCGGCGCCGTGAGGCCAAAGTCCGTTGACCGCCTTGATGAAACTGGTTTTGCCGCAACCGGACTCGCCCCGCACGAATGTCCATTCGCCGGGCAGAAAACGCAACTCATCGGCGACAACGAATGGCTCGGCACTTTCCCCTTCATGCAACAATTCCAGCTTGCGCACTGTAAGCGCAAACACATCGTCGCGGCGGTTGAACTGGAAATCGCTGCGACCAGTGCCACGGTAGAACTCGGCAGGATGCTGCACGGTTTCGATAGCTTCGGCGAGGTCGGTAATGCGCCGGGCGTTTGCCTTGAGATTTGCAATTTCGGGCATTACGCGAATGATCCACGAGAATTGGCCAATCAGAGAATTAATCAGTTCCGCGCCGGTTATATATGATTTGAGACCGATGCTTCCTTGCATGTAGGGCAGTAGCAGCGGCGTGTAAGCCACGATGCGCGCGCCAAGGAAGTTGTAGATGCGTTCAAACGAGTCATAGCTCGTGTGGAATATATTCAGCTTTGACCACGTGCTATCGATGTCCTTGTAGAGCCGCGCGTGCATCTGCTTTTGCACTGCTTCACCGCCTGATGCCGCAACCTGAAATGAGCGACGCAGAAAGGTCGTCAGCTCTCCGCGATAGGTTCCTTCCGCCTGTTGGATTGTGATTGTAAGGCGCTCAAGTATGCCGCCGAGTTTAACCGCTATCCAGGTGTTCACGGGCACGTAGGCAATAATCGCGGCGAACGCGAGAATGGCGCTTCCATACACGCCGAGGAACTCAAAGCCTCGGACTACCGTCGAGGTCTCGATCAACTTCGCTCCAACAAAATAGAGTGAAGTCACAACACCCAGCACACCCATTGCCAGCCCGATCGCGCCACCCGTCATCTGCTTGATGGATTCTTGCACGCGCTGGTCGATGTTGTCCGGGGCAGGGCGGGAAAGACCCGTCTCACGGCCCTCATGCTGAAGATGGAAATGCGTGTGATTGTCGTCCAGCAAGGCTTCGTTGAACTTTCCATTCAGCCAACCCCGCCATTTGCGATGCAATGTCGAAGAAAAAAGATGGCGAATACCGACAACGCCGACATCCTTGACGAACGTTACAAGAACCAGCATTCCGGCCGCTGAGAGCAGGTGCTGCAAAGGCGCAGAATTGTGCGGACTGTGGAAATAAGCGATCGAATTGACCAACTCAGCGGAGTATTCGGCCCACCAGACGCCCATCTTGCTGGATATGGCCGTAAGCACTGCAATCGCCAGGGTCATGCCCCATGCTTCTTTCCAGCGATCTGAGAGCCAGTAGGCCCTCATGAGTCCCCAAAAGCCTCGCATCGATGAGACCGGGGTAAGCGAAGTCTTTTTATTGTTTTTCTGCTGCCCGCCGATCTTACCGAGCATCGGCCCCGCTGCCGTTGCTCGAATCATAAGATTCCACCCCTCTCCCCACTTTCCAGGGAACCGTAACACATGGAACCAGATTGAGAACTGTATGGTTAACCAATGGTTACTGCATTCCACCTGACGTGGTACGGTACGGGCCATTTATTGCGGGGGTGTGACTTTTCTCGCACTGCCCCGTTGCAACCCCAACTGGCTTTCCCGCCAGATAATGAAAATCCCGGAGCCAATAACTATCAAGCCGCCAATCATCATGTGAACGGTAGGTACTTCGGAGAAAACGAGGTAGCCGACCATGAGTCCAAGTATGAGCGAGGTATATTCAAAAGGTGCAACAGTAGAGGCATTCGCATAGCGATAGCCTTCGGTCATCAATATCTGCGCCACACCCCCGCAAAGACCGCCTGCCGCAAGCAGCAGTGCTTGCTCCAGAGACAGCCATGACCACCCGAATGGCAGGGTAAACAGCGCCATCACGCTGGCTGATACGGAAAACCACAAGACTATCGTTGCACTTCGCTCGGTTTCAACGAGACTTCTGACTTGCAGCATCGCGATTGCCGAGAACGCGGCGCCGAGCAGAGCCGCAATAACGCCCGCCAATTCCCCGCTTTCCATCCCATCGCTACCGACGGAAAGTTTGGGCCATGACACGATCACCACGCCTATCAGTCCGAAGATCACAGCGCCCCATCGATACAGGCGTACCGGCTCGGCAAGAAATATCGCGCTGAAAGCCACCACCAGCAGTGGTTGAGCGTAATTGAGGGTTATCGCTTCTGGAAGTGGCAGCCGAGTGAGCGCAAAGAAACCAAAGCCCATCGACGCAACGCCAATGATGCCACGAAGAATGTGTCCGCCCGGTCGTGTGGTCTTGAAGCCGCTGCCAAGTTGGCCATGATATCCAAGAAAAATCAAAATTGGAAAAATAGCAAAGAACGATCGGAAAAACACGATCTGGCCCGCGTGCACATCGCCAGACGCCTTGATGAAAGACTGCATGGCTACGAAAATCATCACCGAGGTGACCTTGAAGGATATTCCGGTCAAAGGCCTGTCACCGACCTGTAAGGCCGTTACCGGCGAATTCGACATTCTTCGCTACCTTTGTGCCGCCCGAATACCGCACAACTGAATTAAACGCATTCGCAGTTTTGACATGGGCTCAATTTGTGTAAAGGGCGATTGCTGGTTTTATTATACCAATCGTATACAATTGATTGGACACGGGGAGAAGAATGCGAACCGATAGCGGCCAGGTTGTTCGGCTCGAGGATTACGCTCCGTCGGACTACTTAATTCCCCGGACAAACCTGGTCTTCCGGCTGGGCGGTGAAAGATCAATCATCATTGCAGATTTGCACATTGAGCGTCGTCCTGGCGTAGAAGATTCTATGCCGTTGCACCTTCATGGCGACGAGCTGGAGCTCCTTGCGCTGCGGATGAACGGCGAAGAGCTCTCCCACGCCGCTTATGAGGTTACGCCACAGCAACTTGTCCTCAAAGACTTGCCTGCTGAGCCATTCGTGTTGACGATCGAAACTGCTGTGGCTCCGACCACCAACGAAAAGCTGATGGGTCTTTACAGATCCAAGGGTGTTTATTGCACGCAATGCGAAGCCGAAGGTTTTCGTCGGATCACGTATTATCTGGATCGGCCCGACATTCTTTCAGTGTACACCGTGAGAATCGAGGCGCTGAGAGCGCAAGCTCCTATTCTTCTTTCAAATGGCGATTTGATAGAGCAGGGCGAACTGGATGGCGGGCGGCACTTTGCAGTCTGGCACGATCCCTTTCCAAAGCCGTCCTATCTGTTCGCGCTGGTTGCAGGTGATCTTGCCCGCCTTTCGGACAGTTTCACCACGCGGTCGGGCCGAGTTGTCGATCTTGGCATTTACACAGAGCGAGGCAAGGAAAAGCGGGCCGCATATGCCATGGACGCGCTAAAGCGCTCTATGAAATGGGACGAGGAAGTTTTCGGCTGCGAATATGATCTTGGCATATTCAACATAGTCGCCGTTTCCGATTTCAACCTGGGCGCCATGGAAAACAAGGGCCTGAACATATTCAACGACAAGTACATACTTGCAGACAGCGACACTGCCACCGATGCTGATTTTGCCAATGTCGAAGCAATCGTCGCACACGAATACTTTCACAATTGGACTGGCAATCGCATCACCTGCCGGGACTGGTTTCAGCTATGCCTCAAGGAAGGGTTGACCGTCTTCCGTGATCACGAATTTTCCGCCGATCAGCGCGAGCGAACCGTTCGTCGCATTGCCGATGTTAAAGGGCTCAAGGCCCAGCAATTTCCGGAAGATCAGGGGCCGCTGGCGCATCCTGTAAGGCCGCGCCGGTATAGGGAAATCAACAATTTCTATACAGCGACAGTCTATCAGAAGGGTTCGGAAATAGTGCGCATGTTGCGCACGCTCATTGGCGCAGAAAACTTCCGCGCCGGAATGGACCTCTATTTCAAACGCCACGACGGGCAGGCCGTTACTATTGAAGATTTCCTGCGGGCTTTCGCAGACGCGTCCGGTTCTGACCTCTCACAGTTCGCCCTGTGGTATCATCAGGCCGGTACGCCCCATGTTGACGTTAAAACAGACTACGACCCGGATAGCCAGCAATTCACCGTTGAGCTGGAACAGGCAGTCGCGCCAACGCCTTCCGAAACCAGGAAGCGGCTTCTGCACATTCCGCTAGAGTTTGGGCTGGTGGGGCCAGATGGCGACGATGTCGAATATTGCTCGGTTGAAGGCGGGACCGTTCAGCGTAACGTAATTCACCTCAAGCGTCGCAGACAAATTATGCGCTTCAATGGAGTTAAGTCCCGGCCTGTTCTTTCGATCAACCGTGGCTTCTCCGCTCCGGTGATGGTCACGACTGACCTCGACGAAGCAGAACTTCTGCACCTTGCGATGAGGGATAGCGACGGCTTCGCGCGTTGGCAGGCGCTAAACGACGTTTTGCTGGCTTGGTTGAAACCGAACTCGCGCAGAAGGGCACCCGGCACGACAAACAAGGACATGGTTCGCGCCCTAGGACTTATCGCCAACGACGCCAGTCTCGCACCATCCTTCAGAGCTTTGCTGCTCTCCTTACCTACCGAGTCGGACATTTCGCGTGAGCTCGCGACCGATGTTCGACCTGATGCTGTTTTTGCCGCACGAGAAAAATTGCTCGCTTCAATCGCGGGCGCAAACGTCGAAACGTTCGCTGCCCTTTATACTGACATGACCACGTCAGGGCGATTCAGACCGGACGCAGCAAGCGCAGGAAAGCGCGCATTGCGAAATGTGACGCTGGATTATCTCGCAGCCCATGAGGGGAAACCCGAACGGGCGAGCGAACATTTTAACTCTGCAACGAATATGACAGATCGCTTTGCAGCACTAACTGTTCTGGTTCACCGCTTTGGGGCAAGTGATGCTGCCCGGGACGCGCTTGCAGCCTATGAACGGAAATTTGGAAGCGACCCGCTGGCAATGGACAAATGGTTTCAGGTGCAAGCAACAGCGCCCGGCGCGCAGACCGTCGACACGGTGCGCACGCTCATGCGTCACCCTCACTTCGCACTTACCAATCCAAACCGGGTGCGCGCCCTCATTTTTGCTTTTGCGAGCGCCAACCAAACTGCTTTTCATGCCGATGATGGGACTGGTTACGACCTATTGGCTGAAACAATTCTTCGGGTTGATGGCCGCAACCCGCAGCTTGCCGCAAAACTGGCTACCAACTTCCGGTCGTGGCGATCAGTCGATACGAACAGGCAGGCGCTGGCACGAAAAGCGCTTCTGTCTATTGCTTCCCAAAAAGGTCTTTCGCCGGACCTTCGCGACATAGTGGAGCGTACGATGGCCGGACAGGGGCAGGTTGGTTAATATTTTAATAAAAATTCGTCCTTTGGTCTGGACAACGCGAATCACGAATGATTCTTTATGGATGATTCGGGCGTAAGGCGTTTTCGGATCCATCAACAAGAAATACGAACTGAGAACCAGAAATGGCTGTGGCGGACGCGTGGAGCGCGGCTGGTAGGGGTCTTTTTGCCCGCCGGTCGCGAGCAAGGCGCATTGAAGAAATGCATGGGTATGATGAGTCGGGATATCGGCGGCTGATTACCGCAGAGCCGCTTCTGCGGCGTGCGATCCCGGCGCTCATTGTGGTGTTTCTCCTGGCTGTCGCTCTTGCGCGCATCATGGCGCTCATGGACTTGCGCGATGAGATGCAAAAGACGGCCAGCGCAACGCTTGTGCAAACCGCAGCCCAGATGGCCTCTGAACTCAAAGTTTCGCAGTGGGTGGAGCAGCAGGACCGGCTGGCCGTCGTTCGGGACACGCGTGAGGTCGCCGCAATCAGCGATAGCCATGTTCTTGCAGTCGTAGATGAACATCGCCGCATACTGGCTGCGAGCGCCGATAATTGGGTTGGCAAGGAATTCACACGTCTGGCACAGAGCGCTGAAGCGCTGACCCTTCTTGGTGAACATGCTGGCGTGCGCTCAGTAATTGTCGATGGCGGTACATGGCTTGCAGCAGCGCGACACGCTGGAGATGGCAAGACGCTGGTTGTGGCGATGGCCCCGAAAGATGCGCTACTCTCCCCCTGGAACCGCGAACTGTCGCTGAACGTCACGTTGTTTTTGCTCACTGCGGGCGTGATGCTGATTGTGCTTTACGCCTATTTCAGTCAGGCCGCGAGAGCGCAAACGGCGGATCGAATTTTCATCGAAGCCAATCAGCGCGTTGACCTCGCTCTGGTGCGCGGCAGGTGCGGCTTGTGGGATTGGGATATGGCGCGCGGGCGCATGTTCTGGTCACGGTCGATGTACGACATGCTTGGTTACAAGCCACGTGACGGGATGCTTTCTTTTGGCGATGTGGATGCAATCATCCATCCCGATGATGCCGATTTGTTCAGTCAGGCAGATGCCATCGTGGCAGGCGAAACCGATCAGATCGATCAGGTTTTCAGAATGCGTCATGCTGACGGGCGCTGGGTATGGATGCGTGCGAGAGCGCAGGTGGTTTCTCCCGGTGCGCCTGAACTGCACCTGATTGGTATCGCTGTGGATGTTACCGAACAGCGGCATTTGGCTATGCGCTCGCAAGCGGTTGAAGAACGGCTCCACACCGCAATTGAGCGGATTTCCGAGTCATTCGTCCTTTGGGATGCACAGGGCCGGCTTGTTATGTGCAACCAGAAGTTCAAACTTGATCATGGTTTGAGTGATGAAGATGTGCGCCCTGGTACGCCCCGCATAACGATTGAAGGGCGGCGCAGCGCGTATCTTTCCGAGCGCCGTCTTGCCAATCCAAACGGCGCCAATGGTGCCGCCTCTTACGAGCGGCAGCTTGCCGATGGACGCTGGGTGCAGGTCAACGAGCTCAAAACTGATGACGGCGGCGTTGTTTCAATCGGCGCGGACATTACGCAGCTCAAGCAGCAGCAAGCTAAATTGACTGAAAGCGAGCGGCGTCAGATGGCGACGATCCACGACCTTTCCATCGCACGGAAGGCGGCCAATGAGCACATGCAACAGCTTGAGGAGCTGAACCGCATATGTATGCGGGAAACTGAGCGCGCTGAAGCAGCCAGCCGCGCAAAATCCGAATTCCTCGCCAACATGTCTCACGAATTGCGAACGCCGCTCAACGCAATTATCGGCTTCTCGGAAATCATGAGCGCAGGACATTTCGGTCCACTCGGCAATGAGCGCTACGTGGAATATGCAACTGATATCAAGCTCTCGGGCGAATATCTGCTTGGCGTGATAAACGACATTCTCGACATGTCGAAGATCGAAGCCGGCCAGCTCAAGCTGGAGCCAGAAGAAATAGATTTGTGCCCGCTTATCCGCGAAACTGTACGTGTTACGTCGATACAAGCAGCAGCGAAGTCCATCACCGTAAAGACTGACATCGCAGAGTCGATCTCGGTCTATGCGGATAAACGCGCCATGAAACAGATCATTATCAACCTCCTTTCAAACGCGGTGAAGTTCACGGGTGAGGGCGGCGAAATTTCCCTGAAGGCAAGGCGCACTGGCAAGGCTCTTATCCTTTCAATCGAGGATAATGGTTGCGGCATTCCAAAATCTGCCTTGCGCAAACTTGGGCGTCCGTTCGAACAGGTGCAGAACCAGTTCTCCAAAAACCACACCGGTTCCGGCCTTGGTCTTGCAATCTCTCGTTCCCTTGCAGAACTCCATGGGGGCGCGCTTAAAATTCGTTCGGCGGAAGGTGCAGGTACGATCGTTTCGGTTCGCATTCCTGTCAAAGAGCAAACGGAAATGGCGCAAGCTGCCTGACAATGCTATCGGGCAAAAATGAAAAGAATTGCTCTCGGCCTTGCTTGCCTGATGTTTGCCGCAACACCGTGCCTTTCCGAAGAAGGCATTGTCGGCAAGGTCGTGGAGAAGACTTACAAGATCACGGGTACAACCGCCTATGATCTGTACGTCTCTATCGGAGAGAACGGTCCCCGTGGGGCAATCGCCCATACAGAATACAGTTTGACCTGGAAGCGCCTGTTCGATGAGGAGGGCGGGGCGTGTAGCCTGGTTTCTGCCCGCCCTGTTTTTACCACAACCTATATACTTCCCAAGCCTGCCGAAGCGCTTAAACCGCCGCTGGACACATTGTGGAAGAGCTTCATTTCAGGCGTGAGAGTGCATGAATTGCAGCACGGAAGAATGTTGCAGGAAATGGTCAGGTCAACGCAAACGCGTGTGGCGGGCGCGCGCGTAGAAAATGACAAGACATGCGCAAAGGTAAAGCGCGTGGTTTCAGACATAATCGAACAGGAGCGGCAGAATTACAAAGCGCGCAGTCGCGAATTCGACCGCGCCGAACTTGCGGAAGGCGGCAATCTGCACCGCCTTATCCTGTCTTTCGTGAACGGCGACCGCGTTACTGGAACGCCGTCTCCGTAAAACTGCGCAACTTGCGAGAATGCAAGCGATCCGCTGGCATGGCGGCCAGCTTTTCCAGCGCTCGAATTCCAATCTTCAAATGCTGTGCAACCTGCTTCTTGTAAAATTCCGAAGCCATTCCGGGCAGCTTCAATTCACCGTGCAAGGGCTTGTCGGAAACGCAAAGCAGCGTGCCATAGGGCACACGGAAGCGGAAACCGTTGGCCGCAATTGTTGCCGATTCCATGTCGAGCGCGATTGCGCGCGATTGTGAAAGCCGCTGAACCGGGCCGCGCTGGTCGCGCAATTCCCAGTTCCGATTGTCGATAGTGGCGACCGTACCTGTGCGCATGATGCGTTTGAGCTCATACCCGGAAAGGCCTGTGATTTCCGCAACCGCCTCCTGCAATGCAACTTGCACTTCGGCCAATGGCGGAATTGGAACCCATACTGGCAGATCGTCATCCAGCACATGATCTTCGCGAACGTAGGCATGTGCCAGCACGTAGTCGCCAAGTGCCTGCGTGTTGCGAAGGCCGGCGCAGTGACCCAGCATGAGCCATGCATGAGGCCGCAGAACCGCAACGTGATCGGTAATAGTCTTGGCGTTGGAAGGCCCAACGCCGATGTTCACCATGGTAATGCCACCGTGTCCGGCCTTCTTGAGGTGATAGGTGGGCATTTGTGGCATACGCGGTGGCGTGGAGCCGGAGTGTGGCGAATTCTCGCCTGCCTTAGTGATCAGGTTCCCGGGCTCGACGAATTCCGTATAGCCCTGGCCACCATCAGCCATAAGATCGCGAGCGTAGACGCAGAATTCGTCAATGTAGAACTGATAGTTCGTGAATAATACGAAATTCTGGAAGTGGCGCGGTTCTGTCGCCGTATAATGCGCCAACCGGTGCAGGGAATAATCAACGCGCTGCGCGGTGAAAGGCGCGAGAGGCCGCGATTCACCCGGCATCACCTCGAATGTGCCGTTTGCAATATGATCGTCGGTTCCATCAAGGTCTGGCACGTCGAACAAATCGCGGATCGGCCTTTGAAGACGTTCCGCAACGGAGCCATCCACATGGGTTCCTTCAAAGAATGCAAAATGAATGGGGATGGGCGTATCAGACTCACCAACTACCACCGGTACACCGTGATTACGCATGATAAGGCGCAATTGTTCGGTGAGGTAGGTTTCAAACAGATCTGGCCGCGTGATTGTCGTTGAGAAGTATCCAGGTGTCGGCATGTGGCCATAAGCCTGCCGGGAGTCGATTTGGGTATAGGAGCTGGTTTGAACGCCCACCTCCGGATAAAAGGCGCGGTAGCGTCGGTCAGTCGCCCCGCCTTGTCCAAGGTCGGCGAAGGCATTGCGCAGAAATGCGGTGTTTCGGTCATAAAGTTTGCGCAACATCGCAACTGCTTCGGCAGGATCGCTGAAGCTTTGACGGGCAACCGGTTCAGGACTTGAGATCGTTTCGATCGGTGTCGGATAGATTCGCTTTTCCATGTCTTATTATAATTGCTCCCCGTTCCACTTGGGAGGGGGAGGCAGGATGAATTCAAATTTGCTTATGTGCGCTGCAATATGACAAGCAAGGCAAAGCCAATTCCTTTGGCCTTGGGGCTTGGCGCCTCAATGATGTTTTCTCCAAATGACTGGGATGCTGGCACTGCGAGAACCGGAGCAGCGAGCATCAGGACCAGCAGCGAAGCACGCAAAAGCGATTTCCCAATATCGGCGACACTGTGCGCAAACATGTTCATCTTTTCACCTGCACTGCGCTTCATAGCCGAAGGGACAAGACACAATGTCATTGGTGCGCCGGTTGTCATGATGGTTCGCAACCAGACTGGCCAGACCCATTCCGAACAGGGCGGTGATCAGGCAGACAAATGAAAAGCGGCGGGTAAGCATCGAATTATCCCTCGTGATGCTTTCATTTTGCGCACGCAGCCTGAACTGCCTCTGATGGTCGCATTCATCAGACGTTCAAAATTATTGACGTTCGATTGGCGGCATTAACTGTTGCCTTTGCCGTAGCGCGGCATATCTCCTTGGGGTTGGATTCAAGGAGCAAGCAATGGTCCAGAACAAACCGATCGAACTCTACTACTGGCCAACCCCCAACGGCTGGAAAATCACGATAATGCTTGAGGAACTCGGCGTTCCTTACAATGTGAATTACGTCAACATTGGCAAGGGAGAGCAGTTCCAGCCTTCGTTCCTGAAAATCTCACCCAACAACAGGATGCCCGCTATCGTTGATCCCGAAGGGCCGGGTGGCGAGCCGATTTCGGTATTCGAATCCGGTGCTATCCTTCAATATCTCGGCCGGAAGTTTGGCAAATTCTACCCTCAGGATGAACGCAAGCGCGTTGCTGTCGAGGAGTGGCTTTTCTGGCAGGTGGGTGGTCTCGGGCCGATGGCCGGTCAGGCGCACCATTTCCGGCAATATGCGCCGGAGAAAGTACAGTACGGCATTGATCGATACACCAACGAGGTCAATCGCCTTTACGGCGTCATGAACAGACGTCTTGCGGATGTCGAATATCTGGGCGGCGATTACTCAATCGCCGACATGGCAGCAATCGGCTGGATCCGTCCTTACAAGAACCAGGGGCAGGAGCTGGAGGATTTTCCGCATCTGAAGAGATGGTTTGACGCTATCAATGCGCGCCCGGCAGTTCAGCGCGCGATCGAAGTGGGCCAGGAACACCGGTCCAACCTTGCCAATGATAAAGAGGCTCAAAAGGTGCTTTTCGGCCAAAGAGCACGCGCCTGACGCTAACAAAGGCTTATTAATAGAGAAAGGATGGCCTGAACACGTAGCGAACCACGGTATTCAGGCCATCGCTTTTACATGCGCTTCCAATTTTGGCTCTTGCAGATCAGGCCGCCAAGGACGCAACCACTCATCTTCAGGCTGCTGCCGGAAAGGCTGGCCTTGCCGGAATAAGTCTTGTCCGTTGCCGGGTCGGTTATTTCCCCGACATATTTGTTGTCGCCGGAGGCTTCGAGCATACCAATGCGCTTTCCTGCATGTTTGCCGGTTTTGACGGTAACGGAGAATGGTCCAGCGCCGGCTATTGCCGCCGTCTCACCGGATTCGGTCTTCCAGTTTCCCACAATTTCATCTGCAAGGCTGTGTGAGCAGATGCTGATCATGGCGACTGCAGCGAGGGCAGTGGTCCGAAGCATGTGATTTCTCCCGTTCAATTGCAGTGAGCGTATTACAACGAGGCCTAGGCCGAAAGCCGGTTCCCCTGTGCAACGTGTCAGGTTTTATCCGGTTCGATCAGGCTTACCGAAATATGAACGTTTCCCATGGTTAATAACCCGTTATTCGGGCCGCGCTATGTAAATTTGAGAACCACGCAAAAACCGCGCAATTCCTGCATTCTTGTGGTTAACGCGTTGCTGCGTTTACGAAGCGTTTTGAATTTGTTGGGGCCCTGTTAAGCACACCGTTTAACCCGCGATTCAAGCCTCCCGTCCATTCTCACACCCATCGAAAGCAAGCCCGCACCAAAGAAAAAAAGGGCAGCTCTCGGGAGATGACAGGGACGACGAACATGGCAAGATTTGACGAATTCAACGGCAGTTTCGGAACGATGGGCGCGCGCTCACAGGCCGATATGCTGTGCGACCTTGGTCTGATGTATGCGACAGGGCGCGATTGCGAAACCGATCTCGTTGCAGCTCACAAATGGTTCAATATTGCTGCAATTCGCGGTTCGGCAGAAGCCGTCCGCTTGCGCGCTGAACTGACCAGGGCGCTCACAAAGCAGCAACTTGCCCGTGCGCTTCGCGAGGCGCGCGAATGGATGACTATTCACTAAGAATTAATGGCTCGGAAGGTGAGAATGCTGCATTCACTGATGAACAGCAGCGCCGCCACATAAAAAAGCCATCTGACAGGGAAGCGACCTCCAGTCGGGCCGTTGCGGGATACCGCAGCGGCCATTTCCTTTTCGTGCGTTGTGAAGGCAGTTCTAAACATGTTATTGCATCTGGACAGCTAAAAAATGCTGTCTGGCCGCTGGCAATGTAAGCTGTAACAAGCTACCAGCACCGCTTGGCATATTAGTGAAGTCAGGGAGATCACCCATGCTGATTAAACGTCTTACACAGGCCGCCTTGCTTGGCCTCGCGCTTGGCGCACCCGCGGCGGTTGCTGCGGACGACATCTCGATCGCCGTCGCTACACCTGTGACTGGACCGTTGGCGAACATCGGCGACCAATACAAGCGCGGCGCTGAGGCTGCTGCTGCAGAAATCAACGCCAAGGGCGGTGTGCTGGGTGGTCGCCAGATCAAGATTGTGGTGGAAGACGATGCTTGCGAACCCAAGCAGGCTGTTTCGATTGCGAACCGCATTCTGGCTGAAGGGATCAAGTTCGTGGACGGTCACGCCTGCTCTGGCGCAACGATCCCGGCCTCCGCAGTTTACGCCGAAGGCGGCGTTCTGATGATGACCGGCTCGGCGTCCAGCCCGGTTCTGACCGACGAAGCTGCAAAGAACGGCTGGTCGACCATTATGCGTCTTTACACCCGTGACGATGCGCAAGGCTTGTTCATCGGCCCATGGATTGCAGAGAAGTTTAAGGGCAAGCCCGTTGCCATCCTGCATGACAAGAGCGCCTATGGTCAGGGCATCGCCGAAAAGGTGAAGGAGTCGTTGAACTCCAACGGTATGCAGGAAGTGATGTTCGAAGGCATTAACGCCGGCGAGAAGGATTACTCCGCTGTTGTTACGAAGCTGCGCGAACTGAACCCGGCGCTGGTTTACTTCGGTGGTTATCATCCGGAAGCTGGTTTGATGCTGCGTCAGGCTGCAGATGTTGGCTTCAAACTCAACCTGATGATGCCGGATTCGATTGCATCGCCTGAATTCTGGCAGATTGCTGGTACTGCCGGCGAAGGCACGATGTTCGTGTTTCCGGCAGACCCGCAAGCGCGCCCTGAGGCGAAAGCTGCTGTCGAAAAGTTCAAGGCTGAAGGCTATGTGCCGGAAGGCTTCACCCTGTTCTCATACGCGGTTGTTCAGGCTATCGCGCAAGGCATTGAGCGCGCCGGAAGCGACGATCCGCTCGCGGTTGCAGAAGCCCTCAAGAATGGCCAGCCGGTCGAAACCGTTGTCGGTTCGGTTGTGTTTGACGAGAAGGGTGACATGAAGGACCCGAAATATGACATCAACCTGTGGAGCGACGGTAAGTACGCGCCGATCCAGCAGTAATATTCTGGTCAGAAATTAATCCGCATTGCATGGCGGCCGGGACTCCCGGCCGCTTTCTATTTCCACGGAGCCAATACAACTGTATATTGCGGGCCTCGGTTCGAGGAGGCGCGCATGTGCAGATTGGGTATTGCCGCATTCGCAGTTGGAATTCTGTATCCGACATTGGCTGGAGCGGATGAAACCTACGGTAAATTCGTAGACTTGCCCATTGCGCTCGAAAACGTACCTAACGGGCAAGGCAAGCCTTTTCGGCTGTTGCGCGAGCTGAAATTCGAGGACCCGAACGGCACGGTTTGGTCTGTGCCTTCCGGCGGATACACAGACGGCGCGAGCATCCCGTGGCTCTTTCAAATAATTGTTGGCGACAATTACAGCGGTCCTTACTTTCCGGCTGCTGTCATTCACGATTTTTATTGCTGCGTGCAGTCGCATCTGGCGGTCGATACGCACCGCAGCTTTTATTACGGGATGCTGGCGAACGGAACGCCTGAGTGGCAGGCTTGGCTCATGTACACCGCGGTTCGTGTTGCTGGTCCGGATTGGTCTGATGCGCAGGTGGTGGCTAATGCGGACGGCAGCCAATGTCTCGATGACATTCAGCAGGTGCCGATGGCGATGCAATCATCGCCGACAATAACCTTTGAAACCGGCCCAACCATGGCAATGCGACGGAGCGCACCAAACCCGATGGGCGAATTCGTTGCCGCTGCCAGCCGTGCGCAGGAGGAGAGGGATACATTTATTCTCTCCAAGCTTATGGCGGTGGCAAAGACGCTCAAGGAAAGCGAAGGCAAGGTGATTGATGTTACCGGGCTTGGCCAGATTCCCGCGACATTTGAAGGGGTGGAGCAATTGCGGTCAATCGTGAGCCGGGCCACGAATTTTGCGGATTTCAATACGGATGTGAACCGTACCCAGTTCGATGATTTTGGCCTGCTCGTTCCCATTGAGGGGTCCCTGACTGAACAGGCCAAAACCCTGTCGGATCAGGGTGGATTGAGCAATGTCAGCCGACCATGGACGGCGTCGGAGCTAAACAGACTTGGCGTTGTTTCGGAGCGATTGCCGCAACGGCTTCCGCAATCCTATTTGCAGGATGCCGCACGCGATACCTCCCTGTCCGGCACAGGGTTGGAATGGTCAGTCGCACGTACGCCACAAGTGCGCCAACAGTGGGACCGGATCATTGATGCAGACCGGAATTTCCGGAACTGGAACAATATGCGCGCAGTGCCGGAAATTCAGAGGTAGCGGATTCACCGCTGACCTCAATTCGCACGCACGGTTTACTGGTCCGCAAAGCGAACCAGAATGGTTCCATCCGTTACTTGCGTCCCCTGGGCGACAATATCCTCAATCACGCCCTCGTGCGCAGCCGTGATTGTGTGCTCCATTTTCATGGCTTCAAGTATGAGAAGCGCCTGACCTTTGCTGACCGCTTCGCCTTTGGCCGCCATAACCAGCTTTGCAAGTCCAGGCATTGGCGCGCGCATTGAGGAAGCGCCGACCTCGCTTTCAGCCGCGGCAGCAAAAGGGTCGTAGACGGAGAAGGTATATGCGTGCCCGGCATCAAATACGGTCACATGGCCCGGCCAAATGGCAAAGCGTTTCCCACGCTCATCGCTGCCTGGAGCGGGATATTCATAAGGCCGGTCGCTCTTCTCCAGCAGCACCGAAAATCGGCCATTCTTCAAACGCGTGACGCGCCCCGTGATTGGGGTATCTCCAAGCCCAATTGTGGTGCCGCGGGAAAGCGGATGAAAATGGGAATATCCGCCAATGGCCGTCCAAGGATCGTTTGACTGTTCATCAGATCGTGCACCTGAGGCAACAAGCGCCGCGAAGCTGATAACATCGGCACCCGGTGCCGCGGTCGCCGTCAGCGCGTCCTGCTTGCGCGCAATCATGCCCGTATCGACATCACCTGCGGCAAAGTCGGAATCCCGCGCCAGCGCAGAAAGAAAGGCGGCGTTCGTCACCGAGCCCGCGATCTCTGTTTCGTCTACGGCCTGTGCCAGCGCATCCAGCGCACTTGCGCGCTGATCAGCGTGGGTCACGATCTTGGCAATCATCGGGTCGTAGAACGGGGAAATTGCATCGCCAGAACGAACGCCAGTCTCAATGCGCAGCGTGGAACCCTCAGTCGCGTCTTCGGGGAAGCGCAGGTGATGCAGTGTGCCGATTGCCGGAAGGAAGCCTTTGCTTGCATCTTCCGCGTAGAGCCGCGCCTCAAAGGCGTGGCCACGAAGTTGAATGTCATCTTGCGTTGCGGGTAGGGGCTCACCGGCAGCAACGCGCAATTGCCATTCCACGAGGTCAACACCGGTAATCATCTCTGTTACGGGGTGCTCAACCTGAAGGCGCGTGTTCATTTCCATGAACCAGAAACGATCGGGTCGCAGTCCTTCGGACGCGTCGACGATGAACTCAATCGTGCCCGCACCGGAATAAGCGATAGCTTTGGCCGCCTTCACCGCAGCGTCGGTCATTGCCGCACGCATTTCGGCGGTCATGCCGGGGGCAGGGGCTTCTTCAATCACCTTCTGGTGGCGGCGCTGTGCAGAACAATCACGTTCGAACAGATGCACGGCGTTTCCGTGATTGTCGCCGAAAACCTGCACCTCGATATGACGAGGCTTTTCGACATATTTTTCGATCAGAACCGCATCATCGCCGAACGCCGCCTTTGCCTCTCTTTTGGCTCCATTCAGCGCCTCGGAAAACTCTTCGGGCCGCTCAACGCGCCGCATACCTTTTCCACCGCCACCTGCACGCGCCTTGATCAGCACTGGATAGCCAATGTCGTTGGCCTTGTTCGCCAGCACCACAAGCTCCTGTGCCTCGCCATGGTATCCCGGAACAACCGGAACGCCTGCTTCTTCCATCAGCCGTTTTGCAGCGTCCTTGAGGCCCATTGCTCGAATAGAGGCGGCCGAAGGGCCGATGAAAATCAGTCCTGCATTGACAACCTGGTCCACAAAGTCCGGGTTTTCAGACAAAAAACCATATCCGGGGTGAATAGCCTGTGCGCCGGTTGACTTCGCGGCCTCGATTATCCGGTCGCCGCGCAAATAGCTCTCGCTGACCTGTGAACCGCCAATATGAACAGCTTCGTCCGCACTGCGAACATGCAAGGAGTCTTTATCCGCATCGGAATAAACGGCGACCGTTTTGACACCAAGGCGTCTGGCGGTGCGAATGATCCGGCACGCAATTTCACCTCTGTTGGCGATCAGGATTTTGGTGAAGGGCGGCTTCATTCTTACCTCACAAGTCGCACAAGCAAATATGGCGGACACAAGGTGCATAATGCGCCTTGAGCCGCCATGAAAGCCCAAATTCGCACTTATTTGGTGTTACTAACCATCCCGAAATGTGCGCCTTGGGGGTCGGTGCAGTTTGCCACCCACTGATTGCCCGGAACTACCATAGGTTCCATCAGAATCTTTCCGCCTCCGGACTTCACCCGCGCCACTGCTGCATCGATTCCATCCACGATAAAATAAAATCCCCAGCAAACGGGAACGTTTGCCGGGCGGTTCATCATCGCGCCCATATCAACTCCATTGTGCGCAATGATCTGATAGATACCCATTTCGCCCATATCCATCGGCTCGCCCTTGGTCCAACCATAAAGACCGGAATAATAGGCGAAAGCAGCCTGCCAATCGTCGGCCATCAGCTCGTTCCAGCCTACGTGTCCCGGCGTCATTGGTTCAGCGGGAGGTTGATCCGGGCCTTGTGGCTCAATCATCATGTACATCGCACCCTGCGGGTCAGAAGCGACAACGATTTTTCCGACGCCGCCGCCAATTTCCATTGGTCCGCGATGAACGGTGCCACCGGCTTTCTTCAACGCATTCACATCGGCCTCTATATCCTTGGAAGCGATGTACCCGACCCATGCCGGCGGCATTCCATTGGCTCTGGCCTCTTCGGGAATAGCCATGAGGCCACCAATGCCGCGGTCGCCGGCCATAAGAATGGTGTAGTCATCGGCTGCTGGAAAAGGTTCCGGCTTCCAGCCCATAACGTCTGCATAAAAGGTTTGGGCGGCGGCGGGGTCGCTGGTCATGAGTTCGTGCCAAATGAAGCCTGCAGACATGTCGTTCTCCTTTGTTCGATCTTGCGTACGCACAAGTAAGACGATCCGCCGTGCAAAGTCCCGACATCGGGATCACAATTCATTTGGCCTTTCGCGTTCTGGTCGGCTTTAGTCGGGTCGCGCGGGCCAGTGGCACAGCGTCGCCCTCTGTGAGACCCTGCCTGACGGCTTCCGTGACAGTATCGACCACAAAGTCAGCGCTGATTTCCTTGGCTTCGATCTTGCGATCCTCATCTACATTGGGAACATAGATGCCCACCCTCAGGCTGGGCTTCGCGCGCTTGAGGCGCCGAACCGCTTGCCTC
>JAHBYV010000006.1 GCA_019635795.1 Rhizobiaceae bacterium
CTGCTGGTTCCGCATTCGAAATCGACAGCTACATGCCGCACGTTGTTGGCGGTCTGAAGTATGCTGGCGGCTGGGGCGCGCTCACCGGTGTTGTCGGTTACGACAGCGTTTATGAAGAGTGGGCTGGTAAGCTCCGCCTCGACGTGAGCGTGAATGAGCAGCTCTCGCTGTTCGCAATGGTTGGCTATGGCTCAGACGACGATTGGGCTTACAGCAACTACAAGCCATGGAACGGCAACTGGGCTGTTTGGGCCGGCGGTTCGTTCAAGATCAACGAAAAGGCTACCTTCAACATCCAGGGTAACTATGCTGAAGGCTTCGACGGCTTCGACGGCGATTGGGGCGTTGCTGCCAACGTCAGCTACCAGGTTGTCAAGGGTCTCTTCATCACGCCAGAAATCACCTATACCGACTATGGCATGATCGACGACGACGCTCCGGGTGCAGAAGGCTTCGGTGGCTTCCTCCGCTTCCAGCGCAATTTCTAATCAGCTCTCAAGTTGATGAAGAAAGCCCGGCAGGCAACTGCCGGGCTTTTTTGATTCTCGCAAGGATCGCTTGAAAAGCTGCGTCTGAATAACGGCTTTGAACGGGCCGGCCCAATTTGCCTGCTCTTGTCTCATTTTACAGTCCAAAAAGTGGCTCGAGCACATAAAATGGTATTGCATATATACCAGATACTGCTAATATGAGGACATGCGCATAAGGCATGGGGCTCAGGATGCGCACTAGCGGCCGGTCAATTACTTGTACCTATGCCGCAGCCTTTTGGGGGTAATGGGATGATGGCAGGATCCGAAATATTGTTTGCAGACCCTTGCGGTGTTTCGGGGAGCTTTCGCTTCCGCTTGGATATTGTTCTCAACAGTGCCCTTAATTCTATCCTGGAGCGATATTAGGCGCACGAAATAATACGTTCCATAAGTATAATCAGGAACTGGAAGAGGAAGTTTGAAATGTATAACGTAAATCCATATTCAACTAGTGTCGGAACTCGAAGCGTATATCAAACTATGTCTTATGAGCCGGTCTATGCAAGCCAGTCAGCTTACAGCTATGAGCCTGCATACGACTATTATTATCAGCCTGCATACGATTATTACCAGCCTG
Organism: Rhizobiaceae bacterium; assembly: GCA_019635795.1. Taxonomy (GTDB): domain Bacteria; phylum Pseudomonadota; class Alphaproteobacteria; order Rhizobiales; family Rhizobiaceae; genus Mesorhizobium_G. The sequence goes on from JAHBYV010000006.1 coordinate 1,111, forward strand.
CATATGACAATGTTGGTTATGCTTACCCGTCTGGCACGAATTATACCTACACTCCCGTTGCGCAGGCATTTCAAGGTGCTCCTGCCAATACGTACGTTGTTGAAGAGGCCGCAACTTCTAAGGCTCCGGTGTGGAACGAAGAAGTGTTCAACAAGGTCTTTGATGCCAAAGTTGAGGACGTTGCAGAATTCGATAGTGAAGAGCGCCTGGAAATCGAAGTTGGTGAAACCGTAAAAAATACTTTGAACGACACTGATCCTGTTGATGGGGTCAAAATGGCACTCCAGCAGGGTGAAGTGGTCAAAATTAACGTCAATGAGATTGCAGGAGCGGGTCAAAGCAACTTGGTGGCCAAGGTTTATGACAGCTCGGGTAAGCTTCAGGATGTGCAGGTTCTTTCCTCGGGATCGGGTGTAAAGCCTTCCGATAGTGCTGAGAAGCGAATTGTTGATGCTGTTCTGGATGACGCTGCTGCTGCGCGCGGCGTCTCGGTTAATGACGGCAAGAGTACAGCGGTTGAAGAGGTTGAAGCTAGCGAAGAACACGGTGATGTGTTGCGCTTCAAGGCGGCAAAGGCTGACGACTACTATGTTGTAGTTACGGATCTCAACGAAAAGTCGCTCGCGAATGGTGTTGAGTACAAACTCGATGTGAAGGCGATGTCGCGTGATCCCGGTTCCACCATGGCTGATGTGAAAGAGGGAAATATCGAATACGCAAATGTCGGCAAGTACTTCGATGGCAAGATGGACGGAAAGGCAGACCAAGACCTCGTCGCCGTAGAGCTGGAAGCCGGTAAGGCGTACGACATCAGCCTGAATGCTCTCTCGGGCTTTGCTAGAGACACAAATCTGAAGATCGGCAAAATCCTAGATGCATCAGGAAAAGTCGCTGTCGACAATTTTGGTGACATGGGTATCTTCAATACCTATGTGCGTATTAATCCAACAAAGACTGGGTCGTACTATATCAATATTGCGAATGGAGATGGCAAACCTTGGGATGATTATGTAGGTGGCTACAAAGGTTTGGTAACAGAAATACAGGGCTAAGAAATAATCCGGCTGAATGCATTCTATTTAACTAGAATATCCCATGCAGCTAGTAATGCTGCATGGGGCGCTAGCCGGGAGTTATTTGGAGAAGTATAATGCGGTATCCATATTATTACGGTCAGACTTATTCTACATATACCCCTGGCTATGATGTTTCAGGAAATAACCTACAGTATTATAGCGCAGGATACCCTGTTCAGCAGGGTTATGTTCCGAGCCGGGGCGGGAGCTACTATTCGCCTGTTGCTACGACGGCACCTGCTGGGGGGTATTATACTGCGCCCCAAGCCTACACTTCGGCTCCTCGTACCACCTATGCTGCACCCGCTGCTCGGACCACCTATCCTGCTCCGGCTGCGCAGGCCACCTGGAATGAAGGTGTTTTTAGTAAATCCTTCTCCGAGAAGGCTGTGAGCTTGGGTTCTGAGTACTACAGAGAGCCCCTGAGCGTTAAAGTCGGTGAAACGACTTCGAATTCGGTTGGATCGAATGACCGGGTCGATGTTGCTCATTTCACCTCGCAAGAGGGCGTTCGTTTGAAGGCAACCGTGCGCCCAAAAGGCGATGTTAGGTCGGATGATCTTGTCGTGGCGTTGTATAATGCTGACTCAGAACGTCAGGACATTGATGTCGGTGGGCCAACAGTTGCCACCGTTACCGGAAAATCAAACAAGGAATATGGCAAGGAAATTGAGTTCGACAGCAAGGGCGGCGACCAGTTTCTGGTCATTACTGATTTGAAGGGTAATCCGGTAGAGTACGAACTCAAATTGGAAAAGGTTCACGTTGATGTCGGCGGCATCACACAAGCCGACGCCATGGCTGGAAGAGTAGTTCACGCAATGCCCGGAGGGGAGTTCAAGGGCTTGCTTGAAACACCCGACGATGCCGACCTCGTAGAAGTAAATTTGGTTGCTGGCAAAGCCTACATGTTGGATGTTCAGGGGGCCCCTTCGGAGATTGGCATGTCGAATGCTCGACTCCAGGCGGTGCGCGACGCGAATGGAAACGTTGTATACGACAGCAGTTTGGGCAAAACAGCGCTCAGTGGGAGAAAGGGCAATCCCTTGCTCGCTAAGGATGACGTGTTCATCGCGCCGAATACAGGAAAGTATTTCCTTGAGGTATCCAATCAATCCGGATCTTTTGGTGCTATAGGGCTGGGTACAGGTGCTGGTGGATATTCCGGTAGAATTACCGAACTCAACCTGAAGCCAAATTTTGTTGAGTCATCTGGTGTGGATGAAGGCGCGAAGGCAATTAAGCTCTTCACGAACATTGTTTCTCCAGTGTCAAATCTTATCGATTTGTTTTGATTGTAATTCTTATAGTGAATCCAATAAACGGGGGCTAATATGTCAGTAATGGATTATATTAAAAAGGGTGTCGACTACTTGAGTGGAAGTAAGGGCTCCATTGAGACCTTTACCGGAAAGATCGGTGATGTTGTCACCGGCGCTTTGGGCGGCGATAATATGGCCGACCTTTTTAAGCTTGACGTAAAGGACGGTCAGACGCTGAATTTCAGCTTGGAAAATCTGGCAAAGGCTGGAGATGTAATTGTAAAGCTCTACAATAAATGGGGTCAGGAACTTCCAACCACCACAGTAACAAATACAGCAACTGGCCAGGAGGTCAGCTCGGGTGGCTTTTTCGACAGCCTTTCTAAATATGCTGGATACGCCATTGATGCGGGTCAAACGGCGCAACAGCTCGCTAAAATCTTCCAGCCGTCGGCGGGAGCCAAGAAAGCGACGACACAAACCGAGACTTTGCAGTTCAAGTCTGACGGCGATGGAGAGGTTTACGCATTGGTCACGGATAAGGACGGGTTCACGCCTGGGAATCAGGGCTATAAGGTGGCAATTAATGACGTTACCACGCCAGCCCCAGCAGGCGCGAATGCAACGCCGACTGTTGCTGCGAGAACCGCAGCAACGCCGCTGAACAATAATGTGCTGCCGTCGAATGCTGCGCCTAGGTATGTTGTGCCGCAGAACTCGATGGTTTACCAGGGTTCGCAGCCGGCTTTTTATCAGCCCACCATGCAGCCCTACTATACGAATGTGTATCAGCAAGCTCCTATGGGCTACACGCCTTATGGCCAGCCAGCATTCGCAAGTTCGGTTTACTTCGGATAGGCTACTGTATTGACCTTCTTAAGCCCGCGCACTCAGGTGTGCGGGTTTTTTGTTTCCGGTTTGAAGTGTGGCGGCGCTTTCAATCCTGTTCGCGGTGCGCGGATTTGCCGGAACCGCTTGTTGGATGCCCACCGTTGGTTTCGGTTTCAATTGATGCCGATAAAATGGGCGCGCGCTTGTTCATCGTTCATACATATTGATTGTCTCACTATTGCTCACGTTCCCTTGAACTTTCCCGGCGTGGCGCGCGTTGGGTCTGAATTGAAAGCGGAGGCAATTATGGAACGACGTGAATTCTTGACAGGTTTGTTTGCCATTGCTGGCGTCGCAACCATTGCGGGTGTTGTGCGTCCTGCCGAGGCGATAGCAGGAATGCCTGTTGCGCAGCCGGGGCCAGGCATTCTTGATGAGCTGGATGACGCTGTTTTCGACCCGGTCGAGGGCGTTCCTTCGCCTGAGGAAGTGAATCACCGGCGTCGGCATTGGCGACGGCACCACCGGCATCACCGTCGTCACAGGCGGCGTGTATGGCGGCGCGTCTGCCGTCGTTATTGGCGAGATGGGCGTTGGCGTCGCCGGTGTTGGCGTGAACGTGTGTGGATCTACGTTTAAGGGTGGCGTAGGAGCCTGAGGTGCCTGCAGGCAGGTCCTGGTGCTAAACTTCCAACAGGTACTTGGTGATAGCGCTGCGGCCTGCTATCTTTGATCCAACGAAAAGAACATTGCGCCCGGCGCGCCGAACATCGGCGCGCTGCGCTAAAGGATCAAATTTTGGAAGACCGCGTCTCCGGGGCGAGTCCGCCAGTAGCGGATGATGCCCGCCACGGGTCTGCGCAGCTATTGGTGGCGCAGAGCTCGAGCCAGGAAGATAAAGCGCCACGCAAGCGGCGCAAGAGGAAGCGCAAGCGGGACCGGAAGGTGTTTGCGCAAGGTGCAGGCCGTAAGCCTACGCCAGGTTCAACGCCTGCTGTCAAAATTTTCAATAAACCAGTGGTTGCGCCGCGGCCGCCTCTCCATTCAGATGTTTTTGCCGCGCTTGATCTGGGTACGAATAATTGTCGGCTGCTTGTTGCCGTGCCGACAGCGCCGGGTCAGTTTCGCGTTATCGATGCGTTTTCACGAATCGTCCGGCTTGGGGAAGGGCTCAGCACGAGTGGCAGATTGGCGGATGCGGCTATGGATCGCGCAGTGGATGCTCTCGCGCATTGTGCGGCCAAACTTCAATCCCGACAAATTCGCCGCGCCCGGCTGATCGCCACGGAAGCGTGCAGGTCTGCTGCCAACGGTGATTTGTTTCTGCAAAGGGTCAAGAAGGAAACCGGGCTGGACCTGGAAATTATCGATCGCATGACCGAGGCGCGTCTAGCTGTTTCTGGCTGCGAATCATTAATTGAGCGTGGAACTGATGGGGTCGTGCTTTTTGATATCGGGGGTGGTTCTTCGGAAATTGCCCTGATTGACCTGTCGCGCGGGAAGCGCGGGCGATTGTCATCTCATATCGTCGCGTGGACTTCCTTGCCGGTAGGTGTGGTTTCCTTGGCGGAGCGCTTCGGCGGCAAGCACGTCACCCGAGAGACTTTTGCGGCTATGGTCGATGCTGTCGCCGACCTGATTTCCGAATTTGCTGAGCGGGACCGGCTGAAGCACGTGGCCCGGTCCAGGAATTTTCACCTGCTTGGTACATCGGGCACGGTCACCACACTCGCGGGTGTACATCTTGATTTGCCCCGATATGAGCGCCGCCGCGTGGACGGGTTGTGGATGGATAGCCGCAACGTTGACCAGATGATTGAGCGGCTGCTTGGATGGGATTTCGAGCAGCGTGTGCAAAACCCGTGCATCGGAGCCGATCGCGCTGATTTGGTGCTTGCAGGTTGTGCAATTCTCGAGGCAATTCGGCGCGTTTGGCCAAGCCAGCGCCTGCGGGTGGCGGACCGGGGGTTGAGAGAAGGCATATTGAGTGAGTTGATGGGCGATGAAGGTGTTTGGCGCCGCACGTACAAGGGAGCGCGCAGGTGACGAAAAAGCCCGGACCAGGCGCGCCTAGTCGCGTTTTGCGCGCGAAGGTGAAAAAGAAGAGTGGGTTGAAGGAGTCTTCGCGCCGCTGGCTCGAGCGGCATCTCAATGACCCATATGTTCAGCGTTCCAAGGCTGAAGGCTACCGATCGCGTGCGGCTTACAAGCTGATTGAGATTGATGATCGCTACAAACTAATCAAACCGGGCATGAAGATCATCGATCTTGGTGCCGCGCCCGGAGGTTGGTGTCAGGTTGCGGCTCAACGTGCGCGTTCGGCACCAGATCAACCGAATGTCGTTGGAATCGACTATCTGGATGTCGATCCGGTGCCGGGAGCGGTGATCCTCAAGAAGGACTTTCTCGACGAAGATGCGCCCGAAATGCTCGAACAGGCATTAGGGGGGGCGCCGGATCTGGTGTTGTCAGATATGGCAGCGCCAACAACCGGTCACAGGCGCACAGACCACCTTCGCACAATGCATCTGGTGGAGGTTGCCGCGGATTTCGCGATGAACGTTCTGAAACCCGGTGGCCATTTTCTGGCAAAGACATTTCAGGGCGGTACCGAGAATGAGCTGCTTGACAGGTTAAAGCGCAGCTTCATCTCGGTGCATCACGTGAAGCCGCCAGCCTCTCGCGAAGAATCGGTTGAACTTTATTTGCTTGCAAAGGGTTTTAAGGGCGCTCTCTAGCTATCGGCTTTTGCGCGGCAGCACCCAGAGACAAGCCGAACGGGGGTGACAGCGCGGGTGATTGGCCCAATAACCAAAACGCGCGCTTCGAATGCGGCTTTTCATCGGCAATGGGACGTGGTACCAGCCAGCGCCAATCCTGAAAGGGACTTAATCGAGTCGGCGCTGCCCAAACGGGTTTGCGCCCTTTACGCATTTAGGGAACTGGCGATGGCGAACATCATAGAAACAGCAACCGGTCAATTGGCGCTGACATTCGACGATGTCTTGTTGCAGCCGGGCCATTCGGAAGTGATGCCAGGCGAAACCGATGTCAGAACCCGCATTGCGGGGGACATTGAACTCAATCTTCCAATCCTTTCCGCTGCTATGGATACGGTCACGGAATCACGTTTGGCCATCGCAATGGCGCAAGCTGGCGGTATAGGTGTTATCCACCGCAACATGACACCGGTCGAGCAGGCCGAACAGGTGCGGCAGGTAAAGAAGTTCGAATCCGGAATGGTGGTAAATCCTGTTACCATTGGTCCAGACGCTTCGCTGGCAGAAGCGTTGGCGCTGATGAAATCCCACGGCATATCGGGCATTCCGGTCGTGAAGGGCAATGGCGGCGGGCCGGGCAGACTGGAAGGCATACTTACTAATCGCGATGTGCGCTTTGCGTCCGATCCCTCGCAAAGGGTTTCGGAACTCATGACGCACGAAAACCTCGTGACCGTACGTGAGTCGGTGGGGCAGGACGAAGCCAAGCGGCTGCTTCACACACACCGCATCGAAAAACTGCTCGTGGTTGATCCCGACGGGAATTGCGTCGGTCTTATAACTGTAAAAGATATCGAAAAGTCGCAGTTGAACCCTAATGCCTCCAAGGATGCGCAGGGCAGGCTGCGCGTTGCAGCAGCGACCAGCGTTGGCGAAGACGGTTTTGAACGCGCAGAACGGTTGATTGATGCGGGCGTTGATCTGCTGGTTATTGATACGGCGCATGGGCACTCCCAGCGGGTTCTGGATGCTGTTGCGCGCGCCAAGAAGATATCGAATTCGGTTCGGATTCTCGCTGGCAATGTTGCGACGCCAGATGGCACACGAGCGTTGATTGACGCGGGTGCTGACAGTGTGAAGGTCGGCATCGGGCCGGGGTCCATTTGCACAACGCGCATTGTGGCTGGCGTTGGGGTGCCGCAGCTTTCTGCTATTATGGGTGCTGTTGAGGTCGCACTGAAAGCTGACATCTCCATTATCGCAGATGGTGGTATCAAATTCTCCGGTGATCTGGCTAAGGCGCTCGCTGCGGGCGCGCGCGCGGCGATGGTTGGATCGCTACTTGCAGGTACAGATGAAAGCCCCGGCGAGGTCTATTTGTATCAAGGCCGTTCATTCAAGGCCTATCGCGGCATGGGTTCGGTGGGCGCTATGGCTCGCGGCTCCGCCGACCGGTACTTTCAGGCGGAGGTGCGTGACACGCTCAAGCTCGTGCCGGAAGGCATTGAAGGGCAGGTTCCGTACAAGGGGCCGGTTGCCGGCGTGTTGCACCAACTGGCTGGAGGCTTGAAGGCGGCGATGGGTTATGTGGGGGCTGCTGATCTTGCGTCGTTCCGGGAGCGCGCAACGTTTGTACGCATCTCAAATGCGGGCCTACGGGAAAGCCATGCGCACGATGTGACCATCACACGGGAAAGCCCGAACTATCCGGGCGCGTGAGACGAACTGACGTCGCGCAGGGCTTTCGGGCCCTGCCGCAACGTTCACTCGACCGCTACGATCTTTCGGTTTTCAAATTTAAGCGCGATATCACCGCGAACCAGTTTCAGTGCGCGTTCGCCGAAAACCTGCCGCCGCCAGCCATGTAGCGCCGGCACGTCGGCCTTTTCGCCATCTGCTGCAATGCGGTCCAATTCTTCAGAAGACGCCAGCAATTTGGGCGCGACACCATGTTGCTCGGCGGTCAGTCTCAGTAAAACCTTCAACAATTCGACCGCGGCGCTGGAACCTTCCGGCGAGGCGGGCGAACGTGGAATTCTGGGCAAATCTTCTTTGGGTGTGTTGAGAGCTGCGTTTACGGCTTCCAACAATGAGGTGGCTGTGGAGGACCGTTCCCATCCCTTGGGAATGGTACGCAACCGGCCAAGGGCATTTGAGTCGCGCGGCTGCTGCTGGGCGATTTCATAGATTACATCGTCTTTAATAATGCGCTGGCGCGGCACATTGCGCTCACGCGCTTCAAGTTCGCGCCAGGTGGCAACGCGCTGCACAACCGCAAGCTCCTGAGGCTTACGAAACCGCATCTTCAGGCGTTTCCATGCGTCTTCCGGGTGGGGATCGTAGGTTTCGCGTGCCGTCAGCACGTCCATTTCTTCCTTCACCCAATCCACGCGGTCCTCACGCCGAAGCTCGGCTTCGAGGTGCTTGTAAACTTCGATCAGGTGCGTGACATCTGCAAGCGCATAGGTCAGTTGCTTTTCTGACAGCGGGCGCTGCCGCCAATCTGTAAAGCGAGAGGACTTGTCGAGTTGATGGCCGGTGATGCGTTGCACAAGTTGGTCGTATGAAATGCTTTCCCCAAAGCCGCACACCATGGCGGCTACCTGCGTATCAAACACCGGGTGAGGGATAAGGCGACCGAGATTGAAAACGATCTCAATATCCTGACGAGCTGCGTGAAACACCTTTGTAACCGCCTCATTCGCCATGAGGGCGAAGAAAGGCGCAAGATCAATATCCGGCGACAACGGATCTATCAGTGCGTGCGTATCCGGTGTTGCCATCTGGATGAGGCACAATTCCGGCCAGAAGGTTGTTTCCCGGATGAACTCGGTATCAACCGTGACGAATTCCGATTGGCTTAGCTGCTCAATTACGGATTCAAGCTCTGATTGTTTCGATATTACATGCATCGGATTAACGCGATTAAAGGGTGCCTGTTCCTTTTCAGCCAAACACCCGCGCGTCAAGCTAGGAATCAGAGTTGGTGTTATTACGTCCACCACGTTTCGCAAGTTTGGCAAATACTGTGGAAGTTCGGAGCAGGGCCACGAAACGGTCGCGATGGCTTCGAGGAACTGGTGCACGGACCCTCATGCGATAAAGTATTATCAAGGTCAGCAAGGCGTAGATAATCGCACTGAAATGAAACAGCCAGGAAGGCCCTAACAACTGCATGATGTAGGCTGCAACGAGTGGTCCGCCAATGGCGCCAAACGAGTAAAAAAGCATCAATGCAGCATTCACGAGCACAAATTCGTGGCGTTCAGCGCGGTCATTTGCGTGAGCTGCCGATAGGGAAAACATTGGCATTGCAAACGATCCAAAAATAAAGACCAGCGCGAAATTGGCTGCAGCGTTGGTGCCTGCAAGGAAAGCGATGGCAAATGCAGAAACGGAAGCTCCCGTACACGTAATCAGGAGGACAGATCGACGATCCCACAAATCAGACAGATAGCCGAGCGGATATTGGATGAGTGCGCCACCAATTATTCCCGCACTCACAAATATGACGATATCGGAAACAGACATCCCAATCTGTTCAGCATAAACGGGGCTTAGCGTGCGGAATGCGCCGTTGGATAAACCGACGGCAATGCAGCCTATGGCTGCGAGGGGAGATATGGCCCAGGCGCGTTTCAGGTCAAGTTTCACATCTTCAGGTGGCGCGGGGTTTGACCGGTCTGCCAGTGAAACCGGGACCAGAGAGAGCGTCACCATGATGGACATGATGGCGAATATCGAGAAGCCGTCCGCGCCAAACACCGGGATCAGGAACTGCGCGCCGGTGACCGCGCCAATATCGATGATACGATAAAGGGCCAGAACGCGCGCGCGATCATGGTTGGAGACCCCCGAGTTCAGCCAGCTTTCGATGACGGTGAATAGACCGGCGAAACAAAAGCCGCTCGCAAACCGAACAATCGCCCATATGACCGGGTCAACTATCAGGATCAACAACAGGGTGCCGGCAGAGGCTATCGCAGCCAGGGCCGCAAAGCTGCGAACGTAGCCTACAGCTTTGAGAATGCGTGTGATCGCAATGCAGCCGAGCAGGAATCCAGCAAAATATGCGGTTCCAATGAACCCTATGGTTGCCGGCTCGAAGCCTTCAATTGCACCACGAAGCGCGATCAATGTTCCTTGCAGGCCGTTTCCGCCAAGCAGAATGCCGGCAGCAATGAGAAGGGGAATCAGAGGGCGAATGGAGGACATTCACGGACCGCGCGATGAATCGATGACTTCATGTAGCATTGTGAATGTGTTCGCTATCGGTATTTAGCGACCTGATTGGTCCACGAACCGACTTAACCTTGACAAATCAGACCTCACATGCGCTTGTCCGGCGCAATTTTCGGCTGGCGCGCGCTGGCCTGTTTCGTAGTGACTCCATTGACTGGAAGTGTGAAATGCATCGCTATCGCAGCCATACCTGCGCTCAATTAAGGAAATCCGACGCAGGCAAAACTGTTCGCCTGTCAGGCTGGGTTCATCGCGTTCGTGACCACGGCGGTTTGCTGTTCATCGATCTGCGCGACCACTACGGAATAACCCAGATCGTTGCCGACCCGGACTCGCCTTGCTTCAAGACCGCCGAGACAGTGCGCGGCGAGTGGGTCATTCGCGTGGACGGCGAAGTTAAGGAGCGCGCCGGCGAGGCCGTGAACCCGAACCTGCCGACCGGCGAAGTTGAGATTTTCGCCCTCGAGATGGAAGTTCTTTCGGCGGCGAAGGAATTGCCGCTGCCAGTTTTCGGTGAACCGGATTATCCGGAGGACATCCGTCTGAAATACCGCTTCCTGGATTTGAGACGCGACACGCTGCACAAGAACATTGTTGCGCGCACGAAGATCATTGCCGAAATGCGCACGCGCATGGGCGATGCTGGGTTTACCGAGTATTCTACACCGATCCTGACTGCTTCGTCGCCGGAAGGAGCGCGAGATTTTCTGGTGCCGTCGCGCATCCATCCCGGCAATTTCTACGCTTTGCCGCAGGCCCCGCAGCAGTACAAACAGCTGATTATGGTGTCTGGTTTCGACCGATATTTCCAGATAGCGCCGTGCTTCCGCGACGAGGACCCGCGCGCGGATCGCCTTCCGGGAGAGTTCTATCAGCTCGACCTGGAAATGAGCTTCGTTGAGCAGGAAGATGTGCTCGCCACGATGGAGCCAGTGCTGCGAGGCGTGTTTGAGACATTTGCGGAAGGCAAGCCCGTCACGCAGAACTTCCCGCGCATTCCCTATGATGTAGCTATGCGCAAGTATGGATCTGATAAGCCGGACCTGCGCAATCCCATCATAATGGAGAGTGTGTCGGAGCATTTCGCCGGTTCGGGGTTCAAGGTTTTCGCAAACATATTGGCCAATGATCCCAAGGCGGAGGTTTGGGCAATTCCGGCGAAGTCTGGAGGCTCGCGCGCTTTCTGTGACCGCATGAATTCATGGGCTCAAGGTGAGGGCCAACCCGGTCTTGGTTATATTTTCTGGCGCAAGGAAGGCGACAAGCTTGAAGGCGCTGGACCGATTGCCAAGAATATTGGCGAGGAGCGCACTGAGGCGATTCGCCAACAGCTCGGCCTGTCAGACGGCGACGCGGCATTCTTCGTGGCAGGCGACCCGAAAAAGTTTGTCAGCTTTGCCGGTGCAGCGCGTACGCGGGTTGGTGAGGATCTGAATCTTGTCGATCGCGACCGGTTTGAGCTGTGCTGGATCGTGGACTTCCCCTTCTACGAATGGAACGAGGAAGAAAAGAAGATCGACTTCGGGCACAACCCATTCTCGATGCCACAGGGTGGAATTGAAGCGCTGAGTGGGCAGGATCCGCTGTCCATCAAGGCGTACCAGTATGACATGGTGTGCAACGGATTTGAGATCGCTTCTGGCGGCATTCGCAACCATTTGCCGGAAACTATGGTCAAGGCATTTGAACTGGTCGGGCTGGATCGCGCCACGGTGGAAGAGCGCTTTGGCGGCCTGTATCGTGCATTCCAGTATGGCGCGCCGCCGCATGGTGGCATGGCCGCAGGTATTGACCGGATCATCATGCTTCTGGTTGGCGCTCGCAATTTGCGGGAAGTAACCATGTTCCCGATGAACCAGCAGGCTTTCGATCTTTTGATGAATGCGCCCGCACCGGCGACACCGGCACAACTGCGCGAGCTTGCTCTTCGCGTTGCCGTGCCTGCAAAGAAGGAAGACTGAAAGGGGTAGGGCGATGCAGGCTGAACTCGATGTTCCGGTAGCGGAATGCCATCCGCTATTTTTGCAAACGCCCGCCTCAGTTGAGTTCAACAAATTGCGCAAGCGGCTCTTGCGTCACGTTCGGCAGGCCATCGAAGATTTCGCGATGGTCAAGCCAGGCGAACGATGGCTGGTTGCGTTGTCTGGCGGAAAGGACTCCTACGGGCTTCTGGCACTGCTGCTTGATCTAAAGTGGAGGGGTTTGCTGCCGGTTGATCTGCTGGGTTGCAATCTTGATCAGGGCCAGCCGAATTTTCCCAAGCACATTTTGCCGGATTTTCTGAACCAGTACGGCATTCAGCACCGAATTGAGTATCGCGACACGTATTCAATCGTAACTGACAAACTGCCTGAAAGCGCAACCTATTGCTCTTTGTGTTCGCGTCTCCGGCGTGGACATCTCTATCGCATTGCGCGCGAGGAGGGGTGTTCCGCACTCGTGCTTGGGCACCATCGGGAAGATATTCTCGAGACCTTTTTCATGAACCTGTTTCACGGTGGCCGGCTGGCGGCAATGCCGCCCAAGCTTCTCAATGATGAAGGCGACATGATGGTGCTGCGGCCGCTCGCTTACGCTGCGGAGGCCGATCTCGCCAAATTCGCAGATGCAATGCAGTTTCCAATCATCCCTTGCGACCTTTGCGGCAGTCAGGAAGGGCTTCAACGGAACACGATGAAAGCAATGTTGGATGACATTGAGACGAGGATGCCCGGGCGCAAGGACACAATGATCCGCGCTTTGACCAATGTAAGACCAAGTCACCTGATGGACCGCAAGCTTTTCGATTTCTCTGCGTTGGAGATAGGTCCCGACGATAAGGCCGACGCCGCATGAGATATTCTGACACCCATCTGGATTGGCTGTGCGAACTCATGGCCGAGGCGGCCGACAAAGAGATCATGCCGCGCTTTCGTCGCCTGTCTGCGAATGAGGTCAGGGAGAAAACCTCGGCGCAGGATGTCGTGACTGATGCTGATGTTAATGCCGAGCGCTACATGACTGGCTTGTTGCGCAAGCGATACCCCGAAGCGCTGATAGTCGGTGAGGAAGCCCATGCTGAAAATGAAAGCGTGCTAGACGGTCTTGCAGACGCTCCGCTGGCATTTGTTATTGACCCGGTAGATGGCACGTTCAATTTCGCGGCGGGCGTACAGCCCTTTGGCGTGATGCTGGCGGTTGTCCTGAATGGCGAAACAGTCGCAGGTATAATTTACGATCCTATCGGAAGGGACTGGGCCATCGCGACAAAGGGTGGTGGCAGTCGTTTGCGTGGCGCGCAAGGTGAAACGACGATCAATGTCGCTAAGGCTGGTCCGCTCGCTGACATGATTGGCAATGTCGGATGGCAATATATGTCCGAGCCCGCGCGGTCCATCTTGGCGCGAAATGCCAGCAAGGTTGCGGGCACATTCTCATATAAGTGCGCTGCGCAAGAATACCGTTTGTTGGCCACAGGCTATGGGCACTTCGCGGTTTATAACAAGTTGATGCCGTGGGATCATTTGCCGGGTCTGCTTATTCATGCAGAAGCCGGTGGATATAGTGCTCGCTTCGATGGAAGCGCCTATGTTCCTGGACATATTGAGGGGGGCCTGCTTGTCGCTCCTGACGAGAACGCTTGGCAGGCACTCCGCCGAGAGCTTTGGGCCGATCAGTGACCGCCTGACGCCTTGCCTGAGGAGGGCGGCGCGCTATGGCTGTGAAAAAGTTTGCCGCTTTCGGCAATCAACACCATGGCCAGACCCGCTATGCCGACGCCTGCAAAACCAGCTGCCAGCGGCGTAACGGTGCCATCAAACTGCTGGCCGATGTAAGCGCCGATGAGCCCGCCACCAAGCGTTTGCAAAAAGCCTTGGATTGAAGAAGCAGTGCCAGCAATATGGCCCAGCGGTTCCATCGCAATAGCGTTGAAGTTTGATCCGATCCAGCCAAATTGAAACATCGCAATTGCAAAGAGCACAAGGAACACGGGCAGAGGAACAGGACCTGTGAGCGACCACAGTAGCCAGATCGTGCTAACCAAGATGAACCCGACAAGCGCACCATGCGAAAGCCGGCGCATTCCGAATCGACCAACCAACCGCGAGTTCAGGAAGGAAGACAGTGCCATCATTCCAGCAATTGCTGCGAAAACAATCGGAAACCAAACGCCCAGATCATAAATGCCGACATATACTTGCTGCGCTGAATTGATGAAACCGAACAACGCCCCGAATATGATCGTGGATGCAAGCGTATAGCCGAGCGAAATACGGTTGGACAGCACGATGCCAAAACCCTGCAATATAGAACGCAGTTCTATTGAACGCCGGTCTTCAGGATGTTGCGTTTCCGGCATCCGGATGAAAGTCCACAGCGCGATACCGAACGCAATAGCGGCCATGACCGCAAAGATCATGTGCCAGGTGGAGAACAACATCACGATCTGACCGATATTGGGCGCAAGCACAGGGATGATCATAAACACCATGAAAATCAATGACATAACCTCGGCCATTGCGCGCCCGCCGAACCGATCGCGCACCATTGAAACGGCTATGACGCGTGTCGATGCGGCGCCGACCCCCTGGATCGCGCGCATGGCAAGCAGTGTCTCGAAAGTGGGTGCAAAGACCGCCCCGATGGCAGCAAGGATATACACTGCAAGCCCGAAGATGAGTGGTGGGCGGCGTCCAAACCTGTCAGACAAGGGACCATAGAACAGCAAAGCTGCGGCCATGCCGGCAAAATAAGCCGAAATGACATACTGGCGATGGTTCTCGTTCGTAACTCCGAGGCTGGAACCGATTTCCTGCAATCCCGGCAGCATTATATCGATTGCCAGGGCATTCAGCGCCATCAACCCGGCACAGATTGTTATGAATTCCCAGCGAGGCAAGGCGAAAGCCGCGCCTTCCCGAGAAATGTTCTGCTGATCCACGACAGAATCCTCATGGGTTAAATGCCAATGCGCCGGAAGCCGGCGCACTGCACTTTCGCTCCGCGCATAGCGGATGTTCGATTTTGGTCCGGGCCGGAGTTGGCCCGGCTGGAAGTGATCAGGCGGCGCCTTTTACGCCAACGCCTTTTTCTTCAAGAAAGGACTGGAGCTCGCCAGCTTGAAACATCTCGCGAATAATATCGCACCCGCCAACAAATTCGCCCTTCACATAAAGCTGGGGAATCGTAGGCCAGTTCGAGTAATCCTTGATGCCCTGGCGCAGTTCATTCGACGTCAGTACATTGATGCCTTTATAATCGACGCCAACATAATCAAGAATCTGGACGACCTGACCGGAAAAACCACATTGCGGAAAACCCGGCGTACCCTTCATGAAAAGCACAACATCGTTGCCCTTCACTTCACTGTCAATGTATTCGTTGATACCGCTCATTATCGTCAACCTCTTCAAGCCCGCGATAGGGCGCAGGCACCATCTTGCTGTTCAAATAACCCTATAAGTGGATTGAAACAAGACGCGAACGCGGTCACTTGATTGCGCCACAAAATATCCAACGCAACTTCGCCTACGCACGATACCCTTGATGACACGTACAACCTTGCTTCTGCTCATTGTTCTGATTGCGCTTGTCGCTGCATCGTGGCTTGCCTTTCGGCTGATTGCTGAACGCAAGAAATCTGCGGCTAACCTGCCACTACCTTGCGTCGAGCGAGATTTCGAGGAAGCATTATTCGTGGTTTGCACGGTCGATACCTCGCAATATTCGGTTCGGCTTGCGCTAAAAGGGGCCGATGGAAAGCCTTATGAGCGGTTTGATCGTCTCGCCCACCCCTATGTGTTTGCGATGAATGCGGGGATGTATCACGCAGATTTTTCGCCCGTCGGGCTTTATGTGGAGGACGGTATCGAACTTTCCCCATTGAACCTGAACGATGGCGATGGGAATTTTTTCATGAAGCCGAATGGAGTTTTCTATATTGACCAGCACGGTCGGGCTGGTGTTCTCGAAAGCACGGATTACGCACGGGCGAATATCGAGCCGTCCTTTGCAACACAATCCGGTCCCATGCTGGTCATTAACGGCGCGCTGCATGAGCGATTTGAGCCGGATGGCAAGTCTCGTTACATTCGCAATGGCGTGGGTGTCGATAAGGAGGGAAGGGCAGTTCTCGCTATATCGAGAAAGCCCGTGAGTCTGGGTCGATTCGCGCGGTTGTTTCGGGATGAACTCTCGTGTCCGAACGCGCTTTTTCTTGATGGGGCAATATCGGCCCTTTACGATGGCAGGCGGTATGTGGTCGGCGGGAAGTATCCTGCAGGACCAATGTTGGTGGTGCGTAAGCGCGAGGATCAATAACCTCTGCGCTTTACTTTCGAGCGCGCACGCGTCGTTCGCTTGCGGCTAACCTGCTTTTTGGGGCGAAGAAGCTTTTCTATTTCCTTCGTTATGCGCTGCTGTGGCGAAAGCCTGCGGCGGCGGCGTTTGCCACCCAACTTGCGCATTCCCTCGTCCAAAACGGTTTTGGTGATTTGCTCAACCAGATCGCCAACGATCGACATACGTTACTCCGGGACGCTGGTTTGCAGCGCTAGCGCGTGCAAAACACCACCCATATTTCCCTTTAGAGCCTCATATACCATCTGGTGTTGCTGGACCCGGCTCTTGCCGCGAAAACTCTCCGCCACCACTTCGGCGGCGTAGTGATCGCCGTCGCCAGCGAGGTCGCGAATCGTCACGACCGCATCCGGGATGCCTTCCTTGATGAGACGTTCAATATCGCGCGCGTCCATAGCCATGATTGCGAGCCTGCTCCCCTTATCAAGCTGCCATGAATGCCGGGAACCAGCCCTCATGCGCCAACTTCAACTCTTTGACTGGTATTGCACGCGCTGCACCCGGCTTCAAGGACTCACCGCCCGTCTCACCGATCACAGCAACGCGAACTTGGGCAGAAGAAGCAGCGGCTTTGATGGTCTCCAGGTCGGCGGTGCGAACAGTCAGCAGATAGCGCCCCTGATCTTCACCGAACCAGACCGCAGCACCGTCTTGAGCAGGCTCGTGAATGCTGGCACCAATGCCGGAAGCGATTGCCATTTCTGCGAGAGCTACCGCCAGACCGCCGTCTGAGAGATCATGAGCTGATGTTGCTTTGCCGTTTGTAATGAGGTTTCGGACGAAATCTCCGACCTTGCGTTCATGCGCCAGGTCAACGGCAGGCGCTGGGCCTTCGGCTCTGCCAAACAGGTCGCGCAAATATACGGACTGTCCCAGATGCGTTCCCCATTCCTCAGGCGCTCCAATAAGCAGAATGGCATCGCCTTCGGCGGCGAAACGGACGCGCGCCATCTTCGACCAGTCGCCAATGAGCCCGACACCACCAATGGTGGGAGTCGGCAAAATGCCCTGGCCGTTCGTCTCGTTGTACAGAGACACGTTGCCGGAAACGATGGGGAAATTCAGCGCGCGGCAGGCCTCGCCAATGCCTTTGATGGCAAAAACGAACTGGCCCATGATCTCAGGCCGTTCAGGATTGCCGAAATTGAGATTGTCCGTGGCCGCAAGTGGAAGCGCTCCGGTTGCGGTGAGGTTGCGCCAGCATTCTGCGACCGCCTGCTTGCCGCCTTCAAATGGATTGGCCTCGCAATAGCGCGGTGTAACATCTGATGAAAACGCGAGAGCCTTTGTCGCATGGCCCTCAACCCGAACGACACCGGCATCCCCGCCGGGGATTTGCAATGAATTGCCCTGAATAAGCGTGTCATATTGTTCATAGACCCAGCGACGGCTGGAAAGATCGGGACTAGCGAGCAATTTCAGCAGGGCGTCGGCAGTATCCATCTCCGGTGTGTTTCCCGACAGCGCCCCTTGAGGCGCAGGAGCCACCCAAGGCCGGTCGTACTCCGGAGCCTGATCGCCGAGTTCCTTGATTGGCAAATCTGCAACCTGTTCGCCCTGATGCAAAATGCGGAAACGCAAATCGTCGGTTGTTCGCCCAACAATTGCGAAATCCAGCCCCCATTTCCGGAAGATTGCTTCCGCCTCCTGTTCTTTTTCAGGACGCAGGACCATGAGCATTCGCTCCTGGCTTTCAGAAAGCATCATCTCGTAGGCAGTCATGCGCTCTTCGCGCACCGGAACCTTGTCCAGATCAAGTTCAATGCCAAGATCACCCTTCGCGCCCATTTCGACGGCAGAGCAGGTGAGTCCGGCCGCACCCATGTCCTGAATCGCGATAACTGCGCCGGAAGCCATGAGCTCAAGGCATGCTTCAAGCAGGCACTTTTCAGTGAACGGATCGCCAACCTGAACGGTGGGCCGCTTCTCCTCGATCTTGTCGTCAAATTCGGCCGAGGCCATTGTTGCGCCGCCAACGCCATCGCGGCCCGTCTTGGCACCGAGATAGACGACCGGAAGGCCGACGCCTTCTGCTTTTGAGTAAAAGATAGCGTTGGTTTTGGCCAAGCCGGCGGCAAACGCGTTAACAAGGCAATTGCCATTGTAGCGCGCGTCGAAATTCACCTCGCCACCAACGGTTGGTACGCCGAACGAATTGCCATATCCGCCCACACCAGCAACGACTCCGGCGACAAGGTGCCGGGTCTTCGGGTGGTCCGGCGCGCCGAAGCGCAGCGCGTTCATGGCCGCAACGGGACGCGCGCCCATGGTGAAAACATCGCGCAAAATGCCGCCTACGCCAGTTGCCGCGCCCTGATAGGGTTCAATGTAGGAGGGGTGGTTGTGGCTCTCCATCTTGAAAACCACGCAATCACCGTCACCGATATCGACCACTCCGGCATTTTCCCCCGGCCCCTGAATGACTACATCGCCACTGGTGGGCAGGGTGCGCAGCCACTTCTTTGAGCTCTTGTAGGAGCAATGCTCGTTCCACATGGCTGAGAAGATACCAAGCTCGGTGAAGGTTGGTTCGCGCCCGATCAGATCGAGTATGCGTTGATACTCGTCCGGCTTGAGGCCGTGAGCCTTGATCAACTCGTTGGTGATTTTAACGCTATTCGGGATTGTCATCGCGTACAAAAGAATCCGTTGCAGGAATTGGACGGCTCATAGCTCATGGCGCGTCCGGGATACACAGGCAAGTTCAAAAAATCACCCCCTTTGCACCATTGCGGTCAAAAACGTGACCCGCTAAATCCTTTTACATGACAAAGACGCTCGATATTCTTCGTATCGCTGTTGCCCAGCTCAATCCTGTTGTGGGTGATGTCAAAGGCAATCTGGCCAAGGCCCGCGAAGCAAGGCAGCAGGCGGCGCGGCAGGGGGCAGACCTTATCCTGTTCACGGAGCTTTTCCTTGCGGGGTATCCGCCGGAAGATCTGGTTGTTCGGCCAGCATTTTTGAAAGCTTGCGAAAAGGCGGCGCAGGAAATTGCTGCCGACACGGCGGATGGCGGGCCGGGTGTAATCATTGGCACGCCACTGCAACGCAAGAGCGGTCGTCACAACTCCCTGATCGTTGCTGATGACGGGAAGATCTTGGCAGAGCGGCACAAGATCGACCTGCCGAATTATGGCGAATTTGACGAGAAGCGCGTATTCGAGCCCGCACCGGATATGCCCGGCCCAGTGAATTTTCGCGGCGTGAGGCTCGGAATCCCGATTTGCGAGGATATTTGGGGCAATTTTGGCGTTTGCGAAACGCTGGCGGAAAGCGGTGCAGAAATTCTGCTAGTTCCCAATGGCTCGCCTTATTATCGCGCGAAAATCGACGTTCGGCATCAGGTTGTCATCCGTCAGGTCATAGAGACCGGTTTGCCGATGATTTACGCTAACCAGCTTGGCGGACAGGATGATCTGGTTTTTGACGGCGCATCGTTTGGGATCAATGCCGACAAGTCTTTGGCCTTCCAGATGAGCCAGTTTGAGGAAGCGGTCGCAGTTACCACGTGGAAGCGTGTGGGCGAGGGCTGGGGCTGCCAGGGCGGCCCCATGTCCAAACTGCCTGAGCGGGAGGAGGCGGATTATCGTGCCTGTATGCTCGGCCTTCGCGACTATGTGAACAAGAATGGCTTCAAGGATGTGGTGCTTGGTCTTTCGGGCGGCATTGATTCGGCCATTTGCGCCGCGCTTGCAGTGGATGCGCTGGGTGAAGAACGTGTTCGCTGCATAATGATGCCTTATCGCTATACATCCAGGGATTCTCTGAAGGATGCGGAAGATTGCGCACGTGCCCTCGGCTGCGCTTATGATGTTGTGCCTATCTTCAAGCCCGTGGAGGGCTTTCTTGAAGCATTGGGACCGCTTTTTGCAGGGACCAATGAGGGCATAACCGAAGAAAACCTGCAAAGCCGCGCGCGCGGCACGATCCTTATGGCGGTGTCGAACAAGTTTGGGTCGATGGTCGTTACCACTGGTAACAAGTCTGAAATGTCGGTTGGATATGCCACGCTTTACGGCGACATGAATGGTGGGTTCAATCCGATCAAAGACTTATACAAGATGCAGGTTTATGCGCTATCCAGCTGGCGCAATGATAACGTCCCGCCCGGCGCGCTCGGTCCATCGGGAATCGTCATTCCGCAGAATATTATTGATAAAGCGCCTTCTGCCGAACTGCGGCCCAACCAGACCGATCAGGACTCGCTGCCTCCTTATCCCATCCTGGATGCTATCCTGGAGGGGCTCGTGGAGGAAGAACTGGGCGTGGATGACATAGTCAAAAAGGGCTATGACCGCGCCACGGTCGAGCGCGTTGAACATCTGCTGTACATTGCCGAATACAAGCGCCGGCAAGCTGCACCCGGCGTCAAGATAACCAGGAAGAACTTCGGCCGCGATCGACGTTATCCAATCACAAACAGGTTTAGAGATAGATCATAATATATTGTATCTGCGTACCTTTTTGGTTTGGGCAATCCGGGGCACTGCGAGCGCCTGATACTTTCTGTTGCGCGGTCGATGGATGGCGTGTGGTACAATGCTCTATGTCCCGCCTTGCTGCGCCATAATAAAACAGGTGCGCAACTTTGATCTGGTGCTCTTCGGTTTAACTGGAATACTTGCATTAGCGATTGCCATGAATTAGTCGAACGCGCATGACTGTTATCGTTCGTTTCGCACCGTCACCAACCGGCTACATCCATATCGGCAATGCGCGCACCGCGTTGTTCAACTGGCTTTATGCCATGCAGAACGGCGGGCAATTCGTGCTGCGATTTGACGATACGGACGTTGAGCGTTCGCGACAGGAATATGCCGACGCAACGCTTTATGATTTGCACTGGCTCGGAATATTCCCCGATCAAGTGAAGTACCAGTCTCAGCGTTTTGATATTTACGCCGCCGCAGTGGAAAAGTTGAAGGCAAAGGGCCTGCTTTATCCATGCTACGAGACGGAAGAAGAACTTGAGTTGCGTCGCAAAATCCGACGTTCGCGCAAATTGCCGCCGGTCTATGGCCGGGAGGCGCTTTCCCTGACGGAAGAGGAGAAGGCGGCATTTGAAGCGGAAGGACGCAAGCCTCACTGGCGGTTCCTGTTGCCAAATTATGCTACAGATCCACTCAAGCCGCGCTCGACGAAAGTTTCCTGGGTCGACATTATCAAGGGCAAGCAGACGGTCGATCTAGCCTCGCTGTCTGACCCTGTGCTTGTGCGCGAGGATGGGACGTATCTCTATACGCTGCCTTCGGTCGTGGACGACATTGATCTGGGCATCACGCATGTGATGCGTGGTGACGATCATGTCACAAACACCGGCGTGCAGATCGAGATATTCAAGGCGCTGGATGCCGAGCCGCCAGTGTTCGGGCACCATAACCTGCTCACCACTGCATCGGGCGAAGGTCTCTCGAAACGAAGTGGCGCCTTGTCTATTGGCGGTTTGCGTGAAGATGGCGTTGAGCCTATGTCCATTGCTTCGCTGGCGGTGCTTCACGGCACCTCTGAGAACGTCGTGGCGTGCCACAACATGGCGGAGTTGGCGCAGCATTTTGATCCTGCGACCGTTTCGAAATCGTCCGCAAAGTTCGACCCGGACGAACTGGTTACCCTGAACAAGACTGTTTTGCATGGTATGTCTTTCGCCGATGCACAGGACCGGCTCGGCGCGCACGGCGTATCGGGTGATAGGGCAGAGGAATTCTGGTTGGCAGTCAGGGGCAATCTTGATCGTTTGCAGGATGCGGCAGGATGGTGGCGTATCGTTCGTAATGGTCCCGCCGAAGCTGAACCCCTGAGCGAGGAAGACACGGAATTTCTCCGCACGGCATTTGATCTCTTGCCTGATGAACCTTGGGATAAGAACACCTGGAAGGCCTGGACAGCGGCGGTACGTGAATCGACTGGCCGGAAGGGAAAGCAGCTATTCACTCCTTTGCGGCGCGCAATAACAGGTCGTGATTCCGGGCCGGAACTTGCTGACCTCCTTCCTTTGATCGGCAGGGAATCTATGTTGGCGCGCAGACCCTGAAGGATCTGCGCCTCAACATCATTTCGGCAGTACGGCTTTCGCTTTCTGGTTCGCTTCAGCAACTGCAAGCGCTGTCATGTTCACGATGCCGCGTGAAGTCACTGATGGCGTCAGGATATGAGCAGGCTTCTGCGTTCCAAGAAGGATTGGACCCACATGCAGCGCGTCAAGCATTTGCTTGACGGTCGATAGTGCGATGTTCGCAGAATCGAGATTTGGGAACACCAGCAGATTTGCTTCACCCTTTAACGCTGAGTGAGGATAGACGCGAAGCCGCAACGCTTCCGAAAGCGCTGAGTCGCCATGCATCTCGCCGTCGCAATCAAGGTCTGGTGCCAACTCTTTCAGGATGCGAGCCGCTTCACGCATCTTAAGCGCACTTGGTGAATCTCGTGACCCAAAATCAGAGTGCGAGAGCAAGGCAGCCTTGGGGTGAATGCCAAATCGCTGAACTTCTTCAGCTGCCAGCACAGTCATTTCCGCGATTTCTTGCGCCGATGGGTCGACACTCACATAAGTGTCAGTAAAAAACGTGACACCGCGTTGCGAAATCAGCATCGACAAGGCGGAGAGGTCTTTGTCCCGAATGTCCGGGCGCACGCCTACAATCAGACGAACGTTGCGCAAATGGCGCTCGAACCGCCCTTCAAGCCCACCGATCATGGCGTCAGCATCGCCGCGCCGCAGAGCGAGCGCCGCAATGACCGTATTGTCTGTGCGCACCATGGTCCGGGCAGCTTCCGGCGTTACGCCACGGCGACCTGCAACCTCAACCAATTCATCCACATAATGACGATAGCGCGGATCGTCTTCGGGATTGATGAGTTCGAAATCGCTCCCTGGTTTGATCCGCAGGCCATACCGCTTGGTTCGTACTTCAATCACGTGTGGGCGGCCAACCAGAATGGGCTGGGCAATCCCTTCCTCAATCACCACCTGTGCGGCGCGCAATACGCGCTCGTCCTCGCCATTGGCATAAATGACCCGCTTTGCCGCCGCCTTTTTGGCAACCGAGAAAATGGGTTTCATGATCAGCCCGGAGCGGAATACGAAACGCGTCAGACGATCAATATAGGCTTCCATATCCGTGATTGGGCGCGTTGCAACGCCAGAGTCGGCCGCAGCCTTGGCAACGGCGGGGGCAATGCGCAGGATCAATCGTGGATCGAAGGGCGAGGGAATGAGATATGCCGGCCCGAAGGTGGGCGTTTCGCCTGAATAGGCACGAGCGGCAACATCCGACGGCTCCTCGCGCGCCAATCCGGCAATTGCTCGTACCGCAGCGAGTTTCATTTCCTCATTTATAGCGCTTGCCCCGCAGTCCAGCGCGCCACGGAAAATATAGGGGAAGCACAGAACATTGTTGACCTGATTTGGAAAATCAGAACGCCCAGTGCAAATCATTGCATCGGGCCGCGCCTCACGGGCAATTTCAGGCATGATCTCGGGCGTCGGGTTGGCAAGCGCGAGAATGAGAGGGTTCTTCGCCATGCCCGAAAGAAGCTCAGGTTGCAGTACGCCAGCGGCGGAAAGGCCAAGGAACACGTCGGCACCTTCGATGACATCCGCAAGTGCGCGCTTGTCTGTATCCTTTACATAGGGGTCTTTCCAGCGATCCATTTCTTCGGTGCGGCCCTTATAGGCAACACCAAACCTGTCTGTGACCCAGATGTTCTCGATCCGGGCACCGAGGGAGACGAGCAAATTAAGGCAGGCGAGGGCGGCAGCGCCTGCACCTGAACTGACAATTTTAACATCGGCCAGATTTTTGCCCGCCAACTCCAGCGCGTTGGTTACGGCCGCAGCGACAATAATGGCAGTCCCGTGCTGGTCGTCGTGAAAAACCGGGATCTTCATCCGGGCTTTCAGCTGCTCTTCAACTTCAAAGCATTCGGGGGCTTTGATGTCCTCCAGATTAATGCCACCGAAAGTTGGCTCAAGGGCGGCGATAGTGCTGACCATTTGGGCGATTTCGGGAGCGTCGATTTCGATATCGAAAACGTCAATTCCCGCAAATTTCTTGAAGAGAACGGCTTTCCCTTCCATCACCGGCTTTGATGCCAGAGGTCCGATATTGCCAAGGCCGAGAACGGCTGTACCGTTGGAAACAACAGCCACAAGATTTGCCCGGGCCGTATATTCTGCCGCAAGACCGGGGTTGTCCTGAATCGCAAGGCATGGCGCTGCCACCCCTGGAGAATAGGCAAGGGCAAGGTCTCGCTGGTTCCCAAGCGGCTTGGTAGCCTGAATTTCCAGCTTTCCCGGAATTGGATATTTGTGAAAGAAAAGAGCAGCTTCCTCGAGGTCGCTACGCTTTTGCCTGAGCTTTTCCGACATGCGTTTCTCCCTCCGGGTTAGTGAACCTGTGTGCGTAGCTGTATGTACAGGAAAGAGCAAGAAAGAGCACGTGCCGCAACCCTAAAACGCTTTTCAGCACTCAATGGCATTGCGATTGATTGCCAAGAATTTCTTGAAAATGAAACAGGCTTTACCCTCATTGTCGTGAAACTGGCTTTGAGCAACGCTTGGCGCATACGGATTTTCTGCCGGAGGAGAGAGCCATGGCACGTATGCGGGCAGTTGATGCAGCTATTCTGGTGCTGGAAAAAGAAGGCGTGGATTGTGCGTTCGGTGTACCGGGCGCGGCAATTAATCCATTCTACTCCGCAATGAAAGCGCGAGGCAGCATCCGCCACATACTTGCGCGCCATGTCGAGGGCGCTTCGCACATGGCCGAAGGATATACGCGGGCTGTGGCGGGCAATATCGGCCTGTGCATCGGCACTTCGGGGCCTGCCGGTACCGATATGATCACGGGGCTTTATTCCGCCTCGGCAGACTCAATTCCCATCCTTTGCGTTACGGGACAGGCACCACGGGCGCGACTGACAAAGGAAGACTTCCAGGCGGTGGATATTGCCTCAATTGCTGCGCCTGTCACGAAATGGGCGGTCACGGTCATGGAGCCGTATCAGGTTCCGATGGCTTTCCAGAAAGCATTCTACCTGATGCGGTCGGGAAGGCCGGGGCCGGTATTGATTGACTTGCCAATTGACGTTCAGTTGGCGGAGATCGAGTTCGATATCGAGGCATACGAGCCTTTGTCCATTGCCAAACCGGCAATGTCTCGCTCGCAGGCAGAGAAGGTGCTGAAGATGCTCGGTGCTGCCGAGCGCCCGCTCATCGTTGCGGGTGGGGGCATCATCAACGCCGACGCTCAGGACTTGTTGACGGAGTTTGCGGAGATCGTTGGTGTTCCGGTTATCCCGACCTTGATGGGCTGGGGTACGATCCCTGACGATCATCCATTGATGGCGGGCATGTGCGGCCTTCAAACGTCCCAGCGGTATGGCAATGCCAATATGCTGGCATCCGATTTTGTTATCGGTATCGGCAACCGCTGGGCCAACCGCCACACAGGTTCTATCGATAAGTACACGGCGGGCCGCAAATTCGTTCACATAGACATAGAACCCACGCAGATCGGGCGTGTTTTCGCACCGGATCTTGGCGTTGTTTCCGATGCTGGAGCTGCACTGAAGGCGTTGCTGGATGTCGCGACAGAATGGAAGGCGGCGGGCCGATTGCGCAGCTGGAGCGATTGGGTAAAGGAATGTCAGCAACGCAAGAAGTTGCTCAAGCGCAAGACGCATTTCGAGAACGTTCCCTTGAAGCCACAGCGCATTTATGAGGAGATGAACAAGGCATTTGGACGCGACACGACTTATGTCACGACCATTGGCCTTAGCCAGATTGCAGGTGCGCAGTTCCTGCACGTTTACAAGGCGCGCAACTGGATCAATTGCGGGCAGGCAGGGCCACTGGGTTGGACATTGCCGGCTGCCCTGGGTGTGAGGGCTGCGAGGCCAGACGCCGATATTGTCGCGCTGTCGGGCGACTACGACTTTCAGTTCATGATCGAAGAGCTGGCAGTGGGCGCGCAGCACAAGCTGCCCTACATCCACGTTCTGGTGAACAACGCCTATCTCGGACTCATCCGCCAATCCCAGCGCGGATTCGACATGGATTTTCAGGTCGATCTGGCATTTGAGAACATAAATGTCCGCGGTGATGGCGAACGCGGATACGGCGTTGACCATGTTGCTGTTGCTGAGGCAATGGGCTGCAAGGCCGTGCGCGTCCGGCGGCCCGAAGAGTTTCCGCTGGCTTTCGAGGAAGCTCGCCAGCTTGCGCGCGAGCATCAGGTTCCTGTCGTGCTTGAGTTCATTCTGGAGCGCGTAACCAATATCTCAATGGGTACCGAGATAGACAACATTATTGAGTTTGAAGATTTGGCCGAGCGCAATGAAGATGCGCCGACTGCGATCATGTTGCTGGACTGACGGGGGGCTGAAATGCCGAAATTTTCTGCCAATATTTCTATGTTGTTCACTGAGCACGAGTTTCTTGACCGCTTCGATGCCGCTGCGAGGGCGGGCTTCAAGGCGGTCGAGTATGTTGGTCCCTATGACCATGCGCCGGAGGTCGTGGCCGAGCGTCTTAAGCGAAATGGGCTCTCGCAAGCCCTGTTCAATCTTCCTGCCGGAGATTGGGCTGGCGGAGAACGTGGGATAGGTGTCCTGCCGGATCGGGTTGATGAGTTCCGCAGGGGGGTGGACACGGCCATCACTTATGCAAAGGCGCTCGGGTGCGCTCAGATCAACTGCCTTGCTGGAATTGCTCCGAAAGGCGTTGAAGCGGAGGCGCTTGAAAACGTGTTTGTCGAGAACCTGAAGTTCGCTGCAGCGAAGTTGAAGACGGAAGGCATCAAGCTCTTGATCGAGCCGATCAACATGATCGACATTCCTGGCTTTTTCCTGACCACGAGCCGTCAGGCGCTGGCAATTATGGATCGTGTCGGGTCAGACAACCTTTATCTGCAATATGACATTTATCACATGCAGATCATGGAAGGCGATCTTGCCAGATCAATTGAGAAGCACTTGCCTCGAATTGCCCACATCCAGATAGCTGACAATCCTGGGCGGCATGAGCCCGGCACGGGCGAGATCAACTATCCTTTCCTTTACGACCATCTGGACCGCATCGGCTATTCCGGATGGGTAGGGGCTGAATACAAACCCCGTGACGGCACGGTCGATGGGCTTGGCTGGTTCCGCGAGTTGGCGAAGAAGGCAGCAGCCTGAAGGAGGACGAAATGGAACGAATCGGATTCATAGGGCTAGGCATTATGGGCGGGCCAATGGCCGGTCATTTGCTTGATGCGGGATACACGGTTTTTACAACGGATCATCGCGGCCCTGCGCCTGCCGAACTGGTGGCCAAGGGATTGAAGGTTGTGACTGGCAACAAAGCCGTTGCGCAAACATCAGACATCATCATCACCATGGTGCCGGACACGCCGGATGTTGCGGATGTTCTTTTCGGCGGGGATGAAAGCGTTTCTGCCGGGCTGGCGGGTGGCAAGCTGGTCATAGACATGAGTTCTATTTCGCCGATTGAAACGAAGGCTTTTGGCGAAAAGGTCGAGGCGTTGGGCGCGGATTATCTTGATGCACCTGTCTCTGGCGGGGAAGTCGGCGCGAAAGCCGCCAGCCTTTCAATCATGTGCGGTGGCAAGGAAAGTGTGTTTGAACGGGCCAAACCTGTTCTGGAGAAGATGGGAAAAAATATCACGCTGGTTGGGCCGGTAGGCGCGGGGCAGACGGCGAAGGTTGCAAACCAGATCGTCGTGGCTCTGACAATTGAGGCCGTCGCAGAGGCTCTCGTTTTTGCGTCAAAAGCCGGTGCTGACCCCGCCAAGGTTCGTCAGGCGCTGATGGGCGGCCTTGCAACTTCGCGCATACTCGAAGTGCATGGTGAGCGGATGATCAAGCGCACTTTTGATCCGGGATTTCGCATTGATCTGCATCGCAAGGATCTCAATCTTGCGCTCGATGGTGCCCGCTCGCTCGGGGTCGCCTTGCCAAATACGGCTTCAACGCAGCAATTATTCAATGCGTGCGCCGCCAATGGTGGAGGACGGGACGATCATTCGGGTCTAGTAAAGGCGCTTGAGTTAATGGCCGGTCACGCCGTGGTCTGAGACAGGTGTCGTTCAGCCGCGTAAAGCGCAATTGCAGCAGCATTGGACACATTGAGTGAGCGGATCGCACCGGGCATATCCAGTCGTGCCAGTGCGGTCACGGTCTCGCGTGTCTTTTGCCGCAAGCCCTTGCCTTCTGCTCCGAGTACAAGCGCGATTTTGTGACCTGCGATTGTGTTTTCGAGTTTGGCAGGCCCGTCAGAATCAAGCCCTATCGTCTGGAATCCCAGTTTGTGGAGTTCACCAAGGGCTTCAGCAAGGTTCCTCACTTCAATATGGTCGATGTGTTCCAGCGCGCCGGATGCCGCCTTGGCCAGAACGCCGCTTTCCTGCGGGCTGTGCCTCGCTGTCGTAATAAGCGCGCCAGCGGCGAAGGCCACAGCCGAGCGCATGATCGCTCCGACATTGTGCGGGTCTGTCACCTGGTCAAGCACAAGCAGCAAGCTTGTCTCGCCAAGTTGATCAAGGCGTTTCGGTTTGAGGGCGTGGGTTTCAATCAGGGCTCCTTGATGAACCGCTTCGCTGCCGGTTAGCCTGTCGATATCGCGCGGCTCAACAATCTCTGTTGGGAAGGGCAGGGACGAAACATCCGAAATCCCCAGCCGCTCAGCTGCGTTACGTGTCACCAGCATGCGTTCGATCCGGCGCGCCGGATTGTTGAGCGCTTCGCGGACAGAATGCAGTCCGTAAATATGCACAAGACCTTGCGGCGCACCAGCGGCGGCAATGGCGGGGCGATGCCGGTGCTGGCTGCCTTGCGGGGCGCCCGATTCGTCACGGTGCTTTCGGCGCAAGCGCGCATAATGACGATCCTTTGGCGTTCCCTGCTTCTTTTCGTCGCTCATATTGACCGATATCCTTCGTGGTGTACGCAATCCTGTAGCATCTTCGCGCAAAATGACCACCTGCAGCACGGCCCAACTGTGGGGAATATCGTGAATTGCTCAAAAACAGTGATGAATAATTGAGAGCGTGGTTGACACACCAATTCGCAGTCGCCATAAGGCGCTTCGCATCGTGATCTTACGGGCTGCGGCCCACAAGGAGAGCGGTGCGGACGTGCCTCGTCGCATGGCTCCGTAGACAGTATGGAGGGGTGCCCGAGTGGTTAAAGGGGACGGACTGTAAATCCGTTGGCTTAGCCTACGTTGGTTCGAATCCAACCCCCTCCACCACTGTCGCGCCGGATGCCAAGCGGGTGTAGCTCAATGGTAGAGCAGCAGCCTTCCAAGCTGAATACGAGGGTTCGATTCCCTTCACCCGCTCCAATTCGCTCAAACCCGGATTTTTATTCTCCTCATGCCCTCCCAAGAGAAAAGTAATATATATTAGAATTAAATTATTTATTTATATACGAATCTTTTTACGTATGCTTTTGCCCTTTCCAATGCAATTGGAGAGGGAAATGAAAAACATAATTGCTGTGATCGCAATTTCCTGCCTGGTGTCAGGCTGCGGAACGATCGTTCGCGGAACCACTGAAAAGGTGACGGTAATAACCGAACCTAGCGGAGCTGCAATCACCACATCTATTGGGCCGGCATGTCCTAGTTCGCCGTGTACATTCGATATTTCGCGCTCAGCTGAGTTCACCGTTTATGCTGATAAGCCCGGATACAAACGCGGAGAGGCTTCTGTTGGCACAAAGCTGACAGGTCAAGGTGCTGCGGGTTTTGCCGGCAATGTATTGGCCGGCGGTGTTGTTGGCATGGGAGTCGATGCCGTAACTGGTGCCAGCTTGGACCATTATCCGAATCCAGTGAAGATTGAACTGGAACGGGAAGGAAGCAAGGCTTCGTCTCGCAAGACAAAGCGCAGTGAGAAGTCCAAGCCAGCCAAGGCAGCTACAAAGCCAGTTTCCTGATTATAGTGCGACTTGATAGAATCTGCCCGCCTGGTGTTTCGCAGGCGGGCAGATTGGTGTTGGCGGATATTAGCTTTTGCTATGCGGCAACGAGCAGAGCTTTCGGTTCTGCCATGTCATAGCCGAGAGCTTCAGCAACAGCACGATTCGTGATGCGACCCTTGTGAACATTCAGGCCGTTACGCAGATGCTGGTCATCAATGATTGCCTTGATGCCTTTATCTGCAAGCTGGAGCCCATAGTGCAGGGTGGCATTGTTGAGCGCATGGGCCGAAGTCACGGGCACCGCGCCAGGCATATTCGCAACGCAATAGTGGATGATGCCATCGACTTCATATGTCGGATCGGCATGTGTCGTGGCATGAGAGGTTTCGAAGCAACCGCCCTGGTCGATGGCGACATCCACCAGCACAGCGCCTTTCTTCATGCCTGAAAGCATCTCGCGGGAAACAAGTTTTGGTGCCGCTGCACCGGGGATTAGAACGGCGCCAACTACAATATCTGCTGAGAAGCATTCTTCTTCCACCGCTTCTACCGTTGAGTATCGTGTGTGCACGCGGCCATTGAACAAATCATCCAGCTGACGAAGCCTCGGAATTGAGCGGTCCAGAATTGTTACGTCAGCGCCCAGTCCTGCGGCCATTCTTGCAGCATGGAGGCCAACAACACCGCCGCCAATTACCGTCACCTTGCCCGGCAGTACCCCCGGTACGCCGCCTAACAGAACGCCCCTTCCGCCGTTGGCTTTTTGGAGAGAGGTTGCGCCCGCCTGAATGGAAAGGCGGCCAGCGACTTCCGACATTGGGGCAAGAAGCGGTAGGCCGCCACGATCATCAGTAACCGTTTCGTATGCAACGGCGGTGACGCCAGAATCGATCAGTCCCCTGGTCTGGTCAGGATCGGGTGCGAGATGCAGGTAGGTATAGAGTATCTGGCCTTCGCGAAGTTGGACCCATTCGCCCGGCTGTGGCTCCTTGACCTTAACGACCATATCGGATCGCGAAAATATCTCCTGCGCGGTTTTGACGATGGAGGCACCCGCAGCGCGGTATGCGTTGTCATCAGCGCCAATTCCCGCGCCTGCGCCGGTCTCGACAATAACCTCATGGCCGTGCGCCACGTATTCACGCACGGCGCCGGGTGTCAGACCGACGCGATATTCATGGTTTTTGATTTCTCTCGGACATCCTACACGCATTGTTTTCTCCTGAGCGGCTTAGCCGCGTGTTCCCAATGAATCCAGTAGATCACAGTTCGGCTCGAACGTCTTTGCGAAGCAGCTTTCCTATATTGCTAACATTCGAAAGTTATTGCGCCATACTGGCAATTCATCGAATTTTCTGCGAATATAGCCCATGGATAAGCTTGATATTGCCATACTCGAGACATTGCAGGCGGATGGCCGACTATCAAACGCTGCGCTGGCCGAAAAGGTCGGCCTATCACAATCAGCTTGCTCCCGGCGGCTCGATATGTTGGAGAAAAGCGGCGTCATTCGTGGCTATCACGCCAGACTTTCAAACGCTTCCTTGGGATACCATACAACCGCGATAGTCCACATCTCGCTTTCAGGTCAGTTTGAAAAGTCATTGGCCGAGTTTGAATCGGCAATCAGACGATGTCCTAACGTTCTGTCATGTCATCTGATGTCTGGTGAATACGATTATATACTGCGTATAGCGGTGAGGGATTTGCAGGATTACGAGCGGATACATAAGCAATGGCTTTCGGCCATGCCACATGTCACGAAGATCAACACCTCGTTCGCGCTGCGCGAAGTTATTGACCGCACCACTGTTGGCATGAAGCCCCAAACGGACTGAGCCGGTCGTTCCATACTGCGACGTACAAATTCCTCCTGAGTTTATAAAACGGGGAACCATATACCGACTTTTAAATTGTCATTATCTTGTATTATCTGGAGCTCTTATTGACTCTAATTGCAGGTTGCATAGGAAGTCGATTCTCACCAGCACGGTTGATTTATCAGCGATGCCTGATATATGTTCTCCCAGGCACATCACCTAATGTTGTTGAATCTGAAAACGCAGTATAAGCGATACGTCTGAAGGGACACGCAGACTTGATGCGCAAGCTATATCACTACATTCATCAGCGTGGCTGGCTGCCATATTTGAGCTTTGCTCACGATATGCTGGTGGCAGTGGTGGCTTTCGTTGCTGCATTTGGTGTTGCTTATAATACCAGCTATCTAGCCTGGATACCGAGCTTTCCGCAAAAAATTGCGGCTTTCGTCGCGTTGAGCGCATTCTGCATTTACGCGTTTCGAATCAACCGCACTTCGTGGCGTTACGTTTCGATTCCGGATGTTGTGGAAATCATAAAGGCGGTTGTCGTGGCGGTAGCAATTTATACCGTCGGCGCTTTTCTTATTTCGCGTGGCCAGAACGTTCCGCGCTCGGTGCCGGTGCTGACTACGATCTTCATGATCGGCGGCATGGTCGGGTCTCGTTTCGCCTATCGCCTGTTGCTTGAGCGGCGCGGCGGCGCGCGCTTGCGAAGGACGCCCAGAGCCAGCCAAAGAAGAGCAATTCTTTATGGTATGACCGACGAGGCTGACAGTTTTATCCGTTCGGTCAGGCGGCAGGGTGACGGCTCGTTCGACGTTGCAGCAATTGTTGACGATGGCCTGTTCGCAAAAGGTCGTATTGTACAGGGCGTTAAAGTTCGGGGCAGATTGAGCGATCTGCCGGCAGTGCAGGCGCTGTTGAAAAACCGGGGCAGGCCTGCGACCGAATTGATTATCACCGACCCCAATCTATCGCGTAAACGCCTTGGTGAGATTGTGGAGGCTGGCACATCCGCCGGGCTGAAGGTGCTGCGGCTTCCGGATCGCACGTCAACAACCTTGCTGAAAAGCGACCAACTGATCGAGCCTAAGGAAATTGAGCTTGGCGATTTGTTGGGGCGCCCCGAAATCAAGGCTGACCTGGACGGCGTTTCGTCGATGGTCAATGGCCGCGTTGTGCTCGTGACTGGGGCCGGCGGCTCAATCGGTTCGGAGCTGTGCCGACAGATTGCGATGCTCGGACCCAGCAAACTCATCGTGACCGACAGTTCGGAGTTCCTGCTTTACAATCTCGATACGGAGCTGCGCGACCGTCATCCACGTATGCCGCTTGTAGCGCGTATCCTTGATGTGCGGGACCGCGCGCGCGTCCAGCATCTGTTTGATGAAATAAAGCCGCAGATCGTGTTTCATGCGGCTGCGCTCAAGCATGTGCCGCTGGTCGAAGATAACCCGGTTGAGGCGATAAAGACGAACCTGCTTGGAACGCGGAACGTGGCGGATGCAGCTCTCGCCAACAATGCCCTGTCCTTTGTGATGATTTCCACCGACAAGGCCGTGAACCCCACAAATGTGATGGGAGCAACCAAGCGTTCGGCCGAGTCATACTGTCAAGCTCTGGACGTTCTGTCGCAAACGACGCGTTTCAAGACAGTGCGATTCGGAAATGTCCTCGGCTCGAATGGTTCCGTGGTGCCGCGCTTTACGGAGCAGATTGCAGCTGGCGGCCCGGTGACTGTTACGCATCCCGATATTGTTCGTTTCTTCATGACAATTCCGGAGGCCGTGAGGCTGGTTCTGAACGCGTCGTCTCATGCAATGCATCGCAATGACGAGCGCGGAAAAATCATGGTGCTGGACATGGGCAAGCCCGTGCGCATTCTTCACCTTGCGGAGCGTATGATCCAGCTTGCAGGGTTCAAGCCCTACACCGATATAGATATTGTCTTTTCTGGACTGCGGCCCGGTGAGAAGCTCTACGAAGAATTGTTCGACAAATCCGAGGTGCGTGAAGAGGAAGCGCAAGACGGCTACTTTGTTGCCTCGCCGCGGATGATCGATCATATCCTGCTCAACAAATCCATTGCGGAAATCGAAGCTGCAGCCGCCCGTGAGGATGACGCCCGGGCACTGAAGATCCTGCACCACATTGTTCCTGAGTTCGTGCGGGCGGAAGCCGCAGCACCGGCCAAGACGGAAGCACTGTTGCGAGTCGAAGGCGATAGCTGACAAGACTTGGGTGTGGGAGTTCCTAGACAGTCTCAAGCTGGAAAGCTAAGAAGCACCGTCCAATTGCTCCGCCGGGTCACCCGGCGGTTTTTCATGAAGGTCTGTGAATGAGCGGCGTCAACGATATCAGGTCAACGTTCCTCGATTATTTTCGCAAGAATGGGCATGAAATTGTTGCGTCCAGTCCGCTGGTGCCGCGCAACGATCCCACTTTGATGTTCACCAATGCGGGCATGGTTCAGTTCAAGAACGTGTTCACAGGGTTGGAGAAGCGTCCTTACGTTCGTGCAGCGACCGCTCAAAAGAGCGTGCGTGCAGGCGGAAAACACAACGATCTCGACAATGTGGGTTACACAGCACGCCATCTGACATTCTTTGAAATGCTCGGAAATTTTTCGTTTGGCGATTATTTCAAGGAACAGGCCATTGAGCTGGCATGGAACCTTATCACGAAGGATTTCGCGCTGCCGAAAGATAAGCTGCTTGTTACAGTCTACCATACGGATGACGAAGCGGCGGAATACTGGAAGAAGATTGCAGGTTTTTCGGACGACCGGATCATTCGCATTCCCACATCCGACAATTTTTGGGCGATGGGTGACACCGGGCCTTGCGGACCTTGTTCCGAGATATTCATCGACCGCGGCGACCATATCTGGGGCGGTCCTCCCGGCAGCCCGGAAGAGGATGGAGACCGGTTCCTTGAGTTCTGGAACCTTGTTTTCATGCAGTATGAGCAAGTTACCAAAGAAGAGCGGATTGATCTGCCGCGTCCATCAATCGACACCGGCATGGGCTTGGAGCGCATGGCGTCCATACTGCAGGGCGTCGAGAGCGTATTCGAAACGGATCTGTTCAGGCATTTGATAGATTCAACTGCCTCGGCAATCGGTCGCGCGCCGAATGCGGAAACGGTTGCATCTTATCGCGTTATTTCAGACCATTTGCGTTCGTCCTGCTTCCTGATTGCCGACGGCGTTTTGCCTTCGAATGAGGGCAGGGGATATGTGCTGCGTCGCATCATGCGCCGCGCAATGCGCCATGCTCAATTGTTGGGCGCATCCGAACCGCTGATGTGGAAGCTGGTCCCCGCGCTGGTGCGCGAAATGGGGCAGGCCTATCCCGAACTGGTTCGGGGCGAAGCTCTGATTACAGAAACACTGAAACTGGAAGAGACGCGTTTCAGAAAAACTTTGGCGCGTGGGCTGGGACTGCTCGAAGAGGCTACGTCCTCCTTGAAAGCCGGTGACATGCTTGATGGCGAGACGGCATTCAAGCTCTATGACACCTATGGATTTCCGCTTGATTTGACGCAGGACGCGCTGCGTCAACGGAGTATCTCCGTCAATCTGGACGGGTTTCAGGATGCGATGGAGCGGCAGAAGGCTGAGGCGCGTGCCAACTGGGCCGGGTCCGGCGAGGCTGCGACTGAAACGATCTGGTTCGGTCTGCGCGAAAAGTTCGGCGCTACCGAGTTCCTTGGCTACGATACGGAAAAGGCTGAAGGCGTTGTTCTCGCTATTATTCAGGATGGCAAGGAAATCGCGGAAGCAGGTGAAAACACGGCGGCTTCTATCATTCTCAATCAGACCCCGTTCTACGGCGAATCGGGAGGACAGATGGGGGATACCGGAGCCATTACCGGTGAAGGTTTCACGTTCAGCGTATCTGATACTCAAAAGAAGGCGGATGGGCTGTTCGTACACTATGGAACGGTGACGAAGGGTAGCCTTAAAGCTGGCTCAGCGGTGGAATTGTCGGTGGACCATAACCGCCGCTCGCTTTTGCGCGCAAATCACTCTGCCACCCATCTGTTGCATGAGGGGCTTCGGGAGGTTCTTGGAACCCATGTGGCTCAGAAAGGTTCGCTGGTTGCACCCGATAGATTGCGCTTTGACTTTTCGCATCCGAAGCCCATTTCTCATGAAGAATTGGAGCGGGTTGAAGAGCTTGCGAACGAGATCATTGTTCAAAACAGTCCGGTGACTACGCGCCTGATGAGCGTAGATGATGCGATCGCCGAAGGTGCAATGGCGCTTTTCGGCGAGAAGTACGGCGACGAGGTTCGCGTTGTTTCGATGGGAACGGCGCTGCATGGCGAGAAAGCAAACCGGCCGTATTCAGTTGAGCTGTGCGGCGGCACACATGTTTCTGCGACAGGCGATATAGGCATTGTGCGTATCGTCAGCGAAGGCGCGGTTGCTGCCGGTGTTCGCCGGGTTGAAGCACTTACGGGGCCAGCGGCTCGCAGACACCTCGATGAGCAGGACCAAAGGCTTAAGGCTGTAGCGTCTGCTCTGAAGGTTGCCCCCGGTGATGTTCTTGCGCGTGTCGAATCATTGCTTGATGACCGCAAGAGGCTTGAGCGCGAACTGAACGATGCACGCAAAAAGCTTGCGATGGGAGGTGGGTCGCAGAGCGAAGCCACTGAGACGGAGCAGGTTGGCGGTGTGGGTTTCCTCGGCAAATCAGTCGCTGGTGTTGCGCCGAAAGACCTGAAATCGCTTGCGGATGAGGGTAAGAAGACACTCGGCTCGGGTGTTGTCGTTCTTGTCGGAGAAGCTGACGGCAAAGCGAGTGTCGTAGTTGCTGTCACGCAGGATTTGATCGGCCGTTTTAGCGCTGTCGATCTGGTGCGCGTTGCGTCCGCAGCGCTCGGTGGACAGGGTGGCGGCGGCCGTCCCGATATGGCGCAAGCTGGCGGGCCGGATGCCTCGAAGGCTGGTGAGGCAATCGCCGCTGTAAAGGCCGCGATGGCGGGATAGCTTACGAATTCAAGGAAAACAAAAAGGCGCGGCTACCAGCCGCGCCTTTTTTCATTCATTGGCTTTTATGTCAGCCCATCGCTTTCTGCAGGTTTTCATCAACCTTGTCGAGGAAACCGATTGTCGAGAGCCAAGGCTGGTCTGGACCGATCAAGAGCGACAGGTCTTTGGTCATAAAGCCGGATTCTACTGTCTGGATGCAGACTTTTTCCAGCGTATCCGCGAATTTCTTCAATTCGGCGTTGTCGTCGAGCTTCGCGCGATGCGCCAGGCCGCGCGTCCAGGCGAAGATCGAAGCGATAGAGTTTGTCGAAGTTTCTTCGCCCTTCTGGTGCTGGCGATAATGGCGCGTAACCGTTCCGTGCGCAGCTTCCGCCTCAACAGTTTTGCCATCCGGCGTCATCAGAACAGAAGTCATCAGGCCGAGCGACCCGAAGCCTTGTGCAACGGTGTCTGACTGGACATCACCGTCATAGTTCTTACATGCCCAGACATAGCCGCCCGACCATTTGAGGCTGGATGCAACCATGTCGTCGATGAGACGATGTTCATACCAGATCTTGTTGGCTTTGAATTCGGCTTCGAATTCCTGCTCGTAGACTTCCTGGAAGATGTCCTTGAAGCGCCCGTCATAGGCCTTAAGAATTGTGTTCTTGGTTGACAGGTAGACCGGATACTTGCGCAACAAGCCGTAGTTTAGCGATGCCCGGGCAAATTCACGGATGGATTCATCGACATTGTACATAGCCATGGCAACGCCAGAACCCGGTGCGTCGAACACGTCATGCTCGATCACCTGTCCGTCCTCGCCGACGAACTTGATTGTAAGCTTGCCTTTCCCGGGGAAGCGGAAGTCGGTTGCCTTGTACTGATCGCCAAATGCGTGGCGGCCAACGATGATCGGCTGCGTCCAACCCGGAACCAGACGAGGCACGTTCTTCATGATGATGGGTTCGCGGAAAATCACGCCGCCGAGAATGTTGCGAATCGTGCCGTTGGGCGACTTCCACATCTTCTTGAGGCCGAATTCCTCAACACGGGCTTCATCCGGAGTAATGGTCGCGCACTTAACGCCCACGCCATATTTTTTAATCGCGTTGGCCGCATCGACCGTTACCTGATCGCTTGTTTCATCGCGGTGCTGGATGCCGAGATCGTAATAATCGAGGTTGATATCAAGATAGGGGTGAATCAGCTTGTCCTTGATGAACTGCCAGATGATGCGGGTCATCTCGTCGCCATCTAGCTCAACGACCGGATTGGCCACCTTGATCTTCGCCATGAAAAAAAGCCTCGCGTATGGGAATGTTTGGATATTGAAGCTGGCCTATAGCAAAGCGGTTCGGGTCGCGCAAACACCTCGAACGGACTATGAAGGCGAAATGAATCGCTTCAATTCGTAAGATGATTGTGGCATCGGGGCCAACACTGGCAGAAATTGATGGGCAGACAAGGCGCATGGCAGGCACCGATAGCGAAAGAACCTTGATGACCGGAGGTCCGGTGATTGTGCTTGTCGAGCCGCAGCTCGGCGAGAATATCGGCATGGTTGCACGTGCGATGGCGAATTTTGGTCTGTCTGAGTTGCGTCTGGTCAAGCCACGTGACGGCTGGCCCAATGAGCGCGCCAGAGCCGCAGCCAGCAAGGCAGACCATGTTATTGACGGTGTGGTGGTTTTCGAGACGCTTGCCGAGGCAATACAAGACCTCAGTTTCGTCTTTGCGACCACTGCACGCGAACGCGATGGTTTCAAACATGTGCGTGGTCCGGTCGAGGCGGCGCGAATCTTGCGTACGCGATACGAGAGCGGCCAGAAGCTCGGAATTTTGTTTGGCAGAGAAAAGTTCGGGCTTTTCAATGAAGAAGTGAGTCTGGCCGACGAGATTGTGACATTTCCCGTTAATCCTGCATTCGCATCATTAAATATAGCGCAGGCAGTGCTTTTGATGTCCTATGAATGGATGAAGTCTGGCCTCGAATCGGAAACTCAGACCGCATTCGCAACGCCGGAGATGGAACCGGCGTCGAAGGTGCAACTTCAAAGTTTCTTTGATCATCTGGAAACGGCGCTGGAGGCGCGGGGTTATTTTCGGCCCGCTGCAAAGAAGCCTAAAATGGTCGACAATCTGCGTGCCGTGCTGACGCGACCGGGGTTTGCGGAAGCTGAGTTGAAGGTGTTGCGCGGGGTGTTGTCGTCACTGGATTATTTCTCGCCCAAACAACCACGCGGCAGCGGATATCCCGAAAGAAAAGCCTTGGCAGACCGCGAGGCGCATGAGGATGGTCCGGCGCCGCTCTCGGAACGCGGTAAGGCCGAGATGGAAAAGCGGAATATAAAGAATGGCTAATCGGCCTGTTCTGATGTTCGATTCAGGCGTGGGCGGGCTGACCGTTTTGCGCGAGGCGCGTGTTTTGATGCCGGAGAAAAGGTTTGTCTATTTTGCTGACGATGCAGCATTTCCCTATGGCGATTGGGACGAAGACGCACTTAATAGGCGCGTCGTTTCCCTGTTCGGTGAGTTGATTGAACGTTACAAGCCGCAGGTGGCGGTTATTCCATGCAATACGGCCTCAACCTTATCGCTCGCCAATCTACGGGCGGCCTATCCGCAAATGCCGTTCGTTGGAACGGTTCCGGCAATAAAGCCGGCCGCGGAGCGTACTCGTTCCGGACTTGTATCGGTCTTGGCGACGCCGGGCACAGTCAGGCGGCAGTATACGCGTGACCTGATAGAAAAGTGGGCAGGGCAGTGCCACGTGCGGCTGGTGGGAAGCACCCAACTGGCGCGACTGGCAGAAATTTATATGCGCGAGGGCTTCGTTGACGAGGAGGCCGTGCGTGCGGAAATTGAGCCCTGTTTCGTTGAAAAGGATGGCCGGCGCACAGACATCGTCGTGCTTGCCTGCACACATTATCCGTTTCTGGTCAATCGGATGCGGAAAATGGCACCCTGGCCGGTGGACTGGATCGACTCCGGGGAAGCTATCGCAAGGCGGACGCTTGATCTGCTTGGTGAAGTGAACCCGGGAGAACATGCCGCTCCGCCCAAAAACATGCTTGATATAGCGGTGTTCAGTTCAGGCGGCGCGGATTTTGCCACGCAACGTTTGATGCAGGGGTTTGGACTTGAGGTGAGTTGATGGAACGGCGGGCTTCCGGGTGCGTTGACCGGGTTCAACCGCAGGAGGCAAAAATGCCAGCCAAATCACAGGCCCAGCAAAAGGCGGCAGGCGCTGCGCTTGCTGCCAAACGTGGCGAGAGCTCAAAAAGCGAACTCAAAGGTGCTTCAAGGGAGATGTATGAATCCATGAGCGAGAAGCAACTTGAGGAATTTGCTGAAACGAAGCGCAAGGGATTGCCAAAAAAGAAGGCATCAGATTGACGTTCCGTTTGACAATTCGTGAAGTATTTCATATGTGCACGACGCGCCGGGTCGAAAGTCCCGGCGCTGGCATTTGTCGTTCAGGACGCGACAGCTTGCCTCTTCAGTCCTGATATGACGTGTCCCGTGGATTGTCCGCCGCGTTGTGGGTGATCCTGTCAGGTTCCGAAAAAGGGAGCCAGAGGAGGGCGCGTTTCCTTCGCCCGAAGCATAGGCTACGGGTCAACGTGTTGAAAGGGAATGCGATGAGCAAACGCGCATCAGCAAAGTATAAGCTAGATCGCCGTCTTGGCGAAAATATTTGGGGCCGTCCGAAGTCCCCGGTCAATCGTCGCGAATATGGTCCGGGCCAACACGGTCAGCGCCGCAAGGGCAAGCTTTCCGATTTCGGTCTGCAGCTCCGCGCAAAGCAGAAGCTGCGGGGCCATTATGGCGACGTTTCGGAAAAGCAATTCCGTAAAGTGTATGATGAAGCTAACCGTCGTCGGGGCGATACTTCAGAAAACCTGATCGGCCTGCTTGAGTCGCGCCTTGACGCAATCGTGTATCGCGCCAAGTTTGTGCCGACCATTTTCGCGGCACGCCAGTTCATCAATCACGGCCACGTTAACGTGAACGGTCGTCGCACCAACATCGGTTCCTATCGCTGCAAGCCAGGCGACGTTATCGAGGTGCGTGAGAAGTCCAAGCAGCTTGTGCTGGTACTTGAATCAGTTCAGCTCGCCGAACGCGACGTTCCAGACTACATCGAAGTAGACCATAACAAGATGGTCGCCACCTTTAATCGTATTCCGGGGCTGTCAGACGTTCCATACGCAGTGCAGATGGAACCGAACCTGGTGGTTGAATACTATTCACGTTGATCTGAAGATATCAGCAGCGAATACGAGAAACGGCCCGAAAGGGCCGTTTTTTATTTTGTGGCAGTGCGGGTGAAGGCTTCGCCGTATTATACGGCTGTGCCGTAAAGGTCGTACGGATCGGCGCGATCAATTTTCACTGTTACAATATCCCCGGTTCTCAAGGGACGACGCGATTGAATGTGAACCGCGCCGTCTATTTCGGGGGCGTCGTATTTTGTGCGTCCTTTACCGGAAAGCCCGTTTGCCTCGTCGATAATCACCGGCAGGCGTTTGCCGACCTTCTTCTTGATAAGCTGGGAGGAAATCTTCTGCTGTCGTTGCATGAACCTATGCCAACGCGACTCTTTCACTTCTTGCGGAACTTCGGGGAGCCCCATTTCCTCAGACCGAGCGCCACTAACAGGTTCGTACTTGAAGCAACCGGCGCGTTCAATTTTGGCTTCATCCAGCCAATCAAGCAGCATTTCGAAATCTTCGTCGGTCTCGCCAGGGAAGCCAACAATAAACGTCGAGCGAATAGCGAGGTCCGGGCACATTTCGCGCCAGCTTCGGATGCGTTCAAGTGTCTTTTCGCCGTGCGCCGGGCGGCGCATGTTCTTCAAAACGGCAGGTGAGGCGTGCTGGAACGGAATATCCAGATAGGGCAGGATTTTTCCTTCCGCCATGAGCGGAATGACCTCGGCAACGTGCGGATAAGGATAGACATAGTGGAGACGCACCCACATGCCGAGGTCGCCAAGCTCTTTCGATAGATCAAGAAACTTTGCACGGACTTCGCGGTCCTGCCATTGGCTGCTGGCATATTTTATATCGACGCCATAAGCGCTGGTGTCCTGGCTTATCACCATTATTTCCTTGACCCCGGCCTTCGCCAGTCGTTCAGCCTCTCGCAACACGTCTGCCGCGGGACGCGAGACGAGATCGCCTCTCAGATCCGGGATGATGCAGAAGGTGCAACGGTTATTGCAGCCCTCAGAAATCTTCAGATAAGCATAGTGGCGCGGCGTCAGCTTCACGCCCTGCGGCGGCAAAAGATCAATGTAGGGGTCATGCGCTGGTGGCGCGGCTTCATGAACCGCTTCCATGACGCTTTCATATGCTTGCGGGCCAGTGATCGCAAAAACGTTGGGATGCTTTTCACGGATAAGCTCCGGTGTAGCGCCCATGCAGCCCGTTACGATCACCTTGCCGTTTTCTTTCAGCGCGGTGCCGATTGCACTTAGTGATTCATCGCGCGCAGAGTCGAGGAAACCGCAAGTGTTGACGACCACAAGGTCGGCGCCGTCATGCTTACGGGCTATCTCATAACCTTCCGCTCGCAGCCGCGTAATGATCCGTTCGGAATCGACCAGAGCTTTGGGACAGCCGAGACTGACAAAACTGACGCGAGGTGCTGCGGACATACGACATTCCAGATGCTGGTTAATGTACAAGGGCCGAACCTTTCGGCCCGGCCCTAATGTTTCAAACTGAATGGCGCACTATCACAATTGGCTGCGCATGGAAATATGCAGCGTCAATGTCCGGTCGCGCTCGGTGCCCCAAACCACACACTGAGGAATGAAAGCTGATCGGGCCATTCATGGTACGCGCCCTTCAACGTCATTTCGACCGCAACGTAAAGAATGACCAGCAGCCCCACATAGGCGATCCAGCGGTAGCGATGCAGTATCCGCGCAATGAAGGTCGCAGCGAAGCCCATCAGCGCGATGGACAGGGCGAGGCCGATGATGAGGACTGTGGGGTGGTCCATTGCTGCGCCAGCAACTGCGAGCACGTTGTCCAGAGACATGGACACGTCCGCGATGACGATCTGCATCGCAGCTTGCATGAA
Organism: Rhizobiaceae bacterium; assembly: GCA_019635795.1. Lineage (GTDB taxonomy): Bacteria > Pseudomonadota > Alphaproteobacteria > Rhizobiales > Rhizobiaceae > Mesorhizobium_G. The sequence goes on from JAHBYV010000006.1 coordinate 44,407, forward strand.
GGTTTTGCGCGGTGCCGCGCCGGAAATTGTGCCGTCCTGGTTGAGGTCCTGTTCGGCAAGAGCTTCCGTGGCATCATGTTCTTCGGCGTATGAAACCTTGAGTTCACGCCACATTTTCCAGCACACATAAAGAAGCAGCAGACCGCCTGCGATCAGCAGTATCGGACCGATGGCAAGCAGCTTCTGGGTAATCAGTGCAAAGCCGATGCGCAGAACGGTCGCTGCGATGATGCCGACCAGAATGGCCTTCTTACGCTGGTCAGTTGGCAACCCTGCGGCTGCGAGGCCGATTACGATTGCGTTGTCGCCAGCAAGCACCAGATCGATTGCGATCACCTGCAACAGGGCCGAAAAGCCGGCGGCTGTAAATATTTCCATAATGTGATCGTCCTTCGGTCGCAGATATTGAATTCGCCTAACGTGCAAACTCGCAGTACGTCAAGCCGTTGCGCCCCTTTTAAAGGGCATTTTCGTATGAGAACGGCCAGTTAAAGCTATGGTTGCACTCATATCAAAGCCAGACCCTTGAGGCTGGAAAATCCGGCTTTGCCAACGATGATGTGGTCATGAACGTTGATGCCGAGCGGCTTGCACACGCCGATTATTGTCTTGGTCATTTCAATGTCAGCACGCGAGGGAGTCGGATCGCCGGACGGGTGATTGTGGACCAGAATAATGGCTGTTGCAGACAGCTCCAGTGCACGGCGCGCGACCTCGCGTGGGTAAGCCGGGGTGTGGTCAACAGTGCCAGTTTGTTGAACCTCGTCTGCAATCAGCGCGTTTCGTTTGTCCAGAAACAGAATGCGGAACTGCTCCCGTGGCTCGAAGGCCATTGCTGTTCTGATGTAATCAAGCAGCGATTGCCAAGAGGACAGAACCTCGCGCTGGGCTACCTCTCCCTTGGCCATACGACGCGCAGCGGTGGCAACGGCCTTCAAGTCGAAGGCAACGGCTTCGCCCACGCCTTCCACCTCCCGCAACAGGTGTTCGGGTGCACCCAACACCTCGCTTAAGGAGCCGAAGCGACGTATCAGGGCCTTGGCACGCTCCTTGGTATCAGCGCGCGGGATCGATCTGAAAAGGAGCAATTCAAGGATTTCGTAGTCCTGAAGGGCGTCCGGCCCGGAATCGCGAAACCTTTGTCTCAGCCTTTCCCTGTGACCAAGATAATGAGGCTTCTGATCTTTAACGGGTGCCTGCCGTGGCGGCTTGACCGGCTGTTCTGCGAAGAATCCGCGTTCGTCTTGTTCGTCCTGCATCTTCAATCCGACTCGCACAATTAGAAGTACGTATTAGATTGTACTGATGTTTGATTGAAGGATGCAGGAGCTTCGCGCGTGAAAAAAAGCTGTTCAAGCTTGAATGCCGGGGTGGTCAAGGCCCTTCGGTGAGAGGGTGAAAATTTCACAGCCGTCTTTTGTGACGCCGATCGAGTGCTCATACTGGGCCGTCAGCGAGCGGTCGCGAGTGACGGCTGTCCAACCGTCGGACAACACCTTAACATGCGGCCGACCGAGATTGATCATCGGTTCTATTGTGAAAATCATCCCTTCGCGCAATTCGATCCCTTCGTGCGCAGAACCGTAGTGGAGAATATTGGGAGCGTCGTGGAAGAGTCTGCCCACGCCGTGTCCGCAAAAGTCCCGCACCACGGAACAACGCTCCCGCTCGGCATAGGTTTGGATTGCAGCGCCAATCGCACCGATGCGCACGCCCGGTCGCACCGCCGCAATGCCACGCATCAGGCATTCATACGTCACTTCAAGCAGGCGCTCAGCCGCCCGCTTGATTTGACCAACCGGATACATCCGACTGGAATCCCCGTGCCATCCATCCAGAATATAGGTCACATCGATGTTGACGATATCACCTTCACGTAATGGCTTGTCGTCGGGAATCCCGTGGCAAACAACATGGTTGATCGATGTGCAGGTTGATTTCGTATAGCCGCGGTAATTCAGCGTTGCAGGGAGCGCGCCGTTGTCCATGCCGAATTCGAACACGAACCGGTCAATTTCATTGGTGGTGATGCCAGGCTTGACGATGTCCACCAATTCATCGAGACAGCGGGCGGTTAATTGGGAAGCCTTGCGCATTCCTTCAAAGCTTTCCGGTCCGTAGAGACGGATTTGCCCGGTGTTGCGCAGTGGCGCGGTATCGGCGTCGAGATAAGTGACCATAGTGCAGAATCCTGAGCTGCCCCCGGATGGGAGCCTCGTGACCGATGGATTTGGCACCTCAGACCGAAAAATTCAACCAAACAATGATGGACGATAGCCTAAGACTGCTTTTTTGCCTTCAGGGTAACTTGAGGCGCCGCTGTCTTCTTGACAGGAGAACGCTTTTTAGCCGGCGGCCCTTTCGCTTCCTGATCAATTTCCTGTTCGGCTTGTTTCCAATGTCGCTCAGCCTCGCCTTCCGGCTTTCCTTCTCGATCCCAGATTGCGTGTGCCCGTTCACGTATGCGCTCGTCACGATTGCCGCTCATATCCCACCTCTGGATAGCGTTGCAGGACTTGCGCGTCCTTGAATCGAGATATGCGGATTCAGGCCGCTGCTTGCAGCCTGCCACAGCAACCGTGAGCTGCAAAGCAGGAATAGACCGGACGTGAAACTTTGTTGCTGCTGCGTAAGAAAAAGGCTGTAGGTAGATATATCCCACCTTCCTCTAAGTGCTGAATTGAGTTGCACATTGTGTACGCGTTAAAGTTGCGGTTACTCATCGCGGCTTTCCCATGCCGCCCGCCCGGAGCCGTTTTGAGTGTGCCCGCCGGCAAAACCGGCGGGCATCCGTTGTGTAGTGTGTTCGCGTGAGTGGAGGTATGCGAAATGAAGTCGGGACTGTTTCCGCTTCCTCAAGTTCGGTTTCCTGCCAGCGTTGATTCAATAGGGCAGCACATTGCCCTGGGCTATGAGATTTGGGCATCTTGCGAAACGATGGGATGCAACCATACGGTTCGGCTTAACCTCGTATTCATGGCCAAGTATCTCGGCGCCCGGCACGGTGCGCGGCCTCAGGATCTCAAGCCATATTTCTATTGCCCGAATTGTCGCGAGGCAGGCAGAGACGACAGGCGGATAGGTTTTACACACTATGCCTGCACCGCTCCGCATTCTCTGGTTGAGTTCGCCTGTTCTGATCAACAGCTCGCAAAAGCAGGGTGAATACGCGCCCAATAGCGCGCAAATTTGCGAGACGACCTAGTCCGGCATACTCCCATATGGACTAGCCCAAGAGAGCGAGTTGAGGCAACTTTATGGGCGATCATGAATCACGCGATCTTTCCATTGCCCCCGATTGATGACCCGGCACATATCCGCACGCTGGGAGAACATATTTCTGCCGGAACGGAGATTCGGGCGAGATGCCTTAACACCGGATGCAATCACAATGTGGCTCTCAATCTTGTCGTGATTGCACGCTATCTGGGGCCGAACCACGGCGCACTTGCGGCTGATCTCAAGCCATATTTTTATTGTCCCGCTTGTCGTGCAGCCGGTTTTGCCGATGGTCAAATTGCGTTTTTTCACCACGCCAGCACAGCGCCGCGCAGCATTCTTTGCGAAGTCGTTGAAGACGACCTCTATCATCGCACCGCAGCCTGACCCTTTTGGGGTCAGGCCAATAGTGTAGCTCAATTAAAGCTGGGCGGCTTCGTCAGGTCATTTGCGGGTGCAGCCGGAGCGGGTGCGCCACCCATATTGGGCGGCGACGACAGGTCCGTTGGACTTGGCTGCTGAGCACCGCTTGGCTGACCGCCCATAGCTGGCGGGGTGTTGAGATTGAAGCTCGGTCCGGGCAAGGCTCCGCCCGAAGGCCCATCGAAACCTGGGACCTTGATTTCGATCGTCGATGGATCAACGACTTTGCCCTTATAGTGCATCACCATTTGCGGGAACATGATGACCAGCGCTACCATCAGGATCTGGATGCCCACAAACGGCACTGCGCCCCAATAGATCTGGCCTGTTGTGACGGGTTCAATCCGCTGTTTCGTTATGCGATCAATATAGGGCACGCGCGCCGCCACCGATCGCAAGTAGAACAGAGCAAATCCGAACGGGGGATGCATGAAGCTCGTCTGCATGTTGACGCCGAGCAGCACACCGAACCAGATGAGATCAATGCCCAACTTGTCGGCTGCCGGTGCCAGCAATGGCACAATGATGAAGGCAAGCTCAAAAAAGTCGAGGAAGAAGGCCAGGAAAAATACCAGAATGTTGACTGCGATCAGGAACCCGATCTCGCCACCCGGCAACGAGGTCAAAAGATGTTCAACCCATAGATGGCCATTGACCCCGTAGAAGGTCAGCGAAAACACGCGCGCACCGATCAGGATAAACATAACGAATGCGGAAAGGCGTGTGGTTGATGCAAGGGCTTGCTGAATGACTTCAAGGTTTAGGCGGCCCTTCGCGGCAGCCATTATCAGCGCGCCGACTGCACCCATAGCGCCGCCCTCGGTTGGGGTCGCAATGCCCAGAAATATCGTACCCAACACGAGGAAAATCAGCGCGAGTGGCGGTATCAGAACGATAATCACCTGCTGCGCGAGGCGCGACATCAGGCCAAGGTTCATGGACTTGTCAGCGAGCGCCACAATATAAATTACGATCACGCCGACTGTTGCGCCCAATATGTCTGCGTTCTCGCCGTGTGCGGGCGAAAGGAAAACGTGGGCAATGTAGGCAATTGCTGCGGCGCCAACCAGCGCTACGAGCAGTGATGTGACGCCGGAACCAAGCGTACGCGCTTCGGCAGGCAGCGCGGGCATCGATTTTGGCCGGATGATCGACATGATCAGAATGTAAGACATGTACAGTCCGGTTAGGATCAAGCCGGGAAGGAGCGCGCCCTTGTACATGTCGCCTACCGAGCGACCTAGCTGATCTGCCAGAACGATCAGCACCAGCGATGGCGGAATGATCTGTGCTAGCGTACCGGAGGCCGCGATAACACCGGTAGCAAGGCGCCTGTCATAGCCATAGCGCAGCATGATCGGCAATGAGATCAGGCCCATGGCGATGACCGAAGCCGCAACAACGCCTGTTGTGGCTGCGAGCAATGCGCCCACGAAAATTACTGCATAGGCCAGACCGCCGCGAATTGGTCCGAAGAGCTGCCCGATCGTATCCAGCAGGTCTTCGGCCATCCCGGATCGTTCCAGCACAATGCCCATGAAAGTGAAGAATGGAATGGCCAGCAGGGTTTCGTTGGCCATAACGCCGCCGTAAAAGCGTTCCGGCAGGGCGTAGAGCAGGTTCCAGTCGAGGTTGATTGATCCCCCGGAGTACGGGGCGAGTTCGACACCGATAAAGAAAAACAAGAGACCATTTGCGGCAAGCGCAAATGCGACGGGATAGCCAATCAGCAAGAACACAATCAGCGAGCAGAACATGATCGGCGCCATGTTCGTGGCGATGAACTCGATCATGATTTGATCTCCTCTGCGAGTGCTTTCCCTTCAAGTTCTGCCGCTTCATGCGCTGACACAAACGGATTGGGGTCCTCTATATCACCGCGCATAACCGCGATCTTCTTGATAATTTCAGACACACCCTGAAGGCCCAGAAGGGTGAAGCCCGCGAGAAGTAACGCCTTGGCCGGCCAAACAATAAGACCGCCAGCATTGGTTGAAACTTCACCGATGCGGTACGAGAGCATCACATAGGGTACGAAATAATAGATCATCAGGAGGACGAAGGGCATGAGAAACAGTATGTGCCCAAGAAGATCGATCCAGTGCTGAACGCGTCGCGAAAACATGCCGTAAACAATGTCGATACGGATATGTTCGTTCTGCTTGAGCGTGTAGGCCGCAGCCAGCAGGAATGCCGCGCCGAATAGATACCACTGCGCTTCAAGCCACGCATTCGATGACATGCTGAACGCTTTTCGAATCACTGCGTTTGTCGCGCTTATGAGGATCGACAGCAGAATCAGCCATCCGACTGCTTTACCCACGATCTCATTGAACCGATCGATTGCTCGCGAAAGAGCGAGTAGTATCGCCATTCCGTCTCTCCCTGAATACGGCCTGTACCAGCACTATAGGACCTGCCATGGCGACACGTTCCCCATTGTGCCGCTCATGAACCTGACCGCGCGCATGAACACACGCGCTTGTGATTTTTTTGCACGATAACGAGAAAATTCCACACCGCAAGTAAACCAAAGACGGTCACGCCATGACGGTGCGGAAAGGCGTTCAGTCCTCGTAAGGAGGCACGCCGTCCTTCTTTGCAGTTCTATCCCGAAACAAGGCAGCACGCCCGAGAAGCATTAAAGTCACCGGCGTTGTCACAATGATAAATACGGCGATCAATATCTCATGCAACACGAGGCGCGCATCGGTCATTATAGAATAGATTATCGACGCAATGAGAATGCCGCCGGCACCAAATGTCGTTCCAAGCGTCGGCGCATGGATTCTTTGATAGAAGTTGCGGAAACGAAGAATCCCTATAGCGCCGAGGAATGTGAGCCCCGACCCTAAAAGCAGGAAGGCAGAAATGAGTATTGCGGCCCAAAGCGGTAGATCAGCCGGACTGTTCATTCAATGACCTCTCCACGCATGAGGAACTTCGACAGAGCGGCAGTGGAGATGAAGCCAAGCAACGCAATGACAAGGGCTGCATCGAAGAAAAACGGGCTGCGTGTAGCCAGGCCAAGGCTAAGCAGCAACAGCATACCGCTGACATACAAGGCGTCAAAGGCGAGGGCACGATCCTGGGCGCGCGGTCCGCGCACCAGCCTTATGAGGCAACACACCATCGCTCCAAGCAGGAGCCAATGCGAGATGGTCAAAGACCAGTAGAGCAGGCTGACGCTCATTGGAAAATCTCCATAAGCAATGGTTCGTATCTGTCCTGCACGAGATCAATCCAGACCTGTTCGTCGCCAACATCAAGGACGTGGAGCAAAAGCACGTTCTTGCGCGAACGGTATTCAATCCACGCCGTTCCCGGAGTTGATGTTACAATACATGCGAGGACGGCCAGCGCCGTCCTGTCCTGAATGGTCAACGGAATAGACACAAAGCCGGAGCGCGATGTTGCCTTGGGTGTCGTCAGAATAAAGCGCGCCACCGCAATGTTGGATCGAAGCACATCAAGCGCGACTATGCCAACCAGCTTGGGGATTGCAATCCAGCGCCGAATGCGAGGTTTCGATGGTTGCAGCGCTGACATTGTGCGCGATGCGAGGATCGCAATCGGTATGCCAAGCGCGAGATGTCCAATGGTCATTCCGTTCAGAAGCAACCACATCAACAGCAAGGAAGCCGTCATAAGCGGGTAGGGCAACAAACGGCTCATTGCGTGCCTCCCTGCGGTGCGGCAACCGGCGTGTGCGAGAGCACGGCCCTGACATAACCCGTCGGATCATGGAGTGAGCTTGCGGTATCGTCGAGATAGCGCATAGCTGGTCCCGCATCAGCGGTCATCCAGATGCAGGCGGCGAGAAGGGCAGCAATAGGGGCAAATTCAATCACCCGAACACGCGGCACAATGATCTCGACGGGTGCCCAAAATATGCGTATTCCGGCTCGAACCATCGCGATCATGGCAAACAGTCCAGACAGAATAAGCATAGCGAAGAATACCCAATAGGCCGCGGTAATCTTGTTGCCAACGTCTACAGCGGCTGCGAGCAGCGCAAATTTGCCGATAAAGCCGGACAGCGGTGGCAGGCCCGATACCAATATGCCGCATATGCCGAATGATACGCCGAGAATTGCCAGCGTTGCTGGAATTGTGACGCCGACCTCTTCTTCCGGCTCATCTTCATCCGCGTCACCGTATGCTTCCATGGTGACGGAAAGAACAGCGGCGGCGGGGTCCTGTGCGCGATCAAGCAACTCGATCAGCAGGAACAATGCTCCGATCGTCAGCGTCGAATTGATCATATAGTAAAGCGCCGCAGCCGTTGAGCGGTCGTCAGACATAGCGACGGCCACGAGCAATGTGCCACTGGAGACCAGGACGCTGAAGGCGGCAAGGCGCACCATTGCCTGAGATGCGAGAACGCCGATGGCACCGAACGCCAGGGTAACCACCCCGCCGGCAAAAAGCCACTTGTCGTCGAAGCCTGCCGAACTACCTGCGGTCTCGCCGAACAGGAGCGGGGACAAGCGCAGAAGAACATAAATCCCCATCTTGCTGAGCACCGCAAAAATGGCGGCGACCGGTGCTACTGCCACCGAATAGGCTCCGGGAAGCCAGAAGCACAACGGCCACATTCCGGCTTTGACCAGAAAAGCGACGCCCAGAATTGACGCGCCTGTTTCCAGAAGAAACCGGTCTTCCGGTGGCACTGCGGCGATGCGGACAACGAGATCGGCCATATTCAGAGTGCCGGTCACGCCGTAGATCATGCTGACGCCAATGAGGAACAGGAACGACGCGGCAAGGTTGATAGCTATATAGTGTAGCCCGGCACGGACGCGCTGCGGACCAGAGCCATGCAATAGCAAGCCATATGACGCCGAAAGCACCACCTCGAAGAATACGAAGAGATTAAAGAGATCCCCGGTCAGGAATGCGCCGTTCAAGCCCATAAGGAGAAATTGAAACAGGCTGTGAAAATGTGGTCCGGCCTTATGCCAGCGAGCCTGCGCAAACACCAGCGCAGCGGTCGCCAGCGCGGCGGTGAGAAGGATCATCAGTGCCGAAAGGCGGTCAAGAACCAGTACAATTCCGTAGGGTGCCTCCCAATTTCCCAGCAGGTAGACGGTTTCAGCGCCGCCATCGGCAAGGCGTACCAATGCTATCGAAATCGCGATGAGGATGAACGATGAACCGATGCTGAGCGTAGATTTAAGCGTATGGCGGCGCTCGTCGAACAGAAGCAGCAATGCGCCCGTTACGAGCGGCAGCAGGATCGGAGCAATAACAAGATGGTGCCACAGATTCATTTATGGCTCCCTGCCGTCAACGTGGTCGGAGCCTGTGAGCCCGCGCGATGCTAGCAGCACGACGAGAAAGAGTGCGGTCGTCGCGAAGCCGATCACAATCGCAGTCAGCACAAGTGCTTGCGGAACGGGATCAGCAAACGCAGCCGGATCGGGAATTCCGCCTTCTGGCAAAACTGGGGCAGCATTCACGCGCAATCTGCCCATCGAGAATATGAAAAGGTTCACGCCATAACCGATCAGCGAAAGCCCGACGATCACCTGATATGTGCGCGGGCGCAGCAGAAGCCAGACGCCCGAGCCGACCAACGCGCCTATTCCAAGAGAGAGAACGAGTTCCATCAGGCGTTCTCCACGGGTGCGGCTGCAGGGAGCCTGGCGGCCCGCAGCTTACGGATGGATTGGTGGGCTATAGCGATCAACATCAGCACAGTTGCGCCCATAACCAGCGAGAAAATACCAAGATCGAAAGCGAGCGCAGTTGCCATCGGCACTTTGCCTATAACTGGCAGAGTCAAATACTGATGGTGTGAGGTGAGGAATGGATATCCAAACACCCATGAGCCAATCCCGGTTGCGGCTGCAAACAACAAGCCGACGCCCATCCAGCGCACGGGCAATATGCGCAATCTTTCTTCAACCCAGCGGGTTCCTGCGGCCATGTATTGCAGGATGAATGCAGCAGCCAGCGCTATGCCTGCGACGAAGCCGCCGCCCGGTGAATCGTGCCCGCGCAGGAAGAGATAGATTGCAAAGACAACAATGACCGGGAACAACCACTGCATGATCACAGACGGCACGTACAGGTAATCTCCGGCGATAGCCTTGGCCGCCTCTTCGGGATCTTTGCTGTTTACGACCTGCTGCGACTGCAGCAATTGTTGTTCAGGTGAATCCACATTGTCCGGGGCAGGGCGGAAGCGCCGGAGCAGGGCGAAAACCGTCAACGCCACAATGCCGACAACGGTGATTTCGCCCAGCGTATCAAACCCTCGGAAGTCAACCAGAATGACATTAACAATGTTGTGTCCACCGCCTCCCGAATAAGCGTTCTCGACGAAATAGTCTGCGATCGTTGGCGGGGCCTGACGTGTCATGATGATGTAAGCGAGCAGGGTTATTCCCAAGCCACTCAAAACCGCCAGCCCCATGTCCCGGGCTCGGCGTAGGCGTGCTTCGAAAGTGGTTTCCTGATCGGTACTTTCGATGCGCTTGGGAAGCCAGCGCAAGCCGAGCGCAATCAAAACAGTTGTGACTACCTCGACCACGAGCTGGGTCAGGGCAAGGTCGGGGGCGGAAAGCCACAAGAAGGAAATACAGGTGACAAGCCCGGCACCTCCCAAAAGGATCAATGCGTACAGTCGATGATACTTTGCCTGATAGGCAGCGCCGATTGCGCAGATAATTCCGATGACCCACAGACCTGCAAATACGAGGTCCGTGCCTGATAGCAACAGTTGCGGTTGTGGCACGCCATGACGTGCGATCGACAGGCCTGCCGCAAGCAGTGCGATAGCCGACAGGAGACGCAACTGCGGCTGAAGACGACGTGTACCCAGCCAGCTTTCAAGAAGGCGGGCCCAGCGCCACGAAACCGAGACCATCACGCGCTCGAAAATGCGTTGCCCTTTCAGTTCGCGGAAATAGGGCGGTCCCTCTTCGCTTGTTGCCAGATAGCTTTTCAGAAGGCCGTAGAGAATAATTCCGGCAATGAGAGCCAGCAAACTCATAAGCAGCGGAACATTGAACCCGTGCCATATCGAAAGGCTATAATACGGCATTTCCGGCCCAAGAACTGAAATTGCGGCAGTGTTCAGATAAGCGCCCATCGTGTACGCGGGGAAAATTCCGACAACCAGACAGATCAGCACCAGAAGAATTGCAGGCAGACGCATGAAGAATGGCGGCTCATGCGGATGCCGTGGGATGTCATCCGGTATTTTTCCAAAGAACACGCCGTGGATGAACCGAATTGAATATGTGACTGCAAACGCGGACGCCAGAACAGCTACATAAGGAGCGGCAGAGTCCAGAAGGGAATCAGCATGATGTTCAATAGCTTCTGCGAAAAACATCTCTTTTGACAGGAAGCCGTTTAACAGCGGCACGCCTGCCATAGCCGCGCTGGCAACCATCGCGAGTGTAGCCGTGACCGGCATCAGGGAAAATAGGCCGCCGAGCCGGCGCATATCCCGTGTTCCTGCTTCATGATCGATAATACCGGCTGCCATGAAAAGCGAAGCCTTGAAGGTCGCATGGTTCGCCATGTGAAAAATTGCGGCAACCGCACCCAGCGGGCTTCCAAGGCTTAAGAGAAGCGTGATCAAACCGAGATGGCTGATCGTGGAGTAAGCAAGCAAGCCCTTGATGTCCTGCTGGAAAATGGCGAAGAACGCGCCCAGCAAAAGCGTTGCCATGCCTGCTAGACCGACAATCGTGAACCATTCCTGTGTCCCTGCAAGAACGGGCCACATACGCGCCATAAGGAATACGCCCGCTTTAACCATCGTTGCCGAATGAAGATATGCCGAGACCGGAGTTGGTGCGGACATGGCATTCGGAAGCCAGACGTGGAACGGGAATTGTGCGCTCTTTGTAAAAGCGCCAACCAACACGAGAATCAGAATCGGAACGTACAGTTTATGGCCGCGTATCATGGACCCTGCGGCCAGCACGTCGTCCATATTATAGCTGCCTACGACCTGTCCGATCAGCAACATGCCTGCGAGAAGGCAAAGGCCCCCGAGCGCTGTAATCGTCAGCGCCATACGCGCGCCATCACGAGCCGCTGCGTTGTGGTACCAATAGCCGATCAGCAAGAACGAAAAGATGCTTGTCAGCTCCCAGAATACGACGAGCTGGATCAGGTTACCGGAATTTACGATCCCGAGCATCGATCCCATGAACGCCATCAGGTAGGAATAGAAGCGCGGGACCGGATCTTCCGGCGACATGTAATAGCGCGCGTAAATGACCACCAGAAAGCCAATGCCCGTGATGAGCATTGTGAACAGCCAGGCGAAGCCGTCCATGCGGAACGCCATGTTCAGACCGATCTGAGGCACCCATCGCAGCTCATTTCGGATAACGCCGCCAGCTTCTACAAGCGGATATTGCATGGCGGCCAACACGAAAAGGCCGAACGTTGTCAGGCCGGAAAGCCACGCCTCAGCGTTGCGGGCATTGGATGGCAGAGACAGCGCGATAAGGCTTATCACGAATGGAATCGTGACAAGCGGAATCAGTGCTGCACTTCCAACCATACGAAAATCCGGGGTTCGAGCTTCAATCTGGAGATGTTGCTTAATCTCAACCATTATGGTTGACTATGCAACGGGATAAACGGCGAAAAAGCATCGAGTCCAGAATAAATGTCGCTTCTGCCTGAACAATGTCGCGCCGCGAGGGGGTTGCTGAATTGGACACAGCACCAATTGGCTGCTGCGGCAGGAGTTTCCAGAAGCACAATCAAGGATTTTGAATGTAATCGTCATGCACTCCACCGCGGATCGGAGGAGTTGTTGATCAGGGCGTTTCGTGTACGCGGCGTTGAACTGATTTTCGGTGACGGTGTGGCGCGAGGGGCAGGCGTTTGTTTTAAAGCTCGCGGATGAAGTGATCGCTCATATCAGTGGATCAGCGCGCATGGCGGGCCCAGTGGCGAATCGCTCTTCGGCGTCGAGTAACCTGCGTAACTCCGTCGGGTTCGACACGCCGTTCTGGTAATGCACCATCAGCGACGCGGCCACGCTCGCGCGGCCTTCCTTGCTCGTTATCCCAAATCGCGCGCAGTGGTCATCAAAAGTTTCGCGAAGAACTGCCAGATCATCGGCATCCAACACATTTCTGAACGGCATTGGTCATCCTCTCAATGCAAACACTGAACATCTAACGCACAATTGTAACGACGACGCGATGAAAGTTTCTGTGTGCACCGCGCTGGGACGTAGCCGCAGTGCGGCGGATTGTTAAATCCGCCGCGCCTTGGTTTCAGGCGTGCGACGCGGGCGCGTTGCGTAGTGCATGATTTGCAATGAGCGGTTCGACCTCTGGCCATAGAACCTGATGACATTTCGCGAAGCTTTCGAATGCTCGTCGCGCTTGTTCGGCAGTCAGATGCCCCATGCGTGCGGCTTCACATGCGCGAACGGCGGTGGAATACACGCTCGTCCTGCGCGATGGGGGCCAGTCCAGGAGGAAGCGATGCATATCCATAAGGTTACGCACTTCCAGACGGGTTCCCAATCCCGCGGTCACGGCTACAGGCTTTTCGAAAGCAAGATCGTTCATGGCTCTCTCCAAAAATGCGAAAGCTGGGCGATATCGCCAAGCTTGACGGTTCACGATTTAAGAGGGTGCGGTCGAAACGACGTCGCTCCGCTTATATTGGAAGGTGGTTTGGCAAGCGCAAGATGGGATGTTGCGAAATTCTTGAAATCGCATTTGACGGACCTAAATCGGTCCTGCCGCATAGAATGTGGAGGATAGAAATGGACAGTTCTTTCAAGATAGATGCACCAACCTCAGACGCCAAAAGCCCAAGCTACGACCGCGAATGCCGGTTGGCACTCAAGCCAGCGTTTGAAGCATTGCTGGATGTTGCGAGCGAGGCTGGGTGGGATCGAAAGAGGGTCGCATATGAAATGATGTATCTTGCCTCTCATAGTATTGCAGAGCGCAATGATATGAGTGCAACGGCCTGATTATACCTTTCCCCGCCGACGTCGCTGTCATTCCGCCATTGTTCCGTGCCAAGGTTTGATCTGGAGGTGGATGATGGTTGTGAAGCGAATTGTTACCAACATTGCGGCACCCGATCCGGATGCCGCGCGCGCCTTTTATGTCGACGTTCTCGGGTTGGAGATAGTCATGGATCATGGATGGATCGTTACGTTCGCCGCTCCTGTTACGCAGGGCAGACCGCAGGTTAGTGTCGCGACTGAGGGAGGTTCTGGAACGCCAGTTCCGGATATTTCGATTGAGGTGGACGACGTGGATGATGTGCTTGAACGCGTCAGGAATGCGGGTCTGCTGGTGGAATATGGGCCAAACGATGAGCCATGGGCGTCAGACGATTTTACGTCCGTGATCCGTTTGGGCGTCTTGTAAACATTCTCAGCCACTCCAACTGAGGTCTTGGATCTGTAGAACGCAATGGACCGTATTTATCGGTGTCCCTTAATCAATCTCAAGTGACGTGCTCGAGCAGTAATATTTAGTAGATTCGATTCGACCCTAGAATCGATGCAAAATTGCGTGATGCAAATAATTATTTGGTAGCGGATTTACAGTCTTTTTAATTAACGGTGATTGTAGGTACGTATCTTCTTATTGATACTCGATTTGGAATTTTTACGATCGCACATCCGGGAGTTTGAAATGTATTTCCGAGTGATTGGGTCAACAATCGCAATAGCTGCATTGTTGGTAGCCTCACCAACATTGGCAGATGTGCGGGACGATTGTCACCGGATGGGCGGCCTCCATGTCGAATGGGAAGACCTCAAGCCAGATCAAATTATACCCGCTTGCAAGGCAGCAGTCGCGGCAGAGCCTGAAGATGGCTATTTTTCCTTTCTTCTGGGCAGGGCGTTGAACCGAAACAACGAATTCGCCGAGGCACTCGCTGCCTATAAGCGTGCCGAGCAACTGGGCAACAGTGAAGCCACCACGAATATCGGATACATGTATCTGTTTGGAGAAGGCGTAGCCAAAGACCCCGGGCAGGCGTGGGCGCATTTTCGTACTGCACTTTTTGGACATAGTTCTACCGCATCAGTGGCGATCGCCTACGTCTACGAACATGGTCTTGGCCGAGAAAGAGACGTTGCACGCGCGGGAGAACTTTACTCGCTCGCAGCAAAGAACGGGCAAGCTCAAGCCTTGGTTAACCTCGGCGATATGCTGTGGCATGGCAGGGGAGTGGAAAAAAATGTAGGTTTCGCCTTAACGGCTTACCAGGCGGCGTCAGACGCCGGGAGCGCAAAGGCGCAACTTTTCCTCGCAAAAGTCTACAAAGATGGCAACGGAGTTGGAGCCGATGCCCATAAGGCTGCCTTTTACTTCGAGAAGGCGTTGATATCCGGTAGTCAGGCTGCAGCCGACGAGATCAATACCAACTGGAGTAAGTGGCCAGTTGAAGTCGCAAAAGCGCTGCAGCTCCGCTTGAAGAAGTCAGCGCTGTATGACGGTGAGATAGACGGCGTTCTTTCGCAACAAACTGTTTCTGCCATAAGCCGAATATTCAACACAGCGCCTATCCCGCCTCGAGTGGTTTCCGCAAAGCAACAAAAACCCCATTCTCCCACCGATCCAGGAGACTTGAGATCTCTTTTCGACTGGATTGAATAATCAACGTTCTTGTCAGGGCAGGATTGCCGTTGCTCGCGGAGGTGCCAATGTGAAACACGGTCGGCACAATCAAAGTTTATAGACACCAAGCAGGAAAGGCGTATGCTTCTCTTGTCGTCTGCAACTGTCATCGGCAAGCGGACGTTTGGAAGAGTATTACAAGCGCTTTCGCCTAACTCTAACGTTGGAGGCGAAAATGCTGCGGCGCACGTCAGCCGATCCTGCTGAACTCAAAACACTTAGCGAAGTCCTGGATTTGGTGTGCAGGCGCAAACAATTGGACCACCCGATTGACCGCGAGGAATGCGCCAGACAGATTATTGCTCACTTTATGAATGGCGCTACGTCTCATAATGAGCTTCTCAATCGCATGGGGGTTATATAACGACGCTTCGTCGGCTTGTACGAACTAGACAGCAGTTGCCGTCTAACATCGAGGTGCCTTTTTTAAAGCTCAATACATAGCGTCACATTTTTAAGCTGCCGGCTCCTCTGAGGTTGGCCTGCTCGCCAATGTTCGCCATCGAAGTAATATGGATGAAAGATGCGATGCGGAAATTGGGGGCCTATGGGCGCGACCGGTGAAATCTTCCTGACTTTCCTGAAACTGGGTTTGACTGCTTTTGGAGGTCCTATCGCCCACCTCGGCTATTTTCGTGACGAGATCGTCGTGCGCCGCAAATGGATCGATGAAAAAGGCTATGCTGATCTTGTCGCGCTCTGCCAGTTCCTGCCCGGACCAACTTCGAGTCAGGTTGGCTTTGCGATCGGACTGTTGCGCGGCGGCGCATCGGGAGCGGCCTCTGCCTTCGTTGCATTTACCCTTCCATCTGCCCTGTTGATGGTCGCTTTCGCGTACGGCCTGACGATGTTCGACGGGCACGTTGGTCAGGAGTTGATCTCTGGCTTGAAAGTTGTGGCAGTTGCTATCGTTGCTCAAGCCGTTTGGGGAATGGCGAGAGCATTATGTCCAGATAAGGAGCGAGTAACAATCGCTCTCGTCGCTGCGGCCATAGTGCTTGGACTTGGTAGTGCGCTTGGGCAGATCGTTGCAATTGCTGCTGGTGCAGTCGCAGGCCTGATATTCTGCCGTAGTAGCGTCGGCAAATCGGTTGCAGGACATCTGAACTTTGAGGTGCCGCGCTACATAGGTGCGATCTGCTTTTCTCTTTTCACAGCATTGCTGGTTGGCTTACCGCTTGCGGCGACTATCACGGATAGTCAAGGAGTGGCCGTTCTTGCCTCATTCTATCACGCCGGTTCATGGGTTTTCGGGGGAGGTCATGTTGTTTTGCCTCTGCTCGAAGCTGAAGTCGTGCAACCGGGATGGGTCACGACTGACCAGTTTCTCGCCGGATATGGAGCTGCTCAGGCTATACCGGGTCCACTTTTTACGTTCGCGGCATATTTGGGCTCAATTCTCGAACCAGGGCCGAACGGTATTCTTGGCGCTGTGCTGGCGCTCGTCGCGATCTTCTTCCCTGGCTTCTTGTTACTCATCGGAGCCATATCATTTTGGGATTCGCTCAGAACCCGATCTGGTGCGCAAGAGCTGATTAGTGGAGCAAGTGCCTCTGTCGTCGGGATTCTTGGTGCGGCGCTCTACAATCCGATATTCACAAGCGCAATCGTAGGTCCATCCACATTTGCACTCGCGCTCATCTGCTTCGTTCTTTTGATGGGATTCAGAGCGCCCGCTTGGATCGTGGTTGTCTTTTCCCTCGCGGGAAGTCTGGTGATCAGCGCAATCTAGCTGCTCATTCTGACGGCTGCCCGGGGGTAGGCATATAAGTTGCTATCCGATGCAGAAAGCACTCAAGCGCTATCAAAATCAGGCATGTTCAGCTTGAAGACCGCTTGTTGATCAGGAAATCCTTTGAGAGAAAATCTGCCAAGCGGAGCGGTCAGTTCTGTTGGGAGGCATGCTGCGAATCCTTCCGAGCAGACCGCGGGGCAGTCGATATCTTTGGCGGCCATTTCGAGCCGACTGAGAAAGTTCACAGTTGGGCCGACGACGGTGAAGTCCAGTCGGTCCAGGCTGCCCACATTGCCATATGTCACCGGGCCGACATTCAAACAGCCGACAAAGGACATTTCCCCGGTCCGAGCGGCTCGTTTCAACGCTCTAGCCAAAGCGCGGAATGCAAGAAAGCAGGCATTTGACCGGCCACCCTCCTTGACTGGAAAAATCGACAGGACGCCGTCCCCTATGAATTTCAATACGTCGCCTTGTTCAGCGTGGACTGCCTCCACGATCATTTCCAGATATTCCCCAAGACGGCTAAAGCGTTGCTCTTCAGGAAGCGAGGTAAAGCCACGCAAATCCGTGAGCAGCACCGCTGCTTCGATTTCAACCTGATCGCCTCTCCGAATTGCGCCGTTGGAAATGCGTTGCGCGGGGTCGTTGCCCAAATATGTCTTTAGAAGGCTTTCCATTGAACGACGCATTGCTGCCGGTTCCAGTGCTGCAGCCAAAAAGGGGCCGATCTGTTCAATGGTAGCGATGTCATCTGGTCGAAAGCCTGCTGAATCATCAGTGGTGAAGGCCCCGCCTTGAACAGAGCCGTCTCCGTACAACATAGGAATCGCCAGATAATCCGTGCCTCCTGCTGAAGCGAGCTCGAACAGCACTGGATGATCATGTGCCGGATCGAGGTGCAAGAGCGAGCGACGGAAACCTGTCCGCGTTTCTATTACGTGCTGAAATGGACTCCCGGCATACGAATTCGTTGCAAGCATGCTACGCGGAACATTGTATTGCTCAGCGCCGGATCCTCGCTTCCACAAAACCCCCCATGCACCAATAAGGGGGTTTGCTAATCGCTGCCCGATCCGCACCTGCCACAAGGGAGCACCGGCTGCGAGAAGCCTTTCACAGCTTTGCTCAACGATTTCAACAGGAGTAAGTGTGGTGCGAGCCGGGCCAACCAACCAGTTGGCAAAGGCAAGCGCGCGAGTAGAAGATATCGATCCGCTCAATATGACCTCGCTTGCGCGGGGATACCCAAGCAACTTACCCGCTTGGCATCCAATGCGCTGACCTTAGACTTCTACACCAAGTGCCGATACTGGTCACCTTGATCAGATTCGTAGTGGTGTGGGTGGTAAGCTCAAGCGAAGTCGAACTTCTGTCACGCTTCTTGGAAGACAGCCGTTGCTGCTTGTCTAAAGAGCATCGATTGGCCGTACTGCGAATGGCCAGCACGATTTTACAAGCCTTGATCTCCAGATGAGCGTATAGTGCATCCAATAAGTGTGCATCCTCCAACACGTTATATTTCGTCGAACGGGAGGGGTTGTCATGTCAGGCTATTTTGGCACTGAAACGCAGCAGCGCTTGCAGGCGCGGGCCGAGGCGAGCGTCGATTTCATCAATACCACAGCGGGGGCGTGTCAAACCGGGCGCATGATGGGATGCGATGATCCGAATGAGTTCGGATGGGAGAGGATCAAGGACTTCCTCAGCAACGACGGCATCTGCGGCTTCCGCCTGATACCGAACGGAAAGTTGGACGAACTCAGCTCCCGGCTGGCGATGTGGAACTGCCGCTTCGATAGCTGGGACGTATTTCTAGCTGACCGCGCGGATGCGCTGGCTGCTTGTGAACCGATCCTCGCCCGCGGTTTGCCAACGGGACTGACGGAAATGGACATGCCAACAGATCCTGACGGCGAATACACAGTTGAAATCCAGAGACTCATGGCAGACTCGGGTATCGCGCCGTTTTCCGGCTCGCTGCTCGTCGGTAATTTTAGTCCGGCGACAACCGTCGTAATCGGCGACGAGAATCGTACTGTCTTCGCTGCGGCACACGGATACTTTCCGCACAACGCGCTCAGCAATTATTACCGTTATGCGTGGTGCGGGCTGGTTGCCGTGGCGGATTCCCAACGCGGCAGGGGCCTCGGTAACTACATCAACGCCCGGATGATTGTCAGCGTATTCCGCGACCTCGGCGCGACGCATCTCTACGAACTCGTCTCTGCGACGAATATTCCCTCACGGCGCATGGTCGCATCCTGCGGTCTTCATGCCGAGCCAAGTCTTGTATGCGGGATTGCGACTCCGAATGACAGTGCTCGGTTCACCCGATAGCCACCAAGGCCACTCAGAATCAGTTCTTCTGAATATTCAGACGTAGCTTCTGCATTGCCAACACCAGACGTTCGAAAACCAGCGTGTCCACTGGCTCTCGCCAGCCAATCCCCACAGTCAACTAATGACCGTCGCCGCATGTGATCACTACGGCGGGAAGATCGCTGAGCTAAGGCGAGCCTGTTGCCTGCATGCTTGAAGGCGATGGAGAAACTGGGTTGCTGGTCGTGTCGGTCGGCAATTCCCATCCTACAAGTCCGTACGCCTGGTTTCGCACGACCGGTATAGCGCCTTCCACCATTTGAGAGGCAGCAGCTCCGACTAGCGCACCGGCTGCGGATAATAGCCAAGTTCGGGCTACACGACTCTTGCTAACGCTAATCATTATGTCGCGATTCAGCGCGATAATGTCTTCGGCGTACAACCCGCCACCTCCCGAAATTGCGCGTGCGTGGCTAATGCGTAAGGTGATCTTGTGGTTGCCGGGTTGAAGTGCCCGCAGCCGCCACTGCCATTGACCATATCCGAGCGCTGAATCGACCTTCACAAGGTCGTTCCCTAACGTGATGACTTGTAATGCGACCGGATCGGCATAGACACGCGCAAACATCAAGCCGGGAGCTGCGACTTCAGCGGTTTGGGGTGATCGCTTACTGGATGTGACGTCAGCAAAATCAACGGTGCTTATGTGCGACGGCGAAACGATCAGCACATGCATGTCGGTCACTTCGCCTTCGGTCATCCTGGAGGGAGGATCGAAATAGACCCTTCCCAATGGATGGTCGGCGACCAAAGGCGTGGATTTGCTTGACGCCTTCGGTGCGGAAGCAGGGACAGGGGCGGACTTTGGAGGCGCTACCGCTTTCGCTGCAGGTGCAACGTTTGGCACAGGTGCGAGTACGGGTTCTTCGGCTTGGATAGGCCTTTGCCGCACTTCAGGCTCAGTGGGCAAACGGTGCAACACAACGGGGGATGGAGGTGAGTCTTCTTGTTGTCTCGCATCAGCACGCGCCCGGCGCAGAAAGGCAGGGACTTCGAGAGAATCTGATTCTTCGGCATCCGCAAATGGCGCTTGTCTTGGCCTTCTGGGGTCGGCTTTCCATCTCTCGCTTCCCGCGTTCGCTTCGATACCATCCCGGTGCTCTTCGTCGGGGAAGTCCCAACCGTAACGGTCTGACAGGTTGGGAGCGCGTTTGTGATTGTCCCATTCAAAGTTTGTTTCGATCTCAGGTGGTTCATCGGTGCGTAACATCGATGTGCGAGGTCGTAGGTATAGCCATCCTGCGAAGCAAATGGCGGCACTGGCCAGAAGCAAAACTGTCAGAACGCTCATGTTCCCCTCCGAGCATGACCGAATAGTATGTCTGAATTACACCAGCGTCATCGCCCACGTTCGAATGAGTGGGGAACTATGATAGGACCGACATCTAACGTGAACCTCTGGCCAAAAGTCCTCGTATTACCACTCAGCCGTAAATGAGCGTATCTGGGAGCCGCAATGCCGGATCGGGTTTTTCTCGTTTGAACTCCAAGCCTGAATATCATTGGCGACTGTAAGTGGTTGAGTGCTCGCGGCAGCACCAGATAAGGTCACTATCGCCACAGAGGCGGAGGGGTTCTTACAGATTAGGCAAGTTAAATCTGGACCTGCTCAAATGGCTTATTTGACGGCCTTGATCGAGGGAAACCTAAGTCATTGAATTGACTGGTACGCCCAAGGGGAATCGAACCCCTGTTACCGCCGTGAAAGGGCGGTGTCCTAACCGCTAGACGATGGGCGCGCTCAGGTGATGCGCCTTATATGCAGGTCATTCGGGATCGGCAACCCACTTCTGTGCACAAACCGCAAAAAATTTTCAGCGGCGTGAACGGCAGCGCCAGTTCCAGTCGCGCTCCGGTCCAACATCGATGTGAACAGCATCTGTGTGGCAGTATGTGCCAACGCCGCCGCGGCCTTTCATGGAACGGGCAAAGCTGGCCAATTCAAACTTGCTGACACCTGGAACTACAACATCGGCTGCGGCGCAGTACATATGCTGTGAATTACGCGCGCCGCGTACACGCCTGTTGTAAGTTGGGCTGCGATAGCCTGAAGTTATGACTACTCGCTTGCCGAATCGCCTCTCGATCGTGCGCAGGACGCGCACCAGAGACGGCTTAAGGCAGGCCACATCCACGTTTTCGCGCTGCTTCAGCAATCCGTTCGGTGCAAGCCGCGCCATTCCGGCAGCGCTCGCGACATTGACCACATCGTCAATTTCCTCGTGAAGATCGACGTCGCTGTCGTCATCAATACCCGAGCGCCTCTTGATTTCGAATAATGCGCTTTGGCGCACACCTGGAAGGCCGGTGCCTTCGCCATCATCCGAAAAAGAAACCGCTGAGGCGCGAATTGGCTTCGGGCTTGGCAGTTCCAGCGAGACCATCTCAACAGTGCGCTGCGCCTTGGCAGCAGGAGGCGGCGCGTTTTCGAGTATTTGCTTTGGAGCCGGGTTTTCGAGGAATTGCGTTGGGGCAGGGGTTTGCGCGGCAAGCACTTCGTTCGCCTGGGCTGCAGGAGAAGGCTTTGCGTCGGCAGGCTTGGCAGGTTTTGCACCAAAGAAGGAAGCCAAAAAGCTCTTAGGCTTTTCCGGCTGAGGTGCCTCTGTCACCGCCGTCTCGCTCGGCTGAGAATCAGGTGCCGCTTCGGCAGTAGGCGTCTGAGCTTGTGCTGGAGCTGTCGATTCGCTTGTAACGGCTTGCGTTGCGGGTGCGGCTGACGGCAGGGCTGCGACTTGCGCCGGAAGTTCGGGCGAGGGCGCCAACGCGGGGTCGGGCTGTCCTGTTGCGGCAAGCTGCCCGGTGTCGCTTTGTGGCGGCACCTGTTCTTCACTCACTGTATCCGACTGCACCGGTATCGCGTTGAAGGCGCCAGAATTGGACTCCAATGAAGGATCAAGCGCTGCTGTCGTGCAAGAACCAATGAATACCGTGGCCGCGAGAGCGGCCATCATTCGGCATAAGGGTATGGCGCGTTTTCGCGTTTCGCCTTTCAACCGATTCCCCTTCTCCATGATTCGGGAGCGCTTGCTCCCTTTCGGCCGGTAAGCCTATGCGATGCCATGCACTCGCATTTGAACGAATCTACTCAAATCATGACATAAATCTTGATTTGAGGGCGATTGGTTAAATCCACTTTGTTCCGTTTCGCCTTGTTTGCCCTGTCAGTCAACCCCCTGCGCCGGTTGATGGGCTGCTATGCACGGATCCTCACATAGGTGCCCGGCGCGTCACCCAAGCTCTTGAGATTGCTCGCAGGAGCTCGCGCTGCAACGCGCTGCGAATCGTTCTCCTCGATCCATTTTTGCCAATGCGGCCACCAGGATCCGGGTGTCTCGGTAGCATTTGCGACCCAATCTTCCAGAGCACCAACAGGCTTTCCGCCGGTCCAGTATTGGTATTTGCCGAGCGATGGCGGATTGACCACACCGGCGATGTGACCCGAACCTGACAGCACGAATTCGACCTTGCCGCCAAAGAAACCGCATCCCACAAAGACCGACCTCGCTGGCGCGATGTGATCTTCCTTTGTTGCCAGATTGTATACAGGGATTTTGATGTCAGATAGCGAAATGTTGCGTCCGGCGAGCTTCATGCGTCCCGCAGACATGTTGTTTTCCAGATAGCAATTTCGCAGATAAAACGAGTGGTTAGCAGCTGCCATTCGTGTGGAGTCGGAGTTCCAGTAAAGCAAGTCGAACGGCATGGGGTCTTTGCCGCGCATATAATTATTTATAACGTAAGGCCATATGAGATCGCCTGAGCGCAGCATGTTGAAGGCCATCGCCATCTTGGTTCCATCAAGATAGCCTCTGCCATTCATGGCCACCTCAAGAGCTTTCACCTGATCTTCGTCAACGAACACCTTCAAGTCGCCCGCATAACTGAAATCAACTTGCGTGGTGAACAGGGTCACGGTGCGGATACGGTCGTCGCCCTCCTGTGCCATCAGCGCCAATCCTGCGGCTAGCAAGGTTCCCCCAACGCAATAGCCGATGGCGTTTACTTCCCTCTCGCCGGTCTCGGTTTCGATTTTGTCGAGAGCGAATTGTATGCCTTCGCGAATGTAGGATTCCCAATCCTTCCGCGCGTGACGCTCATCTGGATTAATCCACGAGATAACGAAAACGGTGTGGCCCTGTTCGACTGCCCAGCGGATGAAAGATTTCTCCGGGTTAAGGTCGAGAATGTAGAATTTGTTGATCCAGGGAGGGCAGATCAGCAGCGGACGCTTGAGGACGTCTTTTGTCGTCGGGCTGTACTGGATCACCTCGACAAGATCGTTTCGGGCGACAACCTTGCCTGGCGTAAGCGCAATGTTCTTGCCTATTTCAAACTTGGATACATCGGCTTGCCGCAGCTTTAGTTCGCCTTTGCCTGCTGCGATGTCTTCGGCCAACATCTTCATTCCGCGCACCAGATTCGCACCATTGGCCGCCATGGTTTCGCGGAACAGTTCGGGATTGGTCAAAACGAAATTTGAAGGCGAAAGCGCAAAGGAAATTTGCTTCACATAAAATGCGGCTTTGTGGCGCGTATGTTCATCCAAACCAGAGGCGTGCTCCACCAGATCGTTAGCCCACCGCGCAAACACCAGATATGTTTGCTTCAGGAAGTCGAAGAATGCGTTCTTGGCCCATTCCTCGTCCTGAAATCTCTTGTCTCCGCGCTCCGGTGTGATTGCGTCTTCCACGAACTCAGCGCCGCCGGCGCGCTGGGCGGCAGTTTGCCAGACGCTGAACATACCCGCGAGCAATCGGGTCTGTGCTTCCAAAGCGCGAGAAGGATCGGACAGCCAATACTGCGTCAGTCTGGAGAAGGTCTTGACCATGTCCGCTACCGGTTCGGACACGCTGTCGTGCGCTTCGCCAAGCCCGCGTGGCTCTGCCCATGCGGCTGCGGCCTTGCCGAGGTTCTCCAGGGTGCGAGCCATATTGAGCGCAAATTCTTCCGGGTCTTTCACAAGATACTGGTCCACTCCGTCGATAATGGCGGCATGTCCTGTTGCGCTCTCCGCAGTTTTGTTCATGATTTGCGCTGTTCCTCCATGCGCTTGCTTGACATGTTATCATGGGAAGACTCTAAGGGTCCAATACCAAACGCTTAAACCGAGACGCTGTGCAGAAAAATGACCGGCTGTAGCAAACTGAACTCCGCTCCCAGCATTCGCACTATGCTTGCTGCGGCGATGCTCTTTGCGATCAGTGGCTGTACAACTCCTGATGATCCATCCAGTCAGGCCAAAAACACTGGCAACTTCCCGAACCTGAACATCAAACCTGCAACTGCCGCATCTCAGCTTACGCAGGACGAAGCTGATTCTGCCATTGCTTCACTGAAAGGTGCGCAGGCGGGGCAGATGGCCACGGGCAGAGGGGCTGGCGCGACTGCAAGCGAGGGCGAATTGCGTCGTTTGGGCGCCACGCATAGCGAAGATGCGCTGAAAGCAATCTGTGCCCCTCGACCGTCCTGTTGATGGCGTATATAGGCACCCCAGCCGCAGCCGAACCCGTTGAGGTCAATCGAAATGGAAATGGAAGAATTTCACAAAGTCAGGCGGCTTCCGCCTTATGTGTTTGAACAGGTGAACAGGCTGAAAGCCAGCGCCCGAGCGCGGGGGGCGGACATTATTGACCTGGGCATGGGCAATCCTGATCTTCCGACGCCGTCTTCCATCGTTGACAAGCTCGTTGAAGTTGTGCGCGATCCGCGAACCCATCGCTACTCAGCATCTCGCGGCATTCCTGGTCTTCGTCGCGCGCAGGCAAATTATTATGCGCGCCGTTTCGGTGTGAAACTCGACCCGGACACACAGGTTGTGGCGACGCTCGGATCCAAAGAAGGCTTTGCCAACATGGCGCAGGCGATCACCGCGCCCGGTGACGTTGTGCTGTGTCCGAACCCGACCTATCCGATCCATGCTTTCGGCTTTATCATGTCGGGTGGCGTCATCCGTTCATTGCAGGTCGAGCCGGACGACAAATTCATCCCGGCGCTTGAACGTGGAGTTCGTCATTCGATTCCCAAGCCGATTGCGCTGATCCTGAACTATCCATCGAACCCGACGGCAATGGTCGCTTCGCTGGATTTCTACAAGGATGTTGTGGCGTTTGCGCGCAAGAATGACATCATCATTCTGTCCGACCTTGCCTATTCCGAGATTTACTTCGACGGCAATCCGCCACCATCGGTGTTGCAGGTGCCAGGCGCGGAAGATGTGACTGTCGAATTCACCTCCATGTCCAAGACATTTTCCATGCCCGGTTGGCGCATGGGCTTCGCCGTGGGCAACCAGAGGCTTATCGCGGCGCTGACGCGCGTTAAATCTTACCTTGATTACGGTGCGTTCACCCCGATTCAGGTGGCAGCGACCACAGCCCTCAACGGTGACGGTTCGGAGATTGAAGAGATCCGCTCCGTATATCACAAGCGCCGTGATGCTATGGTCGAGTCGTTCGGGCGCGCTGGATGGGATATTCCCGCTCCGCCGGCGTCAATGTTTGCATGGGCACCTATCCCCGAGCAGTTCCGCCATCTTGGCTCGCTAGAGTTCTCGAAACTGCTCATTGAGCATGCTGATGTTGCGGTTGCGCCTGGCGTTGGTTTTGGCGAACATGGTGACGACTATGTGCGCCTTGCCTTCGTAGAGAATGAGCATCGCATCCGTCAGGCGGCGCGCTCCATCAAGAAGTTCCTTCAGACATCTGCCAAGCAGCCCAACAATGTTGTGCCGCTTGCGGCGCGGCGCTGACGGTCCATTTACGCGAAAGAAAGAGGTAGCGCCGTGGCTCGCGTTGCGAACGCATTGCATGTTGGAATTGCCGGACTTGGCACGGTTGGCGCATCGGTCATCCGTGTCCTTGCGCAGAAGAGCGAAGAACTCACTCGGCAATGCGGCCAGAATATTGTCGTTGCCGCAGTTTCGGCTCGCGACAAATCGCGTGACCGGGGTGTGAGCCTCGGCAATGCGAAATGGTTTGACGATCCTGTTGAACTCGCCAAATTCGACGGCATCGACGTGTTTGTCGAGCTTGTCGGTGGAGACGAGGGGCCGGCGCGCAAATCGGTTGCGGCTGCTCTTGAACGCGGCAAACACGTGGTCACCGCCAACAAGGCGCTGCTGGCGAAGCACGGGATTGCACTTGCGGAAATTGCCGAATCCAAAGGGGTTCTGTTGAACTACGAGGCGGCGGTGGCCGGGGGTATCCCTGTCATCAAAACCATGCGAGAGGCCATGGCCGGAAACAGCGTCTCGCGCGTGTTCGGTATCCTCAATGGCACGTGCAACTATATTTTGACGCGCATGGAAGCCGAGGGCATTTCATTTGAAGAGTGCCTGAAAGATGCACAGCGCCTCGGATATGCTGAGGCTGACCCGACGTTTGACATTGAAGGCAATGATACTGCCCACAAATTGGCGATCCTGACCAGTCTGGCTTTCGGTTCGCGCATTGCGGCCGATCAAGTGTATATGGAAGGCATTTCGAACATTACGCAGGCCGATATTCGTGCCGCGGCGGATTTGGGTTATCGCATCAAGCTTCTTGGCGTTGCGCAGCAGACCGAGAGCGGGATCGAACAGCGGGTTCATCCGACCATGGTCCCAACGTCTTCGGTTATCGCGCAGGTTCACGGCGTGACGAATGCCGTTGCTGTCGAGACGGACATATTGGGTGAGCTTTTGCTTTCCGGTCCCGGCGCTGGTGGGAATGCAACAGCGTCCGCCGTCGTCGGCGACATTGCCGATATTGCCAAGAGCCAGCCCGGTTTCCAGCACGGTCCGGTTTTTGGTCGTCCGGTCAAGGAGTTGAAGCCGTATCGGAAGGCCGGCATCCGCTCACATGCTGGCGGCTACTTCATCCGTCTCACTGTGCATGACCGCATCGGCGTGTTTGCCTCTCTCACCAAGCGGATGGCGGAAAATGGGATTTCTCTTGAGTCGATCGTGCAGCAGGGCCACGGTCAGATGAAGAGCGCCGAGAAAACCGTGATACTCGTTACACACGAGACGACCGAGGCTGCGGTGCGCAAAGCCGTCGATGCAGTTACATCGGACGGCTTGCTGGTTGATAAGGCGCAAGTTATCCGCATTGAACGTGCGGAGTAGTTTGCTCAATCGATTCAATGCATTTGGCTGTCTTGCTCTTGTGACGTGCCTTTGACAAATAGACGGCGACTGAACTCTGTTCCGGGATAGATCGATATGGCGAATAGCGTGATTGCGGGCCTTGACCGTGTATTGACAATGGAAATCGTGCGCGTGACGGAGCGCGCTGCGGTTGCTGCGGCGAGGTTGCGAGGGCGCGGTGACGAAAAAGCTGCGGATCAGGTGGCTGTGGATGCGATGCGCGCCGAACTGAATCGACTGCCTATCCGGGGCACGGTAGTGATCGGTGAAGGCGAGCGCGATGAAGCGCCGATGCTTTACATCGGCGAAGAGGTTGGAAGCGGAACCGGCCCGGAGGTTGACATCGCGCTGGACCCGCTGGAAGGCACCACGATCTGCGCGAAAAACCTGCCCAATGCGCTGGCGGTTATTGCGGTCGCAGAAAAGGGAAGCCTGCTCTATGCGCCGGATGTTTACATGGACAAGATTGCGGTTGGCCCTGGCTATCCAGAAGGCGTCATCGATATCGACGCATCGCCGCAGCAGAATATTCGTAACATCGCGGATGCAAAGCGGGTTCCTGTTTCGGAAATCACGGCCTGTATTCTTGACCGTCCTCGCCACGCGAAACTTATTGAAGCTGTCCGCGCAACGGGTGTTGCGATCCGCCTCATCGGTGACGGTGATGTGGCTGGCGTTATTCACACAACCAATCCGGATGAAACCGGAATAGACATTTATCTTGGTTCCGGTGGTGCGCCAGAGGGCGTATTGGCTGCTGCAGCGCTTCGCTGCACCGGCGGCCAGATGCAAGGCCGTCTCATTCTCGATACACCGGAAAAGGTGGCTCGCGCCGCAAAGATGGGCATTGCTGATCCAAATCGCGTCTATCAGGTCAATGATATGGCGCGCGGAGATGTTGTTTTTGCCGCCACAGGTGTAACGGATGGCAATATGTTGTCTGGCGTAAAGTTTGGTCGCACCGCCATCACAACGCACACGATCGTCTTGCGCTCCTCGTCACGGACTGTGCGCGAGATCAAAGCGCGCCACCAGGATCTGGACAAGTTTTGACGCTTCAGCGCCGCTATTTTCTTGATGTCAGGCGTTCGGCAACCGGGCTGATCTGGGAGCACCGGTTGACTGAAGCACAGGAATTGGCGGCGCTTGCCATGGCGCAGTCTGAAGGCGTGCCTGAGATCGTTGCGCGAGTGCTGGCGGGCAGGGGCGTGCGAAAGGGCGAAGCCGCTGCTTTTCTTGATCCGACTATCCGAGACTTGCTTCCTGACCCGGAAACGTTGACCGATATGGTCCCGGCTGCAACACGAATCGCAGATGCTGTGCAGCGGGGCGAAAAGGTTGCGATATTTGGCGATTATGATGTGGATGGCGCCTGTTCTTCTGCGCTGCTGAAGCGTTTCCTTCGTCATGTCGGGGTCGACTCCGAAATCTACATCCCTGATCGCATATTTGAAGGCTACGGCCCCAATCCGGACGCCATGCGCGAGCTGGCAGGACGAGCTTCTCTGATTGTGACTGTTGATTGCGGCACGAACAGCGCGGTTGCGATCGCTGCTGCGCGCGATGCCGGGGCCGATGTAGTTGTGCTGGACCACCATCAGGTGGGCGATGCGCTGCCGGAAGGTGTTCCGGTGGTCAATCCCAACCGCAATGATGATATTTCTGGCCAGTCGCATCTTTGCGCTGCGGGGGTGGTTTTCCTGACCCTTGTTGAGGTCAGCCGCATTCTTCGAAAGCGAAACTTTGCCAAATCTGCACCTGACTTGCTCGGCTATCTCGATCTGGTAGCGCTCGCGACGGTGTGCGATGTGGTTCCGTTGGTCGGCGTCAATCGTGCCTTCGTCACCAAGGGGCTTATCGTTATCAGGCAGATGCAAAATGCGGGACTTGCCGCGTTGGTGCGCGCTGCCAGAATCTCGGAACCAGTGAACGTGTTTCATCTGGGCTACCTGCTTGGACCGCGCATAAACGCGGGCGGCCGCATCGGCGATGCCGCACTTGGAAGCCGCTTGCTCGCCACCGAAGACCCGGTTGAGGCGCGGGAAATTGCTGAAACGCTTGATCGTCTTAATCAGGAGCGGCAGGCGATGGAACAGGCGATGGTCGATGCTGCGCGGGCTGAAGCGGACGCGGAAATCGCAGGTGGTGGTGGCCCCGCGGTATTGGTGACTGCGAGCGACAACTGGCATCCCGGTATTGTTGGGCTGATAGCCGCGCGACTGAAGGAACATGCGCGCCGCCCGGCATTCGCAATTCATTTCAACGTCAATGGCGTTGGTGTCGGCTCGGGCCGTTCAATATCCGGTTTTGATCTGGGTGCGCTGGTGCGCGCGGCGGTTGAAGAAGGCCTGCTGGTAAAAGGTGGCGGGCACGCCATGGCGGCGGGAATAACAGTCGAACGTAGCAAGCTTGGCGATCTGCGCGCCTTTTTTGAACGGCAGGCCGCTGAAAAAGTGACACTTTTGCGGCACGAGGAAAGTTTGCAGATTGATGGGGCCGTTTCAGCGGAGGGGGCGACCCAGCAACTATTCGATACGCTCGAACATGCAGGTCCTTATGGGAGTGGACACGCGTCACCAACCTTTGCATTGCCGCGTCACAGGCTCATTTCGGCGCGGGAAATTGGCAATGGCCATGTGAGGGTTGAGCTCGGTTCGCTGGCGGGCGGGCGCGTGCAGGGCATAGCGTTTCGGGCCGCGCAATCAGACCTCGGCTCGTTCCTGTTTGCCAATCAGGGCAGGAGCATTCATGTGGCGGGAACGCTTGCGGCCAATCATTGGAACGGGAACCGCACAATGCAGTTGCGTATCGCAGACGCAGCCCCGGAAGATAACCCGCTTTAACTTTCAGACCATGACGCTCTGAAGACGTTTAACTTCCTCTATGCGGGCAAGAGTGCTTTCGTAGCCAAGACGGATAGCTTCGTCAGCCCTGTAAAATTCGGTGAGACCGATATGTCCCAGCTTTGGCTGCAACGACATGTCCGGCGGGTCTCCGGCCAGTCTGGCGCGGGAAATGCGGTCCTGAATGATGTTAAACGCCTCCACCATCACGCCGGTAATGCCCAGACGGGCCTGACTGTTGGGCTTTTCGTAAGCGTTTCGCGGATTCGCGCCTTTTTCAATCAATAGCTCGCCCGCGCTGTGCTTAAGCACGGCTGAGCGACCGAAATTGTCGTAGTGCAGGTTTACGCCGATGACGAGCGGCTGCTCAAACGCGCGGCAGACAGAGACCGGAACCGGGTTGACCAACGCGCCATCGACAAGAATTCGGCCGTCGCATTCGACCGGTTCAAAGACGCCGGGGAGCGCATAGGAGGCACGCATTGCGCGTATCAACGCGCCTTCGCTAAGCCATATCTCATGACCGGTACGTATCTCGGTTGCCACTGCAACGAAGGGTTTGGGCAAATCTTCGATGCGCAAGCCGTTCATGTGCTCCTGCATCCTGGCATCCAGCTTCATTCCGCCGAACAACCCGTTTGCTACAAATGTGAAATCGAGCAAGCCAAAAATGCGGCGTTTTGTCAGGCTGCGGGCAAAATCCTCAAGCTCATTCAGCTTTCCGGCGAGGTAACAGCCGCCAACGAGTGCGCCGATCGAAGTTCCCGCAATCATCGAGATTTCGATTTGCGCTTCTTCCAAAGCCCGCAAGACTCCAATGTGCGCCCAGCCTCTTGCTGCCCCGCCACCGAGGGCGAGCGCTACACCCGGTTTGCCCTGCGGCGCTTCGGTAACTCCGCCGGGGGAAACAACACCCTCAGCTTCCCGAACGTCGGCTCGCCGAAACGACGCCCACTCGAGCATCACTTAAACTCCTGTCCCAAACATCCGTTGAGATTTGTGATTATCAAAAACACGATAAACAGTTACCAGTCGAATAAATTTGCCTGACCATCAGTGATTCAGCGTTACTGATCGGCCTTGAGGACAGGCTTACCGTCCGAAAGATGTATGCTTCTGTAGAAGCACGATGGCCTTTCAGTGTGGCAAGTCAATTGGTCGCCTTGAACGCGAACCTTCAGCCAGACAGCATCCTGATCGCAATCCGTCAGGATTTCAGTAACAGATTGGAAGTTTCCCGACGTTTCGCCCTTCTTCCACAATGTGCCGCGCGAACGTGACCAATAATGGGCGATGCCTGTTTGAAGGGTAAGCGCCAGTGCTTCCGCATTCATGTGGGCGACCATCAGCAAGCCGCCATGATCTGCGTCGGTCACCACCGCGGTTACCAATCCTGCGGTGTCGAATTTCGGCGTGAAATCCTGACCTTCTTCCAGCTCATGCTTGTTGGCCGAAGGCTTCTCGAATGTCAGCTTTGTCATGCCTTTCAGCCTGCTGCGCCGCTTTTGACCATCGAGACAAAACGCACCTGTTCTTCAGGGCTTTGCCGGAATTCCCCGGTGAACGTTGTCGTGGTGGTGACAGACCCCTGTTTGCGAATCCCGCGCATTTCAATGCACATGTGGCGCGCCTCTATCATCACCGCGACACCGCGTGGATTAAGCGTATCCTGAATAGCGTTCGCAATTTGCGCGGTCATTGATTCCTGTGTTTGCAGGCGGTGCGCAAAAATTTCGACCACACGAATGAGCTTCGATAGCCCGACAACCTTGCCATCCGGCAGATAGGCAATGTGGGCCTTGCCGATGATTGGAACCATGTGATGTTCGCAATGGGAATGGAACTCGATGTCCCGCATGACGACCATATCGTCGTAACCGGCGACTTCCTCGAATGTCCTGCCCAGTTCTTCAGCGGGACATTTGTCGTAGCCATCGAACATCTCGCGATAGGCTTTTGCAACCCGGCGTGGTGTGTCAAGCAGACCTTCGCGGTTTGGGTCGTCGCCCACCCAGCGGATCAGCGTAAGAACTGCGGCTTCCACCTCTTCCTGTGAGGGGCGGTTGGTCACCGGCTTGTCCATATAGCTGGAGGGGGGAAGTTTGTTTATTGCGACGTCCATTATAGGCATCTCCCGTAGTTCCTTTCACGAAGGAACGAGTTGAACGGTAGCCTGCTTGCGGGTCATGAAAGGAAGATGAAGCCCGAAATCAGCACGGTTTTTCGGTTCACGCTTTCTGACATTTATCCTGCCTTGTCCAGCGCGAAGCCTAAGCACTATATATGATCGAAAGCTTCGAAAGATAGGTGTCGAAGCGCGACAATTGTTGCAACTTTCGCGATAGGGCGAAAAAATTATGATAAATGACGTCTACAACGCGAAAATTCTTGGTTTTGCGGGCAATATCGGTCGCATTGGACGCCTGGATCATCCGGACGCGACGGCCACCGCGCATTCAAAGCTATGCGGTTCGACTGTGACTGTCGATCTTGCCATGAAAGACGGTGTGGTAACGGATTTTGCCCATATCGTGAAAGCGTGCGCGCTTGGGCAGGCTTCATCGGCGGTGATGGCCGAGCATGTGGTGGGCGCGAGTGCGGAAGAGCTGCGTGCTGTCCGCGAAGCAATGTTGAAAATGCTGAAGGAAAACGGTCCGCCGCCACAGGACCGTTTCGCCGATCTCAAATATCTCGAACCTGTCAAAGACTATAAGGCGCGGCACGCTTCAACGATGTTGACCTTCGACGCGGTGGTCGATGCAATCGGCCAAATCGAGGAAGCGCAGGCTCGATTGCAGGCATGATTGAGCAAAAACAATCGCAGCGTGTGACGGCTCGCGGTCGGAATTATGATGGCCCGTGGCGCAAGACGCCGGGCAGGATCGTTGGCGTTGCACTTGTACGTTTATACCAGCTCACACTGTCGGGCTTCATCGGCAATTCCTGCCGCCACATGCCCACCTGTTCGGAATATGCTTATGAAGCAATTGCCCGGCACGGGCTTTGGGCAGGGAGCCTGATGGGCGCGTTTCGGGTCATGCGGT
Organism: Rhizobiaceae bacterium; assembly: GCA_019635795.1. Lineage (GTDB taxonomy): Bacteria > Pseudomonadota > Alphaproteobacteria > Rhizobiales > Rhizobiaceae > Mesorhizobium_G. The sequence continues at coordinate 77,820 of JAHBYV010000006.1, forward strand.
GCAATCCATGGGGCACGCATGGCATTGATCGCGTGCCGGAAAGCCTCGAATCGCGCTATCATTGGTTTACGCCGTGGAGATATTGGCACATCAGTTCAGCTTGCCAATGTCGGGAACATTGATGTGATCCGGCGCTTCTCCAGCAAAATATCTCTCATATGCCAGTTCGAAACCCGTTTCGATGTTGCGTGCGTATCGTCTTGGATCGAAAAGCGGTTCTGTCTGTAAATTGCGCGTAAGCCGGGTTTTCACCTCGAGCAAGGCTCCGGGGTTGCTGGCCAGTTCCATAATGCGTTTTTCATACTCCGCCTCCGTATGCGTAATCAGGTCTGACATACCTACGGCGTTGAGGATGCTGGCAGCGACTCGCGCGGAGAATTGCTTTCCTGCTTTGGTGACGAGCGGCAGGCCGGCCCAAAGTGAATCGCTGGCTGTCGTGTGGGCATTGTAGTTGAAGGTATCAACGAAAATGTCTGCGTGCCGATGGCGTTCCAGATGGAATGCGTGAAACACCTTGTCACTCAAGACAATGCGTTCAGGGGAAATGTTCCGCTTTTCAGCCTCGAGCCGAACATACTTGTCCATCTCGCTATTCGATCTGACGAGCCAAAGCGCGCTTCCTTCAATTCTGGATAGAACGCGCATCCAGATGTCGAATTCCCGAAAGCCAATCTTGTTGGACGCATTGAAGCAGGCAAGCACAACGCCTTTTTCCGGGAGCCCATGATCTGACCTTGAAGTCTTGATAGTAGCGGGGCGGGTGGCGTTGTCATTCGGCTGATAGGAATGCGGCATCGCCAGAACTTTTTCCGTATAGAACGGACGATACTCCTCGGGAATTACGATCGGATCGGCCAGAATATAGTCAAAGCAAGGCGCGCCGAGTGAACCGGGATATGCCAGATAGCTTATCTGAACCGGGGCCAATCGATACGCGAAGAGATTTGCGCGCGAGCCGCTTGTGAAGCCCTTAACATCAACGGCCACGTCAATCTGCGCATTCCGGGCGAGGGCCACAATCTGCTCATCGGACATTGCAACTACGTCATGCCTGATCAGGCCCTGTTCCGTCAGCAATTTACGGTGATGGGTAGCCTTTTCATGTCCATAGCTGAAGAGATGTATCTCAAATCTGGTTTGGTCGTGCTCGCGCAGCAGGCCCGACATCAGGTGCATGGTGGCATGATCGTGAAAATCTGCCGAGAAATAGCCAATACGCAACTTGGCGGGCCGCGTGACCGGACGCGCGGGAAGGGGGATCGGCTTTATGTGACCCGCATACCTTTGCCAGGTCACTTGAGAGCGTTTGAGTTGACGCTCCGGGTCGTCCTCCAGCGACAAGGCCTCGAAGACCGTTAAATCGTCGCTGAGCGGAGTTGCGGCGATAGACGTCAGGTCGCAAATCTGCGCTTGTGCCATCAGCTTCATTGACCGGACGTTCGAGTTGAGCGGGTTAATTTTTAGAGCGCGCTCACATACTTCGATAGCGTCCTCGATCTCGTTCATACGAACGTAACAGTGGCATAGGCCTTCCCAGCCTAATTCATGGTCGGGTGCAAACGAAAGTCCCAGATTGAGGAAATGGATAGCTGAAGCGTACTGGCCGCCGTCAGAAAGCGCGACGCCTCGGTTGATATACGGCTCCGCATTTGTTGGATCGATGGCGCTGGCAGCATCCCAGGCCTGGAATGCGCGTTGAAGGTCCCCTTTCCTTTGAAAGAGCTTGCCGAGCGCGCAATGTGCGGCTGCGTTGCCCGGTTCAAGAGCTAAACCTTTCGCCATCGCCGCAATTGCCTCGTCGATCCTGCCCATGTCTTGCAATACTTTTCCGAGGTTCAAATGACCCATCGCGCGGGCAGGTTGCATCTCTATGAATTTAAGCGCGCAAAGCTCTGCTTGGTCCAGGTTTCCCAACTGACTGCTTAGTGCGCCCAATAGTGAATATAGAAATGGTGAGTTCGGATATTCGAGCAGAAGGCTTTCGCAGCGCTTCACAGCCGCCGGTAAATCAGAGAGCGCCAGGCGCTGCAATGCATCTGCGACATCAGCGTGCGGGTCGGCCAGTTTTGGTTGTGCAGGTTGCAGGGCTCGCAAACGGGCCTTTGCCACCGGATGGTCAGGAAAGGACTGGAGCAGTTGTGCGTAGAGTGCACGCGCCTCCTGAATTTCGCCGCGCTTTTCATGGCGCTTCGCGATCCACACGGCCTGTTCAGCAGATATGTGCTTTGGGGATGGGGCTTTTCTCTGATTGATGCTGGCAGCCATGTTTGCAGAATCGTCCGGTGCGCGTTACATGCATTCTTGCTAATATTAAATCCATTAGCAATACGCGATAATGTGACGATCCGTTTCACTTTACGCGCGCTTCGAATGTCGTTAAAGCAGCGCCGCGCGCTGTGCGCACAACCACCCGCGTTCGTATGCGGGACTGGATAGGAGAATGGCCTTGTCTAATGTTTCCCTGCAATTTCCCGATGGCTCCGTGCGCGAATACGACGCCGCAATGACCGGGTCGCAACTCGCGGAATCCATATCAAAGTCACTTGCCAAAAAGGCGATTGCCTACGCAGTTGACGGAACTGTTCGTGACTTGTCAGACCCGCTCACAAATTCGGGTGCGGTTGAAATAATCACCCGCGAAGACCCGCGTGCCCTTGAACTCATTCGTCACGATGCTGCGCATGTGCTGGCTGAGGCGGTGCAGGAGCTTTGGCCCGGAACGCAGGTTACCATCGGTCCGGTCATCGAGAACGGCTTCTACTACGATTTTGCGCGCAACGAGCCTTTTACGCCGGATGATTTTCCGGTGATCGAGAAGAAGATGCGCGAGATTATCGCCCGCAACAAGCCTTTCACCAAGGAAGTGTGGAGCCGGGAAAAAGCGCGACAGGTGTTTCGCGACAAGGGCGAAAGCTACAAGGTTGAGCTGGTCGATGCGATACCGGAAGGGCAGGACCTCAAGATTTACAATCAGGGCGATTGGTTTGATTTGTGCCGCGGGCCGCACATGGCTTCGACCGGCCAGATCGGCAGCGCCTTCAAGTTGATGAAGGTTGCTGGTGCCTATTGGCGCGGTGACGCAAATAACCCCATGCTCACCCGCATATACGGGACGGCCTGGGCCGATCAGGCGCAGTTGGACGCCTATCTGCACATGCTGGAAGAGGCGGAAAAGCGCGATCATCGCCGGCTTGGCCGCGAAATGGACCTGTTCCACTTTCAGGAAGAAGGGCCGGGTGTCGTGTTCTGGCACGCGAAGGGCTGGAAGATGTTCCAGAACCTTGTTGCTTATATGCGCCGCAGGCTAGCTGACGATTATCAGGAAGTGAACGCGCCGCAGGTGCTGGATCACTCGCTTTGGGAAACCTCTGGCCATTGGGGCTGGTACAAGGAAAACATGTTTGCGGTGCAATCAGCCGGGGATGAGGCGGAAGACAAACGCGTCTTTGCTTTGAAGCCGATGAATTGCCCCGGCCATGTGCAGATTTTCAAGCACGGCCTGAAATCTTATCGCGAACTTCCTATCCGGCTTGCTGAATTTGGTGTTGTGCATCGATACGAGCCCTCGGGCGCGTTGCACGGACTTATGCGCGTGCGTGGTTTTACGCAGGATGATGCGCATATTTTCTGCACCGACGAGCAGATGGCTGCGGAGTGCCTCAAGATCAATGATTTGATCCTATCCGTTTACAAGGATTTCGGCTTCCATGAGGTCGTGGTGAAACTATCCACTCGGCCTGAAAAGCGGGTTGGTTCCGATGCGCTTTGGGACCGCGCGGAATCCGTGATGATGGACGTTCTCAAGACTATTGAGCAGCAGTCCGGAGGCCGGATCAAAACCGACATATTGCCGGGTGAAGGCGCGTTCTACGGGCCGAAGTTCGAGTACACGCTCAAAGATGCTATCGGTCGCGAATGGCAGTGCGGCACCACACAGGTTGACTTTAATCTGCCTGAACGTTTCGGGGCCTTCTACATCGGTGCGGATTCAGAAAAGAAGCAGCCGGTCATGATCCATCGCGCAATCTGCGGGTCGATGGAGCGCTTCCTCGGCATTCTGATCGAGAATTTTGCTGGCCATTTTCCATTGTGGTTTGCGCCAGTGCAGGTGGTTGTCGCGACAATTACTTCCGATGCTGATGAGTACGCTCAATCGGTTGTGAAGCGGCTAAAGGCGGCGGGGCTTTCCGCCGAAGCAGATCTGCGAAACGAAAAGATCAACTACAAGGTCCGCGAGCACTCGCTTGCGAAGGTGCCGGTCATATTGGTTTGCGGTCGGCGAGAGGCGGAAGAGGGCGGTGTGAACATTCGCCGTCTCGGCTCTCGCGATCAGGAAGCAATGTCACTCGACGCTGCAATTGCAATGCTGGCGCAAGAAGCAGTTCCGCCAGATTTGCGGCACGCAGACTAGCGCGCGGAAGCGGGTGAGGGGTTAAAAGCTGGCGAGATGCCGCTCTATCCCTTCGCCCGCCCGCAAGAATTTTGCGGGATTAACAGCAAGGCCGTTCTGTCGGATTTCGTAATGGATATGCGGGCCGGTCGATCGGCCCGTGCTGCCTACCGCTCCAAGCACGTCGCCCGGCTTCACCTTGTCACCAATGTTGACGCTAATCGCGCTCAAATGCGCAAAGCGCGTGGTAAAGCCGTTGGTATGCTTGACCTCAACCATTTTGCCATAGCCGCCGTTCCAGCCGGCTTCTGAAACAACACCATAGGCAGTTGCGACAACGGGTGCGCCGCTCGGTGCCCGAAAATCTATGCCTGAGTGCATCGCAGGCGTGCCGAGCAACGGGTCCGTACGAACGCCAAACTGGCTCGACACTGATCGGGTTGGGGCAGGATTAATAAAGGGGATTTCCAGCGCCATGCGCTTCAGATCCCCCAGCCGTTCCAACGTTTTGTCGACGTCCTTTATGCGCATGTCGAAAAGGGAAGATTGTTCCATTGGCACAAGAGGGCCGCCAACATCTGCCTTACCGTAAGCGTCTTCTACGTCGATGCCAGCGACACGCAACGCTTCGCCAAGTTCCGACACGCCCTGATAGGCGCTGCTTTCTATGGCATCGAGCTTGCGAAGCTGATCGGTCTCTATTGACTGTAGCGACCTGTAAAGTGCTTGCGGTTCGAGCGCGGCTTGGGGCTTTATTTCGAGCGGTGTCGCTATGCTCGGAGTGTCGGGGCTGGGGGCTGGCTCCGGTTGATCTGACAAATTGATATGCCCGTGCAACTCTATCAACGCGGCTTGCCTCGATAGCAACTCGGAAACCTTCGTTTCTACAAGCTGCTGATCGAGCAACTGGCGGCTGGTAACACGGTCAAGTTGCGCGCGCAGCGCGGCAATCCTGTCCTCATAGGCCTGTTGCGCGCGTGTTTGGCGCGCTGACACCGCGCTTATAATATCGTCGCGGAAAACGAGATAGGTGGTCGCCGCGAGATAGCCCACGGCGAGCGTTGTCACAATTCCGGTGATCGTTGCAGCAAGCCAAGGCTTGACCGTAAAGTGTCTGACCTTGTTTCCGCGAGCGATTATAACCGTGTGCGGTTCCTTGCGCTTGCCGAATACTGCACTGGGTTGGCCTGTCTGTTTCACGAGCGCTCTCATGCCGCATTAATCAGGTACGACTTGATTACACTCTATTAAGGTTAACAAAGAGCTTCCGCGATCAGCTCCAGAACAGCCAAAGCAGAATAATGACCGGGATTGGAACGCCAAGCAGCCACAGCAATATTCCACGACCCATGATTTCCTCCTTGCTTGATAAAGTGGAGGAACAACGCAACATACACGTTGAGGTTCCGCGGCGCAGCTTCAAGCGGCGATTGAATTGCCTTAAAGCTGGGTACAAAGAATCGCAGCGAGGACGTTTCCAATGGCGAAATATGATTATGACCTGTTTGTCATTGGTGGCGGCTCTGGCGGGGTGCGCGCGGCGCGCGTGTCTGCCGGTCTAGGCAAACGCGTAGCGGTCGCTGAGGAGTTTCGCTTTGGCGGAACATGTGTCGTTCGCGGCTGTGTGCCGAAAAAGCTGCTGGTTTACGCCTCACAATTCTCGGAGCATTTCGAGGATGCCAAAGGCTATGGCTGGTCGGCAGGACTTGCCTCGTTCGATTGGTCCACACTGATTGCAAGCAAGGATAGGGAAATTTCCCGCCTCGAAGCCATTTACAAGAAAGGCGTCGAGAATGCGGGCGGAAATGCGATTCAGTCGCGCGCAACTCTCATTGACGCGCACACCATTCGCATAGAGGCGGATGGTTCAACAGTCACCGCCGATCAGATATTGATTGCCACGGGCGGCAGACCTTCGCCGCATGTTGCGCTGCCAGGACATGAATTGTGCATCACGTCGAATGAGGTTTTCGATCTTCCGCAGTTTCCGAAATCGATAGTCATTGAGGGCGGCGGTTATATAGCCGTCGAATTCGCGAATATTTTCCACGGTCTGGGCGTTGAAACGACACTTGTTTACCGCGGAATGGAGATATTGAGCCGGTTCGACCACGACCTTCGCCATCTCTTGCACGAGGCGATGGCTGCTAAAGGCATTCGGATCATTACTCAATCGGTCCAGAAGCGCGTCGAACGGCGGGCTGATGGACGCCTTGAAACGCACTTGTCCACGGGCGAGGTTCTGATTGCCGACCAGATACTCCTTGCTGTTGGCCGGCAGCCCAATACGGAAGGATTGGGGCTGGAGCGGGCAGGGGTCGCAATGGGACAAGGCGGGGAGGTTTTGGTGGACAGCTATTCCCGCACGAATGTCGAAAATATTTGGGCGATTGGAGATGTGACGAACCGCTTGCAGCTTACGCCGGTCGCGATCCACGAGGCGATGTGCCTTGTTGAAACGTTGTGGAAGGATAATCCGACCGAACCGGATCTGGAAGTTGTGCCAACTGCGGTCTTCTCTCAGCCGGAAATCGGAACGGTAGGTCTTTCCGAAGAGGTCGCTGTGAAGCGCTTCACGAACGTTGACGTATATCGCGCGCATTTTCGACCCATGCGCAACGTGCTGGCCGGACGGCCAGAAAAAATGCTCACAAAACTGGTGGTGGATGCGCAAACAGGTTTGGTGCTCGGCGCGCATATTTTGGGCCCCGATGCCGGAGAAATGGCGCAATTGCTTGGCATTTCACTGAAGGCCGGGCTGGCTAAGGAAGATTTCGACCGAACAATGGCGGTTCACCCGACCGCGGCGGAGGAACTCGTTACAATGTATGCGCCGACCTACAGTTACCGTGACGGCAAGAGGCTCGCTGCTTGAGAGACCGTGCGCCGCGTATAGTGCTATTTTCCGGCGGCACGGCATGTCGCTCGACAAATATCGCGCTGAGCCGGCACGGGGCAACGCTCACACGCATTGTTCCGGCCTGGGATAGCGGCGGTAGTTCGCGGGTGATACGCGAGACATTCCGTATGTTGCCAGTCGGAGATATTCGGCAGGCGTTGATGACGATGGCCCATGGCGAAGGCAAGGCTGGCGATGTCGTGAAGATCTTCAACGCTCGCCTCTCAAGCGCGTTGGGGCAGGCCGAAGCGGCAGAGGAATTTCGGTATTTTGCGAGCGGCGATCACCCGCTTTTGCAGCGAATGGAACCGGCGCAGGCCGGGACTATCCTGCATTATCTCGACCTGTTCGGCAGTGCGATCCCGGCGGATTTTGATTTTGGCAACGGCAGCATCGGCAATTTCATCCTTACCGGGGCCTATCTGGCGCATGACAATGACATAAACGCTGCGATTCTGGAGTTCCGTCGATTACTCGGCATAAATGGCCATGTGTGGCCAAGTTCCATACAACCGGATGTGGAGCTGAGTGCCCGATTGGGCAGCGGCCACGAAGTATTCGGGCAGCATGTTGTGACATCGCTTGATGCGGAAGAGGTAGCGCTGGGCATTACCGACATTTCTCTCACGGCACGAAATACAGGTGAGGTGGTCCGGGCAAACCCGCTCATTTTGGGCGCAATTGCTCATGCCGACGCGATTGTCTTCGGTCCGGGCAGTTTTTACAGCAGCATTCTTCCGCATTTGCTGGTTCAGGGCGTTGTGCAGGCGCTTGCCGCCAACCGTACGGCCAGACGCATATTCGTTGGAAATATCCTGGAATGTGCAGAAACCCGCGGCACGAACCTTGCCGAGCTGGTCAGCGTATTTACCGAACGGTTCAGCCGTGTCGCTGGCGAGAATGTACCTGCCCTGACAAACATTCTCGTCAATCGGGAACTTTTTCCTTTCGCGAAGACGGTCGGGCGGTTCCGCTATCTGCGAGAAGGGCGAATTGAGGCGCTGGGGCGCGAGACTGGTGCCGAAATGCTTCTTTCCGAATTTGAGGATGCGTGGAGCCGTGGCCAGCATGACGGCGAGGAGGTCGCGTCAATAATCCTGAGCCTGGTAAAGCAGCATATTGGCTGAAATTTAATGATAACAATTAACACTGGCGCGGGGCGGACCCTTCGTTTATAGCAGCGCCTTCCCCATATCAGCGATAAGGCAGGCATGGTGGCCTGCAAATGACTAGGTGCGAAGATGAAGAAATGGTCACCGGATTCCTGGAGAGAAATGCCAATCCAGCAGGTGCCGGCCTATCCCGACCCGGCCGCGCTGGCAGAGACCGAAGCTCGTCTCGCAACCTTCCCGCCGCTTGTTTTTGCAGGCGAAGCGCGGAAACTTAAAAAGCAGCTTGCAGCGGTGGCGGCCGGAAACGCATTCCTGCTTCAGGGCGGCGATTGCGCTGAAAGCTTTGCGGAGCATGGCGCGGACAACATTCGCGACTTCTTCCGCGTGTTCCTTCAAATGTCGGTTGTGCTCACCTTTGCTGGCGCGCAGCCGGTCGTGAAGGTCGGTCGCGTTGCTGGACAATTCGCCAAACCACGTTCTTCCGATACCGAAACGGTCAATGGCGTGTCTTTGCCAAGCTATCGTGGCGACATCATCAACGGCACAGCGTTTGATGAGAAGTCCCGCGTGCCTGATCCGGCGCGCCAGGAAATGGCATACCGGCAATCTGCCGCAACGCTGAACCTGTTGCGCGCTTTCGCGCAGGGTGGCTACGCCAACCTTGAAAACGTTCATCGCTGGATGCTCGGATTCGTTGCGGATAGCCCGCAAGGTGACCGTTATGAGGCTTTGGCAAACCGGATAACTGAAACGCTGGATTTCATGAGTGCGGTCGGCATTACGTCGGAAACCACGTTCGCATTGCGTGAAACGGATTTCTACACCAGCCACGAAGCCTTGCTGCTGGGTTATGAGCAGGCTCTCACTCGCGTAGACTCGACGACAGGCGATTGGTACGCGACCTCCGGTCACATGATCTGGATCGGCGACCGCACACGTCAGCCGGACCATGCGCATGTGGAATACTGCCGCGGGATCAAGAATCCGCTTGGCCTGAAATGTGGTCCGTCGCTCGATCCCGACGAACTTATTCGCCTCATTGATCTGTTGAACCCGGACAATGAAGCTGGCCGTCTGACGCTTATCGCGCGCTTCGGCGCTGACAAGGTGGGCGATCAACTGCCGAAGCTGGTGCGGGCCGTTCAGCGCGAAGGGCGCTCGGTGATCTGGTCGTGCGATCCGATGCACGGTAACACCATTACTGCGGCGGGTTATAAAACGCGTCCGTTCGACCGCATCTTGAAGGAAGTGCAGAGCTTCTTTGAGGTGCATCGTGCGGAGGGAACGCATCCGGGCGGCATCCATGTCGAAATGACCGGCAAGAATGTAACGGAATGCACCGGCGGCGCGCGCGCCATCACGGCCGATGAATTGCAGGATCGTTATCATACCCATTGCGATCCGCGCCTGAATGCAGATCAGGCAATCGAGCTTGCTTTCCTCGTGTCGGACCTGCTCAAAAGCGGGCAGCGCAAGGATAAGCAGACGGAAGCGGCAGAATAGCCGCTTCCATTCATCTCGAAAATCCTCATATTAGTGCGTTGCACAATGAAGGATTTTGCTGAATGGACGTCAAATACTCAGGCATGACCCGGTTGAGGAACTATTTCCTCACGGGGCTGATCGTTTGCGCGCCGTTGGCTATTACAGCTTATATCGTATGGTCGTTCATTGGCTGGGTGGATAGCTGGGTCAAGCCTTACCTGCCGGACGCCTATAATCCCGATAAATACTTGCCATTCGCGGTTCCGGGTTTCGGCCTTATCGTTGCCTTGACCGCCATCACCACCATTGGCTTCTTCGCGGCCAATTTTATTGGCAGCGCCATCGTCGGGTATGGTGAGAGAATTTTGAACCGGATGCCGCTGGTTCGCGGCATATACAAAACGCTCAAGCAATTGTTCGAAACCGTACTTTCAAACAAGAATGAGTCTTTCCGAACAGTCGGATTGGTTGAGTATCCGCGTAAGGGCGTATGGTCGCTGGTGTTTATCGCAGGCGAGAAAGACACTGAAATCAACGCCGTGCTGGACAAGCCGGATGACCCGCTTATCGGCGTGTTCATGCCTTGCACACCCAACCCCACCACGGGTTTCCTGATGTATGTGTACCGGTCAGAGATCGTTCAGCTCGATATGAGCATTGAGAACGGGGCTAAGTTGCTCGTTTCGGCTGGTCTTGTCGCGCCTGCATACAAGCGCAAGATGAAGAAGGCTGACGGTACGACGGTTGAGGTTGCGCTCTCTAATCCCGCTGCGGCTGAGGTTCCGGAGCGCGCGTAATATTCGCTGAGCGTTAGCCGGCCTGGAGCAGCCGAACGGCCTCATCGCGACCAAACAAATAAAGCAACAGCCGAACTGCCTCTCCTCGCGGTGATTGCAGTTCAGGATCTCGGCTAAGCAGCAAGCGGGCGTCATCGCGGGCGACTTCCAAAAGGTCCGAATGGCTTTCGATGCGCGCCACCTGAAATCCTGGCGTTCCAGATTGCCGCGTGCCAAGCAATTCGCCTTCGCCGCGCAGTTTCAAATCTTCCTCGGCTATGACGAAGCCATCCTCCGTGTCACGCATGACGGACAAGCGCCGTTTGGCGGTTTCGCCAAGCGGGTCCTTGTAGAGCAGCACGCATGAAGAAGGCTTGGAACCTCGCCCCACGCGTCCCCGAAGCTGGTGAAGCTGCGCGAGCCCGAAACGCTCAGCATGTTCGATCACCATTATCGTGGCGTCAGGCACGTCCACGCCGACTTCAATAACGGTTGTCGCGACCAGCACCCGTGTTTCGCCATTCTTGAAGGCGCGCATGGCTTCATCTTTTTCCGCGCCCTTCATGCGGCCGTGGACCAGTCCAATGCGCTCGCCAAACACGGGCTTTAGGGACGCAAAGCGATCCTCGGCAGACATAAGCTGAATTTCTTCCGACTCCTCAACCAGCGGGCAAATCCAGTAAACCTTTTGGCCCGTAGCAACGGCTTCGCTCATGCGGTGAACGAGCTCATCCAGCCTTTCCAGAGGCATGGTCACTGTGCGGATGGGTTGGCGCCCGGCAGGCTTTTCTGTTAGCCGCGAAACATCCATGTCGCCAAAGGCTGTCAGAACGAGAGTGCGGGGAATTGGCGTGGCAGTCATTACAAGCAGGTCCGGCGCCGTGCCCTTGGAGGAAATTGCGAGGCGCTGGTGAACACCAAAGCGATGTTGTTCGTCTATGACCGCCAATGCCAGATCGTTAAACACCACTTTTTCCTGAAAAAGCGCGTGGGTGCCAATGACTATATTGATCGTGCCGTCTTCGAGCCCAGAGAGCACGGCGCTTCGTTCGCGACCCTTTTCGCGCCCCGTCAATATTGCAACTCTCAATCCAGCCCGCTCGGCAAGTGGGCTGATTGTTGCCATATGCTGGCGCGCCAGAATTTCAGTCGGAGCCATCAAAGCTGCTTGCGCGCCGCTTTCGATTGCCCGTGCCATAGCCAGCAGCGCAACGACAGTTTTGCCCGCTCCAACGTCTCCTTGCAGGAGACGTAACATGCGTTCCGGCTTTCCAAGGTCGGCGTTGATTTCTGTTAATGCGGCTTCCTGACTGCGCGTAAGTGAGTAAGGCAGGGCCGCGCGCAGCTTCTCCACAATTGCGCCATTTCCAACGAGCGGTCGGCCCGCGGCCCTGCGCACACGAGCGCGAACCAGCGCTAGCGCAATCTGCCCGGCCAAAAACTCGTCATATGCCAATCTGCGCCAGGCAACACTTTCCGTTGAGGTGTCAATCGGGTCTTCGGGATTGTGAATGCGTCTCAGTGCTTCATCAAAAGACGGGAATGTCTGGCGGCGTATAATCGCGGTGTCCTGCCATTCTGGCAATTGTGGCAGCTTATCCAGAGCGGAGAGAATTGCGCGGCGCAAGATCTTCGGGGAAAGACCCGCCGTCAAAGGATAGACGGGCTCGACCAGTGGAAGGCTCTCGGCTGCATCGGCGCGGGCAATGTGGTCAGGGTGGACCATCGAGGCGCGGCCGTTGAACCATTCCATGCGTCCGCTCACAACGACTCGCTCGCCTTCAGGCAGCATTTTTGCCAGATACTCGGCATGAGCGTGAAAGAAAGTGAGTGTAATTTCACCGGTATCATCGTGAGCGAATACGCGATAAGGAACAGAGCGGTTGCCGCGAGGTGGTGGCTGATGGCGGTCAACCCGCACCTCAAGCGTAACGATCGTGCCTTCGTGAGCATAGGCAATGCCGGGCCGGTTGCGCCGGTCAATTATCGTATGCGGCAAGGTGAACAGCAGGTCGCCGGTGCGCGGCTCGCGCCCGGACGTGTCTGTCGGGACGACTTTTGCAATCAGCGCAGCCACCTTCGCGCCAATTCCGGGCAGCGAAGTGACAGGTGCAAACAGTGGGTCAAGCAGAGACGGGCGCATTATGTGGGATTGTCTTGCCTTGTGCGGCACGTTGCAAGGCTGACACCGGGCGATTTCCACGCTATATGCGCGCTCGCGTAACAAGGAAGCGGAAAAATGACTGGAACGGCGCGAACAAGTGAGGGGCTGGATGCGCGTCGCAAGCGTCTCCTCTTTCGGTCGTGGCATCGGGGATTGCGCGAGCTGGACCTGATTCTTGGGCCTTTTGCCGATTCACACATTGAAGCCTTGAACGAGCAGGAACTCGACCAATATGAGTATATGCTCACGATCAATGACACCGATCTTCTTCCCTGGCTGATGGGCGAGCGCCCCGCGCCAACCGATGTTGATCTGACAATCCTGAACAAAATCAGAGCGTTTCGTCCGTCTGTAAAAGCATGAAATTAATTCCATCTCTCGCCCTGCCTGAAAACAGACCGGGTCAATACATCGTCGACGGCGTTCCCGACGGGTACGAGGCTTTTGCGATAGCCCGCGTTGCGCAAGAGGCCGCGTCAGATGCGCCGGTTGTTTTTGTGGCTCGTGACGGTCAGCGTTTGCCCGAAATAACCGAGGCTCTCGCCTTTGCCGCGCCCGGACTGCCAGTCATAGAACTTCCGGCGTGGGATTGTCTGCCTTATGACCGCGTGTCGCCCGGCTCGGATGCGGCTGCTCGCAGGCTGGACGCGATGGCCGCAATGGCGGCGTTGAAGCGCAAACCACATCGCGCCGTCGTTTTGACCACCGTTAATGCGCTGTTGCAGCGTATGCCGACTGCCGAGGCTATCGAGCAGCAGATTATTCGCGCAAAGCCCGGCAACCAGATTGAGATGAAGGAACTTATCTCGCGGCTTGAGTTGGCGGGATTCGAGCGCGTCCCGACTGTGCGGGACGTTGGCGAATATGCTGTACGGGGCGGCATTCTTGATCTTTATGCACCGTCAACCGATGACGCCGTGCGACTCGATTTTTTTGGCGACACGCTGGAATCGATACGGGCGTTCGACGCCGCGACCCAGCGAACGACGGGCAACGTCGCTGTTTTTACCCTGCAATCTATGAGTGAGGTGCAGCTTTCGCCTCCGTCGATAAGCCGCTTTCGCAGGGCGTATATCGAGGCGTTTGGTGCACCAACTCCGGGCGATGCGCTTTACACCGCTGTAAGCGAGGGCAGGCGCTTTGCTGGCATGGAGCACTGGCTCCCATTCTTTTATGACCGGCTTGAAACGCTGTTCGACTATCTACCAAATGCGCCGGTTATCCTTGACCACCTGACACGTGAAGCGCTCCACGAGCGGCACCAGCTCATTCTCGATCACTATGACGCGCGCGCCAAACAAGGCGAGCAGGCGCTTAAGGACGCCACGCCTTACAAGCCAATTGCGCCCGGCAAAATGTATCTATCGCCGGAAGAAGTCGCGTCCACACTGGCGGATCGTCAGGCAATCGAGTTCAGTCCTTTTGATGCGCCATTCGCCAGCGGTCGTGCGATCCATCACGCGGGCGCGAAGGCAGGGCGCAGCTTTGCCGAGGAGCGCGCCGATCCAAACGCGAATGTTTTCGACGTTGTAACGCGGCACATAGCCGAGGAGCGATCAAAGAAGCGTCGGGTACTTGTGGCGGGCTGGACAGAAGGCTCGCTTGATCGACTGAGCCAGATTCTTGAAGAGCATGGTTTGGGGAATCTGGCGCGGGTCAGTTCCCTTGACCAGCTTGAAAAGCTTGATGCCCAGCAGGCTGGTCTTGCAGTCCTGCCCCTCGAAAAGGGCTTTGAAACCGCCGGTCTGGTCGTGGTCGCCGAGCAGGACATTCTGGGTGATCGTCTGGTGCGGCGCTCGAAAAGGCGCCGACGCGCTGCTGATTTTATTGCGGAAGCTACGGCTCTTTCTGCCGGAGACATTGTCGTTCACGCCGATCATGGCATCGGGCGATTCGTCGGCCTCAAGACGATTGAAGCTGCAGGTGCGCCGCACGACTGCATCGAAATCCACTATGCAGGCGACGATCGCCTTTTCCTCCCGGTTGAGAATATCGAGCTGCTTTCGCGCTATGGTTCCGATAGCGCCACGGCGGTTCTTGACAAGCTGGGCGGCGGTGCGTGGCAGGCAAGAAAGGCGCGGCTGAAGCGGCGCCTGCTTGATATGGCCGGTCAGCTCATCAAGCTGGCGGCGGAACGGCAAATGCGTTCCGCACCGATTGTACTGCCGCCAGAGGGCGCATACGGCGAGTTTGCCGCGCGCTTTCCCTATGACGAAACGGACGATCAGCAAGGCGCTATCGACGCTGTCGTGGACGATCTGTCTCTCGGCAAACCGATGGATCGCCTGATCTGCGGCGATGTCGGTTTTGGCAAGACCGAGGTGGCGCTGCGCGCTGCGTTTCTGGCTGCAATGGAAGGACTCCAAGTGGCGGTCGTTGTTCCAACCACGTTGCTTTCCCGCCAGCATTTCAAGACTTTTTCGCAGCGCTTCGCGGGCCTGCCAGTCAATGTGCGCCAGGCCTCGCGCATGGTCGGGACCAAGGAGCTTGCGGAAACCAAAAAGGGCATTGCTGATGGCACGGTGGACATTGTCGTGGGAACCCACGCTCTGCTTGGTTCGTCAATCAGCTTCCACAATCTTGGCCTGCTGATAATTGATGAAGAGCAGCATTTTGGCGTCAAACACAAGGAGCGCCTGAAGGAGCTCAAAAGCGATGTGCATGTGTTGACCCTTTCGGCAACGCCAATACCGCGCACCTTGCAGCTCGCGCTGACGGGCGTGCGCGAACTCTCGCTGATCGCCACGCCGCCCGTTGACCGCATGGCGGTCAGAACCTTCATCTCTCCATTTGATCCGCTCGTCATACGCGAAACATTGCTGCGTGAACGCTATCGCGGCGGCCAGAGTTTTTACGTCGTTCCCCGCATTACAGACCTTGCGGAAGTGCGTGATTTCCTTGCTGCTGAGGTGCCCGAACTGAAGGTCGCGGTCGCCCACGGGCAGATGGCGGCAGGCGAGCTTGAGGACATTATGAACGCCTTTTACGATGGGCAGTTCGATGTTCTGCTTTCCACCACCATTGTGGAGTCCGGGCTGGATATTCCGACCGCCAATACTCTTATTGTTCATCGTGCCGATATGTTCGGCCTGGCGCAGCTTTATCAGTTGCGCGGTCGGGTTGGTCGCTCGAAACTGCGTGCCTACGCGCTGTTCACGCTTCCTGCGAACCGAAAGCTCACTGACACGGCAGATCGCCGGCTCAAGGTGTTGCAATCGCTGGATACGCTTGGCGCGGGTTTTCAGCTTGCCAGCCACGATCTTGATATTCGTGGCGCTGGCAATCTTCTTGGTGAGGAACAATCTGGCCACATCAAGGAAGTCGGGTTCGAGCTTTACCAGCAAATGCTTGAAGAAGCGGTTGCCGAGATAAAGGGTAGCGGCGAAGAGCTCGACAGCGGTTGGTCGCCGCAGATCACGATTGGCACCGCGGTCATGATTCCGGAAAGCTATGTGCCAGATTTGCAGTTGCGGTTGGCGCTTTACCGCCGCCTTGGCGATCTGACCTCGGCGGAGGAAATCGACGCTTTCGGAGCCGAGTTGATAGACCGGTTCGGCCCTCTCCCCGACGAGGTGGAACATCTGCTCAAGATCGTTTTCATCAAGGCGCTGTGCCGCACGGCCAATGTGGAAAAGCTCGATGCCGGACCAAAGGGTGTGGTGATTCATTTCCGCAAGCGCGAATTCAGCAACCCTGTGGGGCTGGTGCAATATATCGCGCAGCAGGGCTCAATGGCCAAAATCAGGCCAGATCAGAGCATTGTGTTGATCCGCGATTGGCCGACGGCGGAAAAGCGCCTCGCTGGTTCCGCCGTTGTGATGACGCAGTTGGCGCGGCTCGTAGAGAAAGCTGCGTAAAGGTAGCCTTGCCTGTTGGGGCACGGCTTTCTGGCGCGTGGTGATTCCGTCAGGCGGAGTTGGCTTTTTCCTGCGCCACCTGCCTGATAGCGTCGGTCAAAACAGAAGCATCCTGCGCTCCCATCACCGCATATTTGTTTTCGAGCAGAAAGCACGGCACGCCCGTTATGCCCATGCGTGAGGCCGTTGCGATTTCTGTTTGCACTGCCTCTATGTCGGCGTCTGATGGCAGTAGCGTCTCCACTACGGAAACATCCATGCCTGCAAGCTGCGCCGCTTCCAGCAAGATGGTCCGGTCGCCGATATTCTGACCCTGCTCAAAGTAGGCGCTGAACAAGATATTCACGAGCCGGTTCTGCACCTCGCTGCCATTGCTCGCTGCCCAGCGGATGACGCGATGAGCATCCAAAGTGTTTGGCGCCATTTTAATTGCATCGAAATCGAAGGAGATTCCTTCGGCTGCACCAAGGGAAACGATATTGGCGTGAATCTGCTTGATGCGGTCTTCGGAACCGAATTTCGAGATCATGTAGTCCCGCCGGTCCAACCCTTCTTGTGGAATTGTCGGGTCAAGCTGGTAAGGGCGCCAACGCACTGTTGCTTCAATTTCGGGCGCCGCAGCTAACGCTGACTCCAGCCTGCGTTTGCCTACAAAGCACCACGGGCATACCACGTCCGATACGACGTCAATCTGAATTGATGCAGTCATTTTGCCTCCTGGTCGGCAAACCACCATGTCGGCAGTTGAGGCCCTTGTATGGGCGTTGTGTCGGGACGACGAATTCGTTTCCAATGGCCGACCCAGCGGTCAGGGCGAAAATAGAGAGGTATCACATAAGCGCCGGAAAGCAGAACCCGATCATAGGCGCGAACGGCATTTGTGAAGTCCTCGCGTGTAACCGCGTTCAGCATGGCGTTTATCATAGCGTCCGCCGCCGGGTTGGCTGCGCCTGCGAAATTGAACGTGCCGGGCCTATCGCGCGATTCCGAACCCCATCGGCCAACCTGTTCTATGCCGGGCGAAAGCGAGCTGGTGTAGTTGAACAGGAAGGTGTCGTAGTCATAATTGATCTGTCGCTGCTGGAATTGCGAGGCGTCCACAGAACGTATAGTGAGCTCAATTCCGAGCTTTGCCAGCGTCTGTTGCCATGCGATGGCGATTTGCTCGCCTTCCTTTCCCTTCAGCATGATCTCGAACGCGACGGGCTTTCCGTCTGGCGCAATCATCCGGCCATCTTTCAGCACATATCCCGCGGCAGACAGGGCGTCAAAGCCAACGCGCAGAAACTTGCGATCCCGTCCGCTGCCATCCGAGGCGGGAGGTGTCCAGCCGTGCTCAAGTATTTCGGGCGTCACGGCGTCCGGAAATTGAGCCAGCAGCGCACGTTCTGCCTCACTGGCTTTCACGCCAAAGGTTGAAAGGTCGGAATTATCGAAGAAGCTTTTCGTCCGTGTGTAGGAGGCGGAGAGCAGATTGCGATTCACCCATTCAAAATCAAAAAGCTGCGTGAGCGCGGCCCGCAACGCGCGGTCTGAAAAAATGGGGCGGCGCGTGTTCATGACGATCCCATACATGCCGGACGGCATTTTGGTGGTGAATGTCTCCTTGATTACGTCACCGCGTTTCACGGCGGGAAAGTCATACTCGTTTTTCCAGCGCCCGCTATTTTCCTCCAGGAACACATCAACCAGCCCCTTACGAAACGCTTCAAACATAGCGTTTTCATCGCGGTAATAGCTGAGTTTGATCTCGTCGTAATTGTCGAAACCCCGCTTTGAAGGCAGGTCTTTGGCCCAGTAATCCGGGTTTCGGCGGAATGTGATGCTTTCGCCGGGCTTTATATCTGCCATCCGGTAAGGACCGCTGCCAATCATTGGTTTGAGCGTGGATTTGTCGAACGTTTCCCTGTCGATCAAATGTTTGGGCAAAACATGCAGCCGCGCGAGGATGAGCGGCAGTTCGCGGTCAGTTTCCTTGAATGTGAAGCGAACACCGTGCGCGCCGATTTTCTCAACCTTATCGACTTTGTTCGCGCTTACCGCATATCGCGGATAGCCCTTGTCCCGCAGCAACTCGAAACTGAAAATGAGATCGTCCTGAGTGACAGGCTTACCGTCAGAGAAACGGGCGCGCTCATCAAGAGTGAACTCGACAAAGCTTCGCGCCTCATCGGTCTCTATCGCCTTTGCCAGCAGGGGATAGAGCGTGAACGGCTCGTCAGCCGACTGTATCATCAATCGGTCAAACACCAGGTCGCCAAAAACAAGATCGACTGTGCCGCGTGCGGCACTGCCCTGAATAATGAATGGGTTTACGCTGTCGAATGTTCCCGGCCACGCATAATTTATCCGTCCGCCCTTGGGTGCATCCGGATTGGCATAGGGCAGGTGGTCGAAATCAGCGGGAAGGGCTGGCTCTCCATGCATCGCAATTGCGTGAGAAGGTGCAGCAGATGCCTCAATGATTCCGAAGATCAGCGCCAGCGCTGCCAGCAGTGCAGAAAAATATGCCTTCATCATTCCAACCGTTGCGATTCGCCTGCAATTTATCATGTTTGGAAAATAAAGAGGCTTGCGCGCCGAAAAGATGGCCTGATATCGCGCGACGGACTGGATTTGACGGGGGATGCAGTGTAACAGGCGCGCCAAGTCATGCTGTTGCCTTATTTGGACAACAGGTAGATTCCGATCTTTTCGAAGGAAATGCGAAATATGAAGCGCGCTTTCATCACGGTTTCTCGTCTGTCGGCTATGGCCGCAGCCGTTGCAACTGTTTCGCTGGCTTCGCCGGCATCTGCTCAGCAGCAGCAAATCCCGCAAGGTTGGTTCAAGGCTTGCTCGAAGCAGCAGGATGTTGATGTTTGCAACGTGCAAAACATTACCACCGCTGACACGGGCCAGTTGGTTACCGGCATCAGCCTCATTGAGCTGAAGGGCAAGGTGAACCGCAAGGTATTTCAGGTTACCGTGCCGACCGCGCGTTTGATCCCTCCGGGCGTTGGCTTGCAGATCGACGGCGGAAAAACGCAGAAGATTGATTACATGATCTGCTTCCCGGACCGCTGCGTCGCCGAGATCGCATTGAATGACCAGCTCGTG
Organism: Rhizobiaceae bacterium; assembly: GCA_019635795.1. Lineage (GTDB taxonomy): Bacteria > Pseudomonadota > Alphaproteobacteria > Rhizobiales > Rhizobiaceae > Mesorhizobium_G. Next base: position 97,602 of record JAHBYV010000006.1, read on the forward strand.
ACCTCGCTCAAGAAGGGAACGACAATGACGCTTACCTCGGTCAATTTCCAGAACAAGCCGAATCCGGTGAAGATTTCTTTGCAGGGCTTTACAGGCGCATATGATGGCGAGCCGCTGAAGCAGTCTGACATCGACGATCGCCAGAAGAAGCTTCAGGAATTCGTTGCGAAGAACAACGAAGACTTCGCTAAAAAGCTCAAGGAAGAGCAGGAAAAGGCCAAGCAGGCCAACTGATCTCCGAACATTGATTTTATGAGAAAGCGGGGCCAGGACCCCGCTTTTTTAATGCCTGCGCACCTGCTTTGGCGCATAGCCGCCATCAGGGAGGCGATCGAAAAACTCGGCAATCTGTGGATGTTGCACAGGTTCCCCGCTGGTATCGTCCAGCAGGTTCTGTTCTGAAACATATGCGATGTATTCAGTCTCAGCGTTTTCTGCCAGAAGATGATAGAAAGGCTGGTCTTTGCGAGGACGTGCTTCAACAGGAATGGATTCGTACCATTCATCGGAATTGGCGAATTGCGGATCAACATCGAAGATAACACCGCGAAATGGAAACAGGCGGTGTCGCACAACTTGCCCGATTCGGAATTTTGCGGTCTTGGCGTCAGTCATGAGATACCTCGAACCATATTTGGCGCACGCGTGCCTGCCTTTCAAGTAACTCCAAAAGCGGGCTGGGCATCACAATGTCGGATCTGATAAGCCTCGTCTTTCCGTTCTTCGGGTTGATTTTCCTGGGCTTTTTGGTGGCGCGCCTGACAAGGCAGCCGCTCGAAGCCCTCGGCTGGATGAATGTATTCATAATTTACGTCGCACTACCGGCCCTCTTTTTTCAGCTTCTGTCACGCACTCCGATCGAAAAGCTTACTGAGTGGGGATACATTTTCGCTTCAGTGTTCTCAACCTTCATAATCTTCTGCGTGATGTTTCTTGGCTCATTCATCGCTGCGCGCGGGGAGATAGCGGAATCTACAATCAAGGGATTGGCGGCGGCATATGGCAATATTGGCTATATGGGACCAGGCCTTGCCTTGCTGGCTTTGGGCGAAAAAGCTGCGGTTCCGGTGGCTTTGATCTTCTGCTTTGAAAACATCATGCACTTTGCGATTGCGCCGACGATGATGGCGCTGGCTGGCGGAGAGCGGGGCGGCTTCGGAAAAATTGCGGTAGGTATAGCCCGCAAGATTGTGCTGCACCCATTCATTATTGCTACGGCTGCGGGCGTGATTGCTGCTTATTTCCGATTCGAGCCGCCTCTGGCTTTGGACAGGCTTCTGGCAATGCTGGCGCAAGCCGCCGCGCCTTGCGCACTCTTCGCAATGGGTGTCACGCTCGCGCTGCGGCCTCTCAAGCGCGTACCGGCGGAGCTAGGTCCCATTGCTGCGCTAAAGCTTATCGTTCACCCGATACTTTGCTATATTGCAATGAGCCTGATCGGCAATTTTGATCCGGTATGGGTTTATGCTGCAGTGCTTTTGGCAGGATTGCCAACGGCTACGAATGTGTTCGTCATCGCACAGCAATATGGTGTGTGGGTGCAAAGAGCGTCGGCGAGCATATTGCTGACCACCGTTCTATCAGTCGGAACTGTTACGGGCTTGCTATACCTTATCCGGAGCGGTGCCTTACCGCCGGATTTGTTCCCGTAGATCGGCAAAAATGCCAGAAAGCCCGCTGCCGGGCCGCAATCCTTCGCGCATGAACACAGCGCGTAGCGGTGCGATACGCCCAAGCATGCCAAGGCCAATGCTGCGGGCCAGTTGCGCGGGCAACATTCCTGAAAGCAGCGAACGGTTCAGAAGGCTGACGGCTGCCGTACGGGCAAGTATGTCAGGACGCCGAGCGCGGTTATAGGCTGCGAGAGATTTTGGAGCGCCCGGATCGGTTGCGTTTTTCGCTGCCGTTTCAACAAGATCGCGAACGTCTCTAACGCCGAGATTCAAGCCTTGGGCTCCGATCGGTGGGAAGATGTGCGCGGCCTCACCAACCAGCGCAATTCGATTTTGCGCGAAACTGCGCGGAGTTGCATTGGAGAGCGCATAGATCTGGCGCCCCGACTCAACGCTCACCCGTCCCAGCATGGACTGCATTTGCGCTTCGATGCGCGCTGACAACTCTGCATCGCTTAGCGCCGCCAGCGTCTCCGCTTCCGCTGGACGCACGACCCATACCAGGCTCGACCTGTTCCCCTTCAAGGGTACTTGCGTGAATGGTCCAGTCTGCGTGTGGAATTCCGTTGAAACAGAACCATGAGGGCGCGTGTGCGCGAAGTTCAGCACCAAGGCCGATTGTGGCAAGGGACCGGATACAACCTCAATCCCTGCGGCCGCACGCGCGGGCGAATTACGACCGTCGGCTGCGACGGCAAGCGCGGCAGAAATGGTTTGGCCGCTCTCCAGCACCGCGGAGACCTTGCTGCTTTCAACGATCCAATCGCGAACCAGCCCTTCGTGCCAAATAATACCGGACTGGCTGCGCACGGCTGCATCCAGGACCGCGTTCAATTCACGATTGCCAATATTCAGGCCGAAATACTGCTCACCGATCTCATTCGCGTTAAATGTTACCACCGGGGCACGAACAAGCCGCGATGTGGCGTCAACGATGCGCATCTTTTCTAAGGGGGCGGCTTCGCGTTTTATGTCGTCAAGCACACCCAGAGTATCGAGAAATTGCAGAGACGGCACCATCAAGGCAGTCGTACGACGGTCCTCAAGGTTCACCTTCGGCCCGACGAGGGCAACGGCAAATCCCCGTTGTGCAAACGCAAGCGCAGCAATGAGTCCGGCCGGACCTGTGCCGACAACCAGTATAGATGTTTCAGCAGGAGCTACTGTCATTGCATTGTGTTGCCATGCCGCTATCGCGTTGTGAAGCGGTGAAAGTTGCGTCTTTTCGGCTCAGGAAGCGCTTATTGCCCCGCTTTGTCGTGGATCGTTCCCGCAAAGCGTAACAGATTGTTTCCGTAGACAATCGAAACAGTTTAGGCTGATTCGAAACAGAATGGATGTGCGCCCGGTGAAAGACAGCAAAGCGAAAGCTGCGGCACAAAAAATTGTGGCGAGGATTCCGAAGCCAAAAAAACAGGTAACGTGGCCGCAGACCCGTGCGTTCCTCGTCCACTGTTTAACCGCGTCCGGATCATTTCTCGCATTTCTGTCTTTAGTTGCGGCAAGCGAAGAACGCTGGACTGCAATGTTCTGGTGGCTGGGTTTGGCGCTTCTGGTTGACGGCATCGATGGCCCGATTGCACGCAAGCTGGAGGTCAAGGAAATCCTGCCAACATGGTCGGGTGAACTTCTGGATAATGTGATTGACTACGTGACTTACGTAATCATTCCCGCATTCGCGCTTTACCAGCGCGGCTTTATGGGAGAGGGGCTTTCCTTCCTCTCTGCCGCGATAATCGTTGTATCCAGCGCGATTTATTACGCCGATACCGGCATGAAAACGAAGGAAAACTTCTTCAAGGGCTTCCCTGTTGTATGGAACATGGTGGTGTTCACGCTCTATGTCATTGAGCCGGGGCCGTGGGTCGCTTTCGCGACAGTTCTTATCTGCGGCATCCTGACATTCGTGCCGATCAACTTCCTGCATCCGGTACGTGTTCAGCGGCTGCGCCCGATAAATCTGGCAGTGACGATTGCATGGTGTGTGTTCGGAATGCTCGCATTGGCGCAATCGGCAATGGCTCAGTTCTACAACCAATTTGGTGTGTTGGGCGAGCATGTTGATGTTTTCACCAAGGCTGGAATTACTGTAACCAGCCTTTACCTGTTCTGCATCGGCGCGGTGTTGCAGTTCTTCCCCAATCTCGGGGCCAGGCGGCTCGCCGCCCGGCAATGATTCGATTTGGAGCCAGTCATGCCTAAAGCCATCCGTATTCACGAAAATGGCGGACCGGAGGTCCTGAAATATGAGGAAGTGGAGGTCGGTAGTCCCGGAGAAGGTCAGGTTCTGATCCGCCAGACCGCCATTGGTCTGAACTTTATCGACATTTACTACCGAACCGGGCTCTATCCAGCGCCGGGCGGCTTGCCTTTTATCCCCGGTGGCGAGGCTGCGGGCGTAGTGGAAGCTGTCGGGCCGAACGTCTCTGGCTTCGAACCAGGCGACCGCGTTGCCCACGCCGCTGGAACTGGCAGCTATGCTGAGAAGCGGCTAATCGCTGCCGATCGGCTGGTGAAGCTTCCGCAAAACATTTCGGACCAGCAAGCGGCTGGTATGATGCTGAAGGGCATGACTGCCGAATATCTGCTTTTGCGCACCTTCAAGGTCAAGCCCGGCGATACGGTTCTATATCACGCAGCGGCAGGCGGCGTTGGTCTGATCCTCGGTCAGTGGGCCAAGCATCTGGGCGCAACCGTTATCGGCACGGCAAGTTCTGCGGAGAAAATTGAACTCGCCAAGGCTCACGGGTTTGATCACGTAATCAACTATCGCGATACGGATTTCGTGGCTGCGGTGCGCGAAATTACCGGCGGCAAGATGTGCGATGTGGTTTATGATTCAGTGGGCAAGGATACCTATCTCGGTTCGCTGGACTGCCTTCGCCCAATGGGCATGTTTGTCACCTTTGGCCAATCTTCAGGTGCCATACCGCCGTTCAACACTGGCCTGCTTGCGCAAAAGGGCTCGCTGTTCATGACGCGCCCAACCCTTTTCACCTACATTGCAAAACGGGAAGATCTGGAAAAGTCTGCCGCGGCCTTGTTCGATGTGGTTGGGCGAGGGATCGTAAAGATAAACATCAATCAGACTTATGCCCTCAAGGACGCCGGCAAGGCGCAGGCCGATCTGGAAAGCCGTAGGACCACCGGCACGACAGTTCTGCTGCCTTGAATGGCAGTTACGAAAATTTTTCCAGTCGGTTCAAATTTTCAATTGCCGCGCTGAAGCTAATGCCTAAAGTGGCGGCAGGGAACAATAAATCAGCCTGAATGGGGGCGTCGTGGAGACAGTGGCGAAGTCTGCCGACAAGGCAGCGAACCTGATTGAGGTGCGCGGCCTGACAAAAGTTTTCGGCACACTTACCGCGTGTGATCATGTTGATCTAAGCATTCGTGAAGGCGAAATTCACGCTTTGCTCGGCGAAAATGGTGCAGGTAAGTCTACGCTGGTAAAAATGCTGTTTGGTTCGCTTGAACCAACGTCCGGCGAGCTGTTCTGGAAAGGCAAGCCAGTCCGAATCGGCAGCCCCAGCGTTGCGCGGTCGCTCGGCATTGGCATGGTTTTCCAACACTTCTCACTGTTCGAGGCGCTGACCGCCGCAGAGAACATTGCACTATCGCTTCACGACGGCGCGACGCTTGACGAAATAGCATCGCGTTCCCGCGAATTGTCAAAGACTTACGGTCTGCCTCTCGACCCGGATTCGCTGGTGGGTGACCTCTCGGTTGGCGAGCGCCAACGCATCGAAATAACCCGCTGTCTGCTGCAAGAGCCGGATTTGATCATTCTTGATGAACCAACTTCGGTGCTTACGCCGCAGGAAGCGGACAAGCTGTTTGAGACGCTTGAACGTTTACGGTCCGAAGGCAAATCCATTCTCTATATCTCGCACCGGCTGGAAGAAGTTAAGCGCCTGTGTGATCGGGCAACGGTCATGCGTCATGGCAAGGTGGTGGGGCACTGCGACCCGCGCAAGGAAACGGCAGCGTCCCTCGCGCGCATGATGGTTGGCACTGATGTTGTGACAGCCGAGTCGACGCCGATTGAGCTTGGCGGAGCGCCTGAATTACTTGCCATTTGTGGGCTGAGCCGAAAGCCGGCTGGACCGTTTTCAATGCCGCTGAAAAACATCTGGCTCTCGGTGCGGACAGGCGAGGTGCTTGGCATTGCTGGCGTCGCGGGGAACGGGCAGGGCGAGTTCTTTGAAGCTGTTTCCGGCGAAGCTTTGCAGGAGAGTGCGGATGCGGTTCGCATAAGGGGAAAATCCGTCGGCCGCGTGGGTATCTCTGCGCGCAGGCGTATGGGAGCGGCATTTGTGCCGGAAGAGCGCCTTGGCCACGGTGCCGCGCCCCGCATGAAGCTTTCGGAAAATCTGCTTCTGTCGCGCCATGACACAGATCGGAACGCGTTCGTTGCCCTGGGTGGTTTCGTGAAGTCCGGCGCAATCCAGAGTGCGACCCAACGCATTATCGAGGCGATGGATGTGCGCAAGAGCGCACCAGACCCGGAGGCTGCGGCGCTGTCTGGTGGTAACCTGCAAAAATTCATCATTGGGCGTGAATTGGATCGCCAGCCGGCGGTTATGGTGGTGAACCAGCCAACGTGGGGGGTGGATGCCGGTGCTGCTGCGCGCATCAGGCAGGCGTTAATATCACTCGCCCGTGCAGGGTCTGCCGTCTTGGTAATCAGTCAGGACCTCGACGAGTTGTTTGAAATCTCTGATGCCATTGCGGTGATGCACAATGGTGAGCTTTCAAAGCCTATTCCGCGCGGGGAAGCGACATATGAGAAGATCGGCTTGCTGATGGGTGGGGCAGAGCCTGGCCACGCCGCTCCCCATCACCCGGAGGTCGCTTGATGCGTATTGAGCTTGTCAAACGACCGGAGCGCTCCAAACTCTTTTCTGCGCTATCGCCGTTTATCGCCTTTGCGCTAACTGTAATGGCGGGTGCCATTCTGTTCGCAGCGCTTGGAAAGAATCCACTCGCTGCGCTGTACACCTACTTCATCGATCCGGTCACGCAGGTCTGGCAGTTGCACGAACTGGCAATCAAGGCCGCGCCGCTTATTCTTATCGGCGTCGGCTTGGCTGTTTGCTATCGCGCCAATGTCTGGAACATCGGCGCGGAAGGGCAATTCGTCATTGGCGCTGTTACCGGTTCCATCTTGCCAGTGATGTTTCCTGCCGCGACGGGTTGGTGGGTTCTTCCGCTCATGCTTGTCATGGGTGCGCTCGGCGGGGCCGCCTATGCGTCTATCCCGGCGTTTCTCAAAACACGGTTCAACACAAACGAGATTCTGACGAGCCTGATGTTGGTCTACGTCGCGCAACTCTTTCTGGACTGGCTGGTGCGAGGCTGGTGGCGCGATCCGCAGGCTTACAATTTCCCGCAATCCGTCCAGTTCAATCCGTCCGCCGTGCTTCCCGAGCTTGATCCGATGGCGGGGCGGGCGAACTGGGGCTTCGTGTTCGCGCTCGTTGCCGCCGTGCTTGTCTGGCTCATGCTATCAAGGATGATGAAGGGCTTTGAAATCCGTGTGCTTGGCTCAAGTCCGCGCGCAGGTCGCTTCGCAGGTTTCCGCTATAGCTATATGGTTTTCTTTGCCTTTTTGATTTCGGGAGCGCTTGCGGGACTGGCTGGAATTTCGGAAGTTTCCGGTGCAATCGGGCAACTGCAACCCTCCATCTCTCCAGGTTATGGATTTACGGCGATTATAGTCGCTTTTCTCGGGAGGCTGAATCCTCTAGGCATCGTTGCGGCGGGACTCGTTCTGGCGCTGACCTATCTTGGTGGCGAAGCTGCGCAAACCGCGCTCGGCATATCCGACAAGGTGGCGCGCGTTTTTCAGGGCATGTTGCTGTTCTTCGTGCTGGCATCAGACACGCTGATCCATTACCGCATCCGCTTTGCCGGCATCGGCCAGAAATCCACTGAGGCTGCGTGATGGACATTACTGTTAACATCCTCCTCACCATCGCAACTGCCGCGACGCCGCTGTTGATTGCGGCTATTGGTGAACTCGTCGTTGAGCGCTCAGGTGTTTTGAATCTCGGCGTTGAAGGCATGATGATAATGGGCGCAGTCTGCGGCTTCGGTGCTGCATATCTGACTGGCTCACCTTGGATCGGCGTTCTGGCGGCTATCATTGCCGGTGCGCTGTTTTCGCTTCTGTTCGCTTTCATGACGCTGACGCTAGCCACTAATCAGGTAGCAACCGGTCTCTCGCTCACCATTCTTGGCCTTGGCCTTTCAGGCATGATTGGCACGAATTTTGTTGGCCTGCCCGGTGTGCGGTTGCCCAATCTCTACATACCGGGTCTCAGCGACATTCCGGTGGTGGGCAAGCTGCTGTTCGGGCAGGACCCGCTGTTTTATGTCTCGATTGCCTTGGTCATTGCCGTGTCGTGGTTCCTTTTCAAAACGCGCAAGGGACTTATGTTGCGTTCGATTGGCGACAGCCACAGTTCGGCGCACGCGCTCGGCATTCCGGTTATCGCCTATCGCTATCTTGCCGTGATGTTCGGTGGCGCATGTGCGGGGCTGGCAGGCGCGCACCTTTCTCTCGTTTACACGCCGCAATGGGTGGAGAACATGACTGCCGGGCGCGGGTGGATCGCGCTTGCCCTGGTCGTATTCGCTTCCTGGCGTCCGATGCGCGTTCTGGCGGGCGCTTACATTTTTGGTGCGGTCTGGATCGGGCAGCTTCACGCGCAGGCTTTCGGTATACCAGTGCCTTCGCAATTCCTCTCCGCTCTTCCCTATCTGGCAACGATTGTCGTACTTGTGCTCATATCGCGAAACAAAAGGTTGACGATGATGAACACGCCTGCATCGCTCGGCCAGCCATTCGTACCTGACAGATAACAACTCAACAGAGGCAGATTATGAAAAAACTCATCGGTGCATTGATGCTGACAGTGGGAGCCGCAGCGCTTTCCACTGCTGCGAGCGCACAGGAAAAGTTCAAGGCATGCTGGGTCTACGTGGGTCCCGTAGGCGACTTCGGTTATTCTTACCAGCACGATCAAGGTCGTCTGCAGGTCGAGAAGGAACTCGGCGACAAGGTGGAAACCGCATATCTGGAAAATGTTGCGGAAGGTCCTGATGCGGAGCGCGCATTCGAGCGTTTGGCGCGCGAAGGCTGCAAGATGATCTTCGGAACATCTTTCGGCTTCATGGATCCTGAATTGAAAGTTGCTGCGAAGTTCCCGGATGTAAAGTTCGAGCACGCGACCGGTTTCAAGATGGCCCCGAATATGGGCATCTACAATGCGCGCTTCTATGAAGGCCGTTACATCATCGGCCAGATCGCTGCGAAGCAGTCCAAGGCTGGGCTTGCTGGCTACATCGTTTCCTTCCCCATTCCGGAAGTTGTGATGGGCATCAATGCGTTCATGCTTGGTGCGCAGTCCGTAAACCCGGATTTCAAGGTGAAGATCGTTTGGGTCAACACCTGGTTCGATCCGGCCAAGGAAGCCGATGCGGCAAAGGCGTTGTTCGATCAGGGTGCGGACATCATTGTTCAGCATACCGACTCCACCGGCCCGCTTCAGGTGGCACAGGAACGCGGCCTGCATGGTTTCGGTCAGGCTTCTGATATGACGAAGTTTGCGCCCAAGTCGCAATACACCGCTATCGTTGACGATTGGGGTCCGTATTATGTGAGCCGTGTCAAGGCCGCTCTTGATGGCACCTGGAAGCCGGAAGACCGCTGGGAGGGTCTGAAAGAAGGAGCCGTTGTCATGGCGCCTTACGCAAATCTGCCGGAAGATGTGGTGAAGGCGGCGCAGGAAACAGAGGCGAAGATCAAGGGTGGCTGGAATCCGTTCACCGGCCCGATCACCAAGCAGGATGGCAGCGAGTTCCTGCCTGCAGGCGCGGTTGCCGATGACAAGACGCTTCTTGGCATGAACTTCTACGTCAAAGGCGTAGACGACAAGCTGCCCCAGTAATCGGCACGTATCGAACCAGTGGAGCCCCGCCCGTTTGGCGGGGCTTTTTTATTTGGCTTGTACGCTTTGAAGGAGCTCGGTGAACGCCGGTGTAAACGAACTGGCGTAAGTCGCCGTAAGGTGATGCGAATCCCTGTATAGGATCTGGCCATTGCGCGAAGCGGGGCACATATCTGCATCGCAAATCTGATCGTTAAGCTGCAGGATGCGCACGTTTCGACCTTGTAAAAAGGCTGTATCGCGAGCCGCTGCGGCGGTCGCCTCGGCGCGGCTGCGTCCACATCCGTCAAGGCCAAGCGCCAGACAATCTTTGTACGATTTGTATTGCCGCGGCACATCCTCGATGACTGCAACACGAATTCCGGCCTGCTCAAACCTTTCAATCGTCTTCAGCATACCCGCGCGCCATTCCTGCTCGTAGGATTGACCCTTGAGTACGCCGTCCTTGTACAGATACCCCCGATAATCGCTCAACTGTCCAAGAATAACGATGTCGGGCTTGTAGGAAATTATGTCGGCCAGCGTTTCGTCACGCCATTGGTTGCATGTTGGGTAAATTGCTTTCCTGTTGGGAATATAGATCATCGCGTCGGCCCAAGGGCAGGTTGTCTTTGTCCAAAGACGCGCCTCCCAACCATTTAGCTCGGCTGCTTTCGCAAGCGGCGTGAACCATTGCGCTGCATGGCTATCGCCGAACAACACCACTTTGTGCACCGAACCGGTCGCGCCATAGAGGCATGGCTTTGACTCGAGTTGTGCGAACTCCAGATGGCACTTGTCTGTATAGTTCTGTCCCAGATCTTTCGTCGCGGATGCAATTGCGGCTGTGCGTTCTTGTGAACCTTCCGGCTGAGGCAATGCAGGCAGGACCGCGCTGACAGCACACACAATTGCGATGGCGAAGGCGCCCAACACAGGTATTGAGAAGCTCTTCCACGACCGCGTTTCGCTGAAATGAATTGGTCGTTCGACGAAGCTGTAAGTCAGGCTCGAAATGAGGATGATAGCTGCCAGAGCGCCAAGCATTCCGGCTATATCAAATGGCTTCCAGATTTGCCCGAACACAATTATCGGCCAATGCCAGAGATAGAGGCTGTAGGAGCGGTCGCCGATCCATCCCATCAGGCCACTGGAAAATACATTGCGCACGGGTGCGGCCAGTCCTGTCGCGTCCAGCCCGAATATGAGTGCGGCTGAGCCAAGTGTGGGTACGAGCGCTGCAAAGCCGGGATAGGGGGTGTCGTCGTTCAGGGCAAACGCGGCGTAGATGATAAGTAACAGACCAAGCCAGGCGGACAGGCCTCGTAATTGTTCGCTGACCTTGGTGCGAATGGCAAAGTTTATGCCCAGCAGGCCGCCCAGCGCCAATTGCCAGACGCGGGTTTGCGTATGGAAAAACGCTGCCGCCTGATCCGTCTGCATTGTGTAGATCGAAGCGGCGAAGGAGCCCGCAGCAATCAATCCCAGCACAACATTGAAATGGAACCGTCGGGCGCCTCCGAGCTTGGCCACGATCAGAAGTATTATCGGCAAACCGATGTAGAACTGCTCCTCAATGCTGAGAGACCAGAAATGCAGTACCGGCCCCGGTGGATCGTCAAACCTGAAGTAATCCACCGAGCTGGCAGCGAAATGGAAATTGGATATGAACAGCGCTGCTGAGGATACGTCTTGTGCAATTGTTGGCCAGCGATAGGGCGGCATGAGCGCCCACGCGGCAATGACAATAGCAAAGAGAGTGAGTAGTGCATTTGGCAGCAGGCGCTTGATACGGCGCGTCCAGAATGTAACCAGCCGCACTGTGCCCGTACGCTCGATCTCATTGCAGATCAATGGCGCAATCAGAAAGCCGGACAGAACAAAAAAGACGTCAACACCGACGAATCCGCCCGGCAGAAGTGGGGGATACAGATGGTATGCAATAACCATCGAGACAGCGAGGGCGCGAACGCCCTGTAGATCTGCGCGCTTTGACATGACAGGTTGTTATTCAACCTGTCTGAAAAAAGAAACGCCCAAAGCGCCGGAGAGCAGAGTTCTCAACCTAATCGTTTGCTGTCACACTCAGTCCCAACGCCGTGGGCAGTGACCCGGGGTCGGCCTGACCGACCGCACCAAGCAACGCAAACGGTTGTGGGGTGGCGGGCTTCGCCCGAACCGTCAAGCTTTTCGGATTGTCCAGAAATGCGGCTACCGCGTCTGATACGTTCTTCTTGAACGCCTCGTCCTTAATTGGAGAAGATGCGAGCAGGAAGGGGATTATCGTTTTGGTTTGCTCTTTAAGCTGAGCAGGATCGGCCCCTTGCTGCTGTGCCACAAAGTTCAAAACCTTGTTTGTCAGGGAGGCGTCTTCGAACCGGACCGATGCGCCATTCAGAATTAATGCCTGAAACAGGTTGGCCATTTGAATGGCATCACTGCGCTGTTCTTCTGGCGAACCGCCTTCGCCCAATTTCTTCGAAAGAGTTTGAACCGTGTTGAGAAATTCCGGCGTATACCCCTCGAAATCTACTGTAATGCCCAGCTTTCCGGCATTGTCGATTGCCAGTTCATATCGCGAAAGATCGACACGCCCGTCCGCTGGGTTCCAGCTTCCTTCCATCTGTATATTGCCGGTGGCTTGCTGGTATCCAAGAGCTTGCAACGTGGCCCTGCTGCGCGGGTCGGGAAGGGCGCTCAGATCGGCGCTGAACTTTTCTGCTCCACCTTTGAAGCTCATCGCTCCGGCGTTTGGTGCAGTCAGGTTCACATGAATGTTTTCTACTGAAAACACCTGCTTATCAGCATAAGCGAATGTGATGCTTTCAACCTTTGCACTATCATAGAGCATCAGGTTTGACATGTAGTCGGTGCCCGGGGCGGGCAGTGTCACGCCACTCATGTTGGCGGACGTCATTTTGAATTCGATACCCTGATCCTTGAAGGTGATAACGGGCAAGCTCATCGAGCCGATTTTGTAACCCCCTGAAACCTCTGTCACGTCTTCGAGGGTAACTGTGCCGACAGATATTTTGTCCGGCGTGCCCGGCACTCCATAATTGACGCCATCCAGCACGATCTGGCTGCCGTTAGCCGAAACATTTGCCCAACTTAGCTCAACACCCTGATAGGCAAGCACGTCTTTCAGCCTCTGCGCTACGGCATTGGCATCCTGCGCGAAAGCGCTGCCAATCGAAAAGCAGGCCAGCGACAAAGCAATTGCAGTCGATGCAAGTGTGCGACGCGTGTGGAGCATAGTCGGGATCCTTCTCATTCCGGGCCCTTTGTCCGGTCAATTCTGGACCGAATGTGGGCGCGTGATGCGGAAATACGTTGTAGCAGCGTGATTCACAACGCCAATTCCTTCTATTTGTGCTCGGGACTTGCCGCGAATCGCTCGCTCGGTTAACGCAGATTTATGGGAAAGAGCCTTGTTCCGCCGCCACCCGACGGCGGAGATCATATTGAGCCGGTCGATCTGAAGACGGCGCTGGAAGAGCGCTACCTTGCGTATGCGCTATCCACGATCATGCATCGTGCGCTTCCGGACGTTCGCGATGGGCTCAAACCCGTGCATCGGCGCATCATGCACGCCATGCGCCTGCTGCGATTGAACCCGGACCAGGGGTTTGCCAAATGCGCCCGCATTGTCGGCGAGGTGATGGGTAAGTTTCACCCCCATGGTGACCAGTCGATCTACGATGCGCTGGTTCGGTTGGCGCAGGATTTCTCGATGCGCTATCCGCTGGTGGACGGGCAGGGCAACTTCGGAAATATCGACGGCGATAATGCCGCCGCCATGCGCTATACGGAAGCGCGAATGACCGAGGTGGCGGCTGATCTGCTGTCCGGCATTACTGAAGACGCGGTTGATTTTCGTCCAACCTATAATGAGGAAGATGAAGAGCCGATCGTTCTGCCCGGTGCATTCCCCAATCTTCTGGCAAACGGGTCGTCCGGCATTGCTGTCGGCATGGCAACATCTATACCGCCGCATAATGCCGCTGAGCTTTGCAAGGCTGCGCTGTACCTGATCGATAATCCCGACGCGAGGGTCGAGGACCTTCTTACCCGCGAGCCGCATCCGACCGATCCGGACGAGAATATGGTGCGGGGACCGGACTTTCCGACCGGCGGCGTCATCATTGATAGTTTCGAGACCATTCTGGAAGCCTACAAGACTGGCCGAGGCGGCTTTCGTGTGCGGGCGAAATGGGAGGTAGAGGATCAGGGGCGCGGTACATATAATGTTGTAGTGACCGAGATTCCGTATGGAGTTCAGAAATCCAGGCTGGTTGAGAAAATTGCTGAGCTGTTGCTGGCGCGCAAGTTGCCGCTGCTCGACGATGTACGCGACGAAAGCGCGGAAGACATCCGTCTTGTGCTGGTGCCAAAGAGCCGTTCGGTTGAAGCTGCGATCCTCATGGAATCGCTTTTCAAGCTCACTGATCTTGAAAATCGCTTTTCGCTGAACATGAACGTGCTGTCGCGCGGGAAGGTGCCAAACGTACTTTCCCTGCGTGATGTGTTGCGGGAATGGCTCGACCACCGCCGCGACGTGTTGATCCGCCGATCAAGACACAGACTTGCCGAGATCGAGCGCCGGCTGGAGGTGCTTGCCGGTTTCCTGATCGCCTATGTGAACATCGATGAAGTTATCAGGATCATTCGGGAAGAGGATGAGCCGAAGCAAGTGATGATGGCCAGATGGTCTCTCACCGATGTGCAGGCTGAAGCCATTCTTAATCTTCGCTTGCGGCAGTTGCGCAAGCTTGAAGAGATCGAAATCCGCAAGGAATTTGATCGTTTGAGCGAAGAAAAGAGCCAGATCGAAGCCTTGCTGGCGTCTGAAGCAAAGCAGTGGAAGACAATTCGCTGGGAAGTTGAAAAAATCCGCGACAAATTCAGTTCGCACACCGAAATCGGCAAGCGGCGCACACAGTTTGCGCAGGCACCAGAGCATGATGATGCGGAAATTCATCAGGCGATGGTGGAGAAAGAGCCTGTCACTGTCGTGGTGTCTGAGAAGGGCTGGTTGCGCGCCATGCGCGGGCACCTGTCCGACTATTCTTCGCTCACATTCAAGGAAGGTGACGCTCTCAAGATCGCGTTCCATGCGCAAACCACAGACAAGATTCTCGTACTCACGACCGGTGGCAAGTTCTACACCATCGGCGCGGATCGGCTGCCGGGCGGGCGCGGCCATGGCGAGCCAATCCGCATCATTGTGGACATGGAAAACGATCAAGACATCGTGACCGCCTTCGTGCATGACCCCAAGCGCAGATTGCTGCTAGTCTCGCACCAAGGTTACGGTTTTGTCGTTCCGGAAGCTGACGTGGTTGCCAACACCCGCAAGGGCAAGCAGGTAATGAACGTGAAATTGCCCGACGAAGCTGTGCGTTGTGTTGCAGTCGAAGGAGACCACGTCGCAATTGTCGGTGAGAATCGCAAACTGCTGGTATTTGCACTTACCGAGATTCCTGAAATGGGGCGCGGCAAAGGTGTTCGGCTCCAGCGCTACAAGGATGGCGGCACGCTGGACGTGCAGGTGTTCGAGATGGCGAATGGTCTTTCGTGGAAAGATTCCGCAGACCGCACATTCGTCAAGAGCCGCGAAGAATTGGCTGAATGGCTGGGAAATCGCGCCTCTGCGGGCCGTATGGTCCCGAAGGGCTTCCCGCGCTCCGGAAAATTTTCCTGATCCGCGCTTTCTTCTGTTTGCACCCTTTCGCCGGTTGCATTTTAGGCTATTATAATATGAGGTACACTGATCAATACAGGCGGGAGCCGAATGGCACCTATTAGAAATGATAAGGAACCGAGGTTCCTGGGTACTGCGGCCCCCTCAAGGGCTGCCCTCGTATCGCCGCTCAGTCTGGCGCGCTGGCTGCTCTTCCTGATTTTTGCGGCTGGTATCTATTTCTTTCATGGCTTTCTCGTTCCGGTGCTCGCGGCGTCGGTTATCGCGTTTGCAAGCTGGCCCATTTATCGAAGGCTTTTAAAGGCGCTTGGTGGGAACCGCGCTCTCGGTGCTTCGCTGGCGATCTTTCTCATTGTCGTGGGATTGGTCATCCCGATTTCGTATGCGGCCAGTTATGCGCTAACAGAAATAAGGGAATGGCTTGCCTGGGCGCTGGAAATGAACCGAAACGGCGCCGCAACCCCGGAATGGATCGCGCGACTGCCCGGAATCGGGGAATGGCTTGACCAACAATGGAGCGAGCATATCGGCCCTCCGGGCGCGATAGGGCACCTCATCTATCTCGTAAGCGGTGCGAACTTCGGTAATATTTACCGCGGTGTTTTGGCGGCTGGTGGAAGCGCGTTCCACGGTTTCCTGACCATGCTCTTTCTGCTGATCACGCTGTTCTTTATTTATCTCGACGGCGAGGGTTTTGTTGCCAAGATGGATCGGCTCGGCGAGCGCATTTTTCCGATGCGCTGGGAGCGCCTTTCCCGTGTCGTGCCTGCAACCATCAGCTCCACCGTGACAGGTATGACGCTTATCGCGATTGGCGAGGGGCTGGTTTTGGGCACGGCTTATTGGCTCGCTGGTGTGCCGTCGCCGGTTACGCTCGGTGTCATCACCGGCTTGATGGCGATGATCCCCGGCGGCGCTCCTTTGTCGTTCACCCTCGTTTCGCTCTACCTCGTGTCGAGCGGGTCGACATTCGCCGGTATAGCTTTGTTCCTATGGGGCTCGATTGAGCTGTTTATCGTGGACAAAACCTTACGGCCCAAGCTCGTGGGCGGCCCAATCAAACTGCCATTCTTGCCAACATTTTTCGGCTTGATCGGCGGCGTCAAGACAATGGGTCTGCTTGGCCTCTTCATCGGCCCGGTGCTGATGGCGCTGCTTGTAGCGATCTGGCGCGAATGGCTGCGTGAACTCGAAATGATAGACGTTCGCACCGACACGCTGGTTACTGATGCAGATTTGGAGGCACCAGTCGGCGCGCCAGAGCGACCGGCCTTGACCAGGGCGGGATCGCGGCATTCGGAAATCGAGCAGGTTTAACGGTTCAGGCCGGATGGCGCACAACGTTTGTTGTGCGCCGTTTGCGGCTTTCCAACATCTGCCAGATCGAGTGCGAGACGAGGGCAATAATCAGGATTGCACCGCCTATCAGGCTGTTTCGAGTGGGAACTTCGTTGAAAATCATCCATACCCAGATCGGTGCCAGCACTGTTTCGAGCAGATAGAACATGCTCACTTCCGGCCCAGAGAGGTATTTCGGTCCGGTGGCAAGGCAGAAGAATGCAATCGGCATTATTACCGCGCCATTGAATATGATCCACCACGGTGCGTCGATACGATAGCCGGTCTGGCTCACCATCAAAGCAGAGACGGTGAGCGGCAGCAGAACGCCGACCAGCGACGCCATTCCCATTTCTTTGCGTGTCGAACGCGTGACGGTTATCGCGGTTGCAATGAACAGCGTTGCGATCAGACCTGCGAGATCTCCGACGAGATTGCCTGTGCCCAAGGAGTCCCAGACAATAATCAGTACGCCGAAAACCATTGCGCCCATTGCGAGCAAGGTTCCATTCTTCGGTCGCTCTTTCAGAAATATCCACGAAAGCGCAGCGGAAAAGGTGGTGTTCAGAGCGAGAATGAAGACAAGGTTGGCGGTCGAAGTGTTGAACACTCCGATAATGAAGAAGACAGAGCTGATCCCGTAAAGTGCGGCAACCAGCAGTCCGATCTTGCCGGGAATGAGAGGCGGGGCGTTCTTGTCAAGCGCGCGCCAGATCAGCCAACCACATACGCCTGCCAGCAGTGTCATCGCACAGCGAACCATCAGGATAGGCCAGGCATCACCCGCCGCAAGTTTGACGAGCGGTATATCGGCGGTAATCGCCAATCCGCCAATTGCACATAATATCAGGCCTTTGAGATGGTCATTCTGGGAGGACAATTTTCACGCACCGCCATTAAACTGCACCGGTCTGTACGAGAGCCAGAACACTTTAACCAGAGACATGGCTGGAAATTGGTTCAGCCAGCGTGATCAGGGGCGGGTGTGTATCGCTCCCAGCCGCGCGGGCCGAGATGCTCTTGCGGGAGGAAGCGAGCCTTATAGCCCATCTTGCTTGAGCCATTCACCCAATATCCGAGATAGACGTAAGGCAAACCCGCAGCGCGCGCACGGCTGATGTGGTCCAATATCATGAAGGTGCCGAGCGAATCTGCATCCAGTTCAGGATTGTAGAAAGAATAAACCATCGACAGGCCATCAGACATGCGATCTGTCAGGGCAACAGCCAGAAGCTCGCCTTCTCCGCGCCCTGTGATGAAACTATCGGGACCTCGCCGCCTGTATTCGATTACCTTCGTATCAACATGCGTGTCCTCGACCATCATGGCGTAGTCTAGCACGGTCATATCAGACATGCCGCCGCGCTTGTGCCGGGCATCGAGATACTGTCGAAACAGGGAATATTGTTCAGTTGAAGGTTCAGCGTCGTGCATCGAACCGATCAGATTGGCGTTGCGCCGCAATACACGACGCATGTTTTTTGTAGGCTCGAACTCACTTGTCAAAATGCGGACGGAAATGCAGGCGCGGCAAGATTCGCAGGCGGGTCGATACGCAATGTTCTGGGAGCGACGAAAGCCGCCCTGCGTCAGCAAATCGTTCAGCTCCGTTGCCTTGTCGCCAACCAGATGCGTGAAGACCTTGCGCTCGAACTGGCCCTCGACATAGGGGCAGGGTGATGGCGCGGTCAGAAAAAACTGTGGCGACTGGGTCGGGTGCTGGGTCATGTTTCTGCCAAAACTATAACGCTGACTTCAGCTTTGGTGAAGCGGTCGAAGTTCAGCCTTCGGTCCAATCGGAATTATCCGCTTGTCGAATTGGCGTGTGATATTCACCCGAGGCGAGGCATTGCAACAGATAATTGCAATACCTGCTGTTCTCTGCCCTAAATCCGGTCGCGCGTGACCACTGTGCCGAGCAAAAGATCATGCACGGTACGCTTGTAGTCTGTGAACAGCGTTGCGAGCAGGATAAGCGGGGTCATTATCGAATTGCCGGCCCAGAACAGGATGGAATGAACCACGGCAGTCATGCCGTCGATTGGCGAGCCGTCCATACGCCAGATGCGTATTCCCATGACTTTCATGCCGATGGTCGCCTGATCGGGTCCGCCCAATGTGCGCCACACATAGGTCAATGCGATAAGGAGCACGATCGGTCCGAAAATGAAGAACAGCAAAAAGCCTGCGCCGAGTGTCACAATGCCCAGCAGCACGAAGGCGACAGCGACGGCGAACACGATAGCGCCAACGATGATATAATCGATCACAAACGCCATCATGCGCCGCAAAAGCACACCGTCGAGTGCGCGTGGGTCATCAAGCATCAGCGGCGTTGCCGTTGTGACCACATCGGTGTTCATCGGGCACTTTCTCCATCATTTCCTGCCGAATAGATGGTATCTGTTCAATCGCATTCAAGCGCGGTCAGCTTTTCAGCAGTTTAGCCACTTCTGGCGCAAAATAGGTGAGGATGCCATCGCAACCCGCGCGCTTGAATGCCAGTATGCTTTCAAGCATTGCTCGCTCGCCGTCTATCCAGCCGTTAGCGGCTGCGGCCTTGATCATCGAATACTCGCCCGAAACCTGATAGGCAAAAGTCGGCAGACGGAAACTACTCTTCAGGACGTGAACAATATCGAGGTAAGGCAGGCCGGGCTTGACCATGAGCATGTCAGCACCCTCTGCGATGTCCTGCTCAGCCTCCCGAACAGCCTCGTCGATATTTGCCGGATCGATGTAGTACGTCTTCTTATCGCCCTTCAGCAGCCCTTTGGTGCCAATCGCATCGCGATACGGTCCATAGAAGGCGGAGGCAAATTTCGTCGCATATGACATGATTGCGACATCCTGAAAGCCGTTGGCGTCCAGCGCGTCGCGAATGGCTCCGATGCGTCCGTCCATCATATCGGAAGGAGCGATAATATCGGAACCGGCCGCTGCTTGCAGAACGGCTGCTGCAGCTACCTGTTCAACGGTCTCGTCATTGACGATTATGCCTTCGCGCAAAATGCCATCATGTCCGTGATCGGTAAAAGGATCGAGCGCGGCATCGGTGATTATGCCAATCTCAGGCACGGCTTTCTTGATTGCCCGCGTCGCGCGATTAATCAGGTTTTCCGGGTCGAGAATATGGGAGCCGGACAGATCCTTCGCCGCATGTTCTATTCGCGGAAAAGTTGCAATCGCGGGAATGCCGAGTTTTGCTGCAGCTTCTGCCTCTCTCACCGCTAGATCAACGCTTAGCCGTTGAACGCCGGGCATGGCTGGAATGTCTTCCCGTATATTCACGCCATCGACGAGGAAAATCGGCCAGATCAGGTCGTCGACCGTCAGATGATTTTCTTGCACAAGGCGGCGCGACCAGTCTGCCTTGCGCATACGGCGCAGGCGACGCGAGCCTGTGATTTCATCGACAGTGCGGCCACCGGAGGCCTTCAGGGGCGTGAATTTGTTCATTTCAGACTCGGCACGTTTATGATTTCGCGCCTTTTAGCACGCTATTTCCAACCGTACCAATATTGCGGCCCCGTCATGAGGCGGACGGGTAGCCCCATTGACGCGATTTGCCCCTGCGCTTAACTCGCAAAGATCGATTCAGGGGATTTAATAATGGCCATAGAAGCCAGAACAGTGGATTTCGGCGGCGAGGATGAGGTGCGTTTCGAGCGAATCGGCACAGCCGGCGTTATAACGCTCACCAGACCGCAAGCGCTGAACGCTCTCACGCATAAAATGGTCAAGGCCATGTCACACGCGCTGCGTGACTGGGAAGGCGATCGAGAGGTCGCGATGGTCATTATTAAAGGTGAGGGAAGGGCCTTTTCCGCCGGCGGTGACCTGATGGCCATTTACAATGGCCGCAACGCACCGGCCACAGACTTTTTTGCCGATGAGTACAGGCTGAACTGCCAGATTGAGCGATACAGGAAGCCCTATGTCGCGTTGATCGACGGCATTGTCATGGGAGGAGGGGTCGGCGTTTCCTTCCATGGTTCGCACCGAGTCTTAACCGAGAAGGCACAATTTGCCATGCCTGAAGTAGGCATTGGTTTCTTCCCGGATGTGGGCGGGTCGCATCTGCTGCCTGACCTGGCCGATAATTTTGGCATGTATCTTGGCTTGACCGGTACGCGCGTGAAGTGGGGAGATGCGCTATGGTCGGGCTTGGCAACCCATCCGGTGAAATCCGAAAATCTCGACGCTTTGGTTGAAATGCTTGCTCGCAACGGAGAGACCGAAAGCGTGCTCCGGAACTTTTTCACAATGCCGCCGCGCGAAACATCACGCGATTTGTGGGAGAAAATTGACGGCTGGTTTAGTGCTCCAACTTTGGATGGGATCGTTGAAGCATTGGAAAACGCCCAAGGGGATAGTGATGCCGATGGCATTCTGACGACACTCCATTCAAAATCCCCGACAAGCCTTCGTGTGACGTTCCGGGAAATTTCGAATGGCCTTTCATCTTCTATGGAAGACTGCATGAAGATGGAGTTCCGTATCGTGAGCAGGATGTTGCGCGGCCACGATTTTTATGAGGGGATCAGGGCGGCAATCGTCGACAAAGGATCAAAGCCGGTGTGGAATCCAGGCACGTTGGATGCAGTCTCTGAAACGGATGTTGACGCCTATTTCGCGCCGCTTGCGGAGGGGGAACTGACCTTTTGAACACCTTCACGACAAATCGCGCGCGCATTGAACCATCCAGTGCCGAACTGGCGTTTGTCTGGTTCCAGCGCGTGATCGCCGGTTATTGTCTGCTGTTCGGTACCCTTTATTGGATCAGGCTGATTGGCTTCCATCCCGGCTCGCTCTGGCGCTTTGATCTCATGCCGGTGCAGTGGCAGGTGGCCAGCGCCTGCCTTGCAGTGTTCTTTCCTTTTGCTGCTATTGGCTTGTGGATGACTGCCTCGTGGGGGGCGGTCATGTGGTTCATATGCGCCGTCGCCGAAACGGTGATGTACCTCGTCTATCCGCATATATTTGGCTATCGCCTGCCAATCGTGGCGGCGCACATGGCAGCGATAACCATTTATGCCATTCTGTGGTATCTGGTCTATCGGGAGCGCAAGGCGGCGCAGCAGGAATAGCACAAACGCAATTTGGCCACAGGTGTTAAGAAAGTTTGCTCGGGTTACAGATATTTAACCACGTTTGGAAACCGCTATCATTTAACCCCTTGTTAAGGCTGGTGTTTAAGTCGAATTTTATGGGTGGCCGTTACTGTCGGTGGCAAGGTGACACAAAAACAAAAAGTCACCAGGCGACAAACGAAAGGTAACGACCATGATCAATTCGCGCTCGGCGGCGACGTCCGCTTTGCCGTCCGACGATCGCCGTGAGGCTATTCGTACGCTTTACATGGAATCTCTTCAGCTTGTTGAAAGGCTTCATCGCCGTTTGCTTGATGTCATCAAAGATGAGTTTGAGCGCAATAGCAGAAGTGACATAAACGCCATTCAGGCTCTGCTGCTGTTCAACATCGGTAATTCGGAGTTGACGGCTGGCGAGCTGCGCACTCGCGGCTACTATCTTGGCTCGAACGTTTCCTACAATCTGAAAAAGCTGGTTGATCTTGGCTTTATCAATCACCAACGTTCGCGCATTGACCGTCGCTCGGTCCGCATCAGCCTTACCCCCAAGGGGCAGGAAATCGCGGAAGTCGTAGGCAAGCTCTATGAACGGCACATCGGTTCGATTGAGCAGGTCGGCGGCATCAATCAGGAAGAGTTCAAGCAGATGAACCGCGCGCTGCAGCGTCTCGACCGGTTCTGGAACGATACAATCGCCTATCGCATGTGATCCAGCCTTTTGATGGTTTGACGCTTCCCGGTGGCGCCTTGGGACAAGGCGCTTGCCGAGGCGCGCGTTGCACATGGGCAACGCCATGCAGCTCGATTTCTGAAGTTCCCCTGTTCACATCAATGTTGCTTGTTGGAGCCAAACTAAGGCCATAATCACATGGCTTGCGAGTTACATGAGGGATTCATGCCGCAAGCCGCGACGCGACCAAGGTCGAACATGCTCAGGCACAGGCTGCGGTGAAACACTGTTAAGGTTGATGTTTTAAGAACGGTCAGCCGATATACATTACAGGTGGTCGCAGTGAGTTTGAACAAGAGCAGACGTTATTTCCTGGCCGGAACCGGCGCATTAGCTGTCTCAGCAATCGCAAAGGCCGCGATGGCGCAGGATGGCGATCCGATCCGGGAGGTGCTTTCCTCGCCACGCCGGGGCAACTGGAACGATACGTTCGATGCTCAGGTTTCGGCTGGTGGGTCGCGGGCTAAAGTTTCGACGACCTTGCCGATCTTTTCCAATGAAACGATGTCGTTCACCGAGCAGGCTATCGGCCAATATCGCGATATTGCGGCTCAGGGCGGATGGCCTCAGGTGCCAGCAACCAAGAAGCTGCAACTTGGCGTTACTGACCCCGATGTCCAGGCGCTTCGTCAGCGCTTGATTGTTTCAGGGGATCTGGCGCGAGAAGCTGGCGTTTCGCAATCTTTTGATACTTACGTTGATGCTGCGCTCAGGCGTTTTCAGACGCGGCACGGACTTCCCGCAGATGGCGTTACCGGCAAGTACACCTTTGCTGCGATGAATATTTCTGCGCAGGTTCGGCTAGGGCAACTTGAGACGAATCTCGTTCGCCTCCAGTCAATCGGAACCAATCTCGGCCAACGTTACGTGCTGGTAAACATTCCGGCGGCACAGGTGGAGGCCGTTGAAAACGGTCGCGTCGTACTGCGCCACACGGCAATTGTCGGAAAGATTGACCGCCAGACGCCTGTTGTGAACTCAAAGATCAACGAGATCGTCATCAACCCTTACTGGAATGCACCACAGTCGATCATTCGCCGTGACATCATTCCGCTGATGCGGAAAAATCCGCAGTATCTGACCGAGAATAACATTCATATCATCGGACCGGACGGGCAGGAGATTCCGCCTTCCGCAATCGATTGGAATACCGAGGAAGCCGCGCGCTACCGTATGCGTCAGGATCCAGGTAAAATTAACGCCATGGCTTCGGTTAAGATCAATTTCCCGTCGCCGGACGGTGTTTACATGCACGATACACCCACGCAGAGCCTGTTTAACAAGCTTATGCGTTTCGATTCCTCGGGCTGTGTGCGTGTCCAGAACGTGCGCGATCTGGTGACATGGATTCTGAAAAACACGCCGGGTTGGAGCCGCCAGCAGATCGAAGATACGATCAAGGGCGGCGAGAATACGCCGGTCGCGGTTGCTGATCCTGTTCCGGTGCATTTCCTGTACATTTCCGCTTGGTCTACCGGCCCAGGCGTTGTTCAGTTCCGCGACGATATTTACGGTCAGGACGGTGTTGACGAGTTGCAGATCACATCTGCTCTCTGAGTAACTGATAGCGTGAATATATCAGTGGTTTTCAGGCGGGCGCATTGCGCCCGTCATGCGTTTTTGCACCTTGAAATCTTCCGAAGCTTATCTCCAGCCACTGACGAGACAGCACGTGCAAACGCGCTTTCCAAAGTCAGTCGCAAAAGAGCCAGCAAAATTCGGATTGCAGCGATGACTTTTGCCGGTGCGTTGTGATAGAGCGCAGAAATTCTAAAGGTTCCGGGCCAGTCTCAGGAGAAACTTAATGTCACAAGCTAGCGCGGCATCAAATGCCGGTTCATTCTTCACCGCTCCGCTGGAGGAGGTAGATCCTGAGATTTTCGGGGCCATCCGCAAGGAGCTCGGTCGCCAGCGTGACGAAATCGAGCTGATTGCGTCGGAGAATATCGTTTCCCGCGCTGTTCTTGAGGCGCAAGGTTCAATCATGACCAATAAATACGCTGAAGGTTATCCCGGTAAGCGTTATTATGGCGGCTGCCAGTATGTTGATATTGCTGAGGAACTGGCAATTGAACGGGCCAAAAAGCTGTTCGACTGCAAGTTTGCGAATGTTCAGCCAAATTCAGGCAGCCAAATGAATCAGGCGGTGTTTCTGGCGCTTCTCCAGCCCGGCGACACATTTATGGGTCTTGATCTGAACTCAGGCGGGCATCTCACGCATGGCTCGCCGGTCAACATGTCCGGCAAGTGGTTCAAGGTGGTTTCCTACGGCGTACGGAAAGATGACCATTTGCTCGACATGGACGAAATCGAGCGTTTGGCAAAAGAGCACAAACCCAAGCTGATATTGGCAGGCGGCACGGCCTATTCCCGAATTTGGGATTGGAAGCGTTTCCGCGAAATAGCTGATTCCATTGGCGCATATCTGATGGTTGATATGGCGCATATTGCTGGCCTTGTGGCAGGTGGGGCGCATCCATCACCGCTACCGCACGCTCATGTTGTCACCACCACGACCCACAAATCGCTTCGCGGGCCACGTGGCGGCATGGTGCTGACCAACGACGAAGACATCGCAAAAAAGATCAATTCCGCAGTCTTCCCCGGCTTGCAGGGCGGGCCGCTGATGCACGTCATTGCGGCAAAAGCGGTAGCTTTCGGAGAGGCGTTGAAGCCCGATTTCAAGGTTTATGCAGAACATCGTCGCAAACACCAAAGGCGCTGCTTCTTCGTTGCGGAAACCGGTCTGGATAGTTTCGGGCGGTACGGACATCATCTGATGCTGGTTGTGTCGCTAAGAACGCGACCGGCAAGCGCGCTGAAGCAGCACTTGGTAGAGCCCACATCACTTGCAACAAGAACGGCATTCCTTTCGATCCGGAGAAGCCTTTTGTTACGTCAGGGGTTCGTCTCGGCACACCTGCGGGAACAACGCGCGGGTTCGGACAGGCTGAGTTCCGCGAGATCGGCAAGCTGATTTCCGAAGTGCTCGATGGATTGAAGGCGGCCAACTCGGACGAGGGTAACGCATCAGTCGAAGTCGCCGTCCGCGATAAGGTCGCAAAGTTGACCGAGCGCTTCCCGCTTTATCCATATCTGGGATAATTCCGCGCGCAAAAGGCGATTTTTTACGCGAGAAATTGCCTTAATCGGTAAGAATACCGGCGTATTGTTTGGATTATACGATGTAAAATCCGGCGGACCGAGCCAAAAGCCCGGTCCGCTTTGCGTTTGGCGCAATATGCACTAATTCATAGCGCAAAGATTCCCCGAAAGGTTTTTGATGCGCTGCCCTTACTGCCAATCGGAAGACACCCAGGTCAAAGACTCCCGCCCGGCGGAGGACGGATCGGCGATTCGTCGCCGCAGGGTTTGCCCAGATTGCGGAGGTCGTTTCACAACCTTTGAGCGAGTACAGTTGCGCGACCTGACCGTGGTAAAAAAATCTGGCCGCAAGGTTCCGTTTGATCGGGACAAGCTGCTGCGGTCGATGCAGATCGCTGTCCGCAAACGCAATGTCGAGCCGGACAGGGTGGATAGGGCCGTGACGGGTATTGTCAGGCAGCTTGAAAGTTCGGGCGAGTCGGAAATCGCTTCGGAGGAGATTGGTCGTCTCGTGATGGAGGCACTCAAGTCCCTCGACGAAGTGGCCTATGTGCGATTTGCCTCGGTTTACAGGAATTTTCGCGAAGCCAAGGATTTTCACAATGTGCTTGGCGAGCTGCGTGGCGATGAGGATGCCGAGTGAGCCGCGACGACGCTTCCAGTACTGACCGGCGGTTCATGGCGGCCGCAATCCGACTTTCGCGCCGGAACCTTGGCCTTACCGGCACCAACCCTTCTGTAGGCACGATAATTGTCAAGGATGGGGTCATTGTCGGGGGCGGAGTGACAGCGCTCGGCGGA
Source organism: Rhizobiaceae bacterium (assembly GCA_019635795.1). Lineage (GTDB taxonomy): Bacteria > Pseudomonadota > Alphaproteobacteria > Rhizobiales > Rhizobiaceae > Mesorhizobium_G. The sequence continues at coordinate 123,980 of JAHBYV010000006.1, forward strand.
CGCCCTCACGCTGAACCGCAGGCACTCGCTGAAGCGGGCGAATTGGCGCGCGGCGCAACTGCTTATGTAACGCTGGAGCCATGCGCGCATCATGGCCGTACGCCACCCTGTGCGAATGCGCTGGTGTCTGCGGGAGTGGCGCGCGTTGTGTGCGCTGCGAGTGATCCCGACGAGCGCGTTAATGGAAAGGGATGCGCCATTTTGCGCGCGAATGGCATTGAGGTGACTGAGCGTGTGCTGGCGGAAGAGGCGGCCGACATACTGGCTGGTTACCTGATCCGGTCTGTTAAAAAACGACCGGAAGTTATTCTAAAAATGGCTATTTCATCTGATTGGATGATAGGTGCGCAAGGCTGCGGTCAGATTGCCATAACCGGGAAAGTCGCACGGGACCAGGTGCATCTTATGCGTGCGCAAGCGGATGCTGTTCTGGTGGGAGTTGGCACGGCAATAGCCGATGATCCGGAATTGACCGTGCGCTTGCCGGGATTGGAAAGGCGCTCGCCGGTCCGCATCGTCATTGATCCGCAACTGAGACTTCCCGCGGCTTCAAAGTTGGTCCAGACGGCGAAAGTGGTTCCAACCAATGTAGTCGCTGCTCCGGATGCAGATTCCGCAAAGCGTGCTTCGCTTGAAGCGCACGGCGTGCATATCCTGCCCGGAGAATTGCACGATGGCAAAATCGCCTTGCCCGAATTGCTGGAAGATTTGGCGGGGCAGGGTATGTCCCGAATTTTCGTGGAAGGCGGTGCAAGCACTGCGGAAATGTTTCTGGCCGAGAATCTGGTAGATCGCATTGTGCTGTTTCGCGGTGGCGTTGTGATTGGGCCGGATGGGATTGCAGCGCCAATTGACGAAAGCAGAATGCCGGATGAATTTGCGTTGAAACGCAACGAGCGGTTCGGCGATGATATTTGCAGGGAATGGGTGAGACGGCTCTGATGTTTACCGGTATTGTCACTGACGTTGGACGGGTTTTGTCAGTCGAACCGCTCTCGCAAGGGGTGCGTCTGCGAATCGAGACGGCATATGATCCTGCCGGAATCGAAATAGGCGCTTCGATCGCCTGTTCAGGCGTTTGCCTTACGGTCGTTGCTCTTGCTGAAACCGGGTCTGACACGCGATGGTTCGAGATTGAAGCGTGGGAAGAGGCGCTTCGGCTAACGAGTGTGGGCAGTTGGACGCCCGGACGACGAATCAATCTTGAACGGGCATTGAAGATCGGCGACGAACTTGGCGGCCATATCGTTTCCGGTCATGTTGATGGCATGGCGGTCATTGTTGACCGAAGGGCCGAAGGCGATGCTGTGCGTTTCACACTTGAAGCACCACGTGAATTGGCAAAGTTTATTGCGCCTAAAGGCTCTGTGGCGCTGGATGGCACCTCCCTCACGGTGAACAAGGTCGTAAAGCAGCTATTTGATGTGCTTTTGATCCAGCATTCACTGGGTGTAACTACCTGGGGCGAAAGGCAGGTTGGAGACCTCGCAAACATCGAAATTGACACAATGGCGAGATACGCTGCGAGGCTGGTTGAAGCCACGGCAGAAGGATTGTGAGTACAGTCTTCATCAACTGCTTGCTCTTGGACATTCTTCGGCCTAATTGACCCGCTTTCCCGGAGACCGAAATGGCAGGCATATCAGAACACGGCAAAGCATTTATTCTGCCCGCGCGGAAGGTTCACCTTCTCATCGTTGAGGCACGCTATCATGAAGGGCTGGCAGACGCATTGCTGGAAGGCGCAACCACTGCCATTGCAGAAGCGGGCGCGACATACGACGTTTTGACCGTTCCGGGAGCGTTGGAGGTTCCTGCTGCTATCGCATTCGCTCTGGACGGTGCGGTGGAAGGCGGCACGGTTTACGATGGCTATGTCGCACTGGGAACCGTCATTCGTGGCGATACCTACCATTTTGACATTGTGGCCAATGAGTCAAGCCGCGCGCTGATGGACCTTTCGATCCAGCAATCCCTTGCAATCGGTAACGGCATTCTCACGACCGAAAATGAAGAACAGGCATGGGTGCGCGCTCGCGTCAGCGAAGGCGATAAGGGCGGCTTTGCGGCCCGCGCAGCGTTGACGATGATCGCCCACAAGGATCGCCTTGGAGGTGAGGCGTGAGCAGTTCTGAGCAAAAGCCCGTTCGACACGCGAACAAACGCGGTGCCGCGCGGCTGGCTGCGGTGCAGGCGCTTTACCAAATGGATGTGACGGGCAGCGGCGTGCTTGAAACAACAGCCGAATATGAGTCGTTCCGCCTTGGCAAAGAGGTTGACGGTGCTCTCTATCGAGAGGCCGACGCTCAATGGTTCCGTGATATTTTGGCGGGAGTCGTCGAAAACCAAAAGACGATAGATCCGTTCATTCGCCAATCACTGACGGAAGATTGGCCACTTTCACGGTTGGACTCAACGCTGCGGGCAATTTTGCGCGCCGGAACTTACGAGCTGATGCGCCGCACGGATGTGCCGGTGGCGGTAATCGTTTCGGAGTATGTGGATATTGCCAAGGCGTTCTACGAAGACGATGAACCTAAGCTGGTGAACGCGGTGCTTGACCGCGTGGCGCGCCGGGTGCGTGGCGAAGCGCGGGGCGCAAGCCCTGAATGACCAATGTTCCTGCCGAAGCCAGACGTAACGCAATTGTGCTATCCGCAGCGCAAGCGATCATTGGTTCGGCTAACCCCGTTGCGCTTTCAGTCGGCGGCCTGGTTGGATACAGCCTTCTGGGCACGGACAAATCGCTGGCGACAGCGCCGGTTACGGCATTTGTTTTTGGCATGGCTATCGGTGCCTTGCCCGCCGCCGCAGCAATACGGGCGCTCGGGCAGAAAAACGGCTTCCAGACCGGCACGCTCATAACGGCGATTGGCGGCATTCTCGCAACTTTTGCCTTGATGAATTCCAATTTCTGGCTGTTCACGGTTGCGCTTGCCGCTCTCGGCGTTGGCAATTCTTTCGTGCAGCAATTCAGGTTTGCGGCAGCAGACAATGCGCCGCATGAGTTCAAGGCTCGTGCGATCTCATTTGTTCTGGCTGGCGGCGTGGTGACGGCTCTCCTCGGCCCGCAAATCGTTATTTTTACAAAAGAGCTTCTCCAGCCTGTGATGTTCGCGGGTTCCTTCGCGTCGATCATAGTTCTTGCTGCATTCGGCGCTGTCATACTTTCATTCCTGAAGCCACCGTCAAAGCGCGAGGCTGCCTCGCAAACCGCAAATCTGCCAGCAAGGCCACTGGGTGAGGTAATTTCGGAGCCAAGATTTATTGCCGCAATGATCTGCGGGGTTGGGTCATATGCTCTGATGAGTTTTGTGATGACCGGTGCGCCGCTGGCGATGGTCGGATGCGGCTTCTCGACTGATGAGGCGACGCTGGGCATCTCCTGGCACGTCATGGCGATGTTCGGCCCAAGCTTCTTTACCGGGAGACTGATTCAACGGTTCGGCGCCGAGAATATTGTTGCGGTCGGTTTAGGGCTTTTGATTCTGTGCGCTGTCGTAGCGCTGTCCGGTTTGCAGCTCTGGCAGTTCTGGACTGCGTTGATCCTGCTCGGCATTGGCTGGAATTTTGGTTTCATTGGCGCTACCGCGATTGTTTCGGAAACATACAGGCCCTCCGAAAAGGCGAAGGTGCAGGGCTTTCATGACCTGGTTCTTTTCTCGACCGTTGCATTTGCATCCCTGATGTCCGGCGCAACATACAATGCCTTTGGATGGAACGTGCTGAACTGGATCGTGTTCCCGGTCTGCTTCCTTTGCCTTGCAGCGCTGGCAATCCTGGCAAAATCCCGTCGCGCCAAGACTGCCTGACGGATTTTTTCTTTTCGCGATTTTTGCGTAGAATCACACCCATCCATTGAGCATGGCTTGACCACTCAATGAAAAGCCGCAACGAATATACCAAGGCGAAAGCCTTAAGTAACTTCGCAGGCCCGGGGAGAGGAATCTAGGGGCCATATCCTGAGGAATGATCCGCAAATGACCATGCTTTATGTAGTCATTCTCTGCGGCGTGCTGTCCATCGTTTACGCGGTCTGGGCAACCCGGTCGGTGCTCGCCGCCGACCAGGGCAACGCACGTATGCAGGAAATTTCCGCAGCCATCCGGGAGGGGGCTCAAGCGTATCTAACGCGTCAATACACAACCATTGCCGTTGTCGGCATTGTTGTCTTTCTGCTTGCCTGGTGGCTTTTGTCGGCAACGGCAGCGATCGGCTTCCTGATCGGGGCGGTGCTTTCAGGCGTCGCCGGATTTATCGGGATGCACGTTTCCGTGCGAGCCAACGTGCGCACGGCGCAGGCCGCGTCTAACAGCCTTTCGGCAGGTCTCGATATTGCATTCAAGTCGGGTGCAATTACAGGCCTACTCGTGGCTGGTCTGGCGTTGCTCGGTGTCGCGGTCTACTACTGGGTTCTGATTGGCCCGATGGGTTTTCAACCTGCTGACCGCACCGTAATCGACGCGCTGGTGGCGCTCGGGTTTGGCGCATCGCTGATTTCCATTTTCGCCCGTTTGGGCGGCGGCATCTTCACCAAGGGTGCTGATGTTGGCGGTGATCTGGTCGGCAAGGTGGAGGCCGGTATTCCGGAAGATGATCCGCGCAACCCCGCAACAATCGCAGACAATGTGGGTGACAATGTTGGCGATTGCGCCGGCATGGCCGCCGACCTGTTTGAAACCTACGCGGTGACAGTCGTTGCCACTATGGTGCTTGCAGCGATCTTCTTTGCAGGCAGCGCAATCCTTGGATCGGTAATGATTTATCCGCTCGCGATCTGCGGTGCGTGTATCCTGACATCGATCGTCGGAACGTTCTTCGTCAAGCTCGGCACGAACGGTTCCATCATGGGCGCGCTGTACAAGGGCCTGATCGTTACCGGACTTCTTTCCGTGATCGGTTTGGGTGCGGCAACGTCTCTCACAATCGGTTGGGGTGAAATAGGCGTTTCCAACGGAGTATCCGTTACCGGAACAAACCTGTTCATCTGTGGACTTGTCGGTTTGATTGTCACAGCTTTGATCGTTGTGATTACCGAATATTACACGGGGACCAACAAGCGGCCGGTCAATTCCATTGCGCAGTCTTCCGTGACCGGTCACGGCACCAATGTCATTCAGGGGCTTGCGGTGTCACTTGAATCAACCGCCCTTCCGGCGCTTGTTATCGTCGGCGGCATCATTGCGACCTACCAGTTGGCTGGCCTGTTCGGCACTGGCATTGCCGTGACGACCATGCTCGGACTTGCGGGTATGATCGTGGCGCTGGATGCGTTCGGCCCTGTTACGGACAATGCAGGCGGTATCGCCGAAATGTCCGGTATGCCGAAAGAGGTTCGCCAGTCGACGGATGCTCTGGACGCGGTGGGCAACACCACCAAGGCCGTGACGAAGGGCTACGCCATCGGTTCTGCCGGTCTCGGTGCTTTGGTGCTGTTTGCAGCCTACAGCTACGATCTGCGGTATTTCACCGAGAATTCAGCGCAGTATCCTTACTTCGCTGATGTGGGAACTGTCTCCTTCGATCTTTCAAACCCCTACGTTGTTGCGGGCCTGATTTTCGGGGGAATGATTCCCTACCTGTTTGGCGGGATTGCCATGACGGCAGTTGGCCGGGCAGCCGGCTCGATTGTCGAGGAAGTGCGCAAGCAGTTCCGCGAAAATCCGGGGATCATGAAAGGTACATCCAAGCCGAACTATGCGCGGGCAGTGGACCTTTTGACCCGTGCGGCGATCAAGGAAATGGTTATTCCATCTCTGTTGCCGGTGCTTGCGCCGCTGGTCGTTTACTTTGGCGTGTTGCTGATTTCGGGCTCGAAAGCATCAGCATTCGCCGCGCTCGGCGCTTCTTTGCTGGGTGTGATCGTGAACGGACTTTTTGTCGCAATCTCCATGACCTCCGGTGGCGGAGCGTGGGACAATGCCAAGAAGTCGTTCGAGGACGGATTTACCGACAAGGATGGTGTGAAGCACCTGAAGGGATCTGAAGCGCACAAAGCTTCCGTGACGGGTGACACTGTGGGCGATCCTTATAAGGATACCGCTGGTCCGGCGGTGAACCCTGCGATCAAGATCACCAACATTGTTGCGCTGCTCTTGCTGGCTGTTCTGGCGCACTAGTCAGCCAAAGACGCAAAAGAAAACCCGCGGAATCGATTCCGCGGGTTTTTCGCAACTCGTGATTCAGGTTCAGCCGCCCAAAAGCGTTTTGGTCAGGTCCGTATCGTCGCCGGGTCCGGCGAGAATCTGGCCAAGGAACGTGCGGTCCTTGCCGCCCGTCGGGGTGGTGCGTGAAATGAAGTCAAACAGCTTGCCGTCCTTGAGGCCGTAATTCGCAAGCTGTGTCACGCGGTCATCAGGCCCGAAGTAAACGGCCAGAACGCGTTGATCCACCAGCTTCGGCTTTGCAAACGCAACAGAACGGCGGCGGGTCTGCGAAATGTAGTAGAACACCTCATTATCGAACGTGGCTGTCGTCGATGGGCTGCCGAGCGCCAGCAGCACCTGTTCGCGGCTCGACCCGATGGGAACCATGTCGATAGACTGCTGGTCCACGACATAGCCTTGGGTCAACGTTTCGGATGGCGTAATATCGCCAACCATATTGTTCGTGTTGCAGCCGGAGATTATGGCCGCCCCCAGCAAACCTGCTCCCAATGCGAAGCCACGCCCAGCCGGCCTCTTCAATACCGATCCGCTCAACCCACACTCCCTTGATGCCCAATGCACTTGCGCCATGCCGCAGAAGCGGTAAACCAGCTTTCTATCCTATGCAACTGCACGAACTGCTTCAGAAGGCCTTAAAAAACGTGATCTTCCAACGCCTTTTCAACCGCGACCGGGGAAAAAACCAGGAAATCACTGGTGCCATTTATGCGGCAATCGTGGCAGCCGCGCGGCAACCGCACTTTTATTCCGATTGGGATGTGCCGGATACGCCGCTTGGCCGATTCGAGATGATGTCGATCCACATGATTCTTGTGTTGCGCCGACTCACCAAGGGCGGAAGTGCGGAAAAGGAAATAGCTCAGGAACTGACAGACAAGTTCTTTACCGAAGTGGACCACTCCTTGCGCGAACTTGGAATTGGCGACGTCGCTGTTCCCAAAAGGATCAAAAAGCTGGCCAAAATGTTCTATGGCCGAGCCGCTTCCTATGGGGTTGCGCTTGAAGCGGGAGACAAAGCTGAACTTGCGACCGCGCTCGCGAGAAATGTGGTGCCGGGGCAGGGCGATTGGCCTTTCGGTCCGCAATTGGCGCACTATCTGGAAGAAGCCGGCAGGCTTTTGGCTGCGCAGAGCGACAGTCAGCTTCTGGCTGGAAATTTGGAGTTTCCCGTTGCCGGAGCGGCAGGAGAGTAAATTGAAACACGATCAAACGGATCAGGTTGCCAGCCCGATTTCATTTGCGGTTAACGTGGCGCGGCTACCCCAGCGTGGAATGCCGGTGGAAATCGTTGCGGACCAGGAGCAGCGCGCCGAACTTGCGCAAATCCATGGGCTTGAGCGTGTCGACGCGCTTTCGGCCACCCTAATGGTATCGCCTTGGAAGCGTAATGGCGTGAAAGTGACCGGAACCGTCACTGCTGACGTGGTACAGACCTGCGTTGTGACGCTCGAACCCTTGGAAAGCCACATTGCAGAAGATGTCGAAACGGTATTTCTTCCCGAAGATTCCAAGCTGGGCCGCGAAGGATTTGGCCTTGGTGGGGAAATTGTGATTGATGCAGAAGGGCCTGATAGCCCGGAGATTTTTTCTGGCGACACAATTGATGTAGGTGCGCTGGCAGAAGAGTTTTTCGGCCTTGGCATTGATCCGTATCCTCGCAAGCGGGGAGCTGACGTTCAACGCACGGTAGAGCCCAAGGAAATGGTACAAGAAAATGGTGGCAGTTTCGCAGACAAGTTGCGCGAAGCACTACCAAAGAAGTAATTGGAGATTCGGCGGTTGTGCAGAAGCGTAAAAACGCTATTTTCGCGCCACTCTGGTAGACACTCTGTCTGCCGGGCATACAAGCATAAAGGTTAACCCGGTTGATCCGAATTTCCATCGACGCAATGGGCGGTGACCACGGTCCGCAAACCATCCTTCCGGCGCTGGAGCAGGTGGCCGGTCGACGTGGCGATGTACGTTTTCTGATATATGGCAGGGAAGAAGCAATTCGGCCCGTGCTCGAAAAGCACCCGAAGATCGCCGCTGTCAGCCAGGTTTTCCATTGTGACGTAACCGTCAAGATGGACGACAAGCCAAGCGCCGCTTTGCGCCAGGGCCGCTGGAAGTCCTCCATGTGGAGAGCTATTGAGGCGGTCAAGACAGGCGAGGCTGATGCTTGCGTTTCCGCCGGCAATACCGGTGCCTTGATGGCAATGTCGAAGTTTTGCTTGCGCACCATGGCCAATATTGAGCGTCCGGCAATCGCCTGCATCTGGCCAACCTTGCGTGGCGAGAGTGTCGTTCTGGACGTGGGCGCTACAATCGGGGCTGACGCGCAGCAATTAACGGATTTCGCTATTCTCGGCGCTGCCATGGCGCGGGCGTTATTTGAACTGGAACGACCTACTGTTGGTCTTCTCAATGTTGGTGTTGAGGAGATCAAGGGGCAGGAGGAGGTCAAGGATGCGGGGCGCATGTTGAAGGCGTCCAATCTTGCCTCGCTTGACTATATCGGCTTTGTCGAGGGCGATGATATCGGCAAAGGAACGGCCGATGTGGTCGTAACAGAAGGATTTGCAGGCAATATCGCGCTGAAAACCGCAGAGGGAACGGCCAAGCAGATGGCTTCTTACCTGCGAAGCGCGATGAGTCGCACTCTGATGGCTCGTCTTGGCTACCTTCTGGCCAAAGGCGCTTTTGACTTCCTACGCGAGAAGATGGACCCGCGCCGCTCAAACGGCGGTGTCTTTCTGGGCCTGAACGGCATTGTGGTGAAAAGCCACGGCGGAACAGATGCCGAAGGATTCGCGGCGGCCATTGAGGTCGCCTACGATATGGTTCGCAACAGATTGCTCGACAGGATCGAGGCGGACCTTGACCTTTTCCATGCAAAATACCCGCAATCTGTTGGCCTTACGCCAGATGATGAAGCGGAAGATATAGGAACAGACGCTTGATCAGATCGATTGTGCGAGCAACCGGCGCGGCTTTGCCTCGCCGCGTGATGAAGAACACCGACCTTGCGGGAGTTGTCGAGACTTCCGACGAGTGGATCGTGCAGCGAACAGGCATTCGCCAACGTCACATTGCCAGCGACGACGAAACAACAGCCTCGCTTGGCGAGGCGGCGGCCCGCGCAGCTCTGGCAAAGGCGGGGCTGGAACCGAACGATCTGGACTTGATCATTCTGGCGACATCGACTCCCAACAACACATTCCCCGCCACAGCGGTCGAAATCCAGCAGCGTATAGGCATGACAAAAGGTTTTGCCTTTGACATGCAGGCCGTTTGCAGCGGGTTTGTGTACGCAATAACCACGGCCGATCTTTATATTCGCGGGGGCATGGCCAAGCGCGTGCTGGTGATCGGGTCCGAAACTTTCTCCCGCATCCTCGATTGGAATGACCGCTCGACTTGCGTTCTGTTCGGTGACGGCGCCGGTGCCGTACTGCTTGAGGCCGGGGAGGGCGAAGGCAATCTCGACGACCGCGGCATAATAGCCGCGAGCTTGCGCTCGGATGGTCAACATAAGCAAAAGCTGTATGTCGATGGCGGGCCTTCAACCACCGGCACTGTGGGGCATCTGCGGATGGAAGGGCGGGAAGTGTTCAAGCACGCGGTTGGCATGATTACCGACGTGATTGAATCAACATTCAGCCAGGCAGGTATCACAGCCGACGATCTGGATTGGTTCGTTCCGCATCAGGCGAACAGGCGCATCATTGACGCATCAGCGAAAAAACTTGGCATTGCCGACGAAAAAGTTGTCATAACCGTGGATCAGCATGGCAACACGTCGGCTGCGTCTGTGCCTCTGGCGTTGTCTGCGGCTGTTGAAGATGGGCGGATCAAGCAGGGCGATCTGGTGTTGCTTGAGGCCATGGGCGGCGGATTCACCTGGGGTGCAGTTTTGCTGCGCTGGTAACGATTCCTTTCAAAGCGTTATTGACCTTGCGGATTCATTTTTCTAACGTCGCGCGGTCTCAATTTAACATGAAAATTCAGAACAATAAGGCGACGGCCCCATGAGCGGTAAGACTGTCACGCGTGCCGACCTTGCTGAAGCAGTTTACCGCAAGGTTGGACTCTCTCGCACGGAATCAGCAGAATTGGTCGAATCTGTCCTGGATGAAATCTGCGACGCGATCGTTCGGGGCGAATCTGTGAAGTTGTCGTCATTCGCCACTTTTCAGGTGCGCGACAAGAACGAGCGTATCGGGCGTAACCCAAAAACTGGCGAGGAAGTGCCAATTCTCCCGCGCCGGGTCATGACGTTCAAGGCGTCAAATGTTTTGAAGAATCGTATCCTGCGTTCGCACAATCAGCGAAAAGCAAAGGCGGCAAAATAGCTTCCTGTAAGCTTTCCACCGACGCTTTTGCCAGCAAGGCTTGAATATTGGCGGATAAGTCGCTGATATAGGGCTTCGATTCGTTCCACGGAGGCGCGACGTGATCGACAAGAGTCCAGACGCGTTCCGAACCATAAGCGAGGTTGCGGAAGATCTTGATCTGCCGCAACACGTCCTTCGCTTTTGGGAAACGCGGTTCAACCAGATCAAGCCGATGAAGCGCGGCGGCGGTCGTCGTTACTACAGGCCGCAGGATGTGGAGCTGATCAAGGGCATTCGCTATATGCTCTACGATCAAGGCTACACTATCAAAGGCGTTCAGAAGCTGTTGAAAGAAAACGGCAATCAGTTTGTCGTGGCGTTGGGCAATGGCGATCTTGCGGCCGTTCAAGCAATAACGCAGCGGCGACAGCACGAAGCAGCAGTTGAAGCTGCGGCAAATGACTCGCCAGCGCTGCGGCCACTGGATGACGAGCTTGTTGGCGAATCCAAGGTAAAACCCAGCAAGCGGTTCTTCGGTCTTGGAAAAGGCGAAGAGGGGCCGGTGTCCGCCGACTCAGGAAAGTTGTCGCGTGACAATCGCGCGCTACTTCAGGAAGCGTTGTTCGACCTTCTGGAATGCAAGCGACTTCTGGATCAGGTTCGCTAAAAACCTGATTTCTGTTCATTGCGCAAAACTAATTTTGTGAATGGCTTATTTGCGCTTGCGGTGATCGAACCGAACGGCTAAGCGTTTGCCCGGTTCGGAGCGTAGCGCAGCCCGGTAGCGCACTTGACTGGGGGTCAAGGGGTCGTGGGTTCGAATCCCGCCGCTCCGACCATTTTCTCCTACAGCTTTATTTTCTCGTTTGGTGAGCACGCGTGCCGTCGCGCGCATGCAGTTGTGATTTCATTCAGCCAGAATCGAGTAAACGCTCGGCTGGTATAATGTGTTATGTTTATTGTGAGTTGATTTAGACAGGCCTAATTGTATAGGCTCATATATTATCTGAATTTCGCATATATGGACTCGCCTGCTGCTGTGATACCGCCTGATGAAGACCATTTTCGAAGCTGGCTCCCGATGCTTGGCGAAAGTTCGTCTGATGCGGGGAGGGTCAAAAGGGAAAAGAATGCCATGCGTCGCACAGCTCGCCTTCTCGTTGATGGTGAGATTTGTCTCGTAGAAGTTCGTCCTTCCGGAAAGGAAAGATGGACAGCGCAGGGCTTGTTTCAGGAGAAAGCCATTGAAGTTTCGGACGTATCAATGGCCGGAGCACTTTCAGCCTGGCGTAAAGTGGCTGGGGGCAAGCGCTAGAATGACGCAAAGGTACAAGATGAGGAGCATCATTGCCGGGTTGATGCTAGTTACACCCGTGAGCTTTGCTGAGGCCGATGAGATCGGTAACGAATTGAGGAATGCGGACCACGCGCTCAACTCGTCGTTCAAAGAGGTTGAGAAACGCCTCGCTTCAGATACTGGTGCCAAGAACCGGCTGGTTCATGCTCAGCAAGCGTGGATCGCGTTCCGCGATGCTGAATGTGTATTTCGGTCTGGCGGGGAGGATGGAGGGAGCGTTGCCCCGACCGTCGTGGCTGCATGCAAAACCGTTCTTACCAAAGAGCGGACGCAGCAGCTTGAAAGGTATCTGTCCTGCGAGGAGGGTGATCTTTCCTGCCCCGTTCCTGCCAACTGAACTGGTCGCGCCTCTGGACTCTGCTACCGACTGTTCGTCAGCCCGCCTGATTTCGCAGCAAGCGCCATTGCGCCCCAGACAAGACCGATCAACAAATAGAAATGGCGCCAGTGGTCTGTGTCGATGATTGTTCCAAGCAGGACATGGCCAAGCAGCACGATGTACGCAGTGAGCAGGTAAGGCTGCCAATCGGTAAGTCTGAACAACAGCTTTGCTCCGCCCGCAAGTGTCAACACTATCAGTAGCACATAGGCGGCAAAGCCGAGCCAACCGTAGTCGAGCAGGGCTTTGAGCCAAATATTATGCGTGTCTTCTCCCAGTAGCTGACCGAAGACGAGCGGTCCGATGCCGAGCGGATTCTGTATGGCCATATCAAGGCCAATACCATAACGCCCGAACCTGCCGAACCTGCCTGTGTCGTATTCCTGCGCAAGTTGCGCCCGGGCGCTGAACAGTTCCGACACGCCCGGAAGTTGCAGCATGACCAGCAAAGCCAAGGCCATGCCAGCGAACGCCAGAATGCAAAGGACGATAATTCTCAGTTTTGTTGAACCGCGCGCGCTTTGCGCAAGTAGCGCCGTTGTCAAAAGCAGGCCGCAGATCAGAAACAGGCCCCACGCCCCGCGTGAGAACGAAAGGAAGATCCCCGCAAGCAGGATGAGAAACGGAACAAGATAGACTAATATTCGGCTCAATGGCGCGGTGTATATCCGGTATAGAAGGAAGGTCGCTGGAAGAACCAGAAAAGGCCCAAAGACATTAGGGTCCTGAAACGCGCCGCTGGCGCGCCCGTAGCGCGTAAATGCTTCACTTCCCGGCAACAAGCCGAAGTAGCCAATGATTGCAAGCGTTGCGGTTAGCACCGCTGCAGTCGTCCACGCCGCAAAGATGGTGCTGTAAAGCCGGGCATTGGCTTCAATGGCAGCGGCCATAAACACCGACGTCAAACCCAGAAACAGGCTCACGGCAACATAGAGCGGTGCGCCTTCCTGGTACTCCATTTGCAAAATGGCGATTGCTCCGCCCAGATTGAAAAGCACGACGAGCGCGAGCAGCACCGCATTTGTGCGCGAAATTGCCAGGCCGAACAGGAACCATACGGCCATCAGGGCCGCCATAAAGAGTTCATAAGGGGCAGGTTCGTCCAGCACGAAGCCGGAGAGAGACACGCCAAGGAAAATGGAGCCAGCGCTGGTGAACGTTATCAACAGTGCCTGATGCGACCGTCTGCTTGCCAGCACGGTCAATACGCGTTCTCCGTGTTGAACAAGCTGAACGGCGTGAGCAATAGAATCTTCAGATCAAACCAGATAGACCAGTTCTCGATATAATAAAGGTCATATTCGGTGCGGCGGCGAATCTTCTCTTCAGTGTCCACCTCACCGCGAAGCCCGTTGATCTGCGCCCATCCGGTTATTCCGGGCTTGACCCGGTGGCGGGCGAAATAGCCTTCCACGATTTCATGGTACTGGCGATCCCGCGCAAAGGCGGTAACGACATGTGGTCTTGGGCCAACAAGTGAAAGACTTCCCGCTAAAACGTTGAAAAGTTGCGGTAACTCGTCAATCGAGGTCTTGCGTATGATGCGCCCGACGCTGGTAACACGAGGATCGCCGCGGCGCACGGAGTTGCGTCCCGCCGGGTCTGCCTTATCGGTGTACATTGAGCGGAATTTCAGAACCTGAATGACCTCGTTGTTAAAGCCATGGCGCTGCTGACGGAAAAATACCGGGCCTTTGCTATCCAGCTTAACCGCGATTGCCGTTACCAGCATGATTGGCGACAGGAGCAAAAGCGCGAAACTCCCGATGACAATATCAAACAGGCGCTTGGCAACTGAATCCCAGTTGCTGATTGGGCGGTCATAAATGTCGAACATCGGCACATTGCCGATATAGGAATAGGACCGAGGCCGGAAACTGAGGTCGCTCGCATGGGCCGAAAGGCGGATGTCTACGGGCAGAACCCACAAATCCTTGAGCAAGGTACGAACGCGCTTTTCCGCCGTCAGGGGCAGTGACACGATCAACATGTCAATGCGCGCAATGCGGCCGAACTCGATCAGTTCGGCTATGGTTCCAAGCTTCGGGTGACCCGCTACCAGCAAGGGCGAGCGAGCGTCGTCGCGATCGTCAAAAATGCCACAAATGCGAATGTCGCTGTAAGGCTGCGCTTCGAGCGCGCGTATCAGGCTCTCGGCCCTTTCTCCACCGCCGACGATAATTGCGCGACGCTCCATCCGCCCGTTGCGCACCCAGCGCCTCGCAATTCGCGCCATAACGAAACGCACTGCGATAAGGGCGACCAGACCCGTGACGAACCAGCCAAAATACCAAACGCGCGAAAACTCTTCAGACATCCGCGTCAGGAATGCAAAGATGGCGAGAACTGCGAAGGTCGCGCCCCACGAGGTAAGGATAGGCCGCAACGCGCGCCGGGGGTGCAGCAGCGTATTCACCTGATACGCGTCAGCAGCGTCGAGCATCAACACGGCAAAGATTGCGCCGCCCACAGATACGCCGAGATAGTTCAGGCTATGAACTGTCTCTTGCCCGACATAGGCCAGAAACAGACCATATCCTAGGACGGCGAGCAGAATCGTCTCCCCAAGCTGGATGTAACCACCAAGCATGACGGGAGAAATCTTGTCGCTTCGATAGAGCTGCGCCACCTGTTGGGCAACCGGGTTAAGGGTCGCCTTTGAGGTGGTTTCAGCAGTTTGAGCTGAACCTGTGTAAGCCATTTCCTCGCACTTCCGCACAATGCAGGGTTGCTGCAACATAGCGAGAAAGGGCGGTGCCGCAAGGCCACTGGCGGGTGCATCGGCGCAATAATATTGTATTACTTTACGAGAGCTTACCGCCTTTGGGTGTAAGCTTGTACGATCTGTTGGCTCATTGCCTTCAAACTGAAGCGCTGTTGCAACTCTGAATGGACCGGCATTGCAGCTATCAGGTCTTCTGGAGCGCGCACGAATTGTACCAGTTTTTCGGCCAGGTTTTGCGGAAACGCGTTGCAAAGGGCAGGGCTGTTTTCGCCCAGAGCTTCAGCAATTCCACCCACGCGCGTTGCTATGACCGGCTTACCTGCCGCAAGGGCTTCGAGCACGACATATGGAAAGGACTCGGCGCGCGAAGGCACGATGACAGCTTTTGCCATCGAGAAAGCTTCCCGCGCTGGCATGGCAGGCCGAAATGTTATCTGCCGCGTCAATCCGTGCTTTTCGGCCAAAGATCTGCAGGCTTCCTCGAATTCACCGTCACCGACAATTACAGCCGTGAGTTGCCTGTCTGCCGCGCGCTGTGCAATCGCCAGCGCGTCAATGAAAATGTCAGGCCCCTTTAAATGACGCAGCGTGCCGATGAACAGGAAATCGGCAACGTTCGGACGCTGCTCAACCGGCGTGAACTCTTCCGGACGCAGCCCATTATAGACGACATGGCTTTCGGTCCGTATCGGGCCTATTTTGTGCCTATACACTTCGCGTTCATACTGGCACACGAAGAAAAGACCGTCTGTCAGACGCTGGAGCATTCTTTCGGCAGTGAAGTACAGGCGGCCTTTGAGAGAATGAGCATCGTAGTGAAGGCTGCCGCCGTGTGGCGAATAAAACCGTCTGACCTGGCTTGATCCGCGAAGGGCGGTTCCGAAAACTCTTGCATACACCCCGCCTTTTGCTCCGTGCCCGTGCAGTATGTCGGGCGAAAGCTTTTTGAGGGCCTTGTAGGTTCGAGCTGCCGCAAAAACATCACCGGGCCCAACGTGCCGTTGCATGCGCACGCGCGTTACGCCAAGGGCAAGTTGCGGCTCGATTTCCGCAATAAGCTGAGCTTCATAGTCGCCGCCAGTTGTTGAATCACAAACCAGCCCGACAGAATGGCCTTGGGCTGTCTGTTCGAGAGCCAAATCACGGACATGTCGAAAAACTCCGCCGACCGGTGCGCGGAAGCAGTGAACTATACGAAGGGGCGCATCCAAGGCGGTTAAAATAGCCGTTCGCGAACATATACGGTGTCACCCGGTAATAGGGGATCGGTGACGGGAATTCTTCCGGTGATCACCTTGCCGTTTATATCGCGCGTTACATCCACATCAGTTTGACGCGCCCTGGCGGTAAACCCGCCTGCCGTGGCAACGGCCTTTTGCGCAGTCAGGCCCGGAACATAGGCATATTGCCCTGCGGCCCCAACTTCGCCCATGACAAAGACAGGGCGGTATTGATCAACTTCAACCGAAACATCCGGGTCACGCAGGTAGCCCTGCTGCAACTTATCCGCGATCAGCTTTTCGACCTGCTTCGTGGTGTGTCCGCGAGCGGGAACGGCTCCAACCAGCGGAAATGCAATGTAGCCGGATTGGTCAACCGCGTAGCTGTTGCTCAGGCTTGGTTGCTCAAACACCGTCACCCTGACACGATCGCCTGCACCTAGCATGTAAGGCCCATTAAGTGCCTTATGGAATGCAGGCGGGGCGGGGCTGTAGCCGGCGCAGCCGCCAGCCAGCATTGCGGCGAGCAGCATAACAGAAAGTACGAGCGGTGATTTTTTCAACGCAATGAGTCCTTTAGGGTGCGGCTGGCACCTATGTCTCTTATTAACTTCTATGGTTAATGCGACGTAAAAATTCGCAGCATGGGGTGCAGGTTTGTCGCAATTCCTAACGGAATGTTAATGCGCTGTTAACCATCAGATCACCATGAATGGTACCCGAAGAATTGCCGAGTCGCGTGGGTGGGCGTCATGCCGGGTTTCCATAACAGTGCTGACTATGCCGATATCGATCTTGGCAGACTTTTTGCGAGTCTTGCACGGCACTGGTTTCGCATTCTCGTTGGCGCGCTGGTTGCGGTCGCTCTGGCCTTTGCCTTTATCTGGACGGCAACGCCGCTCTACCGCGCCGAGACGCGTTTACTTATTGAATCACGCGAATCCGTTTTCACGCGACCAGATGCTTCGGCGGAAAACGAGCGCCCCTTGCTGGATGAAGAGGGCGTCACCAGTCAGGTTCAGGTCATATTGTCTGCGGAGAATTTGCGGAATGTTGCTCAGAAGCTGAACCTGGCGTCTGATGCCGAGTTCGGTGCGCTCGATGAACCCGGCAAGGTAAAGCAGTTCCTGATACTCACTGGCCTCGTGAACGATCCGGCTCAAATGCCGTTGGAAGATCGGGTGCTGAAGAAGTTGCATGATAATTTGAGCGTGTATCGCATTGAAAAATCACGGGTAATCGTGATTGAGTTTTCTTCGCGCAGCCCGAGGATGGCTTCCGCCATCCCCAATGCGCTGGCCGAGGTTTATGTGGCGGCAAGTCGGGCAGCCAAGCAAGATACAAACGTGGATGCCACCGACTGGCTGGCTCCGGAGATTGCGGACCTTACCGAGCGTGTCCGGGAGGCTGAGGCCAAGGTTGCCGAATTCCGGGCGAAGAGCGGTCTCATCGTTGGCGCTGGAAATACAGTTCTGGCAACCCAGCAGCTTTCCGAACTCTCCAGCGAGCTGTCACGTGTAAAGGCGAGCAGGGCTATTGCTGAAGCGAATGTCGAAAGCGTCAGGCGCGCATTGGATGGCGGAGCCACTCTGGACACTTTGCCAGACATAGTTTCCTCGCCGCTGATTCAAAGCCTGCGTGATCGCCTTGCCCAGACGAGGGCGCAAATTGCCGACGTTTCCATAACGCTTTTGCCAAACCATCCACGCGTCCGCGCTTTGAACGCGCAGCTCGACAATCTGGAGCGCCAGATACGCGCTGAGGCAAATAATGTTCTCAAGGGCTTGAACGCGACCGTTGAGACGGAACGTGCGCGCGAGCAGCAAATTGTTGCCGACCTGAACAGATTGAAAGCCGAATCCGGCCGCGCAGGCGAGCAGGAAGTGGATTTGCGGGCTCTGGAGCGGGAAGCTGCAGCACAGCGTGATCTCTTGCAGTCTTATATGACGCGGTATCGCGAGGCGTCGTCGCGGCAGGATCGCAACTATGTGCCCGCAGATGCGCGTATATTTTCCAGGGCAACCGAACCCGCAGAACCTTATTATCCCAGAAAACTGCCCATTGTCGGCGCGGCTTTTGGCGGCGGCTTGCTGTTGATGTCGATCCTGACACTGCTTGGGGAACTGTTTTCAGGCCGGGCAACCGTTCAGTCTGTCGGCGCTAGGCTGGAACCAGCATACGACATTGAAGATGCGCCGTCCGATGTCGTGGCGGCGCCACCAGCCCAAAAGGCCGTAAGTGCGCAAACCCGCGATATGGGTATCGCGAGTGCGGCGCGATTGTTGATCGAGCGGGGTGCGGGACGCGCTCTCTTTGTTTCCCCGGAAGGCAATGACGCCGCGGCTTCATCGGTTCTGGTGGCGCGCGAGGTTGCAGATGCCGGAATTCGCGTCTTGCTGCTCGATCTTACGGCAGACGGCGTAGCTGCGCTTCCAATGACGGATGGAAACGCTCTGCCGGGCATAACCAATCTTCTGGCTTCAACGGCACAGTTCACCGACATCATACATGCCGACCTATTTTCCGATGCGCACGTTATTCCTGCCGGAACGGTCGATCCTGAAATAGCCATGCGCGGCATTGAGCGGTTGCCCATGATTCTCGATGCGCTGGATTCGGCGTACTCTGTGGTTGTCGTGGAGTGTGGTGCGGTGCGTGCAGAGTCTATCCGCCGACTGGTGGGCGAAGACAGTGCTTTGTTCCTGAGCGTGATAGACAGGAATGATAATGATGTTGCGCACACGCGGCAGGCGCTGGAAGCCGAGGGCTACACCAACATTCAAATGGTTACACCGGTCGGGCACATAGCGCCGCCGCCGGCCACAGACCGCAGCGCCGCTTGACTGCGCTATTTTTTGCCGCGCAGCAGTTTTCGCATTCGTTTCGCCTGATCCCAAAGCCGGGGCTGGGATTTCAGCCAGCGCTTCGCAGAATAGCTGGCCTGCAAGCCAGTTGCTGCAATGCGACCCTTCATGTTTAGCGGCACTACTACGTCGAACAATTCTGTTTCGATATCTGCCCAGTGTCGCTTGTAGGGCTCATCGCCAACACTGAAATCATAAATGCGATAGCCTTGTTCCGCTGCCTTCCGGATCGTTTCAAAGAAGAGGAACGAACCGGGACTGTGCGCGCTGAGTTCATCATTAGAGAAGGCACAAAAATCGCAGATCAACCGATCTCCATCATGGCTATGACCGGCTATCGCTCGGATTTTGCCACCGATTTCAATAGCGTCCAGTGTAAAAAGCTTGATCTGGCCATGAGGGGCGTCTCGGAAGAGCTTGCGAAACGCCAATTGGACGGTGTCTGGGGCGAAAGGATCGGCAATGCCTTGTGCGGCAAAGCGCTGAGCCTTCATGGTTAGAAACTCGTTCAATATCCGTTCGATTTCAGCAGGTGTGGTTGCTGTAAATATCCGAACATCGCCAGTTTCGTTGAACTTGCGGACCTGCCGACGATATTTCTTCAGCTTGCTGCTTCCACCCGTCCGCGCCACAACCGCGTCAAACCCTGCTGAAAGGTCGGTTGCAAGTGTGATGTCGGCGCTTGGGCGGTGTTCAATTTCAGCGAAGGGGTTGCGCTTTCCTGCGCGTGCCCACGACATTCGTTCAAATGTCAGAAGATCGATGTCGGGCCGAAGGGCCGAGATGGCTTCAAAGAGCGCTTGCAATAGCTCCGGTTTGATACGTTCAATCGCAGAATACGAACACATCGGAAAGTTTGCGTTTGAGTGGCGGTTGCCAACGAAGCGGGCAATGCGAAGGCCACGCCTGCGGGTGGTTTCAAGCGCGAGCGCCAAGACACAACTGCCATCCGAAGCGTGTATGCGCGGGATAACCAGTTCCGAGCCGGCCTCAACCCATGCCTCTACCCATTCGGGGCTTTGCGGGGGCGCGAAAATCGCAAATTGACTTGCGCGGTCATAGGCGTTGAGCTCGCTATCAACCCGGAAGTCCCAACGGGCGCCGGAAATAACACAGGAGCGGCGGCGCAGGATTCTTGGTGCGCTCAACGCATCTTCACGGAAAGCTATATCCGCCATTTTTCACACGTTCCGCCAGCCCGTACCCTCTTTCCGGGACGCGCAAATCTACACTCTAATAAATTCCTGAGTGTTTCAACGAACGTTAAAATGCAAAGAAATTCTGCGCTGCCAAGCCTAGCTCTTGGGAGAGACCGTCATCCATTTGACCAGCACCATGGCCGGAAGCACCCAAAGTAGGCCAGAGAACAAGAAGAACAGAAAGTGCACCAATGGACCAGACTCGGACAGCCGCGCGACCGCAACCGCTGTGGCCAGCAATGCGTATATGATGACCAGCGCAACGAGAAGGATCGTGCCAATGAATTTTTTGAGGCGAATAGGCATGGCGATGGCATAAACCTTATAGCCGCCTCTCGCAACCTCGACGCGACCGCATGTCGCGCGGCGTCCGTCGGTCTTGCAAGCGGCTGCGCAATGGTTCACCAACGCGCGCATGAATACAGTGGCGGATGTGAGCGAATTTTCCGGTAACGCAAGTGCAGTGCGGCGCAATCGCGCGCAGCTGCGCGGCTGGCTATTTGTCGTCATGCTTGTGCTGTTTGCGCTTTTCGTTGTTGGCGGTGCAACACGCCTGACTGGCTCGGGTCTTTCCATAACCGAATGGAAGCCTATTCACGGCGTTATTCCCCCGTTGAATGAGCAGGAATGGCAGGAGGAATTTGCCAAGTACAAGCAAATTCCCGAGTACCAGCAGATAAACAAGGGCATGGAAATTGCCGAGTTCAAAAGCATCTTCTGGTGGGAGTGGGCGCATCGTATGCTTGCGCGAAGCGTTGGCATTCTGTTCGCCCTGCCGCTCCTGGTCTTTTGGGTGACGGGGCGCGTTGAGCGCAAACTCATGCCCAAACTCCTCGGTATTCTGGCTCTTGGCGGGCTACAGGGCGCTGTAGGCTGGTGGATGGTAGCTTCCGGTTTGGTTGAGCGCACCGATGTGAGCCAATATCGCCTGGCGACACATCTGACGATTGCTGCCGTGATTTTCGCCGCAACGGCGTTTGTTGCGCGTGGCCTTGCACCGGACCGCGGTGCTCCCGCCAGTCGATCGACTCAGCGCTTCGCCGGATTGCTGGTGGTGGTAGTTCTTGTCCAGATCTATCTCGGTGGCCTCGTTGCGGGGCTTAATGCCGGGCTGAGTTACAATACCTGGCCGCTTATGGATGGAGCAATCATTCCGGGCGATATGTTCGTGATCCAACCTATCTGGCACAACTTCTTCGAGAACCCGAAGCTCGTGCAGTTTGATCACAGGCTCGGCGCCTATATCTTGTTTGCTCTTGGGCTATGGCACATGATTGCGGTGCGCAAACGCGAACCCGGAACGGCCCATGCGCGGCAAGCCTTGATCCTGTTCCACATCATATTGTTGCAGGCAGTGATTGGTATTGTGACCTTGCTCACGCAAGTTCACCTGCATGTAGCGCTGCTACATCAGGCCGTTGCTATAGCAGCGCTGGGATATGCGGCAGCGCATTGGCGAGCCACAAAGGGAAGCTATCTGTTGCCGGCCGCAGCCTAGCTCAGCGGCCGAGCATCAGATTCATATTCTGGACAGCAGCGCCGGAAGCGCCTTTTCCGAGATTATCAAGCAAGGCAACGAGATTGGCTTGCCCCTGACCCTCAGTGCCGAACACAAAAAGTTTCATGCGGTCGCTGTCCGCCAATTCCGTCGGGTCAAGGCGCGCAAGGCTGGCGCTCTCGGCTAACGGCACAACCTCAACGATCGACTGCCCTGCATAGTGGCGCTCGATAATGCCATGCAAATCAGAGAGCGATGGTGCGCCGTTCAGATCGCCGAGGAACAACGGGACCTGCACAATCATACCCTGCGGGAAGCGCCCGACAGATGGCGAGAAAATCGGCCTGCGGCTCAACAGGCCGTGCGTTTTCATCTCCGAAACGTGCTTGTGCATCAGGGGCAAGCCGTAGACGAAATATGGCGCTGCAATGTGATCGGGATTTTGCGGGTCTTCCATCTGCGCAATCATCTGCTTGCCGCCGCCGGTGTATCCGGAAACTGCATTGACCGTCACAGGATAGTCCGCCGGGAGAACTCCGGCGGTAACGAGCGGTCGCACGAGGGAGATTGCGCCGGTTGGATAACAGCCGGGATTCGCCACAAAGCGCGCACTCGCAATGCGTTCACGCTGGCCTGCGTCCATTTCCGCGAAGCCATATGCCCAGTCGGGATTAACGCGATGCGCGGTTGAAGTGTCGATAATCCGCGTTGAATTATTGCCTTCGAGCATCGCAACAGCCTCGCGCGACGCATCGTCAGGCAAACAAAGGATGGCAATATCTGCCTCTGAGAGCATTTCAGCTCTCATGTCACGGTTGCGACGCTCTGCTTCAGGAATGGATAAAATCGCAAGGTCGTCTCGCGCTGACAGTCGCGAGCGGATTTGCAATCCCGTCGTGCCGTGTTCGCCGTCGATAAAGACCTTGGGTTTCATGTTCATTCGACTCCTGAAATCGGCCCTCTCATATGCCGCCAGCCGTGTGCAGTCCAGCAACATTGCCGCTATCGTCGAAACGCGCCCGTCGCTCCGCCAACAGGCCAATGTAATGCATTGCAACGGAAGAGGCGGCGATGGCGGTTATATCGGCATGGTCGTAGGCGGGTGCAACCTCAACCACATCCGCGCCGACGATCTCAAGCTGGTTCAACTGGCGCAATACGGACAGGATTTTTGCGGAAGAGGGTCCTCCAGCTACAGGCGTGCCTGTTCCCGGCGCAAATGCAGGGTCGAGGCAGTCAATATCGAAGGTGACGTAGCACTTGCGCCCGCCTGTGCGCTCGGCAATCGCATACGCAATGTCGGCGGCGCGCATTTCCTCCACCTCATGCCCGTAAAGGATCTTGATTCCGCAGTCTTCGGGCGCATGTGTTCGAATTCCGATCTGGATCGAGCGGTCAGGATCGACAACACCAGCGCGCACAGCACGAGCTACGAAACTGCCGTGATCGATACGCTTGCCGTCGTCAAACCATGTGTCCTGATGGGCGTCGAATTGTACGAGCGCGAGTGGTCCGTGAATGGCGGCATGTGCTTTCAGGACCGGCCACGTAACGAAATGATCGCCGCCCAGCGTCAACAGAAACGCGCCGCTCTTGAGCAGTTTTGCAGCTTCTCGCTCAATCGTTCCCGGCGTCTTCTGATGATTGCCACTGTCCAGCAGGCAATCCCCATAATCGACAACAGCCAGATTGGAGAACAAGTCGCTGTGAAAAGGATATTGCGGGTCGTTATCAAAAATTGCGGAGGCGCGGCGAATAGCTTGTGGACCAAACCTTGCGCCGGGGCGGTTTGTAACTGCAGCATCGAACGGGATACCCCACACCACAACGTCAGCACCTTTGACATTCTTGGTATATTTTCGCCGCATGAACGATAATATGCCTGCATATGTAGGGTCCGATGCGGCACCGGTAAGGCTGCGAGCCGTGATTGCATTGTCGATTGACGAAGACGGCATTGCGTGTCCCTCGTTAAACTGAGAACTCTTTATTGGCGATAATTAGCAGAATTGCGACCCCATCCATGCACCAGCGCTCCAAACGTTCCGACTATTCGATCTTTCGCGCCATCACCACGCGCTGGATGGACAATGATGTTTATGGGCACATGAACAATGTCGTTCACTATTCACTGTTCGACACTGCGGTGAATGGCTGGCTTATGGAGACCGGAGCGCTCGATTTTGCCAGAGGAAGCCAGATCGGGCTGGTTGTTGAAACCGGCTGCCGGTATTTCGCGGAAATGGCGTTTCCGGATGTCGTTGCGGCTGGCATCCGTGTTGCGAAAATCGGCAACTCTTCCGTGCGCTATGAAGTGGGACTGTTTCGAAACGAGGAGCAGGACGCTGCTGCCGAAGGCTTCTTCATACACGTCTATGTGGATCGCGAAACGCGCCGCCCTCAGCCCCTGAGCAGGCAATTAAGGCAGGTGCTGCAAAGCGCTGTCAAATCTTTGCAGACACCATCATGAACGCAGGAATTTCATCACCGAAGCCGACAATCGTATTGATATCGTCATCATCGCGGTTGCGTCGGTGCGGCCGTGCCGCACGGTCGCGCTGTTCGGGCTGAACCCTGCGCGCGGCATTGTCGGATCGGATGGCCTCTTTGCGCGCGCGGCGTTCAACCGCGTCCGGATCTTCCGGCTTTGCCTCGGTCGCGATGACTTCAGGCTCTTTTGTCTTGCTTGGACGGCCTGACTGCTTGCCACGACGATCATGCTTTCCGCGACCCCGGCCAGTTGCGCTTTCACTTTCGTCGGAAGCGGGCAGGGTGGATAAATCCCCATCATGCCATTCAATCGTTGTGCCGATCAGCTTCTCTATTGCGTCGACATAACGTGTGTCCGATTTGGTGACGATGGTGAACGCCTTGCCGGAACGGCCCGCGCGACCGGTACGGCCAATGCGGTGCACGTAGTCTTCTGAATGGATTGGCACATCAAAATTGAAAACGTGGCTGACTTCCGGAATATCGAGCCCGCGCGCTGCCACATCGGACGCGACCAGCAATTTCAATTTCCCATCGCGGAAGTTGGACAGCATGGTCATGCGCGCGCGCTGATCCATATCGCCATGCAGCGCGCCTGCATTGAAATCGTACTTCAGCAGTGAGCGGAAAAGCTCAGAGACATCAACTTTCCGGTTACAGAAAATGATCGCGTTATTGATCTCATCGCCCTCGGCGCGAATGAGGTCGCGCAGCACGGCGCGTTTGTCCCAGGGCTTGCCACCCGATTTCACGAGCCTCTGCGTTACCGTTTTGGCGGTAGATGAGGCGCGGGCAACCTCAATGCGAACGGGTGCATGGAGGAATTGCTCTGTCAGCTTGGTAATTTCCGGCGGCATGGTTGCCGAGAAAAACAAGGTCTGCCGGGTGAAAGGTATCAGCTTGCAGATACGCTCGATGTCGGGGATGAATCCCATATCCAACATGCGGTCGGCTTCATCAATGACCAGTACTTCAACGCCGGTCAGAAGCAATTTTCCGCGCTCGAAATGGTCCAGCAGGCGTCCGGGCGTTGCAATGAGCACGTCCGCGCCGCGTTCCAGCTTCTTTTCCTGATCTTCGAAAGATACGCCGCCAATAAGCAGAGCTACGGTCAACCGGTGGTTCTTGCCGTATTTGGTGAAGTTCTCTTCGACCTGCGCGGCGAGTTCGCGCGTAGGCTCCAGAATGAGAGTTCGCGGCATTCTTGCACGCGCACGGCCTTTTTCCAGACGGGTCAGCATCGGCAAAACGAAGGATGCTGTCTTGCCCGTTCCGGTTTGCGCTATGCCGAGAACATCCTTGCCCTGAAGCGCGTGGGGAATTGCGCCTGCCTGAATCGGCGTCGGCGTCGTATAACCACTGTCAGTGACCGCAGCGAGCACCTTTGCCGAGAGGCCAAGGTCCGCGAAGGATACAGGCTGTTCTTGCGTTTGTGGTTCGGTGGACACGTCCAATGTGGACTCTATTGCTACAGACAATGTGTTTGTGCGCCTCGTTGGCGGGATGCGGCACAGCCGCTAAAGGCCTTTTACGCCTGGCTACTTGCCGCGAAGTATTCGCAACCCCGCGATTTGTCAACCAAACCGGATAATCAGAACGGAAGTTTCAATCGATCTAGCTAAAAAAGTCACGCATATGTGTGGTTAATTTGGTCTTGTTCAATAACGGAACTGTTCGGAAAGTATCCGCTCATTCCACGAATGATCCGGGTCGAACAAAAGGGT
Organism: Rhizobiaceae bacterium; assembly: GCA_019635795.1. GTDB lineage: Bacteria > Pseudomonadota > Alphaproteobacteria > Rhizobiales > Rhizobiaceae > Mesorhizobium_G. The sequence goes on from JAHBYV010000006.1 coordinate 149,919, forward strand.
AGCCGTGTGATGGAGCGATTCGCGGACGCTTACGGTTGCTACGCTTTTGACTTCAGTATGGTCGGCAGAGGCATTCACCGGCCGCTTGTCAGCTTCCAGAATATCGAAGCGAACAATGGATTTGTCAGGCAGGAGCGCACCGCGCCAGCGGCGTGGCCGGAATGGGCTGACCGGTGTTAGCGCTAGGAGAGGGGCGTCCAGAGGCAGGATCGGTCCCTGCGCGGAAAGATTATAGGCCGTTGAGCCGGCAGGCGTCGCTACCATGACGCCATCACAGCTCAGCTCCTCAAGGCGCACCTTGCCATCCACCGTAATTTTGATCTTTGCTGTCTGGTAAGACTGACGCCAGAGCGCAACCTCGTTGATCGCAAGGCCAGTCAGAACAGTGCCGTCGGCCTGGGTGGCTTCCATTTCGAGGGGACGGATTGTTTCCGGTTCGGCTGCATCAATTCGCTCCAGAAGGTCCTCTTCGAGATAGGGGTTCATCAAAAAACCGACAGTCCCGCGATTCATCCCATAAACACGCTTCTTCGTGGACATGGTTTCGCGCAAGGTTTGCAGCAGAAAGCCATCGCCACCCAGAGCCACGATAACCTCAGCCTCGCTTGGGTCTGTTTGGCCGTAGCGTGCAATCAATCGTTCCGCTGCTTCGCGCGCATCAGGTGCGTCTGACGAAACAAACGCCAGTTTGGTGGTATTCGCGTCCATATGATGTTGCTGAGCACCCATGCTGATTTGCGAGCGTGCGTAGCACGTCACTATCTGGCTGCAAAGCCGGTGGTTCAAACAGGCTGAAAAGAATTCAACTGGAAGGAGGTGTTTAAAATTACGCATAGTGAAATCGCGTGTTGCATCACCAGGCAATCCAAGAGGCGCGCAATTGATATCGATCCGCATTGTTCGATCTGTCTAACCGTATGCAATCTGTGATATTGGTAACAGGTGGTCTGCCCCAGGGGGCTGGCATGGCCTCGCGGCATCTGCGGTGCAGAGCCATGTGGAGGGAAGCATGAATAAACGAAGGACAGCGGCTCTCGTGTCGTCAGTCTTGCTCCTCGCAAGCTGCCAATCGAGTTCCGATCCGCAAGTGCAGGCCAGGGAGCACGAATTCGGCTGCATGGCGGGAACAGTTGGTGGCGCCATTATTGGTGGCCTCGTTGGCAGCACGATCGGCGCTGGGTCCGGCAATGTGCTGGCAGTCGGAGCCGGAATTGGCGCTGGCGGCTATGTCGGCAACCGGCTGGCATGTAGCTAAGGGAGGCACCGGAATGAAACGGGTTATTATTACGGCCATGTTCGGCCTCCTGAGCGTCGCAGGAGCTGCCAATGCACAGCAGCAGCAGTCAATGACAGACGGGCAACTGAACCAGATTGACGCCGACAAGAACGGCGCGGTTACAAAATCTGAATATCAGGGTTTCATGGTCGCGGCCTTCACCAAGCTGGATGCGAATGGCAACGGCTTTCTGACTGCGGAGGAAGTTTCGGCGATTCTGACGCCGGACCAGATTTCCGCGATTGACGCCAATGGCGATGGAAGGGTGAGCCAGAAGGAGTTTCTGGACCAGGTCATGAAGGACTTCGCCAGCGCCGATAAAAGCGGTGACGGCGAGTTGAAGTAGCATCGCCATAAAGGCTGATAGGCGCATGGCCAAACATCGCCAATCGGCTGAATTGCTGAAATGTTACGGGCAGTTAGTATCCGGCTGCCTGTGATGACCCTTCAGCCCGAACCAGTCACGGCAGACCCGCCGGCCTTACCCGGCGGGTTTATTTTTTTGAGGCGCAGAATTTCCATTGTGCATTTTGCTAATAGGCATTGAGCTTTTTCCCTCTTTCGTGCTAAGCGCCGCTCACTGCCCTTGTAGCTCAGTTGGTAGAGCACCTGATTTGTAATCAGGGGGTCGTCGGTTCGAATCCGGCCGGGGGCACCATTTTCCAGTTCGATGACATGATTTGGCCGCCTATATGGCTGGTGGAATTTAACGCGTTATCTCAAGAGAAAACGCCGCAGTTTAGGACTGCGGCGGGTTTGCTTACTGGATTGTTGCGCCGCACCGCTTCGGGTGTGGTCCAAAGATATACTCGAAGAGATTTTCGGCGGCCCGGATTACACACTCCAGATCATATCCCGATACATCCTGACTTTCGCGCCTTAGCTGGCGGCGGGAAAGTGCGTACCAGTCTCTCAGGGCCACATGGTCCTCGTCATAAAGATCAGATACAGCCTCCGCCAGGTGCCGCATCACGACTTTTAGCGCGATAAGCTCGCCCAATATTTTGCTTTCGATGTCCAGCATAAGAACTCCACTAGAAATTGAGAATCTTTTATATGTGCATATTCTAATATATTGTTACTACTCGTACACAAATCTGCACGCGATGCGATTGAGGCTGGATTTTTTTTAATGGAAGTCTTGGTATTATAGGCTGGGAAGGCGTTATATGCCTCTTTGAACACAGAGTGCGCTTACCTATATTTAAACATACGAATATTTAGTCGGCTCATGGGGTCGGCATGATCCGTTTTGTGATCCTTGGTTTGATCGTACTCGTCGTTTGGTTTTTAATTATGCGCGCAGTCAGGTTCGCGCAGACGCGGGAGATTGACTGGACGGGCATTGCACTCATGGTCGCGTTTGTGATGCTCGCATTCTATCTGCGACATACGACCGGTATCGGCTAGCTCATTCGCCTACAACAACACGCAACGCGCTTATTGGCGTTGTCAGCACGATTTCTGCTGCGGTACCAAGCGATCCGCCGAGTTGGCGACCAAGCTGGTTTATCCGTTCCGTAATAGCTTCTTCGCCGCGTAGCGGCTCTCCAGTGTAATTAAGGCCTGCACCCAAAAGCTTTATGACCACCGGATTTGCTGCAAACTTTGTGTGGCCAAGTCGGTCGCCTTTGACTGCAGTCAAATCAAGAACAGCAACGCCATACGCAGCAAGATCGGCTGCGTCGGCATAGTCGCCAACACGTGGACGCTCACCTGCAAGAAAGCTGGACAGTTTTAACGCCCGGTCATCGCCCGAAAGTAAGAGAATGAAGGGTTCTTGCGGCTTGCCGTAGCGGCGCATTTGCGCCTTGAAAACATCAACATCGATGTCGGGCGATGCCAAAACCACGTCGCCAAGCTTGCCGCCAAGAGTAGGGTCGCCCGCAATTGCCAACTGCCTGAGGGCCTCCATGGCAACCCAGTTGCCCATTGAGTGTGCGACAATGTCCACGCGCTTGGCGTGTTTCGCGACCAGACGGAGCGTACCTTCCAAAGCGTCACGGGCGGCGGTCGCGCTGTTATTGTCATAGACATAATCGACGATCTTGCCGCCGGACGCCCAGGAAAACAGGATGGGTGTTCCCTTGAAATCCGCGTCGTGGACGATTTGCGTCATGCGGTAAACCGCAGCATCGAAGCTTGTCTTATAACCATGAACGAAAACGAGGGCGTGTCCGTCGTGCCGCGCAATATCAGCGCCAACGGCCTTCGCAAATGCAGGCTCTGAATAGGCCGAGATGGAGGTAGCCGTGAAATATTTCGCTGGATCGGCAACGTGGCCTTTGCGGCGCTCGATCTGACCGATCTCATGACTTGCGGGGACGGAAATATTGACCCTCGCAAAATCAGTCTTTGGCGCACGGACACCGCCATAATATTCAAGCTCTCTGCTGGAGCGTTCGCGGGTCGTTGCAACGTATATATTGTGTGTGCCCGCAATTTGTTCGGCACGCGCGGGCTTGACCTCTTCGGCCAGAATTTCACGGGAGGCAGGATTGTTGCAAGCTGTGATAAGCACGGCCATCAAGACGAAAAGCACGCGATGCTTTACTTTATTCAGACACATACTTTTCCGCCACTTGCATCAGTTCCGCCAGAACACGGGCGAGAAGATCACTAATACTGAAAGAATTTCAAGGCGTCCGAGTAACATTGCTGCTGAACAAATCCATTTTGCAGCATCTGGAACGTCGGCATAGTTACCCATTGGCCCGATTTGAGCGCTCAGGCCGGGTCCAACATTCGTGAGGGACGCCAATGCGCCGGAACTCGCGCTCAGGAAATCCAGTCCAGTTGCACCAAGAAGAACGGTTATGATCGCCCACAGCACGAAAAATGAGGCCATGAACAATATGACGGCCCGCTGCATGTCCTGATCAATGGTGCGGTCGCCATAGCGAACAGGCAGAACCATATTCGGATAGATCAGGCGGCGTACGCCGTTGGCCAGTAGTTGATACAGTATGAGGAAACGGTACGCCTTGATGCCGCCCGTGGTCGACCCCGAACAGCCGCCCAGAAATGTAGCCGTATAGATGCACGCCACGGCGAACGGACCCCAGAGCAGATAGTCATCGCTGGCAAATCCGGTCGTCGTGATGATCGAAATGAGGTTGAAGGTGGAGTGTGTCAGGGCGTCGAAAAAGGATATTTCGTGTGTGGCGCGCAGATAGATCGCAACGCCGATAGCAAAAGCAATCGCGTAGCAGATATAGACGCGAATTTGCGGGTCGCGGATGGCGTCGTATCGTCCCCGCACGGCAAACAGGATCATTACCGAAAAGGGCAAGCCGCCGATCAGCATGAAGATCGACGACGTCCAAAGAATAGCGAGGTTGTCGGAGTAGCGAAGGAACGATGTGTCGTGAGTGGAAAATCCGCCGGTCGCGACAGTGGTCATAGCGTGGTTGATTGCGTGGAAGCCCGGCATTCCCGCTGCGGCGTATGAAATCGCGCAGACGGACACGAGCATGGTGTATATACCAATCAGGCTGAGCGCGAAGGTCTGGAAGCGTTCGAAAGGCCGATCCGCAATATCGGAAGACTCAATCCTGAAATAGGATACGCCACCGATGTTGAGGAAAGGAAGCAGGAACAAACCAAGCGCGATAACGCCGAGACCGCCCATGAACGACAGCAGCGAGCGCCACATGATGATGCCGGGTGGAGCCTGATCCAGCCCGTTGATAACTGTGGAGCCCGTCGTCGTAATTCCCGACACAGACTCGAAAACAGCATCGGTCAGGCTCATTTCGAGCGATGACATCATGAACGGCACGGCACCTGCGAGCGCTAGTGTGAGCCAAAGCAAATTGACAAGCAGAAACCCGAAGCGGGTGTTCGGCTGCGGGCTCGCTCCGCGCGTTGCCAGCATTACTGCGGTTGAGCCTCCACCCATCACGAGGGCGGAGAATGCAAACACTTGCCAGTCGGAATTGGAAAAATAAAGGTCCATCGCGGCGGGAATGAGCATTGCCCCGGAAAGGTACATTGCAAATACCGCAGCCACATGGATAGCAGCACGAATGGCCAGCCGGTTCACGCGTCCACCAACCCTCTCATCGAAACGACAGTGGCTTCACCACCGCCAATATGCAATACGCGCAAGCACAAAGGAGTTCCAAACACAATGAGCTTTGCATCAAGCGTTTTGCGTGCCGAGGCGGCGGTGCGGGACCTTTTCACTGAAACCCCATTGCAGGAAAACGATTACCTCTCGCGCAAATTCGGTGCGCGGATTTTTCTCAAGCGTGAAGATCTCACGCCAGTGAGGTCTTACAAGATTCGCGGCGCTTTCAATTTCTTTCGTAAGGAACTTGCCCAGGATAGGCAGCAGGCTACCTTCGTTTGCGCATCTGCGGGAAACCATGCGCAAGGCTTCGCCTTTGTTTGCCGTCATTTCGGCGTGCGCGGCGTGGTGTTCATGCCGGTCACAACCCCGCAGCAAAAAATTGATAAAACGCGATTGTTTGGCGGTGAATGGATTGAAATTCGCCTCGTGGGCGATTTCTTCGACGATTGCTATCGTGCCGCACTGGAATTCGCTGAATCGAGTGGCGGGCACATGGTGCCGCCGTTTGACCACAAGGACATTATCGAAGGTCAGGCGACGGTCGGGGCAGAAATTCTCAGACAAATGCCGGAGGGTAGGGTGCCGGACATGGTCTTGATACCGGTCGGCGGCGGTGGTCTTTCTGCGGGGGTGTCGCGATATTTCGCGGATGCAGGTGCGGCAACGCGTTTTGTTTTCTGTGAGCCTCTTGGCGCGCCAAGCCTTAAGCGAAGCCTTGAGGAAGGAAAGCGGGTAAAGCTCGCCAAGGTTGATAATTTCGTCGATGGGGCAGCCGTTGCCGAGATCGGGCGCGAGCCTTTGCGCCATCTCAAGGAATTTTCTGCCGATGCTGTGCGACTGGTGCCGGAGAATCGCTTGTGCGCCACCATGGTGGAAATTCTGAATGTCGAAGGTGTCGTTCTGGAACCTGCGGGCGCTTTGTCCATAGACGCACTCAAGGATTCTCCACGGCGTGAACTCAAGGGAAAGACCGTCGTTTGTATCGTTTCGGGCGGCAATTTTGATTTCGAGCGCCTGCCGGACGTGAAGGAACGCGCACTCCGATTCGAGGGGTTGAAGAAGTATTTCGTATTTCGTTTCCCTCAGCGTCCCGGCGCGCTGCGCGCTTTTCTTGACCTTTTGGGGCCCGATGACGACATTGCGAGGTTCGAGTATCTGAAGAAATCAGCACGCAATTTTGGCTCGGTTCTGATTGGCATCGAGACCAAAGAGGCCCGAAATTTCGATGCGCTGATCAAGCGCTTCAATGAATCGGGCTGGGCGTATGAAGATATTACCGAGAATGAGACATTGGCCGGCCTGATCATTTGATCTGCGGTAAGACATTGTTTGTGCAGTGCCGCAATTCGCTTGCTTTTCGGTGCGGGATCGTCCATATGCGCCTCAGACAGGCGCATGGGCCGTTTTACGGCTTTCCCAAGGTTAGGACTGTGTTGCGTCTTGCTTCGCCAATTTTGAAAGATTGAGCGAACAGCCCCGCAAGGAACATTTGCGGGCACGACAGCGCAACCGAGCGGGTATAGAACCCGCCGCCTTGTCGTTCTGGAATTTATGGAACAAGTGCTGCGGGTGTGCGCCCTGCGGCGCGCATGGCAGCGGCTTGAAACGCCGCGCGAAAGATGAATGAATTGACGATTGATAACGCGCCGGTTGCGACCGGCTTCGAAGCGCTGGGCATTAGCGGCAAATTATTGAAATGCGCTGAGGCAGCAGGCTTCGTAACACCCAAGCCCATTCAGGAACAGGCAATTCCGCCGCAGCTTGCAGGCAGGGACGTTCTGGGCGTTGCCCAAACCGGATCTGGCAAGACGGCGGCCTTCGCACTGCCGATCCTGTCCAAAATCATAGGCTTGGGTACAAAGCGTCGCCCGAAAACCGCGCGGGCGCTCATACTTGCTCCAACGCGCGAGCTTGCCGTGCAGATTGAAGAAACCGTGCGGCTTTTGTCAAAGGGCGCGCATATATCGACGGCATTGGTTCTTGGTGGTGTATCAAAAGGTACGCAAGTGCGCAAAATCGCGCCGGGAATCGATGTGCTGGTGGCGACGCCAGGCCGCTTGATGGATCTTGTTCGCGATCATGCGGTTATATTGAGTGAAACCACCTGGCTGGTTCTGGACGAAGCAGATCGTATGCTGGACATGGGCTTCATCAACGATGTGCGCCGCATTTCCAAAGCGACGCACCCGGCCCGGCAGACAGCACTTTTCTCTGCAACCATGCCGCAGGAAATTGTCTCTCTAGCCAATGACCTTTTGCGCGATCCGGTACGTGTCGAGGTTGCGCCGGAAGGCACAACTGCAGCCGAAATCAAACAAAGTGTTGTGTTGGCCAGAACAAAGCAGAAGCGTCAGATACTTTCGCAGATGCTGGCGAATCCCGAAATGAAGTCGGTAATGATCTTTGCGCGCACCAAGCATGGTGCTGATCGCGTGACGCGCGATCTGGAGCGCGATGGATTCGAAGCTGCGGTTATTCACGGCAACAAATCGCAGAATGCCCGGCAGAAGGCATTGACCGGTTTCCGCGCAGGTTCAGTCCGCATTCTGGTTGCGACAGATATTGCTGCGCGCGGCATCGACGTTCCGGGAATCTCGCACGTCGTCAATTTTGACTTGCCGGATGAGGCGTCCAGCTATGTTCACCGCATCGGGCGCACGGGCCGCAATGGCGCTGACGGCATTGCGATCACGCTGTGTGATCCTTCCGAAGCCTCAAAATTGCGCTCGGTCGAAAAGATCATTCGCATGAAGTTGCCAATCAGTGCTGACCACACCGGCGAACCCGACCCGAAGCCGGTGCCGGGCGTGCAGCGTATGCAGCAGCCAGCAAATGACCGCAAGCCGCGCGAAAGCGAGAATGAAGGAGCGCCGAAGCGCCAACGCCCGCGCAAGGAGCACCACCGCGGACAGGGAAGGCCGGCAGCGACAGCGCGGCCCGATGGAGACAAGCCCGCCGGCAAGAAGCCGTTCCGTAAACGCAAGTTCGGGTCATCCGGCAAGCGGTTTGGTAGCAAGGCAGCCTGATCGCCGATCAGGCAAGCATATGGGCCAGCATTGCGCGAAGCTGTGCTGGCCGTATCGGCTTTACTAAAAGTTCGGCACCTAATTGCGTAACCGCGTCAACAAGGGCAGGGTCAGGGTCTGCGGTTGTGATTAACGCGGGGACTTCACGCCCAAGCCATGCACGAATGCCGTTAATTGCGGCGCTGCCAAGGTCGCCCCGATCAAGATGCTGGTCAGCAATCACAATATCTGGAATCCAGGTTGTGTCCTTCAGTTCGCCAACAGCATCCTCTGTGGTGGATGCTGTGCGAACGACACATTTCCAGCTTTGAAGCAACGCCTCCATAGCGGTCGCAACATCGGGGTCGTTTTCGATCAACAGTACCTTGGCTCCAAACAGACCATAATTGCGGCTCCGCTCTGTTTCACTCTCTGACGGTGCTTTCTCCGTGGCGACAATTAATTGGGACGGAATGTCGAGGTGGAAAATTGTCCCTTCGTCGAGGCGAGAATTCAGGGTGATACGATAGCCAAGTGTATCAGCCATGCGCCATACGATGGCGAGGCCGAGACCAAGCCCGGTTCCTGTTACGCCCGACTCATCTACGGCAACGCCGCGATGAAACTCTTCAAAAATGTGTTCGTGCTGATCCTCTGCGATACCGCAGCCTGTATCGGCTACATCAATCCGAAGGCCGCTTGCCCGACGCCTGACACCGACCACAACACCGCCATTTGTCGTGTATCGTAGCGCGTTGGCGACAATGTTTTGCAGGATGCGCCGCAGAAGCGTCCTGTCCGTGCGCACAACCTTTGACGTTGTTACGAAGCGGAGCTTCAGGCCCTTGCGTTCGGCAAGCGGCATGAAGTCTGAACGCAATCCCTGAAAGAGCTGATCAAGCGCGACATGCGACACATCGGGCTGAACGACACCAGCGTCCAGCCGCGAAATATCGAGCAGGGTTCGCAGCAACGTTTCCATGGTTTCCAGCGACCGTTCCACTTGCCGCGCAAGACGTTTTCCCTCAGCCGTGCGCTGCACATCGGCCAGCGCCGACATGGAAAGCAGCGCAGCGTTCAGAGGCTGAAGCACATCGTGGCTCGCTGCCGCCAGAAATCTTGTCTTGGAAATGTTTGCCTGAACCGCACGGTCGCGCGCTTCAATGAGTTCAGCATTCGATCGCTCTAAACGGCGAAGCGCCGCGTGAAGTTCATCCGTCCTGCTCCGAACGAGCCCTTCAAGAGTGATTGCGGTTTGGAAAAGCGAGAAGGCGTTGCCTTGCTGGTCCATTGACCGTTCGACGCGGTTTATCAGGGCAGAATTGATCTTCCGCAGCCGCTCAATGTCCTGAATGTCGCCGAGTGACATTGAGTGTCTCCTACTCAGCCGCGTGGCGCAGGCCGAATGCGATGCCGGTGAAGGTCTGGTTCAGGTGCATTGACTGATACTGCTCGCCATAGGTGCCAAATCCGACGACATGGTTTCGGCGGTAAACCTCCGAGAGGCCGCGCACGACTTGTCGGTTCACGGCGTCGAGTCGCCGCAATACGCAATCGAAACCCAGGATTATGTCAGTTCCGCCGAGCCGGGAGTCTATCTCGTGCAAGGCCGCATCAGTGGATTCCACCAGATCGACGGCGCGGGCGATGGAAAGAACAATCCCATCATCAATTGCGCAGAAGAACGAGAGCGATCCATCGGGATTGCTCTTCTGAATGGAGCGGCAGAAATATTCGCCGCCAACCCGAACAACGGTGGGGTGTGACGCGAAACTGAGGGGCGCCAGATCTTCCGGCATTGTTCCCACCACTGCCGCATATTCGTCAGCAGCTTTTGCGGCATTGAACTCCGAAACCGTGCGGCGGGCCGGGTCGGATGCTGTCACCACCAACTTGTTGTCGGTTGCAACGAAATTGTCTGTTTTGAACGTGTGGAAGGGTATGTCAGTTGAAAACAGCATGACGACGGCGCTGTCCGTGTACACGCCGCCGTTCCAGATCAGGCTGGTCTTCTCAAATTTCAGTTCGTCGCCAGCAGACCCGCCGACAAGCGGAATGTCTTCAAGCTCCCAATGAATCGCCGAAGTTACTGACTCTTCTGCATAGGATAGACCGTCAATAAGGCAAATCGCGAAAAGCCCCGGCTGATCCTGGCGCTTGGCTGTGAAGCTTCGCCTCAGCGCATCGACCTGACCGGATACGCTCTTTATGTCGAGGGATGAAATATTCTCAAGCAACACGCCCGAGGTCGTGAAGCCGAGTGAGGGGAAGAGAAGCGCAACAGCCTGACCCTCGTGCAAACCATCAGGCGTGATTTCGCCCGCGGTCGTGCATCCCGCATGTGGGAGCCAGGTCAAATGTCTATTGAGAGCGCCTGCGAGCTTCTCTGACTCAAAAAGGGACCGTGAGTAAAAGATCAGTGCGAAGTTGGCCTGACCTTCACGCGCTTCGCGGGCAAGATGTTCGACAAACGCATCCTCTCCCGGAGCATCTGTGCTCAGGGCGATCAAACCACAAGCGTAGCTTGTGCGCGATACCGCCAGTGCTTCCTCCCGCGTTCCTCCGCCGCGTTGGGTGCATGCTGTCAGCGTTGCCACTGACATTCGCTATCTGGAGCACTTTCTGACCGAAAGTACAATAGAACGGCACAGGAGGCGGTTGCACATTTCCGACATCGGGTTCGTTACCGGTTTTGCTGAGGTTACGGCACCACAGAGGGAGGAACAATGTCGGAAGTTTCGATGACCGTGAACGGTCGAAAGGTTCAGGCTCTGGTCGAAGACAGAACCTTGCTGGTCAATTTCTTGCGAGACAATGCCGAACTTACGGGGACGCATGTCGGCTGTGATACCTCGCAATGCGGTGCGTGCGTTGTGCATGTGGACGGCAAAGCCGTAAAATCCTGTACGATGCTTGCGGTGCAGGCATCCGGATCAACGATCACAACAATTGAGGGAGTGTCTGGCGGCGCGGATTTGCATCCCGTTCAGGCAGCGTTCCGCGAACATCACGGTCTGCAATGCGGATTCTGTACGCCGGGCATGATCATGACGGCAGTTGATATGATCCGCAGACATCCGGAGGGTTTGGACGAAGCAACCGTGCGCGCCGAACTCGAAGGCAATATCTGCCGGTGCACTGGCTATCACAATATCGTCAAGGCGATTCTGGCAGCGTCGTCCGAGATGGCCAAAGGCGCAAAGGGCAAGGGCAGGGCCAAAGCGGCCTGAAGTTGAACGTTACCGAACCCACTATTCTTGCGGTTCTGGGAGGAACTTAGATGGGAATGGAAGGCATTGGCGCCCGCGTGGCGCGTAAGGAAGACAAGAGATTCATCACCGGCGCGGGCCGCTACACGGACGATATGGTCGTTCCCGGCATGAAACATGCCGTGTTTGTTCGCAGCCCCCATGCGCATGCAGATATCAAAAAGATAGATGTGAGCGACGCGCAGGCTATGCCAGGCGTCGTTGCTGTGCTGACGGGAAAGCAGCTCAAGGCCGATGGCATAGGCAATCTTATCTGCGGCTGGATGATCCATTCCAAGGATGGCTCTCCGATGAAGATGGGTGCGTGGTCACCGTTGGCGGTGGACCGTGTGCGTTATGTTGGCGATGCAGTTGCAATAGTGATCGCCGATACCAAAGGCCAGGCGCGTGACGCTGCCGAGGTCGTCAATGTAGTTTATAAAGAGCGCAAGGCAGTCACCAGCGCGGTGGAAGCATTGAAGAAGGGTGCGCCACAACTGCATCCCGAAGCGGAAAATAACCTGATCTATGATTGGGAAATTGGTGATGCGGCTGCAACTGATGCGGCATTGAAGAAGGCCGCCCACATCACCAAGATGCACATCGTGAACAATAGGCTTGTTCCCAACGCGATGGAGCCGCGCGCTGCGCTGGCACATTATGATAAGGCGGAAGATCACTACACCTGCTGGACAACATCGCAGAACCCGCATGTGGCCCGGCTCGTGATGAGCGCATTCTATAATGTTGCGCCGGAAAACAAGCTTCGCGTCATTGCGCCTGATGTCGGCGGCGGGTTCGGGTCCAAGATCTTTATCTATCCGGAAGAGGTGGTGTGCTGCTGGGCCTCCAAAAAGGCCGGCGTTCCGGTGAAATGGGTTGCCGACCGCACGGAAAGCTTCCTGTGCGACGCGCATGGCCGCGACCATGTGACGGAAGTGCAGATGGCTTTTGACAAGGACAACAAGGTGATCGGCCTGAAGGTCGATACGATTGCGAACTTCGGCGCGTATATGTCGTTGTTCTCGTCTTCTGTGCCGACATATCTTTACGCCACGCTGCTGTCTGGCCAATACAACATTCCGGCAATTCACGCGAACGTTCGGGCGGTTTACACCAACACCGCGCCGGTTGATGCATATCGCGGGGCAGGGCGGCCAGAGGCTACATTCGTTCTTGAAAGGACGATGGAAACCGCAGCGCACGAGTTGGGCGTTTCGCCAGCTGAGTTGCGGCGCAAGAATTTCATCACCGAATTCCCGCATCAGACGCCTGTCATCATGTGCTATGACGCTGGCAATTATGCTGCATCCCTTGATGCTGCGATGGCAGCCATCAACTACAAGGGCTTTGAAAAGCGGAAGGCGGAAGCTGCAAAGCGTGGCAAGCTGCGCGGCATCGGCATGAGCAATTATATTGAAGCCTGCGGCATTGCACCTTCTGCCGCCGTTGGCTCGCTTGGCGCTGGTGTCGGCCTTTGGGAATCCGCCGAGGTGCGCGTGAACGCTGTTGGAACGATCGAAGTTCTGACCGGATCGCACAGCCACGGCCAGGGGCACGAAACCACTTTCGCCCAGCTTGTTACCGAGCGGTTTGGCGTGCCGATTGACAGCGTTTCCATTGTTCACGGCGACACCGACAAGGTGCAGATGGGTATGGGCACCTACGGTTCGCGTTCTGGAGCCGTCGGCATGTCGGCAATCGTGAAAGCACTGGACAAGGTGGAGGCCAAGGCAAAGAAAATTGCCGCGCATCTGCTTGAGGCGGACGAAAGCGACATTGTGATTGAGAACGGCGCGCTGAAAGTTGCAGGCACGGACAAGAATGTTCCGTGGTTCCAGATGGCGCTGGCTGCATATACTGCGCATAATCTACCGGGCGGTATGGAACCGGGATTGAAGGAAACCGCGTTTTACGATCCGACCAACTTCACCTTCCCGGCGGGTTGCTACATTTGCGAGGTGGAAGTCGATCCCGATACGGGCAAGACGGATATCGTCGCCTTTGTTGCGGCAGACGATTTCGGCAACATCATAAACCCGATGATCGTCGAGGGGCAGGTTCACGGCGGCATAGCCCAGGGGGTCGGCCAGGCTTTGCTGGAAGGGGCGCATTATGATCCCTCAAGCGGACAGCTTTTGACTGCCAGCTACATGGATTATTGCATGCCGCGTGCAGACGACCTGCCTTCGTTCCAGGTTTCGCACCAGAACACGCCATGTCCGGGGAATCCCCTTGGCATCAAAGGCTGTGGCGAGGCGGGCGCGATCGGCTCAACTCCGGCCGTGATAAATGCCATTACCAATGCAATCGGAACCAATGACCTTGAAATGCCCGCCACGCCGCAGCGTGTTTGGCGTGCGCTTCAGACGGTTGGCAAATAAGCGCGAGAGGAGGACGACCATGTATGCAGTCAACTATCATCGCGCCAAATCGGTTTCGGAAGCGGCGAAGCTGGGCAAGGGCGACGCGAAATTTCTTTCAGGTGGCATGACGCTCATTCCCGCAATGAAAACGCGGCTTGCGGCCCCTTCTGATCTTGTGGACCTCACGCACATTCAGGAGCTGAAAGGCATAACGGTCACGGGAAAGAATGTGACCATTGGTGCCGGAACAACGCACTATGAAGTGGCAACCGACCAGAGACTGGCAAAGGTTTGCCCTGCAATTACCTATCTTGCGGGGCTGATCGGTGATCCTGCTGTTCGACATCGCGGCACAATCGGCGGCTCCATTGCCAACAATGATCCGGCTGCGGATTATCCGGCTGCAATGCTGGCGCTCGGTGCCACGATCACGACGAACAAGCGCTCGATTCCAGCCGAGAAATTCTTCAAAGGCTTGTTTGAAACTGCTTTGAAGGAGGGCGAAATCGTTACTTCCGTCAGCTTTACGGCTCCTGCAAAATGCGGCTACGCGAAATTTCCAAACCCAGCATCGCGGTATGCCATGACAGGTGTTTTCGTGGCGAAGGGCAAGGAAGGTGTGCGCGTTGCCGTGACGGGTGCCGGCGATGACGGCGTGTTCCGTTCCCGTGAGTTGGAAGCGGCGCTTTCCCGAAGCTTTGCAGTGGACACCCTCGAAGGCGTTCGAGTGCCATCGGATAGTCTGATGGATGACATGCACGCGTCATCTGACTATCGGGCAGCCTTGATCATTGCCATGGCCAAACGTGCAGTGGCTCAAGCATCTGCCTGAAGCTTCTGGTGGCGGCGAGTTGTTTCGCCGCCACATCAATCCATAGGCGCGCCCGGCGAATAATACGACACCGGCCTTATTTCATAGACTGCCGTCTTGTTGATGGCTTTGAATTCGCGCGCGATGGCCTCCGCCTCTTCCATAGAAGCGCAATTTATCATGTAAAGACCGAGCAATTGCTCTTTCGTTTCCGCAAACGGCCCGTCCATAATCGGCGCATTCGCTTCCCCTCGAAGGGTTCTCGCCGTGCGGGTGAAGTCCAGCCGTGCCGCAGGTCCAAGCTTGCGCTCGCTTTCGAGCCTTTCATTGATCATGACGAGATGCGTCATCAAGGCAGCGTCCTCATCGGGTGTGAGGTCAGCTATCGCGCCTTCTGCGTGATAAGCGAGTATTGCATATAGCATGAACCATATTCCCGTCTTAGAGCGGTGTGGATACGTTAACTTATATCAGCAATTGTTGATTCAATAAACGCGATTCCCTTTCCAGGCTGGCCAAATGTCCGAAACCGCACGTGACCGACACACTCTCTTTGAAGATCTGCAAGCCATCCTGACAGGATCGCTTGTCGTCTCTCTTGGTGTTGCGATGTATTCCCACGCGATGCTTGCGCTCGGTGGCAATTCTGGCCTGGCATTACTACTCCAGTATTCGACAGGCTGGAGCTTTGCGGTGATTTTCTCACTGGTCAACTTACCGTTCTATATTCTTGCCGTATGGCGGATGGGCTGGGCCTTCACGCTTCGCACTTTCGCCGCCGTCAGTCTGGTTGCGCTGCTTGTAAAATGGACGCCGGATTGGATCGGGTTTTCGAACCTCGCACCCCTCTATGCCAGTATTGCAGGAAGCTGCCTTATAGGCATCGGAATGCTGGTGCTGTTTCGACATCGTACCGGCCTTGGCGGTATAAACATTCTGGCGATCTGGATGCAGGAAAAGCTGGGCTGGCGCGCCGGCTATGTGCAACTCGCGATCGATTTTGCCATTCTGGCCGCAGCGTTCTTTATCTTGCCTACGGACAAGGTCGCTTTGTCTGTGCTGGGAGCACTAATTATCAACATGATCCTTGTGCTCAACCATCGTCCCGGACGTTATGCGGGATATAGTTGATGGGTGGGTTTACACGAACCTGATCGCCGCATATGTACCAGCCTCTCAATGGAAGAATTGTGGAATGCGCGCGGAAACCGAGAACCTTGTCGACGAAATCAAGCAGGGCATAACCCTGCTGAGGAGGCATCTTTGACTGGGATCAAGCCGTAAAACGACTTGAATACCTGAACGCGCGCTCGGAAGAAGCTGACCTGTGGAACGATCCGCAGGAAGCGCAGAAGTTAATGCGTGAGCGGCAGACGCTGGACGACGGCATCAGCGCGGTAAAGCGCCTGCAGCAATCCCTTTCGGATAATATCGAACTGATTGAGCTTGGTGAGATGGAGGGCGACCAGACCATCATCTCGGAAGCTGAAGCTTCCATCAAAGGCATGGCGGCGGAAGTTCGCGAGCGTCAGATTGAAACAATGCTTTCTGGCGAAGCAGATGCGAATGACACCTACCTCGAAATTCACGCAGGCGCTGGCGGTACGGAAAGCCAGGATTGGGCCAATATGCTGCTGCGCATGTATACGCGCTGGGCAGAACGCCGTGGCTTTAAGGTAGAAGTGTTGGAAATGCATGACGGCGAAGAGGCGGGAATCAAATCTGCTACTTTGCTGATCAAGGGGCACAATGCTTATGGCTGGCTGAAAACCGAGTCAGGTGTGCACCGGCTCGTCCGAATATCGCCCTATGATTCCAATGCACGGCGGCACACTTCATTCTCCAGTGCCTGGGTCTATCCGGTTATTGATGACACGATTGAGATCGACATTCCGGAATCGGATGTGCGCATTGATACATATCGTTCGTCTGGCGCCGGTGGCCAGCACGTTAACACCACCGACTCCGCGGTTCGTATCACGCATATTCCGACAGGAATCGCTGTTGCGTGTCAGGCTGGCAGGTCGCAACATCAAAATCGCGCCAAGGCGTGGGAAATGCTTCGTTCGCGTCTTTATGAAGTGGAGCTGGAGAAGCGCGAGGCAGCCGCCAACGCCGAGCAGGCGTCAAAGACCGATATCGGATGGGGGCACCAGATTCGATCCTATGTCCTCCAGCCATATCAGCTTGTAAAAGATTTGCGGACCGGCGTTGAGTCGACCAGTCCGTCAGACGTGCTCGATGGGGATCTGGACGGGTTTATGGAGGCCAGTCTCGCGCATCGGATTGAGGGCGGTGCGGGCGTCGATGTCAGTGACATCGACTGATTCACGCCACAACGATTGCAACTTCCCCTTCGAGGGCGCCCTGATAGGCTGAGATGTAAGGCTCCTCATCAGGTTCGCCTTCCATTTCTCCGATTTGATCGAGCTGTACTTCCGCGAACCCCTCGCTTTGCAGGCCATTCAATGTCAGGCGCACTGCGGTGTCCTCGTCCGGCGCTTGCAGCAACACATGCACCTCCGATTCTTCGCTCCCTTTGCGACGGGTGACACGTCCTATGAGAATCCAAACGACCGGTGCTTCATTATCATTCATTGAGTTTGATTCTCTATCCATATGGAATCAGCTTTTTAGATTCGCTATCTATGGCACCAGCATAAAGCTTTGTACGCCAATTCCCACCGGTATGTGAATTTCGGGCCGCTAATATTGTGACCGAACACGCTAAAATACGAAAGAATATTTCGCATTCCTATGGTTGAGTTTATGGGCGTCGGTTCGATGCGATTTTTCGAGGGTAGCGGGCTTGACGGACAGGGGGCTTGCGAGTAGAAGCCGCAAAGTCTGAGCCGATGTGAGGCTGGCTTTTCCGGAACGTCTCGTTCTGGAGTTCGCCTCAAACAGGGTTCGTTTTACGAATGTAAGACATTTCCGGCATGCATGAAGCAGCAATGCTTCCTCTGCTGTTTGTTCGGGCGGGAACCGCGGCTGCGGTCTTGTGCCCGAATTTGCGTATGGAAACGATGCGTTCAAAGCGGCCTTGAAAAGGCTTGTGACACGAGATTGAGAGACAAGAGGAAGGTTTAATGCCTACCGTAAACCAACTGATCCGCAAGCCGCGCATCGCGCCGGTGAAGCGAAACAAGGTTCCGGCGATGCAGCAGAATCCGCAAAAGCGGGGTGTTTGCACGCGTGTTTACACGACGACGCCGAAGAAGCCTAACTCCGCTTTGCGCAAGGTTGCAAAGATACGTTTGACCAATGGCTTTGAAGTGATCGGTTACATCCCGGGTGAGGGGCATAACCTTCAGGAGCACTCTGTGGTCATGATCCGTGGCGGTCGTGTGAAGGATTTGCCGGGTGTTCGTTACCACATCATTCGTGGTGTTCTCGATACCCAGGGTGTCAAGAATCGCAAGCAGCGCCGCTCCAAGTATGGCGCTAAGCGTCCGAAGTAAGGTTTTTCCCGGCTTGCTCTCATTTAGGTGGCAAGCTGACGAAGATTGAGAGACAAAGACTATGTCCCGACGTCACAGTGCAGATAAGCGCGAAATTAACCCGGATCCCAAGTTCGGCGATCTGGTTGTTACGAAATTTATGAACGCTGTCATGTACGACGGCAAAAAGTCGGTCGCTGAAACGATCGTCTATGGTGCTCTGGATCAGGTGCAGGCCAAGACCAAGCAAGAGCCGGTTGCGGTTTTCCATCAGGCAATCGACAATGTGGCGCCGCACGTTGAAGTTCGGTCCCGTCGCGTTGGTGGTGCAACCTATCAGGTGCCTGTCGATGTTCGCCCGGAGCGCCGTCAGGCCCTGGCCATTCGCTGGCTGATCAATGCTGCCCGTAATCGCAATGAAACCACGATGGTCGATCGTTTGTCTGGCGAGTTGATGGATGCTGCAAATAACCGCGGCACTGCTGTCAAGAAGCGTGAAGATACCCATAAGATGGCTGAGGCCAACCGCGCCTTTGCTCATTACCGCTGGTAATTGGCGCGCGAGAGACGAGAGACATCACAATGGCCCGCGAATTTAAAATAGAAGACTACCGTAATTTTGGCATCATGGCTCACATTGATGCTGGTAAGACGACGACCACAGAGCGCGTTCTGTACTACACCGGTAAGTCGCACAAGCTCGGTGAAGTCCATGACGGTGCTGCCACCATGGACTGGATGGAGCAGGAACAAGAGCGCGGTATTACGATTACCTCTGCTGCTACGACAACTTTCTGGACGGGTCGTGATGGCAAGACGCGTCGCTTCAATATCATTGATACGCCTGGTCACGTTGACTTCACGATCGAAGTTGAGCGTTCCCTGCGCGTACTTGACGGCGCGATTGCTCTTCTTGATGCAAACGCTGGCGTCGAGCCGCAAACTGAAACTGTCTGGCGTCAGGCTGACAAGTACCATGTCCCGCGGATGATTTTCTGCAACAAGATGGACAAGATTGGTGCTGATTTTTATCGCTCCTATGAGATGATCAAGTCTCGCCTGGGTGCGACGGCTGTTGCTATGCAGTTGCCGATTGGTGCTGAAAGCGAATTCAAGGGTGTTGTTGACCTTATCGAGATGAATGCTCTCGTTTGGCGCGATGAGGCTTTGGGTGCGCAGTGGGATGTCGTTGAAATTCCGGCTGATCTGAAATCTAAGGCTGAGGAGTGGCGCGAAAAGCTCATCGAAGCCGCTGTAGAAGTCGATGACGAAGCGATGAACGCCTATCTTGAAGGCAATGTGCCTTCAAATGACCAGCTTCGTGCATTGATCCGTAAGGGAACGATTGAAGTAAAGTTCTTCCCGATGTTCTGCGGCTCCGCGTTCAAAAATAAGGGCGTACAGCCGTTGTTGGATGGCGTGGTTGATTATCTTCCGTCGCCTGTTGAAGTGCCTGCTATTAAAGGTATCGATCCGAAGACGGAGCAGGAAGTTCTAAGAAAGTCAGACGATAACGAGCCTCTCTCGATGTTGGCGTTTAAGATCATGAATGATCCTTTCGTCGGTTCGTTGACGTTCTGCCGCATCTACTCTGGCAAGCTTTCCAAGGGTGTTTCGCTGGACAACACCGTTAAGGGGAAGAAAGAGCGCATCGGTCGTATGTTGCAGATGCACTCCAATTCTCGTGAAGACATTGATGAAGCGTTTGCGGGCGATATCGTCGCTTTGGCTGGTCTCAAGGAAACGACCACCGGTGATACGCTTTGCGATCCGCTTAAGCCCGTCATTCTAGAGCGGATGGAATTCCCGGAGCCGGTTATTCAGATTGCAATTGAGCCAAAAACCAAGGGCGATCAGGAAAAGATGGGCTTGGCCCTCAATCGTCTGGCAGCGGAAGATCCATCGTTCCGCGTAAAGACTGACGAAGAATCCGGCCAGACGATCATCGCCGGGATGGGTGAGTTGCATCTCGACATCATCGTTGATCGTATGCGTCGCGAGTTCAAAGTTGAAGCAAACGTTGGTGCGCCGCAGGTTGCTTATCGCGAGACAATCACGCGTTCGCATACCGAAGACTATACGCACAAAAAGCAATCTGGCGGTTCTGGTCAGTTCGCTCGCGTCAAGATCGCTTTTGAGCCGAATACTGAAGGCGAAGATTTCGTATTCGATTCGAAAATTGTCGGCGGTTCAGTGCCGAAGGAATACGTTCCTGGTGTTGAAAAGGGCATTGGTAGCGTCATGGGCTCTGGTCCATTTGCCGGATTCCCTATGATTGGCGTCAAAGCTACGCTTATTGATGGTGCTTACCACGACGTTGACTCTTCGGTTCTTGCCTTTGAAATTGCAGGTCGCGCTTGCTTCCGTGAGGCAGCTTCCAAGCTCGGCGTGCAGCTTCTCGAGCCAATTATGAAGGTCGAGGTCGTTACCCCCGAAGATTACGTTGGTAACGTAATCGGTGATCTAAACAGCCGCCGTGGCCAGATACAGGGTCAGGAAGCCCGCGGCGTTGCCGTTGTTGTCAATGCAATGGTACCGTTGGCTAACATGTTCAAATACGTTGATAATCTGCGTTCTATGTCACAGGGTCGCGCCCAGTACACGATGCAGTTTGATCATTATGAGCCTGTACCGACTGCGGTAGCTCAGGAAGTTCAGAAGAAATACGCGTAAGCCTCAGGGTTTACTTCAGCTTGGTAATTCGCCCTGACGGGCTGGAAGGAAATGGAGACCTCAA
>JAHBYV010000007.1 GCA_019635795.1 Rhizobiaceae bacterium
CGCATATGGCGCGCCGGGAGTTACACTGCCAGCCGCGGCCGGTTCGAGCAGCGCCGCCTGCGCCATTGCAAGAGCTTTCGGATCGGGCACGTTGCGGAGCCTGTTGACTACGTTGACGAGATCGACATCGCGATTGGTGATGCCCTCGCCGTCTCGGGCGTCCTGATGACCGGGAAGTTCATCACGTTTGAGCCGAACAAATTTCAGCCGCATGGTTGTTGAAACGCCTTCACCAAAAGCGATGGCTTCCCGCTGTCCCATGGATGAAAGGAAGGCGAGAGTGGACGCCGATGAATCTGCTATCGCCGAGCGAATGATGGATTGGTCCTTCTCGTTTGCCAGACGCATGGCAAAGACCGTGGAACATTGTGACAGAATTGTCGGGTCCAATTCTCCGGGGCGCTGGGTCACAACGCCAAGATAGCATCCAT
Source organism: Rhizobiaceae bacterium (assembly GCA_019635795.1). Taxonomy (GTDB): domain Bacteria; phylum Pseudomonadota; class Alphaproteobacteria; order Rhizobiales; family Rhizobiaceae; genus Mesorhizobium_G. The sequence continues at coordinate 432 of JAHBYV010000007.1, forward strand.
ACTTACGCCCTTCCTTGGCAATTCGCGAAAGTGCGTGGCGTGTTGGCGCAAATCCCAGCTTTGAATCTGCGGGCATATATCTGTGCGCTTCTTCGCAAAGCACCAGAAGCTCCATTTTCCCTTCGCTCCACAGCGTCAGGTCAAAGGCCAACCGCGCCAGAACAGAACATACAGCATTGACGATTTCAGACGGCATTCCGGCCATTTCGAAGCAGGTGATCTGCCTTCCGTTGTGCGGGATGCGGAAAATAGTGCCCACCGTCTCGTGGATTGTGTCCTCGATCATGCGTGAGCCGAACATGAATTTGTATCGCGGGTCCACAATCGCGGACTCAATACGTGCCTTAAGGGACCGAAACACAGGCCGATCCGATTTGGCATCAAGCGCGCCCATACGATCGTCCAGTAATTTCAGCAGGTCCACCATGCGATAGGGGACGGGCGTGTCTGCCGTCAGGGCATCACCGCCGCCGCGCCGCACAAGGGCAGAGCCGGGGTTGCGATAGTGCTGCTTTGCGAGCGGTATGATGTCACGCAGGATTTCCACCTCGTCCATGTCGATTTCGCGACCACGGAAGAGCACCTCTGCAAATTCCTCCAGCCGGAACATCCAGAACGGGAGGTCGAGTGTCTCGGCATCAATCCTGTATGCAACATCTTTCAGCGCTGGGCCGAACTCGTTGTGCGGGTCGAAAATCAGCACGCGTAATTCCTTGCGCGCTTCGATTGCCCGGCGCAGCAGGATGGTGACTGCAGTGGATTTGCCGACGCCCGTCGTACCAACCACGGCGAAGTGGCGCGTCAGCGTATCTTGAATGGCAATGTTGGCTTCTATCGTTTCATCTTGTGAGAGGGTTCCGATGTTCACCGCTTGCCTGCCGGCAAGATCGTAGATCGCCATCAGATCGCGCGACCGAATGCGGTGCGCTACTGCGCCGATATGTGGATAGCGTGTGATACCCCGATCAAAGACCGGCGGCGCGCCTGGGGTCGTGTCGCGAACTTCCCCAACCAGCTCGACGCTGATCTCGATTGGATTGTCGGAGGTGCTGTCCCATTCAGGGGTGGTCTTCGCAATTTCATAAACCAGACCAACGGTGCGTGTCGCTCCGAGGTTGATCGAAATCATTCGCCCCACAACCCATTGATCGGTCGTGGCTGTGCCGTCGTCTGGTGAAACCTCTGCCGCAAGAGTCGCTCGTGCGCCGTCGCAACGGATGACATGTCCAAGCAGGCGCGCATCGCTTTGCGTTATGTCGCGGCGCTCTTGAGAGGTTGTTTCACCGATGGCTTTTGTCTGTTCGAACATTTGCTTAATTCCCGCCTCTGACAGCAAGGCTATGCCGCGTAGGTTAAGGCGGAATGCAGATTGATGGTGTACGATGGGTGAATGCGTCCAGAAGAATTCTATCTAATCGGAAGTTGAAATTCGCCATTGACAGGGTGCAAGTTTCCCCACTAGTGTCCGCACCCATGAAAACTGCACTTATTATCGTGGTAGGAAAGCGCGTGGGCAAGGCGGTGTAACCGCCGGGCAAGTTCCTCCCATGCGCATCAAACAGGCTCCTCAGGGGGCCTTTTTTATTGCCTCCAATGCGGTTAAACGAACCAACGGAAATACAGACAGGACCAGACCGATGAGCAAAGCAGGTGAGCGCCGGGAAATGACTGGTGCGGAGATGGTGGTGCAGGCGCTGAAGGACAACGGTGTCCAGCACCTGTTTGGATATCCGGGTGGCGCGGTACTTCCGATTTATGATGAGCTTTTCCAGCAGGATGATGTTCAGCACATTCTGGTGCGGCATGAGCAGGGTGCAGGCCATGCTGCAGAAGGTTATGCGCGCTCAACCGGCAAGCCCGGCGTTATGCTCGTCACTTCAGGTCCGGGTGCCACGAACGCAGTAACCCCGTTGCAGGATGCCTTGATGGATTCGATCCCGCTGGTTTGCATAACCGGGCAGGTTCCCACCACGCTCATCGGCTCTGACGGGTTCCAGGAGTGCGATACGGTGGGTATCACACGCCCCTGCACCAAGCATAACTGGCTGGTAAAGGACGTGAACGATCTGTCGCGGATATTGCATCAGGCCTTTGTCGTTGCCACAACGGGCCGCCCCGGTCCGGTTGTCGTCGATATTCCGAAGGATGTGCAGTTCGCGAAAGGCATTTACACGCCGCCCCAAATGGTCCCGACTTCGAGCTATCGCCCGAAGACGCAGGGCGACCTCGAACAAATCAAGGCCGCCGTTGCGCTGATGGCGACTGCAAAGCGCCCGATAATCTATTCCGGCGGTGGGGTTATCAATTCCGGGCCGGAAGCCAGCCATTTGCTGCGCGAGTTGGTCGATTTGACCGGTTTCCCCATCACATCAACTCTTATGGGGTTGGGTGCATATCCTGCGAGCGGAAAGAACTGGCTCGGAATGCTGGGCATGCACGGCTCTTACGAAGCCAACATGGCGATGCATGATTGCGACGTCATGGTGTGCATCGGCGCGCGTTTTGATGACCGCATTACCGGTCGTCTCAATGCGTTCTCGCCAAATTCAAAGAAGATTCATATCGATATCGATCCTTCTTCGCTGAACAAGAATGTCCGCGTGGATGTTCCCATTCTTGGCGATGTCGGATTGGTGCTCGAAGATATGGTCCGGTTGTGGCGCGCCTCTGCACGCGCCGACAAGAAAGAACTTTACCCCTGGTGGGAACAGATCGCCCGCTGGCGCGCCCGCAACTCGTTTGCGTACCAGCCCAATAAAGATGTGATCATGCCGCAATACGCGATTGAGCGGCTGTACGAACTGACCAAGGAGAAGGATGTTTACATCACGACTGAGGTTGGCCAGCATCAGATGTGGGCCGCACAGTTGTTTGGTTTTGACAAGCCAAATCGCTGGATGACTTCAGGTGGTTTGGGAACGATGGGCTACGGACTTCCGGCAGCACTCGGGGTTCAGATTGCGCATCCAGATTCACTCGTTATCGATATTGCTGGCGACGCATCGGTTCAAATGACCATTCAGGAAATGAGCGCGGCCGTTCAATATGAGGCACCGATCAAGATATTTATCCTGAACAATCAATATATGGGCATGGTGCGGCAGTGGCAGCAGCTTCTGCATGGCAACCGCTTGTCGCACTCATACACAGAGGCGATGCCCGATTTCGTCAAACTGGCGGAAGCCTATGGTGGGCATGGTATCCGGTGCGAAAAGCCTGACGAGCTGGACGACGCGATAAGGGAGATGATCTCGGTGAAAAAGCCGGTGATCTTTGATTGCCGGGTGGCTGCGCTCGCCAACTGTTTCCCGATGATTCCATCCGGCAAGGCACATAACGAAATGCTTCTGCCCGATGAAGCAACCGATGAAGCCGTGGCCAATGCGATTGACGCAAAGGGCAGGGAACTGGTGTAGCTGGACCAACAGGACGAAAGAAACGATATGTCTGCTCAACTTCAACCTACCGGTTCGGCCTATTTCATCGCACATGAAACGGCACGTCCCGAAACGCATACGCTGTCGGTCCTTGTAGACAATGAGCCGGGTGTGCTTGCGCGTGTCATTGGTCTGTTTTCAGGGCGTGGCTACAATATTGAAAGCCTGACTGTTTCCGAAACCGAGCATGAGAAACACCTGTCACGTATAACAGTCGTGACGCGCGGAACGCCGCACGTGCTTGAGCAAATCAAGAACCAGCTTGAACGCATAGTTCCGGTTCACCGCGTAGTCGATCTTTCGGTTCGCGCCGAGGAGCTTGGGCACGGAAAGCCTCTGGCGCGCGAGCTGGCATTGATAAAAGTCGCAGGCGAAGGCGATGCCAGAGTGGAAGCATTGCGATTGGCTGAAGCTTTCCGCGCCAAGGTTATTGATGCAAACACCGGCCATTTCATTTTCGAGATCACAGGCTCTGTGTCGAAAATCGAACAGTTCATCGCCATCATGGCACCACTGGGCCTTGTCGAGGTGTGCCGGACGGGTGTGGCGGCGATGAATCGCGGCCCTCAGGGAATGTAATTCCCTAAATTGTCACTGAGACAACAATGAGTTGGACAGATGCCTGCGCAACAGGCATCTGTTCGCCTCCCTTCATTTCGAGTGCTCCCCCGTGACTCAGGAAACCCTTCTCGCATTGCTGGTCTATGCCTTCGTGACCTCAATCACGCCGGGGCCAAACAATTTCATGTTGTTGGCTTCAGGGGTGAATTTCGGCTTCGTTCGCACAATTCCCCACATGTGCGGGATCGGCTTTGGCTTCTTCACCCTGCTGATTGGGGTCGGTCTGGGTCTTGGAGCTTTGTTGACTGCGTTTCCGGAACTGCATTTGACGCTGAAGGTTCTTGGCGGCGCATATCTGCTTTATCTTGCGTGGAAAATCGCCATGTCCCGCAAGATCAGCAATGCGGGTGATGGCAGGTCTCGACCAATGAGCTTCGTGGAAGCTTCATTGTTTCAGTGGGTCAATCCCAAGGCATGGGTTATGGCTATAACCGCTATGGCGATTTATCAGGATGCTTCCAATCCTTATTGGTCGCTGCTCTTCATCGGGAGTATATTCGCTCTGACGAACTTTCCCTGCGTGTCAACCTGGGCGGTGTTCGGGGTGGCATTGCGCGGGTTCTTGTCTGACCCCGTGCGCCTCAAATGGTTCAACATTGCGATGGGCCTTTTATTGGCCGCAACCCTGTGGCCCATGCTGAAATGATTGCTGGTATTTCTGTCCCCCAATTTGCTGGACGCTGGTAGCGGAATAGCTATTCTTCTGCCGGGAATCAGAGCGTGCGTCGTGCGGACGCGCGCAGGTTCCCTTTGGGGGAGCAAAGGCCATGGCTTTCTACGCTTTGCGACGATTCATCGCCGCAGCGTCGGTTTTGATGCTTGTATTTGGCAGTATCTCTTACGGGCAAGAAAAATCCGCTCCAGCGCCCGCCCCGGAAAAAGTCGATCAGTTAATCGAGTTGCTCTCCGATCCCGCCGTCAAGGATTGGCTTGCCGCTCAATCGTCGCAGGCTGCCTCGCAGGATAAACCCGACACTGATTTGCATGCGCAAGGCATGTCGAAATCCACTGTTTCGATGGGCCTCGAACAGGTCAGGGAGCATGTGCACGAACTGGTTGTCGCGGTTCCAGATTTGCCCGATCAGCTTGAGCGTGCCCGCACCATCACCATGCTTGAATTGTCGCGACGTGGTCTGCTTGATGTGGCGCTGGTTATAGGCGTTTTCATTGCTGCTGGCGTTGCTCTGTCCGCAATAGTGCATCTTCTCACCGCGCGCTTGCGCAAGTGGATTGATGCATTGCCGGCAACAACTCCAACCGGTCGTGCGAGGAAAATTGGTGGACGCTATCTTTATGCGACGATCATGATCCTTGCGTTTATTGTCGGCAGTGCTGGTGCATTCCTGCTGTTCAAGTGGCCGCCCTTGTTGCGTGAGATCGTACTTGCTTACCTGACCGGCGCGATTGCTGTTTGGATTGTACGCAGCTATGTCGCCAGTGCGCTTGTTCCCACTTTTATGGGGGTGGCCAATGCAGAAGCGGTGCGCGCAATTCCGGTGCGCGACGCTACGGCGAACCATTGGACGCGATGGATTGTCATAATTTCAGTTTGGGTCGCGCTTGTCTCCGCAACCTTCTCGCTACTTCCGCTACTTGGCTTCACCCGCGACGGTGTGATGGCTCTGATGGTTCCAACCAGCACCGTTCTGCTGGTTCTTACCTTGTTTGCGGTCTGGCGACGGCCGTGTGAGCAAAGTTTGATTCCACATTCAAGGCGTCTTGGATTTACAGCAACCACATGGATACTCACCACATTTCTGGTGGTCCTTTGGCTGATGCGGATCGCCGGGCTTTGGTTTTCAATGTGGTTGCTGCTTGCTGCGGCTGCAGTGCCGTTTCTCATCTATACTGCGAGGCGCGCGGTTTATTATGTGCTGCGCGCAGACCCGGCGGATGAACCGGATTCTGCCATCCCGGCGATTAGCGTTGCTATCATAGATAGAGCCATAAGGGTCGGGCTGATTATTATCAGCGCCTACCTTCTGGCGCGGGCCTTCGGCCTTGGAATTTCTACCATGCAGAGTCAGGAGCATCCAATCAGGAACATGGTGCTTCGCGGTCTTCTCAATGCAGCGGTAATTGTAATCGTAGCTGATTTCGGGTGGAGCATCATCAAGGCGGCGACTGAGCGTCGCCTCGGTGTGGCGCGTGTAACGGCCGATCCTGCTGAACAGAGTGCGCCTCATCAAGTCGATCCGCGTCAGGGGCGTTTATTGACGCTTCTGCCAATCTTTCAGAATATCGTGTTCGCAGTTATCGTCATAATGGCGATACTAATGATCCTGTCCTCGCTAGGCATTGAGATAGGGCCGCTTATTGCGGGTGCCGGTGTCGTGGGCGTTGCCGTTGGCTTTGGTGCGCAAACGCTCGTAAAGGACATAATCTCCGGCATTTTCTACCTGCTCGACGATGCTTTTCGCGTCGGCGAGTATATCAGTAGCGGTAAATATATGGGTACGGTCGAGAGCTTCAGTCTGCGATCTATCAAACTGCGCCATCACCGTGGTGCGCTCTTCACCATTCCGTTTGGCGAGCTAGGCGCAGTGCAGAACCTGAGCCGGGACTGGGTTACGGACAAATTCAATATCACCGTTGGCTACGATACCGACATTGAGGCGGCCCGCAAACTTATCAAGAAGGTCGGGCAGCAGGTCGCTGAAGATCCTGAATTCGCGCCTTATGTCATTGAACCGATCAAGATGCAGGGCGTTCAGGAGTTTGGAGAGTACGGCGTAATTCTGCGTCTTAAATCGACGCGTAAGCCGGGCCAGGCTTTCGGCATGAAACGAAAGTTTTTTATCGCCATCAAGCAGGCGTTCAAGGAAGCGGGCATTACGATCCCGATTGCGTCGGTTCATGTTCATCAGGACGAGTCGGCAACGCAGAAAGTTGCCGCGCAGGCTGAGCGCATCAGGCGCAGCAAGGCAACGAGGGAGTCGGGCTGAGCGGTTTAAATCATACTTGCGTTCCGCATATGTTCTGATATGGCCTGTTGGCACTTGTGCTGCGACCCCGAATCCTGCCACCCCGAGACTTATGGAATTTTCTCCCCAACAAGACGAAGCGCTTAAAGCCGTCGCGCAGTGGCTGAAAGGTGGAAGGCCTCAAGTGTTCCGCCTGTTCGGATATGCCGGAACAGGAAAGACAACGCTGGCGCGCTATTTTGCCGAGCATGTTGACGGTCAGGTTCAGTTCGCGGCGTTTACCGGCAAGGCCGCTCAGGTGTTGCGTTCAAAAGGTGCAACAAATGCCAGGACGATCCACTCACTGATCTACAGGCCGCGTGGGGAAGAGCAGATTGAGGATGAGTCAACCGGTAAGACGACAATGTCGCCTACATTTTCGCTAAACAGGCAAAGCCCGGTTGCGAAGGCAAAGTTGATCATCATTGATGAGTGCTCGATGGTCGACGAACAATTGGGCCGCGATTTGCTCTCGTTCGGGACACCTATTCTGGTTCTGGGAGATCCGGCACAGCTTCCTCCCATCTCTGGCGGCGGCTTCTTCACAGAGCAGGAGCCCGACTATCTTTTGACGGAGATTCACCGGCAGGCGCGCGACAATCCCATTCTTCGCCTTGCTCTCGATGTTCGGGAAGGGCGCGAGTTCGAGCTGGGTGATTTTGGAAATGCACGCGTGATTGAGCGATCAGACGTCAATCAGGACATTGTCCTTGATGCAGATCAGGTGCTTGTCGGTCGAAACCAGACGCGGCGTCGCTATAACCAACGTTTGCGGGAGCTGAAGGGGTTTTCCGCGTCTTATCCCCAAGCGGGCGACAAGTTGGTTTGCTTGCGCAACGATCCGGCAAAGGGGCTATTGAATGGCTCATTGTGGAAGGTGATGACTTCCTCACGCGAGACGGTGAAGCCGGGCATCAATTTGCTTGTCTCGCCGGAAGAGGATGATCCGGATCGTGGAGTTGCAAAGATCAAGCTTTTGAAAGCGACTTTTGAAAATCCGGATGAAGAAATTCCCTGGTCAACCAAGAAGCGATATGATGATTTCGACTATGGCTATGCGCTGACGGTTCATAAGGCGCAGGGCTCGCAGTGGAACAATGTGGTGTTGTTCGATGAAAGCTATGCATTCAAGGACACGCGCCAGAGATGGCTTTATACAGCTATCACCCGTGCAGCAGAAAAGTTAACCGTTGTCCGTTGATTTTCGGCAGGATTGCGAAATGCCAACCAGATTTTCCGCCAACCTTAATGCGGTAGCGCTTCTTCGCAATCGGCGAGACTTGCCTTGGCCGAGCGTGACGCGGCTGGGACGGATTGCGCTTGCAGCGGGTGCGCATGGCTTGACGGTGCATCCAAGGCCGGACGAACGCCATACCCGCAATTCTGATCTGCCGGATTTACGCGCCCTGATTGACAGCGAATTTCCGGATGCAGAATTTAACGTCGAGGGCTATCCAACAGAGGATTTTCTGAGGCTGGTGGAGCGCAATCGACCCGATCAGGTCACGCTGGTTCCAGATGATCCGAGCCAACCGACTTCTGACCACGGATGGGATTTTGCCGCTCACGCCGCCTTTCTGACGCCGGTTGTCAAACGGCTGAAAGATTCAGGTTTCCGAGTGTCTCTCTTTGCGAATGCGGATGCTGGCGGCATGGAAGTGGCGGCAGAAACAGGTGCAGACCGGATTGAGCTATATACCGGCCCATATGGTGGTTGCTATTCTGATTCAAAGGAAGCCGCTAAACATCTGGAATTGCTTGGTAATGCTGCGCAGGCTGCTCGTAGGGCCGGCCTTGGGGTCAATGCGGGTCACGATCTGACTGTGGAGAACCTACCGCCGCTAATCGAGAAAATTCCGTATCTGGCAGAAGTTTCTATTGGTCACGGGCTAACTGCCGATGCACTGGAATTCGGAATGGAAGGCGCTGTTCGCCGATTTCTAATCGCTTGCGGATCGGGCTAGTTTGCGCAATTTATAATGTTGCACTGCAAAAAATATAGGTCATGCCGCACTTGATTTTGCACTGCAACGCGACTAGTTGAGCGCGCCTACATATTAGGAGTGGTCCTGAAATGACCAACGCCGGAATCGGTCCAGACGCTGGTGAGCTGCCAGCGCAGGTCGAGCTAACAGGTCACCCGCAAAAGCTCAGCGTCCTGACCCTTGGAGCCCTGGGTGTCGTATATGGCGACATCGGCACAAGTCCAATTTATGCCTTTCGCGAAGCGCTCGTCGCATCCGCGCAGGGTCAAAATGCCTCGCGAGAAGATATTCTGGGTGTATTGTCGCTCATAATCTGGGCGCTGACGGTCATTGTCACAATCAAATACATCATCTTCGTGCTGCGTGCAGACAATAAGGGCGAAGGCGGCACACTATCATTGATGGCGCTGGCACGGTCGAGCTTTCGCAGTCGTCCCGCGTCCATTCTGGTCTTGGGGATAATCGGAGCCTCTCTGTTCTACGGCGATGCAGTTATCACTCCGGCCATTTCGGTTCTTTCGGCTGTCGAAGGTCTCGAAACTGTCACGCCAGCTTTCGACCCATATGTTGTACCGATTACAATCGTGATTTTGATTGGTCTTTTCGCTGTGCAGCGCTTCGGAACGGGGAATGTCGGAACAATATTCGGGCCGATTACGCTTGTCTGGTTCCTGGCGATTGGCGCGTCGGGTCTCAATCATATCTTTGATGATCCAACAATTCTGTATGCCGTGAACCCGTATTACATTGTTGGGTTTTTGATGAATCAGCCTGAAGTGTCATTTGTCACGATAGGTGCGATTTTTCTCGCCGTGACAGGTGCCGAGGCGCTGTATGCCGATTTGGGGCACTTTGGGCGCAAGCCTATCGTTCTGGCGTGGCTATCCGTCGTATTCCCGTGCTTGCTGCTCAACTATGTTGGTCAAGGTGCTTTTGTGCTCTCGCACGAGGGAGAAATCGGGCATCCGTTTTTCGAGATGAACCGTGGCTGGGCATTGATCCCCATGGTCGCGCTTGCAACTTGCGCCACAATTATCGCGAGCCAGGCGGTCATTTCTGGTGCGTTTTCACTGACGCGGCAGGCTGTTCAGCTCAATCTGTTGCCCCGTTTCACGATCTTGCACACCTCTGAGACGCAATCGGGACAAGTTTATATGCCGCGGGTCAATTTCCTGCTGGCCGTTGCCGTGCTGCTGCTTGTTGTCGGGTTTGAGGAATCGAGTGATCTTGCTGCCGCCTACGGCATTTCAGTCACCGGCAATATGCTTATGACAACGCTACTCTTGTTTGTTGTTATGATCCGCATCTGGAAGATGCCGTTGTGGATTGCTGGCGGGCTGACGGCAATATTTGCGTTTATTGATGTCGGGTTTTTCTCCTCGAACATTGTGAAGGTGTTTGAGGGTGGTTGGGCGTCTTTGGCTGTTGCTTTTACAGTTCTGCTTGTGATGTGGACCTGGATTCGCGGCAGCAGGTATCTCTTCGACAAGACGCGCAAAAGCGAGGTGCCGCTCGGCGCGCTGGTTGATAGTCTGGCACGGAAACCCCCGCAGCTGGTGCCAGGAACAGCCGTGTTTCTGACATCCGATCCGCAAAGTGCGCCGACCGCTCTCATGCATAGTCTCAAGCACTATAAGGTGCTGCATGAGCAGAACGTTATCTTGTCCGTGGTAACCGCGCCGACCCCGAAAGTGCCAAAAGCCGAGCGCGTCAAGATTGAGCAGCTGAACGATCTGTTCATGCGGGTGTCCATGACTTTTGGCTATATGGAGCAGCCGAACATTCCCAAAGCTTTGGCGATTTGCCGAAAGCAGGGATGGAAGTTTGATATCATGACCACCTCGTTCTTTCTTTCGCGGCGGGCGCTTAAGCCATCACCTAATTCTGGAATGCCATTGTGGCAGGACCGGCTCTTCATCATGCTGGCTCGCACCGCGGCGGATGCCACGGAATACTTCCAGATCCCTACAGGGCGAGTCGTTGAGGTCGGTACGCAGGTGACCATCTGAATGGCCGGGCTGGTCCTCGTTACCGGCGGATCAGGGTTTCTTGGCGCGCATTGCATCGCCCGACTGCTCGAAGATGGCTATAGCGTGAGGACCACCGTTCGCTCGCCGGAGCGCGAGGCTGATGTAAAGCAAATGCTGGCCCGCGCAGGCGTGAATTGCGAGTTGCTGCAATTCCACATTGCCGATTTGCGGAGCGATGATGGGTGGCAGGGGGCTCTGCAGGGGTGTTCCTACGTCCTTCACGTTGCCTCTCCATTCCCTGAACGACAGCCATCCAACCCGGACGACCTTATCATTCCTGCGAGAGATGGGACGTTACGCGTGCTTCGAGCGGCGCGTGATGGTGGGATTAAACGTGTCGTTCTCACATCTTCTTTTGCGGCAATCGGTTACGGTCGGCTCGCAAAGGCCAATCCTTACACGGAAGAGGATTGGACGGATGAAGGCGCAGACGTGACGCCATATGTGAAATCCAAGACGATTGCTGAGCGCGCTGCCTGGCATTTCGTTGAGAAGGACGGCGGCTCCATGGAGCTTTCTGTTATCAATCCAGTCGGCATTTTTGGTCCATTGATGGGGCCAGACTATCCGGCTTCGATAGCGTTCCTGAAATCCATGCTTGAAGGCAAACTGTTTGCTCTTCCCCGTCTCATGTTTGGTGCCGTGGATGTTCGGGACGTGGCGCAGTTGCATGTCAGCGCCATGATTGCGCCGGATGCGGCAGGGCAGCGGTTTCTGGCCACATCGGGCGACTTCCTGACCGTTCAGGAAATTGCGCAGACCCTCAAGACGGGTCTGGGTTCTGCAGCCTCCCGAGTATCCACCCGCACCTTGCCAGACTGGCTGGTTCGTATGGCGGGCGTGTTCAGTACAACCGCGCGGCAGGCAGGTGGGGCAGACCTTGGCCGCTTCAAGAATGCGAGTAATGAGAAGGCCCGCAGGATGTTGTCGTGGCAGCCGCGCTCGCCCGATGAAGCGATTGTTGCCGCAGGCAAAAGCCTTCTCGATCTAGGTCTCGTAAAAAGTTGAGCGCCGGGCGCCAAATGCCCGTTGCAAATGTTTGGCAGTAAGACTATGAACCGAACCGTAACGTACGGTACGGTTCTGGGCATGAGCCAGATTGCTGAAAAGACCCGCGCGGCGGAAAGTGAGCCGCTGACAGAACGGCAGGAAGCTGTTCTCGATGCCGTATTGGCATTGATGGTGGAGCAGGGTGGCAGCCTGACCATGAATGACATCGCGCGCCGCGCGTCCTGCTCCAAGGAAACATTGTACAAATGGTTCGGTGACCGCGATGGCGTGTTGACCGCGACGGTTCAATGGCAGGCTTCAAGGGTGCGGGCTGGAAATTATGATGTGCAGCATCTCGATATTGCGACATTGCGTGAAAGCCTGGAGAATTTTGCCCGTAACTGGCTAACGGTCATTTCGTCCGCGACTTCAATTGCTCTTAATCGCATTGCGATCAGCGAGGCAGCCGCAGGAAAGAGCGACCTTGGCCGGATTGTTCTCGCCAACGGCAGATTGGCGATTGGCGAAAGGCTGAAACCTTTGCTGGAAGCTGCGCGCAATTCTGGCCTGTTGTGTTTCGACGATTCAGAAATGGCATTCCGCACATTCTTTGGATTGGTGGGTCGTGACATTCAAATCCGGTTGTTGCTTGGTGATACTCTGGAGCGCCCTTCAACCAATATCTCCAAAGAGGCAGCTGCTGCGACAAAGCAGTTTCTCACCCTTTTCTCGGGGCCGCGTGCATCCGACGAAATAACTCAAACCTCTAAGTTCAATGCTCAGGAAGGAAATTGAATATGCGCGTTTATTATGATCGGGACGCTGATCTCAATCTTATCAAGGGCAAGAAGGTTGCCATCATTGGTTACGGCTCGCAGGGCAGGGCACATGCTCTGAACCTGAAAGATTCCGGCGCGAAGGAAATCGCGATTGGTCTGAAGGCTGGTTCGGCGACCGCGAAAAAGGTCGAAGCGGACGGATTGAAGGTCATGACGGTTGCCGAGGCTGCGAAATGGGCTGACCTGATGATGATGGCAACGCCCGATGAGTTGCAGGCAGACATCTACCGCGATGAGATCGCACCGAACATTCGTGACGGCGCAGCCATCGCATTCGCACATGGCCTGAACGTCCATTTCGGGCTGATCGAGCCGAAATCAACCGTTGACGTGCTGATGGTTGCCCCAAAGGGCCCAGGCCATACGGTGCGCGGTGAGTATCAGAAGGGCGGCGGCGTTCCTTGCCTTGTTGCCGTTCATCAGGACGCATCGGGCAACGCGCTTGACCTCGGCCTTTCCTACGCATGTGGCGTTGGCGGGGGTCGCTCGGGCATCATTGAAACCACATTCAAGGAAGAGTGCGAGACGGACCTCTTCGGCGAGCAGGTTGTTCTTTGCGGTGGTCTTGTCGAACTTATCCGCGCTGGTTTTGAAACGCTGGTTGAAGCCGGGTATGCTCCGGAAATGGCATATTTCGAGTGCCTCCACGAAGTTAAGCTGATCGTGGACCTGATTTATGAAGGCGGCATCGCCAATATGAACTACTCCATTTCGAACACCGCCGAATGGGGCGAATATGTGACCGGTCCGCGCATCATCACGCCGGAAACCAAGGCTGAAATGAAGCGCGTTCTTCACGATATCCAGACTGGCAAGTTCACTTCTGATTGGATGCAGGAGTATCGTTCAGGTCTTGCACGTTTCAAAGGCATTCGCCGCATGAATGACTCGCATCAGATCGAGCAGGTTGGCGAGAAGCTGCGCGGAATGATGCCGTGGATTTCCAAGAACAAGCTGGTCGACAAGACCAAGAACTGATCACCGGTTTCCGATGTTTGTTTCGCGGCGCGGGTCGGTTTGGCTCGCGCCGCGTTTTTATTGATACGGCGAAATCTCCAAGCTTTGTGCCATCTTGTTGCATCACGAAACGTCCGAGATTGCTTCTTCCTTCCACGATTTCAAAAACTACCCACAGTTGTTTCGATATGAGACGGTTTCAACTGGCACGGATTTAGCATATATCATACGGATTTAGCATATATCATGTTGTGCAGTGTTGAACTGAGACGAGGATCATGGACGCGATCACGGAAAATTCCATAGGGCTTGATGGAGTCGTGTTTCGGGAGCGCCGGGACGGGCGCCGACAGAAAGTCCTGAAGCATGGGGTGATAAGCTTCAACCGGAACATGGACGTTCTGGATTGCGTCGTGCGAAATGAAAGTGTCACGGGGGCGACGCTTTACCTCAATCAGGCCGATGCGTTGCCGGATGAATTCAATATTATGATTCTTCCGAGCAGCCGCAAATGTACTGCACGGGTTCGGTGGAGATCCGGGGACCGGGTGGGGGTCTCTTTCGAATAAATCAGAACCGGCGCCAATACGCCGGTTTTGCTTTTCAGAGATATGGCGATCGGCATTGGCGGCGCTGGCCGGAAAACGGCTGGAAGCTGTTGTCGCCTTCGCGGTATGAGCGATATTGCTGGGCGCACCATTGAATGTGTTTCTGCGAAAGTCCGGTAGCCTTGAAGCTGGGATTGTTGGGCAGGATTGATCGGGTCAGTGGTTTGCCGTCCATGCGCGGAACGCGGAAATCCATCTCCGGCTTCCGAAGCTTGACAGGAGGCGGCACGGGCGTACGGCGATACAGGTCCTGACCGGTGGGATAGCGCGGCGTAATTCCGGGGATATACGGTCGTGGTAGTGACCCTGGCGATGTGCAGCGCGGACCAATACAGTCCAATTGCGCAAGCACGACCGGCTCGCTCGCCAACGGAGCGGCCACGGTCATCTGACCGGTCAAAAAGGGAACCAGCAAAGCTGCATATTTCAGGAATTTCATACCCACATCCTTTGCTTATATGTGGTGCCGTTGGTGTCGCTGGTCAATCGATCAAATTCACGCGGGCTTGAGTTTCTGGCCACTTGCAGGCAATGCTCGCGGTTATGTCGCTTCGGATTGCTACCTTTAATGTCGAAAACCTCATGCGCCGGTTCGATTATTCGGGCTTTCGTAACCAGCTCAATCAGGACCGGGTGCTGGCGCTCTATGAGATAAAAGACGAGCAGGAATACCGGATTCTGGAGCAGGCACGCGAGTTGGCAGGAGCCGATGACACGCGCCAGCAAACTGCGCTCGCTATCGCCGCAACGCGGGCCGACATCATTTGCTTGCAAGAGGTAGACAATATCGAGGCTCTGAACGCCTTCGAGTACGGCTATCTATTCAGAATGGTGGGGCAGGGCTACCGGCAGAAATATACGACGGCGGGCAATGATGGCCGGGGCATAGATGTCGGAATCATGATGCGCGAACAGACGGCAGACGGGCAGCCGATCGAATACGTACGCATGACGAGCCATGCGCACCACACCTACGAAGAGTTGGGACTTTATGTGCCGCAACTCGCAGAAATTGGCGAAAAGCCGTATGAGCGGATATTCAGGCGCGACTGCCTGGAAATTGACGTCAAGATTGGTGGCAAGCCATTGACGATCTACATCGTTCATCAAAAATCGATGGGTAGCCCGCGCAACGGACTTTCAGGACGAGAGTTCACCATGCCGCTTCGCATCGCTGAAGCGCAGGCCACGCGACGCATCGTCGAGGAGCGCTTCGGCAAAGATCATGCTGCCAACAAGCGATGGCTCATCTGCGGAGATTTCAACGATTATTATGAGCGCGTGGTCATAACCGGTGACGAGTTCAATGGGTACCAATTTGAACCGGTCAGCGAAGACAGTTCGTCGCTCGACGTTCTTTTGCGCGATGGTTTTGCAGAAAATCTTGTTGCCCGTCGTCCTGAGCTTGATCGCTGGACGCTTTACCACAATCGGGGACCGCAAGAGCGGCATCTTTGCCAGTTGGACTACATTCTCGCATCGCCCTTGCTCTCGCGTCAGAATGCCAAGGCAGTTCCCGACATTATTCGCAACGGGCAGCCTTACCGCACGCCATTTCCTCCGGGCCAGGAAGTCAACCGTTACCCGCGCGTGGGCTGGGACAGGCCCAAGGCTTCAGATCATTGCCCTGTTGCCGTGACGCTGGACATTCTTTCATGAGCTTTATCCTGCCGCGCGGCGTCGTTCTGCCGGTTCGTAAGATCGACGTGAATATGGTTGGCACGCCGCATCCCTACGAGGCTCGGAACGCCGCGGCTATTGCTGCGAACTGGGATGCCGAGCATAAGGCAAACCCGTATTTGTTTAATGGTACCATGGTCTTGATGTCCCGCCTTGAACTGAAGGGCGACCGGTTAGATGGCGTTTGTCATCCGGTGCAGTATGCCACCATGCTTTATTGGCGAAAAAACAAGGGGCCTCACGGGGTTGAGCACACCTTTGCGTTTCCGGCGCTGGTCTCGCGCGATAATGCGCTGGTTGCCATTCGCATGGGCAAACACACGGCCAACCCGGGGCGAATTTATTTTGCTGCGGGGTCGTTTGAACCTCACGATTTCGTTGAAGGGCGTGCAGACCTGCACGGCAATATGCAGCGGGAGGTTATGGAGGAAACTGGGCTGGATATTAGTTCGGTGCGTCGTGATCTGCATGACCACATCTATTCGGAGAATCATTCGACGGTCATTTTCAGGCGTTACTGGATGGACGAGGATGCGGATGTTCTGGCTCGCCGCATCGAACAATTCGTCGCCTCCGAAGTTCAGCCCGAGGTCGAAGCACCAGTCGTTATCCGGTCTGGCGATATGCCAGTCGGAATGTCGCCCCACATGAAGGCGATAGTCCGCTGGCATTTTTCCGGGCGTTGAACTGCTAGGTTTGTGAAGGGATAAGGGGATTGTAGATCACGAATTTAAGGCTGCGCGAGTTGGCGGCATCACCGTCAATGTGATGGAGAGATCAATTCGGTTGTAGAAACTTTCCCGTCAGGGCATTTTTCCGCGCCACTGGACTGGACAGCCGGATTTTGCGCGGCTATATGCCCGCCATCCCCGACGTCAGTCGGTTCGTGGGTGTGTAGCTCAGTCGGTAGAGCAGCTGACTCTTAATCAGCGGGTCCACAGTTCGATCCTGTGCACACCCACCAATTATTCAATAATATCAATGTATTGCGGTTTCGGCTAATTTTAGCGGTTTGCTGCTGGCCGTCAGATTTTAAGTTTGTCCGCCTTTGCTTCCTGCGCGGATCGGTTCAATCATATCTTCCCGTCGCAAGATAATGCTGCGAGTTATCGCCTCGCAGGGAGGTCAAGACCTGCCTCTAGCTGATTGTCAGTCGTGCGTGGCAAAGTATTTCGTACGCCATAAGAGCATATTGGAAACGGAGCATTGGGAAATAAACTGATTGCAAGGCCGATAAACTAGCCGGAGGCAGAAAATGCAATTTCGTGACTTTGGCAAATGGATGATTGCCTGCGCAATGTTGATTTCAGGTGCCTTGTTCAGTGTCGGTGAGGCTGCTGCCCAAATGAACCCTGAAGAAGAACAGCGTTGTGTTTGGCAGTGCTTGGCTAACTCGCCGGGCGCAGCTTCGCGTCAGTATCAGGATTGTGTTGATCGAATGTGCACTTCGCGCCCGCCAGAGAAGATTCCTCTAGCTACGCCCGCGCCCCGAGTGGTGTGGAAATCGGGCAAAGGTGCGGGCAATTCGCACTTCGCAGGGGTGGAAAGCAACGGCAAGTCCTTTTCCTTTTTGTGCAAGCGAGGTGGACCGGGATTGTTCGCGATTGCTGGCTTTCGCGGGCCGGCTGATGCAATGGCTTTCCGTATAGATGGCCAAGATTACGGACTGCCATTTATTGCGCAGAATGGCATATATTATACCAATGCGACTTCCCATTTGATCAAAGCTTTGATGAGCGGGAAAGCAGTTCATATTGCCAACAAGCAAACGCGTGTGAGTGGTGCGTTTTCCTTGGCGGGATCGAGTGCGGCGATCGGAAACGCGCTTGCGGGCTGCAAAATGTGAAAACCTGCTTTTGCTGAAAAACTCATCCCGTTGTCCAGGAGCCTCCGGTTGCGCCATTCTTGTATTCAATATAATTAGATGAATGGTGCTAAAGATTTTGGGAGAGCTAGTTGAGGCTTGGAAAAAAGTATAGGCATCTGCTCCATGGTCAAACCTGCGCTTGCAACAGCCAATTGACTCAAAGACTCATAGCCAGCCTTAGCGAAGATATATCCCGGCGCTCATTTCTGACTGGCGTGGGGGCAGCTTTTTCAGTTGCAGCACTGGATCTGGTAACGCCTGCTTTTGCTCAGAACAGCGGCAAACCACTCCTTCTATCTAACGTACGGATATTTGACGGCCTCGACGGGAAGCTGATTGAGGGCAAGAATGTTCTTGTTGAAGGAGCAAGCATCAAGGCACTACCTGCAAAGGATGAGAGCATTGCCGATGCTGAGTTGATCGACTGCGGCAATCGCTTTCTTATGCCAGGGCTGATCGATGCGCATTGGCATACAATCCTTGCTGCAATCTCGCAATCAACGGCAATGACCGCTGAAAGTTCGTACGTTCATCTGGTGGCGGCTCAAGAGGCCGGGAGAACTCTTCAGAGAGGTTTTACAACAGTTCGGGACGTTGGAGGTCCGGCATTCGGGTTGAAACGCGCCATCGACGAAGGGCGTTTTCCGGGTCCAAGAATCTATCCCTCAGGCGCAATGATTTCACAGACATCCGGTCACGGCGATTTTCGCATGAGATCGGAGTTGCCGAGAACAGCGCAAAGCAATCTAAGCGCGGCTGAGAAAGAGGGAATTTCCGAAATTGCAGACGGCGAGGCAGAGGTCCTGCGCCGTGTGCGAGAACAACTCATGCTTGGCGCAAGCCAGATCAAGATCATGGGCGGTGGCGGTGTTGCCTCAGCATATGATCCCGTTGACGCCCTCCAATACAGCGAAGCTGAAATCAGGGCTGCGGTTTCTGCCTCGCAGGACTGGGAAACATACGTTTGTATTCACACATATACCGCGGCAGGCATAAAGCGGGCGTTGAAGTGCGGTGTGAAATCTATTGAGCATGGCCAACTTGCCGATGAGGAAGCGGCAAGACAAATGGCTGATGCGGGCGCATGGTGGAGCATCCAGCCTTTTCTCGCCGATGAGGACGCTAACAGCTATCCCACCAGCGAGCAGCGCGCCAACCAGCAGGCCATCGCCAAGGGGACAGTCCAGGCAATCGAGCTTGCGAGAAAGTACAATGTAAAACTGGCCTTGGGGACCGATATTCTTTTCAACCCGAAAGGCACTGCCTCGCAAGGAAAGCAGTTGGCGAAATTCGCTCAATGGATCGACAATCTCGACGTGTTGCGAATGTTGACCAGCGGTAATGCCGATCTTTGCGGGCTGGCGGGACCGCGCAACCCGTACCCGGCACCGCTGGGTCGGATAGCACCGGGGGCGTATGCGGATATCCTGGTTCTGGATGGTGACCCTATCGCGGATATTTCCGTGATAGGAAACCCGGAACAGACAATGCGGTTGATCGTCAAAGATGGTCGCATACACAAGAACACTCTGTGAGACGACTGGATCGTTCATGAAAAAGCTGACAGTTCTCCTCTCGCTTCTGGCGTCCACATGCGGCCCCGCACTCTCGGCGGATACGGCTGAAGAGCCGTCGGTGGCCGAACAGCAAGCAAACTGGGCTTTGCAAATTACTCCCTATATGTGGGCCGCGGGCATATCCGGCGACATATCTCCGTTTCGGCGCGCGCCGACAATCAGCATTGATAAGCCGTTCTCCGATGTCTTGGACGACCTTAATTTCGGTGGCTTTATCAATATTTGGGGACGCTACGAGCGGTTCGTATTTTCCGGCGACATCATGTATGTGGATACGACGGATAGTCATGAATTCGGTCTGCCGCCGCTTCCCTTTCCGCTGCCGCCTGGAACGCGGGTGAATGTGGATGTTGATACGAAGCAGTTCACCGCTTCGGCGCAGGTGGGCTATAGGCTGATTGATACGGGGGCCTTCACGCTGGATGCGCTTGGCGGCGTTCGTTTCTGGCATATTTCGAATGATGTTACTGTGTCGGCACTTGGCCGGTCTGTATCTTATGGCGAAAGTTTCGGATGGGCCGACCCATTGGTTGGAACAAGGGTATTCTTGAGCCTTACCGATAAACTCTCGCTGCAAGCCCAGGCTGATATTGGCGGTTTCGGCGCTGGTTCAGATTTGACTTGGTCAGTTCTTGGGACGCTCAACTATGTCGTGAACGAGAATTTTTCAGTTTCTGCGGGCTATAAAGTTCTTAGCGTGGATTATGAGGATGACGGCTACGTTTTCGACACGCGCCTCAGTGGCCCGGTTCTCGGCATTACATACCGGTTCTAACGAAATCAGCTTGACCGGAGTCGTCCTGTCATAGTCGCCAGATCGGATTGCCTCACCTGATCGGGTGATGTGAGGCTTTTTGAGACGCCGTATCTGTTGCTCCGAATTGTTTCGTTTCGGAGTGTTTCAATGAAGGCTGTCTATCTGGCTGCATCCCTATCTGTCATTCTGGCCTTGTCGGCCGTCGGGAATTCTGCCGCACAGGAAACCGATAAGTCGGGTTGTTATCGGGCACCGAGCAATTGCGTTCAGGCAACGATCAATTGGCTCGAGAATGGCCGGGTCATGTCTATGCGGATGAAAAACACATGCAGCAGCCGGCTCTACATCCGATTCTGCAACAAGCGTGCAGACGGAAGTGACGATTGCGGGGCGGACGCCCTGCCTCCTGGGCGCACCAAGGTTTGGAACACACAGAATGCCGATTCCAGGGGCATAGGTGGGTATCGGTACATAGGCTCTGCGCGCAATGGCGGAGACTGGACATGCGCCGGTCGTGACAAGTCCTGGAATGATCCTGTTTACTGATCGGCTTGGGGAGCAGGATGAAAACCCGCCGCGTGACGGCGACGGCCGAGCTTTAGGCCGTCGCTTTTGATATGCGTGGCGAGATCAGTACGCAAAGTAACCTCATTCAAGCTATTGATCTCGCCCCGCTGACGCTATTGCTTGGTCGTCTGAGTACCCGCTGTGGTGTTCTTGAAAATTTTTCCGTCTTTCATGATGACCGTAAAATTGTTCGGATCTGCCACAAGAGAAAGGTCTTCGAGCGGATTACCGTTAACCAGCAACAGGTCGGCCAGCGCGCCATCTTTCACAACTCCCAAATCTCCCGGATAGGGGTTGCGCTCGCCGGAAAGTTTCAAAAGCTCGGCATTGGTGCTGGTCGCCATTATGAGGGCTTCGGCTGGTGTGTACCAGCGCGAAAGGTCTGCCAGTATCGCGCCCTGCTGCTGTGCGAGAGCGCGAGAAAAGAGTACGTCCGTGCCCCATGCGGTCTTTATTCCGTGCTTCTTTGCCAGCCGGTACGTGCGATCTATTCCCGGAAATACCATGTCTGCTTTGCTGCGTTCGACGCTTCCTACAGGAAAACCCAAACGCAGCGCTTCGGGAAGAGGTTGCAAACTTAGCCAAATGCCTTCATCCGCAATGAGCTTGGCCGTTTCGTCATCGATCAGGTAGCCGTGCTCGATGCATTTCACGCCCGCCGCGATAGCTCTTTTGACGGCATCGGAGGTGAAGGCGTGTGCAACAACATAGCTGCCCCAATTGTCCGCAATCTCTACGGCAGACCGCAACTCTGCGTCGACGAAAGTTGTTACATCAAGCGGGCTGAAGGGCGATGATACTCCGCCGCCCGCCGTCAGTTTTACCTGTGTCGCCCCTTGCATGAACTGCTCCCGGACGCGCACGCGCATCTCATCAGGGCTGTCGACCACCATGCTGCCGCCAACAGATTCCATGCGCGCCGGATTCCCGCCCAGTACCCGCGGCAGCTCTACGAGTTGACGAAAGTCCCCATGCCCGCTGGTCGCGGTCAGCATGGCTCCAGATGGATAAATGCGCGGGCCGGCTACCAACCCTTCATCGATCGCCCGCTTTAGCCCGAAGACGGGCCCGCCCATGTCTCGTACGGTCGTGAAGCCACGTAACAGGGTCGCCGTAGCTTCATCGCCCGCCACAAGGCTGTTGTAACTTACGTCTCCCATAGCCTGAATCGGAGTGATGCTGGCCAACATAGCGTGCCAATGAGCGTCAATGAGTCCGGGCATCAAAGTCTGTCCGGCACCATCGATTTTTGTATCAACTTCGATATTTAAAGGCTCGACAGAGACTGCTTTGATAATGTTGCCATCAATCAAAACATTGGTTGTCGATGAAAGCTCGTTTGAAACGCCATCGAAAACCCTGACATTTTCAAACAAAACACTTTCGGCAAGTGACGGGCCGATGAATAAAAAGCTGATAATAATTGTCGAAATCTGCCTGAAAAGTATAGTCATTGCGAATACTCCTCAATAGCACTGAGGTATCGTAACGGCATGACGGCCTTGCACGCAAGAATTACATTTCTGCGAGGAAAATTGCGCGAATCTTTCGGCATTGATAATTAAATCGATCACCAATCGCTTGTCATTGCGGACGCTATATTGGCCCTATTTGGCTTTCCGTAACTTTTCATTGTCGGACAAGCGATTATCGCATATCGTATAACTTGGGGACGGGCCAGGGACAGAACCACCTGCGAGGGATGCGCGTGGAACTGTTGGATCCTGTTGAGGACGCAGAACAGTCCTTTATTTCGACCGGAAGCCTGCCGGCTTATCCAAGAGTCGAGCAACTTGTTCGGGATGCGCACGAGCGCTTCAGAGCGGTGTCTTTGGGCCAGGTCTCGCAGGTTTATCCTGCCTTGGCACGCGTTTCACCGGAGCTTTTTGGCATTTGTGTCGTAGGAAACGACGGCAGCGTTTTTTGCGTAGGCGATGCCGATCATGGCTTTACGATCATGAGCGTCTCCAAGCCCTTTGTGTTTGCGCTGGTTTGTGACCTTATCGGTGCGACTGGCGCGCGTGAGCGACTAGGCGTCAATGCGACCGGGTATGCTTTTAACTCCCTTGCCGGAATTGAGCGGCAATCTGACGGGCGCACAAACCCTATGGTCAATGCTGGTGCAATTGCCACCACTAGTCTTGCGCCGGGTTCTGACAGGGAAGAAAAAATGGCAGTTCCTTCAAACTGGCCTTTCGCGCTTTGCTGCGCGCGACCTCAAGCTCAACGATGAGGTGTTCGCTTCCGCTACTGAAACGAATTATCGCAATCGAAGCATAGCCTGGATGCTGGAAAGCATGGGCTGCATCTACTGCGATCCGCTGGAATCTGTCGACCTATATACACGCCAATGCTCGCTGGACGTAACCGCAAAGGATCTTGCGGTCATGGGCGCAACTCTTGCACACGGTGGGTTCAACCCGATTTCACGTGAGCAGGTTATCAAGCCTGAGATTTGCCACTATGCGCTCGCCGTGATGTTGACCGCCGGCTTGTATGAAACTTCTGGCGATTGGCTTTATGAAATTGGCTTGCCCGGAAAGAGCGGAATAGGGGGCGGGATTGTTACCGTATCTCCCGGCAAGGGCGGGCTAGGCACCTTCGCCCCGCCACTTGATGAGGCCGGAAACAGCGTCAAAGGCCAGCTTGCAACGCAGTTCCTTTCCCGCCGTCTGGGTTTGGACCTGCTGATTTCATCTCCTGATTAACACCGCCGAACGGAGCATATCACCACAACGGCTATCCTGTGAGGAAAGCAGATGTCTACCGGAGCAGAGCTGAACGCAGAACCCACGGATGTTGCGGCCTCATGGATACCAATGATTGCCATTGCGCTCGGGCAGGCAATCATGTCGTTCAATGTGGCTTCACTCCCTGTTGCGATGGGCGGCATGGTCAACAGTTTCGGCGTGCCGCCAACTGTCGTTGCCAGCGGAATTGTTGCCTATTCCATGATCGTGGCGGGCTTTGTAATGCTCGGCGCGAAGCTGGTGCAGCGCTACGGCGCGCTTTGGGTTTTCAGAACGGCGGTCGTGGTTTTCTGTATCTCACAGGTACTCATGACATTCAGCCCGAACGCAACAACCATGATTTTGGCGCAAGCGCTTTGCGGAGCGGCAGGCGCAGTCATCGTTCCTTCGCTGGTCGCGCTCATCGCGGAAAACTATCACGGCGCCCAGCAGGCAACTGCGCTTGGTGCACTAGGCTCGGCGCGTGCCGGGGCAGGGGTGCTCGCATTCCTGATTGGCGGTATTCTGGGAACGTACATCGGCTGGCGCCCCGTGTTCGGAATACTGATTGTCGTTTCCGCATTGGTTGTGCTTTTGAGCTTCAGGTTGAAGCCGGATAAAGGCAGACCCACTGTGGAGATTGATATGGTCGGCGTGGTCCTGGCCGCGACGGCAATCATTCTTATCAGCTTCGGTTTCAACAATCTGAACGGATGGGGCGTGATGCTTGCAACCGCCAATGCGCCGTTCAACGTTCTTGGATTGTCGCCAGCGCCGCTTTTCATCGTCATCGGTATCGTTCTGGGTCAGACATTCCTGCTTTGGACGCGGCGACGCGAAGCAGCAAACCGCACGCCGTTACTGCCGCTGTCGGTCCTTGAATCGCAGCAGGAACGCGCCGCCGTTTATGCAATGTTCGCTGTGGTAGCGCTTGAAGCCGCGCTAAATTTTACAGTGCCGCTTTATATACAGATCGTGCAGGGGCGTTCTCCGCTTGCGACGGCGGTCGCCATGCTTCCCTTTAACCTGACTGTATTTTTTGCGGCGATGTTCATAGTGAGATTCTATGATCGGTTTACGCCGAGACAGATCGGAAGTTTCGGGTTTGTCTTGTGTTCGATTGCGTTGCTCTGGCTGGCTTTTGTCGTGCGCAATGATTGGAGTTCCGTACCGGTCCTCGTTGGGCTGGTTCTGTTCGGCATAGGTCAGGGTTCGCTTGTTACCTTGCTGTTCAACGTGCTCGTAACGGCCTCGCCAAAAGAGCTGGCGGGGGATGTTGGCTCGCTGCGCGGCACCACAAACAATCTGGCCGCAGCGGTTGGAACTGCCGTCGCAGGTGCGTTGCTTGTGGGCCTGCTAAGCTCCATCGTCGTGCGTCAACTTGCGGAGAATCCGACTCTGCCTATCGAAATCCAGTCGCAGGTCAATCTTGATAGCATTACCTTTGTCAGCAACGATCAGCTTGAGGGAATTATTGCTGCCACGACCGCCACACCGGAACAAAAGGCGGAAGCATTGCGCATCAACACCGAGGCGCGCCTGTTGGCGCTCAAGATCGGGCTGCTCATAATGGCCGGGCTGGCGGTTTTGTCCATCGTTCCCGCATTGCGGTTGCCCGGATATAAACCTGGTGAAATACCAGAACCGTGACTTGGGGTGGCTTTCGCATTCCTGTGCGTAAGCCGTAACCAATCGTTGACACTGGAAGGTGCTGAAACCACCCTGCAAGCAGCATACGGGTGGTGAGTCATGGTTTCAGTATTCGACGCTGTTTATAAGAACGGCGAGTTAGCAGTTTCGACTGCAAAATGTCTGGCAGGATTTGCCTCACTTGAAGCAATTCCGGTCAATCAGCTTTCCCTCATCAGATCGGGCGTTCAAAAGAGACGCAGTGAGGCCGAGCGGCTGCTGGGGGAGGTGTCCCGTCTGGCGAGCGGGTCGGAGCAAGATCACCTGCTTAGAGTTGTTCGGCGGGCGCTTGGTCTGTGGGAAGATTTATCTCAAAGAGTCGCCCTGAACGACAACACGTACAGCCACGCGAGATACGCGGCCTGACGCCTGATTCGCGCGCGCTTTTTGAGTCGGCCGCGAGACGACATTCGAGGTAATTCGCGCGGTGGTAGGGTCTATCGATGCCACCCGGTTCCTACAAAAGGTTAAGCAAAGACTACCAAGGCAGGAAGCGACACCTTGGAGCCAGCATAATACGATATGCGCAAATGTCGATGATTTAGCTCGGGGGCAGTGATCCTGCCGGGATGCATCGGCGTCAACAGAGATTGCGCAGAATGCCTATTCATCAAACAGCCAGAGTTCTCGTTGGAGACGAAATTTGTTTCGTGGATGTCTGCAAGGCGTCGGATAGCCACTGGACGGCATCAGGTGTTTGCAATGGCAAATCATTCGATGCAGTCGAAGCGTCTGCCACCGGCGCACTTGTTGCATGGCGTCGCCGCGCAAGCGTTGGGAACAACTTTCAACTGCATTCCTGATGCCGTTCAAAGCATCCAGCGCGCTTAGCGGTGGCGAAAATCTGACACCAGGCTGGTTGCTGTAATTGCCACCAGCGTCGTCAAAATAGCAGCCGTCAGGAAGAGGGCGACCGCAATCAACGCCGGATAGCCAAATATCCAGATCGCGGTCAGCCAAAGCAGCAGCAGATTGATGAGGAATGCGGCCTTTTCGCTTTGGTCTCCTCGCTTTGCACTCCAGCCGAGCAGTGCGATAAGAGGTAGATAAAGAATCATGAGCCAAAGCATGTTTTCAACACCCTGCGTTTTTATGGGCAACATGCACAATCATGAGTTGCATTCAAGCGCGTGAATGTTGCGGTGCATCACGAATGCGCTACCATGTGGTTTACCGCTCAATCTTATGGAGGGTTCCGTGATCCGTCATTGTGTTTTCCTGCGCTTCCGACACGATGTTGAAGCACAGCAGATCAAGGACATATTTACGCGGTTTGAGCAGTTGGTCGGAACCATTCCGGGTGTGCTTGCTGTTGCAACCGGCCCCAACGTCAGCCCTGAGGGGCTTGATCATGGTAACAAACACGGATTCACCATGGATATTGAAAGCGCCGCTTTGCGGGATGCTTATTTGATCCATCCAGAACACACTGCGATTTCAGAAGATTTGCTGCCTTTGCTTGAAAACGGAATTGCTGGCGTGACGGTGTTCGATCTGCAAATCGACTGACACATCGCGCAGCCGCGCCTGCTATCCTCCAAGCACGATAACCGCGCGCAAGCCTTCCTTGCGCCATTCCCGATCAAAACGACCACCAGCGGCACGTGCCATCCGGCCAATCATATCGCTTCCGAAACCCTGATGCGGCGGCTCATGTTCCAGTTGCGGCCCGCCATACTCGGTCCAGGCGATGCGAAGGCCTTCCTCAACGAGTGTCCAACTGATCGAGACACGACCCTTAGCTTGCGAGAATGCGCCGTACTTAACCGAGTTTGTCGCCATCTCATGCAAGAAAAGCGCAATTGTCGTCACGTTTTTCGCACAGGCGAGCAGCCCATATCCATCGAGGTCAAAGCGGCCTTCATAAGGCTTCATGACGTGCCGGATCAGGTCTGAAAGATTGCTCCTCCCGGCTTCGGCATTACCTGCAACGGGGTCCGCGAATACTGCATCTGACGCGCGCGCAAGAGCGCCGAGCTTGGCTCGCAAAATTGCCAGTGGGTCGGCATCTTCCGAGCTATGGTTGGCTTCTCGCTCCGCCATCATTATCAAACCGGAGACAATCGAGTAAATGTTCTTAACCCGGTGGCGCATTTCCTGGGCCATCAGGGTTTCGCGTTCAATTGCATCTTCCAGCCGCCGTTCCAGCACCGTCTGAGCCGTGATGTCACGCGACACGCACAGGATTGTTTTCACTTCACCTGATTCGTTGGCGATAGGGGTGAGAAGGTTGTCCCAGTATCTGACATCGCCTGCCATTTCGCTGCGACCAGCAAAGCGGGCACTTTGGCCGAGCGCTGCTTCGCCGAGTGCAACCTGCCCAAGCTCCTGAATTTCGGGCGGCAGCAAAGGCAGCCATGCCATGCCGAACGAACTGTCCAGCGGCACACCGAGTGCAATACACCCGGCGCGGTTCATGTTCAGAAGCTTTCCTTCAGGGGAGATTATCTTGATGCAATCGGCGCTTGCGTCCAGCATCGCCTTTTCAAAAGTGCCTTGACCAGATAACCCGCCGGAGCCGAACAGAATATTTCTGTAAACGCGGGTGGCTGATTCCATTCTGTACTCCCGGCACGCTCTGCCGTTTAACCTCAAAATGCTATTCGATTAATCCGGAGCGTACAATCGGATTAAACAAATTACATAAGCGCAATTGTGCGGACTGATTGCGCTTTAATTGTGCTGGCAAAACCCAAGCATTGCAGCTTGGCTATTTGCGCGCGGAAGCGTAACGATTCGGATGAAACGACCGATTGCGTGGTCAAGGAGGACTTATGACCGATCCTGAAGCTCAGAAGCGGCTTGATTTCGCTATCGATCTCGCCAGACGGGCGGGGGAGTTTAGCCTAACGTTTTTCCGGGAGCTGGACAAGCTCAGCATTGAAAGCAAAGGCCATCAGGACCTGGTTTCCAATGGCGACCGTGAGGTCGAACTTTTCGTAAGAGCCGAGATAGCCAAAGCCTATCCCGATGACGGGATTGTCGGGGAAGAGCACGCTCCGGTTGAAGGCACGTCTGGCCACGTCTGGGTTATTGACCCGATTGATGGAACTGCGAATTTTGTTCGTGGCATTCCGCAATGGTGCGTGATTATCGCTTGTATGAAAGACGGGCAGACCCATACCGGTGTTGTGCATGAGCCCGTTAACAATGAGACATTTTACGCGCGGGTGGGCGCTGGCGCGTT
This sequence comes from Rhizobiaceae bacterium, assembly GCA_019635795.1. Taxonomy (GTDB): domain Bacteria; phylum Pseudomonadota; class Alphaproteobacteria; order Rhizobiales; family Rhizobiaceae; genus Mesorhizobium_G. The sequence continues at coordinate 28,915 of JAHBYV010000007.1, forward strand.
CGTTAATGGCCGACCCATCAAGGTCGCCTCTGTTTCCTCTATCGGAGAGGGGGCAATCGGAACCGGGTTCAACAACCGCACGGAAGCGGAAAATATATTGCCCGTGGTCGCGGAGATTATCCGTGGCGGCGGAATATTCTTCCGAAATGCTTCTGGCGGCTTGATGCTTGCTTATGTCGCTTCTGGCCGTCTCATTGGCTACACGGAAGAGCATATGAACGCATGGGATTGCGTTGCTGCATTGCTGATCGTTCAAGAGGCGGGCGGAGAGTGTGTGCCGTACAGCCGTGGTGATGTTATCGCGAACGGAACGGTGGTCATTGCCGGTGCACCCGGCGTTTTCGAATGGATTCGCGCTGTTTCGTTCAAAGCTTTCGGGCTTGCCTGAGCCATTCAGGCGCCAATCAGGACTGGCCCGCTGCGCGCAAAGGCGACACCCACCTCCGTGTCCGGCGCGTGAACATGATCTACGTCTTGCGAGATGATGAAAATCTCTCCCCGGTCTGTTGAGACAACATATTCGGCGTGACTTCCGACATAGGTTGATTTTGCAATTTTGCCCGGAAGCGTGTTGGGTGTTCTCGCCTTCGCAACCTCAATCCGGCGCGGGCGGGCCGCAAGTTTTGCCTTTCCGGGCGATTGCCCGCGGGCTGGCAATTTCAGTGTCACCGGACCCAGCGTGACGGTAGCGATGCCGCCAGAAACGGCTTCGATCTCACAGTCGAATATATTTGCTTCGCCTATAAAGTCTGCGACGAACGCGTTTGCTGGCGCTTCGTACAGATCGCGGGGCGTGCCATCCTGTGCAATCACGGCATTGTTCATAACGACGATCCTGTCGGAAACGGCCAACGCTTCCTCCTGATCGTGGGTGACATATACGACTGTCAGTCCAAGATTTTGCTGAATCTCCCTGATCTCTTCGCGCACGTGTCGTCGCAGCTTCGCATCAAGATTGGAAAGCGGTTCGTCAAAAAGCAGGACTTGCGGTTCAAGTACCAGCGCTCGGGCAACGGCTACGCGCTGCTGCTGGCCACCTGATAGCTCGGATGGCAGACGATGGCCGAAATTGGCAAGGCCAACAAGATCGAGACCAGCCTGCGCCTTCTGGGGAATGTCCTTTTTGGGAACGCCGGAAAAGCGCAACCCGTATTCCACATTCTCCATAACGGTCATGTGCGGGAAAAGTGCGTAGGATTGGAACACCATCGAAACATCGCGGTCGGTGGCGGGCAGGCGGGTCACATCCTTGCCGCCGATCAGGATCTTTCCCTCCGATGCCATTTCCAGACCGGCGATCATTCGCAGGGTCGTTGTTTTGCCGCAGCCGGAAGGGCCCAGAAGCGTGACGAGCTTGCCGGCCTCGATATCCAGCGAAACGTTGTTTACGGCGGTGAAACTGCCATACCGCTTAGTTACGTTCTCGAACTTGACGGAGGCAGCATTGCTGCGGATTTCGTTCATGGTTCGGTTCCGCTTTCAAACTTCATTTCACCCGGCTCCCGATGGCTGCACAACGGGAGAAGAAACGTTGGTTCGAGATTGCATCTGATCGGATTCCACCCCGCGCCGCCCGATGCGCCTTGATCCGACGATCAACTGCATCAGGCCGATAACAATGAGCATCACAACGATGAGTACAGTCGAGTAGGCGATTGCAATTCCGTACTCATTGTTTTCAACGCGCCCGACAATATAGCTGGTGGACATGTCGTAGCGGGCGCTCACAAGGAATATGATTGCGCTGATTGCCGTCATGGCACGAACGAACGAATAAACCAGCGCGGCAAGAATCGCAGGGCGTAGCAGCGGCAGAATTACCTTGCGGAACGTCTGCCATGAGTTTGCGCCCAGCGTCAGGGACGATTCATCAAGGCTCTTGTCGATCTGCGACATGGATGCGATGCCTGCGCGAACGCCTACCGGCATGTTTCTGAATATGAACGACAAAACCAGAATGATGCCCGTGCCTGTCAGTTCAATCGGAGGCACGTTGAACGCGATGACGTAGGCAACGCCGATCACGGTTCCGGGGATGGCAAATGAGAGCATCGTTCCAAACTCAAACGCTTCCTTGCCCTTGAAGTGCTGGCGCACGAGCAAATAGGCCGTGATCAAGCCGATTGCCGCGGTTAGCGGTGCCGATATCAAAGCAATTTCGATTGTCGTCCAGAACGAGCTCCACGCCGCACCGGAGAAGTGGATTCCATGTTCCGTTCGCCCGATCGAGAAGGACTTCACATAGTGATCCAGCGTGAGCGAATGATCTATACCCCAACGCGTGACGACGCTGCCGTAGAAAATCGTTGCGTAGACAAACACTGTGAAGAGCGCCCAAAAGCCCGCTACGATAAACAGAATCTTTTCCAGTGCCGCCGGCAGGCGAGGATGGACGCCGGCATCGCCTTTGCCTGACATCGTTGTGTAGGACTTGCGCCCAAGCCAGAACCGCTGTGCGTAGAACGCTCCAAGCGTGAAAAAGAGAAGAACGATGGCGAGTACCGCAGCTTGCGCCGGGTCATTTTGTGCGCCCACGATTGCGAAGAAAATTTCGGTCGATAGAACGTCGAAATTTCCGCCAAGCACGAGCGGATTTCCAAAGTCCGCCATGGACTCGATAAAGCCGAGCAGGAACGCGTTTGCCAGGCCAGGACGCATGAGTGGAAGCGAGACGTTCCAGAAAGTTTGCCACCGGTTCGCGCGCAGCGTTTGCGATGCCTCCTCCATGGACGGCGAGACCCCTTCAACAACGCCAATGAGCACCAGAAAGGCTATTGGAGTGAAGGCCAGTATCTGCGCAATCAGCAGCCCGGGAAGGCCATAGACCCAGCGCGTCGGCTGGATACCGAACACGCCTGATACGAATTGCGTGACGGCACCGGAAAGGCCAAACAGCAATATGATAGCCAAGCCAATCACAAATGGCGGCGTAATAATCGGCAGTACGGTCAGGGCACGCAGTAACTTGCCGTATTTGAACCCCGTGCGGGTCGCTACCAATGCGAATACAAGGCCGAGCAGCGTTGTCAAAACACCCACGAGTATGGCGAGGAAGAGTGAGTTCAGAGCTACGCCACAACGCGTGCCCGTGAAGCATCCGAGACTCCAAAGCCTTTCGCTGAAGATTTTTGATATGAAGCTGCCAAGCGAATAATTGCCTTCAGGCGTAATGAGTGCGTTTGCCAGCATCTGCAACACTGGCATGAAGATGAATACGCCTACCGTTCCGATGACAAAGCCGATGGACGAGACGACGAAAACATCGCCGCCAACAGCGCCGCGCGCCGCCAGCCCTATGCAAAACATAAACAGGAAGGCAGTAACGGTGAGCAGGGCGCCATAGCCCATGCCGAATTGGCGATCGTCAAGCTTTCCGAATAGCAGATTTAGCCATTCAAAGCGCCATCCGCGCAGGCCAATGCCGAAGCCCTGCATGAAGAACCACGCCATGCCGAGCGCGCCGACAATCATCAGCAGCTTGCCAAAAAGAGGATCGTTTTTCGGGCGGCCGTAGAGGAGAAGCGGGAGCGCCAGCAATATGGCGAACGGAGCGAGCCAGAGCTTCTGGCCTTGCAGATTCAGGAAGAGCGCAGGGGCGACATCGTCGTTAAGCGGATAGCCGTCAGTCAGCCAGCCCAGCAGGAAGAAATTGTCGTCCAGCCCATACCAGGGCAGAACAGCATACCCGATCCACCCGACTGCCAGCCAAAGCAGAACAGTCGGGTGTAATCCGGTGGGCGAGTTTGCCGCGCGCATGCCTTACTGCGGCAACGATGCGACGTCGTTATCCCACTTCGAAAGGAGCCGCTTGCGCTCTTCCGAAGATCCATATTTCTTGAAATCGTAGTCGATCAGCTTGATCTTGGAGATGTCCGGCACCTTGTCGGAAACCTTGGCATTCTTGTTGGAAGGTATCTGGAAGGAATTCACTTCCGCTGCCTTTTCCTGCACTTTGGCCTGAAGCACCCAATCATAGAACTTCTTTGCTTCTTCAGGATTGCGTGCGCCCTTTATCAGCGACATCGAGCCGATTTCGTAGCCGGTGCCTTCGCAAGGTGCAATTGGCTCAATCGGGAAACCTGCAACCGTTTGGGCAACGGCGTCATGCAAGAAAACAATGCCGATCGTCGTTTCGCCAAGCCCGGCGGCCTTGATCGGCGCAGAACCTGACTTGGTGTACTGGTTGATGTTCTTGTGCAGAGCCTTCAGATAGTCGAACGCCTTGTCCTCACCCATCAACTGAACGAGTGTCGCCAGCATCGTATATGCCGTGCCGGAGGAGTTTGGATTGGCAACCTGAATGTGACCCTTGTATTCCGGCTTGATGAGATCAGCCCAGCACTTCGGCTCGGGCAGATTGTTCTTTGCAATCAGGTCCTTGTTATATCCAAAACCTAGCGCGCCGGAGTAAACGCCGATGGTGCGATTTCCGGATGCTTCCGCCTGCTTGATTGCCCAATCATATAGCTCGGCGCGCATGGGAGAATCCGCATAAACTTCGGTCAAATCCTCTGCTGCGGCTTGCAAATGCGGGTCGCCTGTGCCACCCCACCATACATCTCCCTTGGGGTTTGCTGACTCAGCTTTGACCTGCGCGAATGTTTCACCCGAACTCTTGCGGGTCATATCAACAGTGATACCGGTATCCTGTTCAAACCCGCGTGCGAGTTGCTGGCACCAGGCTTCGTCAGCGCTGCAATACAGTGTCACGCTGTCGGCGCGCGCTATGGTTGTGGTGGATAGTGCGCCAAAAGCAACGCTCGCTGCGAGCAGTAACTTTCTGGAAATCATCTGGTACTCCTCCCAAACCTTTTGCCGTCTCATGAAACCACACTGATTTCATTGCGGAATAGGCGAAGATTGGTAGGTTTTCCGATTGATTGCAACAGGCTTTGTGAAAATTCGCCGGGGCTAGTTTTGCGAGACGCCAGCTTGCTCAAAGCTCGCCATGCCGTTGTGACATGCAACTGCCGCGTGGAGAAGGTTGATAGCTACCGCTGCCCCGGAACCTTCGCCGAGCCGCATTCCTAGATCAAGCAAAGGAGATAATTCGAGCGCTTGCAGCAACGCCCGATGGCCCGCTTCGGCAGATACATGCCCGGCCACCGCATGATTGAGGGAGCCTCTAGCAATTTTGAAAAGTGGTGCGACTGCCGCTGTCGTTACAAATCCGTCCAGCAAAAGCGGAATGCTGTGTTGGCGCGCGCCAAGGGCCGCGCCAAGCATTGCGGCAAGTTCGCGACCTCCCAACCGGGCTGCAACCTGCAAAGGGTCGTCCAGATTGCCTGCATGACGCGCAATGCCTGCGTTGATCGCCGCGGCCTTGCGTTGAAGTCCGGCATCGTCGACGCCAGTTCCGCGCCCCACCCAGTTTTGGGCATCGCCGCCAAACAAAGCGGTGGCAATCGCCGCGGCTGTGGTGGTGTTGCCGATGCCCATCTCTCCGAGGCTGACAAGGTCAAGATCAGGGCCGACGGAATTATAGCCTGCGTTTACAGCTTCCAGAAACTCGCTCTCGCTCATGGCGACTGTCCGGGTGAAATCGCCGGTAGGTTTGTCAATTTGCAAGGGAATGACTTCGAGTTCGGCGTTCGCAAGTCTTGCGAGTTGGTTTATCGCTGCGCCGCCCGCTGCAAAGTTCGCGACCATTTGTGCAGTCACCTCTGCAGGAAAAGCAGACACGCCTTGCGCGGTCACGCCATGAGAACCTGCGAATACGATAATCTTGATCCGGTCCAGCCGTGGCTTTTCGCGGCCTTGCCAACGGGCGAGCCAGATGGCCAGTTCTTCCAGTCTGCCAAGGCTGCCTTGCGGCTTGGTAAGTGTGTTTTGGCGCGACGCTGCTAGGTCGGCGAAGTGGTCGCTTGCGGCGGGTGCGGTGGTAATTGCTGATCGCAGTTCATTCAACGATTTGAATTGCATAAAGGGATATTCTCCTGCGTTGAATCAACCAAGAATCGCTGCTGCCGCGATGAGCATGCAAATCTCGATTGCCTGCTGCGCGGCTCCAAGCGTGTCACCCGTGATACCACCGATCTGGCGAATGAACAGGCTTCGGAGGCATAGGAATGTCGCCCCTATTATTAGAGCCAGAATGATCGCAGGACCAATTCCGAGCAACAGCAAGGGAAGCGCGCCGAGGCAAAGCGATGCCAATAAAACAGTATTGCTCACACTGCCGACGGAAGCTGCAAGACCATCCGCGCGGGCGTAGGGAGTTCGCTGGACGAACAACGCCAGCGCTCCCCTAGAGGCAGTATGAGCTGCAATCAGGGCACAGACCGCACTTGCTCCACCGGGCAGGGATGCGAGCGACGTCCATCGCAACAGAACGGACATTGCAAGTGCTGAAGCGCCATATGTCCCGATGCGGCTGTCGCGCATGATTTCCAGTTTTCGCGCGATAGTGCGCCCGCCGCCGAAAGCATCGGCAGTGTCGGCCAGACCGTCCTCATGCAAACAGCCGGTAAAAAGCATGGTGATTGCAAGAGCAATTGCTGCCGCCACCCCTTCATTAATACCGATTGCGTGAGACAGTGTGTACGCGGCCCCGCCTGCAATGGCCACTGCCACGCCAACCAGAGGGGCTGCCCACAGCGCGCCACCCAGCGTTTTTCCGGGAAGATCGAAATGGGGAAGGGGCAATCGCGTAAAGAACACAAGCGCAATAGCCAGATCACCCATGATCCTGCGTGTTGAAAGTTCACCTGACCGGGCATCGTGACCGCTCATTGGGCAAGCCTTTCGCGCAATGACACAATGTGGCCAATCACGATCAGGACAGGCGAAACGATGCGTTCCTCAGTCGCCGATTGAACCAGCGTTCCAAGGGTGGCGATTACGGTGCGCTCTTGTGGCAAAGTTGCGTTTTCAATGAGTGCTGCGGGTGTTTCCGACGAAAGCCCACCATCCAGAAGATCCGCAACTGTCGATCCCAGATGCGTCAGCCCCATATAGATGATGATTGGCTGGCCTGTGCGTGCGAGTGAGCGCCAATCAGGGCGATCCTCATTCGTGGTTGCGAAGCCTGTCGCAATGGTAATGGCTCCGTTCACGCCTCGCATTGTGGCAGGAATGCCGGCCGAGGTAAGGCCGCCAAATGCAGAAGTTATGCCTGGCAACACGCGGTAGGGAATTCCGTTTGCAACCAGTGCCAGCGCTTCCTCGCCACCGCGCCCGAATACGTATGGATGGCCGCCCTTCAGCCGCACGACCTTGCGACCTTTTCGAGCGAGATCAACCAGCATTTCATTGATTTCAGCCTGAGATATCGAAACTTTTCCGCCGCGTTTGCCAACAAAAATGCGTTCAGCATCAGGGGCAAGGTCCAGTATCTGCTTTGAAACCAGCGCATCATGCACCAGCACGTCGGCCTGATCGAGCGCGGAAAGGGCATCGACGGTGAGCAAGGACGGATCGCCCGGACCGGCACCCACGAGCCAGACATGACCGGGTTCGAGACGCGGCGCCCCTGCCATCAGCCTTGCTATCGCGTTCTCAATGCTCATCTGTTGCTTTCGCCGATGCCGCCGCCATGACATGACCTGTTCAGTATTATTGAAAAGCCAGAAGCTTTTGTGTCGTTATGTGTCAGGTGCCTGCGATAGACAAGGCGAGCTTGTGGAGTTCTGGCCCCAGATCACCCGCTGGGGTCACGTCCAGCGTCTCAAGCGAAAGCCAGTTTTGCATCAGCCGCAGTTCTTCAAGCAATCTTTCCGCTGTCTGTGGCGGTGCGCTTGGCTCGCTATAAGCGGCAAGCACGCGCAACACGCTGTTGGGGCGGTCCGCCCGCAGGTCAACACGCGCAACCAGCGCTTCGTCCAGCAGGAAGGGCATTACGTAATAGCCGAAGCGGCGCTTTTCGGCAGGCGTGTAGATTTCGATTCGATAGTGAAAATCGAAAAGCTTTTCTGTTCGTGTGCGCTCGAAAACAAGCGGGTCAAACGGTGCCAGCAGCGCTTGCGTATTGATTTTGCGGGGCAGCCGCGCGTCTTTCCATAAATAGCCCGGCCGGTGCCAGCCTTCGATCTTCACGGGCAGCAGGTCGCCTTCCTCGACCAGCTCCTCGATTCGCCCTGAGATGTCAGCAGGTGACAGCCGGAAATAATCGCGTAGGCACTGTGCTGTTCCCACGCCGAGCGCGCGCGCCGAAATCCTGAGTAGCTGGCGGTGCGCTTCAGCCGCATCCGGCACTGGCGCTTCAAGCGTTTCCTTTGGCAAGACGCGTTCTGGCAGGTCGTACAGACGCTCAAAACCGCGACGCGAATGCGCGGTGATTCGGCCTGCCCAAAAGAGCCATTCCAGGGCCGCCTTCGTGTCAGACCAGCCCCACCAGCCGCCCTTGCTCTTGTGGCCGTCAAACTGGGAAGCGGCAATCGGGGCGCGCGCCTTCACTTCATCGAATATTTCTTCGATGAAGGACTGATTCTGCCGCGCCCATTTCGCCAGTCCTGCATATATCTCGCTATAGTCTCGTGCTCGCTCCATCCGCCACTGCATCAGCGGCCAAATTTCCAGTGGAAGAAACGAGGCCTCATGCGCCCAATATTCGAACAGGCGGCGCTTTGAGGGGCCTGTGGCCTCATCGAGAAGCGACATGGGGTAGGGGCCCAGTCGGGAAAATGCAGGCATGTAATGCGCGCGAACAACTGCGCTGACGGAATCAATCTGCAAAAGACCGATCCGGTTCAGCATCCGGGAAAGATGTCCGCGATTGACCGGGCCGGATGGGCGCGGTTCACCGAAGCCCTGTGCTGCAAGTGCAACACGCCGCGTTTGAGCAAGGCTGATCTTTTCTTTTTTCATGGCTTCTGTGTCAAAATGCGGGAATCTCACGCTGGAGGCTAGCAGAATGCCGGCCAAAGAGGTGTCAGGATAGAAACATGAGTGAAAAAGTATAGAAATCAATGGGTAGCGCCGCGACATTTCTGCCAGATTTTGGACAAGCTTTGGCTTGCGTCGGTGTGGTGGCTGCGCTAACGCTCGCCGCAACGCAGCATCGGTTTGGAACCGGTAATGCGCGATTGGTGTTGCCTGTCAGGTTCAAGTGTCTACTCGCAGCAGCAGTCGCCAAGCGGAAAGTTGGACCATGAGCACTCTTTTGAGTTCCTATCTGCCGATCATCATTTTCCTGGGCGTTGCCCTGGTGGTTGGCCTTGCCCTGATTGTAGCGCCGTTCCTGGTTGCGTATCGTAACCCGGACCCGGAAAAGCTCTCGGCATACGAATGCGGTTTCAACTCGTTCGATGATGCGCGCATGAAGTTTGATGTGCGTTTTTATCTTGTGTCGATTCTCTTTATTATCTTCGACCTTGAGGTTGCGTTCCTGTTTCCGTGGGCTGTCTCGTTCGGGGAAATCGGGATGCTGGGTTTCTGGTCCATGATGGTGTTTCTTGCTGTGCTGACCATCGGCTTTGTTTATGAGTGGAAGAAAGGCGCGCTGGAATGGGATTGAACGATAATTCCGGCACTCTGATATCGCCGAAGCCCAAAGGCATTATCGATCCGCGCACCGGCAAGCCGGTGGGTTCTGATGATGTGTTTTTCGGGGAGTTGAACAACGAGCTTTCCGACAAGGGCTTTATAGTTACCTCGTCGGAAGCGCTGATAACTTGGGCGCGCACAGGCTCCCTGATGTGGATGACATTCGGCCTCGCATGTTGCGCGGTTGAGATGATGCACATCTCGATGCCGCGCTATGATGCTGAGAGATTTGGCATTGCGCCACGTGCTTCGCCCCGCCAGTCAGATGTGATGATCGTTGCTGGTACGCTGACGAACAAGATGGCACCTGCCTTGCGCAAGGTTTACGACCAGATGCCCGAGCCGCGCTATGTGATCTCGATGGGGTCGTGCGCCAATGGTGGTGGTTATTATCACTATTCCTATTCGGTGGTGCGTGGCTGCGACCGCGTTGTGCCAGTTGATATTTATGTGCCCGGCTGCCCGCCAACGGCAGAAGCGCTGTTGTACGGAATTCTTCTGCTTCAGAAGAAGATTCGCCGTACCGGAACAATTGAGCGGTGAGGCGGAACAATGAGTGAAGCACTCAACGATCTGGCAGCATATCTGGGCGAGAAGCTTCCTGGAAAAATCTCGGAAGCCAGCATTGCGTATGGCGAGCTCACTGTTTCAGTGGAGCCTGAGAATATTATTCCAGTGCTGTCATTTTTGCGCAGCGATGTGCAGTGTGAGTTTATATCGTTCATAGATATTTGCGGCGCGGACTATCCTTCCCGGGAAAAGCGGTTCGACGTTGTCTATCACTTGCTTTCGCCGCGTCAGAATATGCGCATCAGGGTGAAGTTGCAGGCGGACGAGAACACCCTTGTGCCTTCTGCTACCGGTGTATTTCCGGGCGCGGAATGGTTTGAACGTGAAGCCTATGATTTGTATGGCATCCTGTTCTCAGGCCATCCGGACCTTCGCAGAATTTTGACCGACTATGGTTTTGAAGGTCATCCGCTGCGTAAGGATTTCCCGACGACCGGCTTTGTGGAAGTGCGCTATGATGACGAGGTCAAGCGCGTCGTTTACGAGCCAGTTGAACTCAAGCAGGAATTCCGCAACTTCGATTTTCTATCGCCTTGGGAGGGTACGGACTACGTGCTTCCCGGTGATGAAAAAGCCAAGACGAATTGAGGCGCCTGATGGCTGAAACCTCTGTCCGCAATTTTAATATCAACTTTGGCCCGCAGCACCCGGCGGCGCACGGCGTTCTGCGTCTTGTGCTGGAGCTGGATGGCGAGGTTGTTGATCGCGTCGATCCGCATATCGGTCTGCTGCATCGAGGCACCGAAAAGCTGATCGAGACAAAGACCTATCTTCAGGCGGTGCCATATTTCGATCGGCTCGATTACGTCGCGCCGATGAATCAGGAGCACGCCTTTGCTCTCGCGGTGGAGCGATTGCTGGGCATTGAAGTGCCCATGCGCGGGCAGTTGATCCGCGTTCTGTATTCGGAAATCGGGCGCATCCTGAACCATTTGCTGAACGTCACGACACAGGCGATGGACGTTGGTGCTCTGACGCCGCCGCTGTGGGGTTTCGAGGAACGCGAAAAGCTCATGGTATTCTATGAGCGGGCGTGCGGTGCGCGCATGCATGCTGCCTATTTCCGTCCCGGCGGTGTTCATCAGGACCTGCCTCAAAAGCTGATTGAAGACATTGGAAACTGGATTGATCCGTTCTTCAACACTCTGAACAATCTCGACGATCTCATAACGCCGAACCGTATTTTCAAGCAGCGCAACGTCGATATCGGCGTGGTAACGCTGGAAGATGCTTGGGCATGGGGTTTCTCAGGTGTGATGGTTCGCGGTTCTGGCGCTGCGTGGGATTTGCGCAAGAGTCAGCCGTATGAGTGCTATTCCGAGATGGAATTCGACATACCAATCGGCAAGAATGGCGATTGCTATGATCGGTATCTGATCCGCATGGAAGAAATGCGCCAGTCGGCACGCATCATGCGCCAGTGCGTTGATCGGCTGCTGGGTAAGGAATCCACCGGACCGGTTTCGAACATGGATGGCAAGGTCGTTCCGCCAAAGCGGGGCGAAATGAAGCGCTCAATGGAAGCGCTGATCCATCATTTCAAGTTGTACACTGAGGGCTATCACGTCCCTGCTGGCGAAGTTTACGCCGCCGTTGAAGCGCCAAAGGGCGAATTCGGTGTCTATCTGGTGTCGGACGGAACAAACAAGCCTTATCGCTGCAAGTTGCGTGCGCCGGGTTTTGCGCATCTTCAAGCAATGGATTTCTTGTGCCGCGGGCACATGCTTGCCGATGTTTCTGCCATTCTTGGCTCCCTCGACATCGTGTTTGGTGAGGTCGATCGTTAATGTCTGTCCGTCGTCTCGCAGAACCAGCGCTTCAGCCACCGGCATTCGCTTTCAACAAGGCAATGGCCGAGCAGGCAAAGACCTGGATCAAGAAATATCCAAAAGGTCGCGAGCAATCGGCGGTCATTCCGCTGTTGATGCTGGCGCAGGAGCAGGAAGGTTGGGTCACGCGTGCTGCCATTGAGCATGTGGCCGACACGCTTGGAATGCCTTACATCCGTGTTTTGGAAGTCGCGACATTCTACACGCAGTTTCAGCTGAAGCCGGTCGGAACCCGTGCACATATTCAGGTGTGCGGAACAACGCCTTGCATGTTGCGTGGTGCCGAAGAGCTGAAGGAAGTTTGCCGCAATAAAATCCATCACGAGCAGTTTCACACAAACGAAGACGGGACCTTGTCCTGGGAAGAAGTGGAATGCCTGGGTGCCTGTGTAAATGCGCCTATGGTGATGATTTTCAAAGACACGTATGAAGATCTTACGCCTGAGCGTCTGGCGGAAATCATTGACGAATTTGAAGCCGGCAGAGGGGCTGCAGTACCAACCGGTCCGCAAACTGAACGCTGGTTTTCAGCACCCGCATCGGGCTTTACGTCACTTGCAGATGAACAGTCGGTGACAAAAGTCGCTTCTGGCAAGGCCAAGGCAAAAGCCAGGACGCCTTCTGACAGCGCATCCAGTAAAAAGACGGTTTGAGGTGTGAGCGATGCTAGCTGACAAAGACCGAATTTTCACCAATATCTACGGACGCTTCGACCGATCGCTGTCCGGCGCTATGTCGCGCGGTTGCTGGGATGGCACTGCCGGCATCATCGAGAAGGGCCGTGAGTGGATCATTAATGAGATGAAGGCCTCGGGCCTCCGCGGTCGCGGGGGAGCGGGTTTCCCAACTGGTCTCAAATGGTCTTTCATGCCGAAGGTGAGTGACGGCAGGCCTTCCTATCTTGTAGTGAATGCCGACGAATCCGAACCCGGAACCTGCAAGGATCGCGAAATACTGCGCCATGATCCACACACGCTGGTGGAAGGGTGTCTGCTGGCCGGTTTCGCAATGGGCGCAATCGCTGCGTATATTTATGTACGTGGTGAGTTCATTCGCGAGCGCGAAGCGTTGCAGCGCGCCATTGATGAGGCTTATGAAGCCAAGCTGATCGGCAAGAACAACAAGAACGGCTACGATTTCGACATTTATGTCCACCACGGTGCGGGTGCGTATATCTGCGGTGAAGAAACGGCGCTTCTGGAAAGCCTCGAGGGCAAGAAGGGTCAGCCACGGCTCAAGCCGCCATTCCCTGCCAATATGGGTCTCTATGGTTGCCCCACTACGGTGAACAACGTTGAATCGATTGCGGTTGCGCCAACGATATTGCGGCGCGGCGCGGCATGGTTTTCCTCAATTGGTCGTCCAAACAATGTTGGAACCAAGCTTTTCATGCTTGTCGGCCACGTGAACACACCATGCGTTGTCGAAGAGGCAATGGGCATAACCTTCCGCGAGCTGGTGGAAAAGCATGGCGGCGGGATTCGCGGTGGATGGGACAACCTTCTCGCTGTAATTCCGGGCGGCGCTTCATGTCCGGTTGTTAAGGCTGAAGACATCATCGATTGTCCGATGGATTTTGACGGTTTGCGTGACCGCAAATCATCATTTGGCACCGCTGCCGTTATCGTGATGGACAAGTCCACCGATATTGTGAAAGCGATTGCCAGATTATCCTACTTCTTCAAGCATGAAAGCTGTGGCCAATGTACGCCGTGCCGCGAAGGCACTGGCTGGATGTGGCGCGTCATGGAGCGACTGGTGCGCGGTGAAGCGCAAAAGCGTGAAATTGACATGCTGCTTGATGTAACGAAGCAGGTCGAAGGGCATACGATTTGTGCGCTCGGCGATGCTGCAGCTTGGCCGATTCAGGGGCTTATCAGGAATTTCCGCCCCGAGATCGAGCGCAGAATCGACGAATTTTCTCGCAACGCGCGCAGGGTTGAACCTGTGTTGGCTGCGGCAGAATAGGAGACGATGCAGCCGTGACGACGCCCGGGCTACACAAAGACAGGCAGGTTGAGCAGCCTCACATGGCAGACGCTCTTGTGGCCGCTGCTGCTTTGGGCTTTGCCGTCACGAACCGCGCAATGGAAGTTTGGGTTGGTGCGCTATCTGGTTGGGCGCGCGCCTCAAGAGAGCTGTTAGGGCAGCAGCCAGATCCGGTGCGTCTTGCAAAGAGTGTCCGGGAACCCCTTACGAGAGCGTCCAAGTCAAAGAAGACACGCGTTTCGTCCGGGGGCCGCAACGCTGGTGTCTACACGCAGCTCGTTTCCATGACCAGAGGAAGCAAACCGACATCGGTGCCGCGCCCTGAGATTGTTGATGATCTGAAGAAGATCAGCGGTGTTGGGCCTAAGTTGGAACAGGTCCTGAACGGGTTCGGGATCTGGAACTATGATCAGATTGCGAGCTGGTCTGAGGTCGAGGCTCAGTGGATAGACGATGCGCTCGGCCTTGGCGGACGTGTCGGAAATGATAATTGGCTTGGGCAGGCTAAAGGTCTCGCTCAGGCAAAAATGCAGAAGAACGGTGTCACGCCGGGTTGACCAGTGTGACGGATGCGGCAAGCCGCAAGGGTATGACGAATGGCTAAGATCAAGGTCGACGGCAAAGAGATCGAGGTCCCGGACCACTACACGCTGCTTCAGGCGGCGGAAGAGGCTGGTGCTGAGGTTCCGCGCTTCTGTTTTCATGAGCGGCTGTCGATTGCGGGCAACTGCCGTATGTGCCTCGTTGAGGTGAAGGGTGGGCCACCCAAGCCCGCCGCTTCATGCGCCATGGGGGTGCGCGATTTGCGCCCTGGGCCGAATGGTGAGGCGCCAGAAATCTTCACAAATACGCCGATGGTGAAAAAGGCGCGCGAAGGGGTGATGGAGTTTCTGCTCATCAACCACCCCCTCGATTGCCCCATCTGCGATCAGGGTGGCGAGTGTGATCTGCAGGATCAGGCGATGGCCTTCGGCGTCGATTCTTCGCGGTACAAGGAAAACAAGCGCGCGGTTGAGGACAAATATATCGGTCCGCTGGTGAAAACCGTTATGACCCGCTGCATCCACTGCACACGCTGCGTTCGCTTTACGACCGAGGTTGCCGGAATTTCCGAGCTTGGCCTGATTGGACGTGGCGAAGATGCGGAAATCACGACCTATCTTGAACAGGCAATGACGTCTGAGTTGCAGGGCAATGTGATCGATTTGTGCCCTGTTGGCGCGTTGACCTCTCGTCCCTATGCTTTCAATGCGCGTCCGTGGGAGCTGAACAAAACAGAATCCATCGACGTTATGGATGCTGTCGGCTCGGCAATTCGTGTCGACACGCGCGGTCGCGAAGTTATGCGCATCATGCCGCGTGTGAACGAACAGGTGAATGAAGAGTGGATTTCTGACAAAACGCGCTTCATCTGGGATGGATTGCGGACGCAGCGTCTGGATCGCCCCTATGTTCGCAAGGATGGAAAGCTGCGGGCAGCAACGTGGCCTGAGGCATTTGCAGCCATCAAGGAGGCGGTCGGGAGGACCGCACCGGAGAAGATCGGTGCTGTCGCCGGCGATCTTGCAAGTGTCGAAGAGATGTTCGCGCTTAAGTCGCTTCTTGCTTCGCTTGGGTCGTCGAATGTCGATTGTCGGCAGGACGGAACGGCACTCCATACCTCGCATGGACGTGCAAGCTATATTTTCAACCCGACGATTGAAGGCATCGAAAGAGCCGATGCCGTTCTCATTATCGGGGCGAATCCCCGCTTTGAGGCGTCAGTTCTGAACGCCCGTATTCGCAAGCGCTGGAGACATGGTGACCTGCCTGTCGGAGTTATCGGTGAAGTCGGCGATCTGCGGTATGGCTACGACCAGCTAGGTTCAGGCACCGAATCTTTGAAAGACCTGGCTGAAGGAAATGGCAAGTTCTTCAATGTTCTCAAGAAGGCCAAGAACCCGCTCATCATTGTGGGGCAGGGTGCGTTGTCGCGTGGCGACGGTGCCGCTGTTCTGGGACAGGCGGCCAAGCTGGCTGTTGCCGTCGGAGCGGTGAATTCAGAATGGAACGGCTTTGCGGTTCTTCATACCGCGGCTGCTCGTGTTGGCGGACTGGATATCGGCTTTGTCCCCGCCAGCCCGAAGACATCGGTTCTGAATGTGCTCGCGAACAGCGAACTGCTTTTTCTCCTGGGTGCTGATGAGTTCGACCTGAAGCAAGCCGGTTCGGCATTCGTCGTCTATATCGGTACGCATGGCGATGCCGGTGCGCACCGCGCTGATGTTATATTGCCGGGTTCGACTTATACCGAGAAATCAGCCACTTACGTCAACACGGAAGGTCGGGTGCAGCAAACCAGCCGGGCTGCTTTCGCCCCCGGCCAGGCAAAGGAAGACTGGGCGATCATCCGGGCATTGTCAGATGTGCTTGGTCACAAATTGCCGTTTGACTCTCTTGGTCAGTTGCGTTCGGCCATTTACGCGCAGCACCCTCATCTTGCGACGCTGGATCATATCGAGGCTGGAAACATTGCGGATATTGATCGTGTGGCGAAGCTGGGTGGGGCATTGCTCAAGCAAGCTTTCGTATCCCCGATCGGAGATTTCTATTTGACTAACCCGATTGCCCGGGCCTCCGCAGTAATGGCCGAGTGCTCGGCACTTGCGCGCAATGGTTTCAGTCAGGCGGCGGAGTAAGGCGTAACATGGATACCTTCTTCAGCTTTTATGTCCTTCCGGCGCTGCTGATTTTGCTGAAATCAGTTGTGCTGATCGTCGTCCTGTTGATCTTCGTTGCATATATTCTCTACGCTGATCGTAAAATTTGGGCTGCCGTTCAGTTGCGCAGAGGGCCGAACGTAGTTGGTCCGTGGGGCCTGTTGCAGGCGTTTGCCGACCTTCTGAAGTTTGTCTTCAAAGAGCCGGTTATTCCTTCCGGCGCAAATAAGGGCGTGTTTCTGTTGGCGCCACTGGTGTCGGCCGTTCTGGCAATCGCTGCATGGGCCGTCATCCCCGTTAACGAGGGATGGGCGATAGCGAACATCAATGTCGGGATACTTTACGTTTTCGCCATCTCATCGCTTGAGGTGTATGGCGTGATCATGGGTGGCTGGGCATCAAATTCCAAATACCCATTTCTTGGTGCGCTACGTTCTGCCGCGCAAATGGTTTCATACGAAGTTTCAATCGGCTTCGTTATCGTCACTGTTTTGTTGTGTGTCGGTTCGTTGAACCTGACAGACATTGTGCTTTCCCAGCGCGACGGTTTGGGTACTCACCTTGGATTGCCGAATACCTTGCTTGATTGGCATTGGCTTGGATTGTTTCCAATGTTCGTCATATTCTTCATTTCGGCGCTGGCCGAAACGAACCGTCCGCCTTTCGATCTGGTCGAAGCGGAGTCCGAGCTGGTTGCCGGCCATATGATTGAATATTCGTCCACGCCGTTTCTGCTGTTCTTCCTCGGCGAATATGTCGCGATTGTGCTGATGTGCGCTCTGACGACGATCCTGTTCCTTGGCGGCTGGCTGCCACCTTTCGATTTTGCGCCATTCACCTGGGTTCCGGGTGTAGTCTGGTTCATTCTCAAGGTCTGTCTGGTGTTCTTCATGTTTGCCATGGTGAAGGCATTCGTGCCTCGCTATCGGTATGACCAACTGATGCGCCTTGGGTGGAAGGTGTTCCTGCCCATTTCGCTGGCGATGGTCGTCATCACCGCCGCATTCCTCAAACTGACGGGGCTTGCCTGATGTCCGCTTTGGCCCAAGCTGCAAAATCGCTTCTGCTGAAAGAATTCGTTGGCGCGTTCTTCTTGTCCATGCGTCAGTTCTTTGCGCCGAAAGCGACATTGAACTACCCGCATGAGAAGGGACCGGTGAGCCCGCGTTTTCGCGGCGAGCACGCGTTGCGCCGCTATCCAAACGGGGAAGAGCGCTGTATCGCCTGCAAATTGTGCGAAGCGATCTGCCCGGCGCAGGCTATAACCATTGAGGCTGGCCCGCGCCGAAACGACGGAACGCGTCGTACAGTCCGCTACGACATTGATATGGTGAAGTGCATTTATTGCGGATTTTGTCAGGAAGCCTGCCCCGTCGATGCGATTGTTGAGGGGCCGAACTTTGAGTTCGCTACCGAAAGCCGCGAAGAACTCTATTACGACAAGGATCGCTTGCTTGCGAATGGAGACCGTTGGGAAAGGGAGATTGCCCGAAACATCTCAATGGATGCGCCGTACAGGTAAGTTGAACAGCTCCTGCTTTTTGGTGGGAGAGTTGAGAACAGGAATGGACGGACTCATTCGATCCGTCTAAAGAGCCACGTGATCTGAAAAGCCGAGAGGCTTGGAAATCAGGACGCGGTCGAGGGATAAGCCCTTGATCGTAAAAAGGAACCGGGGGAACCCAATGCTGAACGGATTAGAGGCGATCTTCTTCTATCTTTTCGCCTTCATCGCGGTCGCGTCTGCGTTCATGGTCATATCGTCTCGCAACCCGGTTCATTCGGTGTTGTTTCTGATTTTGACGTTTTTTAACGCGGCTGCGCTGTTTCTCCTGACTGGCGCTGAGTTTCTCGCCATGATCCTGCTGGTTGTCTATGTTGGCGCGGTGGCGGTGCTGTTCCTGTTCGTGGTCATGATGCTGGACGTCGATTTTGCTGAACTGAAGCAGGGCGCTCTTCAATACGCGCCAGTTGGCGCACTTGTTGGTATAATTCTGGCCGCTGAGCTTGTCGTGGTTACTGCTGGCTATGCATTCGTCCCAAAGTTGGGCGAAGCCGTTGCATTGCCAACGCCAGATGTTGCGACCCGCAACAACACGGCGGCGCTCGGCGATGTGCTCTATACGGACTATATTTTTTACTTCCAGATCGCCGGTCTTGTGCTGCTGGTTGCCATGATTGGCGCAATTGTTTTGACCTTGCGGCACAAGCCGGGCGTCAAGCGCCAGTCGATTTCGCAGCAGGTGGCGCGTACGCCGGAAACGGCGATTGAAATCAAGAAAGTCGAGACGGGTAAGGGTATCTGATCATGCAGGTCGGCATCTCACATTTTCTGGCCGTATCGGCAGTTCTGTTCACTCTGGGTGTGTTCGGTATCTTCCTGAACCGTAAGAACGTCATCGTTATCTTGATGTCGATTGAACTCATCCTGCTTGCCGTGAACATTAACTTTGTAGCTTTTTCAGCGGCCCTCGGCGACCTCGTCGGCCAGGTGTTTGCGCTGTTTGTTTTGACGGTTGCAGCTGCGGAAGCGGCAATCGGACTTGCAATTCTGGTCGTCTTCTTCCGCAACCGCGGTTCTATCGCAGTTGAAGACGTGAATATGATGAAAGGCTGAGCAGCGCGCCATGGATCAGATGTATCTGGCTATTGTATTTCTGCCGCTACTCGGCTTCCTGATTGTTGGGCTTTTCGGCAATTCACTGGGTGTCAAAGCGTCGGAATTCATTACTTCCGGCTTTCTCGTAGTGAGCGCGGTTCTTTCATGGGTTGCGTTCTACGATGTAGCGCTGGGTGATGCAGAAGCTTTCACGGTTCCTGTCCTGCGCTTCATCGACTCTGGCGCTTTGCAGGCGAACTGGGCATTGCGTATCGACACGCTCACTGTGGTGATGTTTGTTGTTGTGAACACTGTGTCTGCGCTGGTGCATATCTATTCCATCGGATACATGCACCATGATCCCCATCGTCCACGGTTCTTCGCGTATCTGTCGCTGTTCACCTTTGCCATGCTTATGCTGGTGACGTCGAACAACCTTGTGCAGATGTTCTTCGGATGGGAAGGGGTCGGTCTTGCATCATATCTTCTGATTGGCTTCTGGTATCAAAAGCCTTCGGCCAATGCTGCTGCGATGAAGGCATTTGTTGTGAACCGCGTTGGCGACTTCGGCTTCGTGCTTGGCATATTTGGCATTTTTGTCCTGTTTGGCTCGATCAATCTGGATACGGTTTTTGCAAATGCGGCGACCTATTTGCCAGCCGCTGCGGAAGCTGCGGGACACAGCGCTGAAGCGACCGCGGTTGCGGGAGACACGGTACTGAATTTCCTCGGCTATCAGCTGGACAAATCGGCTGCGTTGACTGTTGTTTGCCTGCTGTTATTCCTCGGAGCGATGGGCAAGTCCGCACAGGTTCCGTTGCACACCTGGTTGCCGGATGCGATGGAAGGTCCGACTCCGGTCTCCGCTCTTATCCACGCGGCTACCATGGTGACAGCAGGAGTCTTTATGCTGGCTCGGCTTTCGCCGGTGTTCGAACTGTCGCATACTGCCCTGACTGTTGTGACGTTCATTGGTGCTTTCACGGCGTTCTTTGCTGCAACAGTCGGGCTTGTACAAAACGACATCAAGCGCGTGATTGCTTATTCGACCTGTTCGCAGCTCGGATATATGTTTGTGGCGCTGGGTGTTGGCGCATATGGCGCTGCTGTTTTCCACCTGTTCACCCATGCATTCTTCAAGGCGTTGTTGTTCCTGGGTTCGGGCTCGGTCATTCACGCAATGTCGGACGAGCAAGATATGCGTAAAATGGGTGGCATTCGCAAACTTATCCCGACCACTTATTGGATGATGGTAATCGGCACGCTTGCACTTACGGGCGTCGGCATTCCGGCAACTATCATCGGTACGGCTGGCTTCTTCTCGAAAGATGCAATCATCGAAAGCGCGTTTGTTGGGCACAATGCAGTTGCAGGTATGGGGTTTGTGCTGCTCGTGGTGGCTGCGTGCTTCACGAGTTTCTACTCATGGCGCCTGATATTCATGACCTTCCATGGCAAGCCGCGCGCGAGCCATGAGGTGATGCATCATGTACATGAATCACCGCCTGTCATGCTGGTTCCGCTCTTTATTCTGGCAGTAGGAGCTATCTTCGCGGGTGTTGTTTTCCATGGCTATTTCATCGGCGAGAGCTATTCCGAGTTCTGGAAGAAGGCTTTGTTTACGCTGGAAAGCAACCATGTGCTGCATGATATGCACGGCGTTCCGATGTGGGTTAAGCTGTCCCCGTTCGTGGCAATGCTGTTGGGCCTCGTTGTGTCCTGGCATTTCTATATCCGCAGGCCTGAAGCTCCGGTTCAGCTCGCTCAGCGGCATCACGGTCTGTACAAGTTCCTTTTGAACAAGTGGTATTTCGACGAGCTCTACGACTTCCTGTTCGTGCGCACGGCTAAGCGTTTGGGCTACTTCCTTTGGAAGAAGGGCGACGGTGCAATTATTGATGGCCTCGGTCCTGACGGTGTTGCCGCGCGTGTCGTCGATGTGACCGACCGGGTTGTGAAACTGCAGACCGGTTACCTTTACCACTATGCCTTTGCCATGCTGATCGGTGTCGCCGCGCTCGTCACCTGGATGATGCTCGGGAGTTCCTTCTGATGATCGATTGGCCGATCCTTTCCACGGTCACCTTTCTGCCGCTTCTCGGCGCGCTGCTTATCCTCTTCATTGCAGATGAGGGTGAGAACGCCCGTCGCAATATAAGGGCAGTGGCTCTTTTTACGACCGTATTCACTTTCGTCGTCTCGCTCTGGATCTGGATTGCGTTCGACAACGCCAATCCCGGTTTCCAGTTTGTCGAAAAGGCTGGCTGGCTGGGCTCAGGCGTCTCGTATCATCTGGGCGTAGACGGCATTTCGATGCTGTTCGTAATCCTGACGACCTTCCTGATGCCACTGTGCATTCTCGCGTCGTGGGGCTCAGTGGAAAAGCGAGTCAAGGAATACATGATCGCGTTTCTCATTCTCGAAACGTTGATGATTGGTGTGTTCTGCGCACTCGACATTGTGCTGTTTTATGTGTTCTTCGAGGCCGGCCTTATCCCGATGTTCATTATCATCGGCGTGTGGGGCGGAAAACGTCGCGTCTATGCCTCGTTCAAGTTCTTCCTCTATACCTTGCTCGGTTCGGTGCTGATGCTGCTGGCCATCATGGCAATGTACTGGCAGGCGGGCACGACAGATATACCGACCTTGTTGACGCACGATTTCCCGGCCAACATGCAGACATGGTTGTGGCTGGCCTTTTTCGCGTCCTTTGCCGTCAAAATGCCGATGTGGCCTGTCCATACATGGCTGCCGGATGCGCACGTCGAAGCTCCTACGGCAGGCTCCGTCATCCTTGCGGGCATTCTGCTGAAGATGGGTGGGTACGGCTTCCTGCGGTTCTCGCTTCCAATGTTCCCGCTGGCGTCTGAATATTTCGCGCCATTCGTGTTCACGCTTTCGGTCGTTGCGATTATCTACACCTCGCTCGTGGCGTTGATGCAGGAAGACATCAAAAAGCTGATTGCCTATTCGTCGGTCGCACATATGGGCTATGTGACGATGGGTATTTTCGCGATGAATCAGGAAGGCATTCAGGGCGCGGTATTCCAGATGCTGAGCCACGGATTGGTGGCGAGCGCGCTGTTCCTTTGCGTTGGTGTAATCTATGACCGGCTGCACACGCGCGAGATCGCGGCATATGGTGGTCTTGTGAACAACATGCCGAAATATGCTGTTGTGTTCCTGATCTTCACAATGGCGAATGTCGGGTTGCCGGGGACAAGCGGATTTGTTGGCGAATTCCTCACCTTGCTCGGCGTTTTCCGAGTCAATACCTGGGTGGCGCTTTTCGCGGCAACTGGTGTAATACTCTCCGCGACCTATGCACTATGGCTCTATAGGCGAGTCGTGATGGGCGCTTTGACCAAGGATAGCCTGAAGAGTCTGCTAGACCTCTCGCTAAGAGAGAAGGTGGTAATTTATCCGTTGGTTGTTCTCACGATTTTCTACGGTGTCTATCCGGCACCTGTGTTCGACGCCACCGCTGCGTCTGTGAAGAACCTCGTGGATCAGGTATCGATTTCAATTCAGGCGGCCCCACAAGCTGCCGCAGCGCCGGCCGCTGAAGCGTCGGCAACAGCGCATTGACAGGATAGGGCAAGATGACCCCAGACCTTCTCCTTAGCCTTTCACTCGTTGCGCCGGAGCTGATACTGGCCATAGGTGCTCTTGCGCTGCTGATGGTTGGTGCGTTTTCGGGTGAACGCGCAAATACGACTGTCACCGGTCTGGCCGTTGCAATACTGGTTGCTGCCGGGGCCTGGATGTTGTTTTTCACAGGCACAGGAACCGCGTTTGGAGGAGCGTTCCTTTCTGACAGTTTTGCACGATTCATGAAGGTTCTTACCCTCATTGGATCGGTTGTAACGCTCGTAATGTCGGTTGGCTTTGCCAAAGCGGAAAAGTTCGACAAGTTCGAGTTTCCGGTTCTGATCATGCTTGCCACGCTTGGCATGATGCTGATGATTTCAGCCAACAACATGATTGCTCTCTATCTCGGGCTGGAACTCCAATCTCTTGCCCTTTACGTCATTGCGGCGATCAATCGCGAGAGCGTTCGGTCAACCGAAGCTGGTTTGAAGTATTTCGTTCTTGGCGCGCTTTCGTCGGGTATGCTTCTGTACGGCATTTCGCTGGTTTACGGATATACGGGCCACACAGGCTTTGCAGAGATTGCAAGGGCGCTTGGTGATGGTCAGCGCGAACTTGGCCTAGTGTTTGGCCTGGTGTTCGTCCTGGCTGGTATCGCCTTCAAGATTTCGGCTGTTCCGTTCCACATGTGGACGCCGGATGTGTATGAGGGTGCCCCGACGCCCGTCACCGCGTTCTTTGCCGCCGCTCCCAAGATGGCTGCAATGGCCCTTCTTGTTCGTGTTACGGTTGGTGCGTTCGAGCCGATCGCACACGACTGGCAGCAAATACTCGTGTTCATGGCTATTGCTTCGATGATCCTGGGCGCGTTTGCGGCTATCGGGCAGAAAAATATCAAGCGTCTCATGGCCTATTCTTCTATTGGGCATATGGGCTACGCGCTTGTTGGCCTTGCGGCTGCAAATGAGGCAGGCGTTCGCGGCGTTATCGTCTACATGATGATCTATCTTGCTATGACGCTTGGCACGTTTGCATTCATTCTCGCGATGCGCCGCCGGGATGCCAATGTGGAGCAGATCGGCGACCTTGCTGGCCTTTCGAGCACCAACCCGGTCATGGCGACGATCCTCACGATTCTGATGTTCTCGCTGGCTGGTATCCCTCCGCTCGCGGGCTTCTGGGCAAAGTGGTATGTGTTCCTGGCTGCTATTGACGCAAAGCTGTACGCGCTTGCCATTATCGGTGTGCTGTCATCGGTCGTCGGTGCATATTACTATCTTAGGATCATCAAGATCATGTGGTTTGACGAGCCGGTTGGTGGCTTCCAGCCGATGGCTGGCGAGCTTCGCCTTGTGCTGGGCGCATCCGGCGCATTCGTCTTGCTCTACATGGTTTTCATGGGGCCGCTGGAAGCTGTCGCGCAAACTGCTGCAAAGACGTTTTTTTGACCGGGTTTCGTCTCGCTCCGTCCGCGGAATTTGCGGGCTATCGGCTTGAAGCGCATGAAAGCGTTGGTTCAACCAACGCTCTTGCTCTTGAGCGAGCGCAGGGTGGAGACACTGGAAAGCTCTGGATAACAGCTCTCAAGCAGGAGGCGGGCAGGGGAAGGCGTGGCAGAGTGTGGGCTACGCCGGATGGAAACCTCGCGGCGACTTTGTTGGTCACGCTTGGCCGCAATTTTGAGCGTGCCGCGACGCTTGGTTTTGTTGCCGGTCTTGCCCTTGCTGACGCGCTTGACGCAGCGGCACCAACTGCGCGCATACATATCGCGCCAGATGGGGGCGGGGCGGGGCGCAACCGCTATGAACTCAAATGGCCAAATGATGTTCTCGCCAACGGATCGAAGCTCGCCGGGATTCTTCTGGAGTCCAGCCTCATTCGTCCGCAATGTATGGCAATAGCTGTTGGCATTGGTGTAAATGTAGTGGCCCATCCGCAAGATGTGCCATATCCGGCTACATCCCTGTCGGAACTCGGCGCGAACTGTGATGCCCAAGCTTTATTCTATGCGCTTTCGGACGCGTGGATGGATCACATGTCAGTATGGAGGGATGGTGCCGGATTAGCGGCCATTCGGGATCGTTGGCTCGCGCGCGCTGCTGGTCTTGGTTCGCAAGTGGCTGTCCGGGTTGGTGGCGATGTAAAGCGCGGTGTATTTGAGACGATTGATGATGAGTGCCGGTTTGTCATTCGCGAGGCCGATGGCGGCCGCTTGACCATTTCGGCCGGTGACGTTCATTTCGGTGCGGTCGCATCCGCAGGTGCAGGCTGAACGAACAGAGGATTGTTTATGGCGGATTCAAATGATGCCGAGCTGGTTTTCGTGCCATTAGGCGGGATCGGCGAGATCGGTATGAATTTTGCGCTCTATGGTTATGGGCCAGCGCATAATCGCGAATGGATGATTGTCGATGTGGGGGTGACCTTTCCCGACGAAAAACATCCGGGCGTTGATCTGATTTTGCCTGATACGCGCTTTATCGAGCAGCAAGTCGACAGGCTTCGCGGCATTGTCATAACGCATGTTCACGAAGACCACTACGGTGCCCTTAATGATTTGTGGCCGCGTTTGAAGGCCAAGGTCTGGATGACGCCATTTGGTGCGGGTTTGCTGGAAGCCAAAAGGCAGTCCGAGGCTGGCGCTCCGGATATTCCGGTTGAGATTTATCGCGCGGGCCAGAAATTTGTCATTGGCCCGTTTCAGGTGGAAGCCATTCCTGTCGCGCATTCAATTCCAGAGCCGATGGCGCTGGCTATAACGACGCCTGCTGGCACGGTTGTGCACACCGGTGACTGGCGCATAGATACCGCTCCGCAGATCGGTCCCAAAACTGATGAAGCGCGATTGCGCGCGATCGGTGATGCGGGCGTGCTGGCATTAATCTGCGATTCAACGAACGCCTTGCGAGAAGGGGAGTCGCCGTCCGAAACCGCTGTCGCTGAAAGCCTTGAGAAGATAATTTCTGAAGCTGCTGGCCGCGTTGCAATCACCACTTTTTCTTCCAATGTTGGCCGGGTGCGGTCCATCGCGGAAGCCGCCGCCCGCGCGGGACGCAAGGTCCTGCTGCTTGGCAGGTCATTGAAGCGCGTTGTGGGTGTCGCAACAGAGCTTGGTTATATGGAAGGGCTGGCACCTTTTCTTGCCGAAGAGGACTATCCTTATGTTCCACGCAATGAGCTGGTCATCATTTGTACCGGGAGCCAGGGCGAGCAGCAGGCGGCGCTTGCAAAACTGTCACGCGAAGAGATGAAGACGGTTCCGCTGGCACCGGGTGATACGGTGATTTTTTCGTCACGTGCCATTCCGGGCAATGAAAGGCCTATCCTGGAGATCAAAAACCGTCTGATCGACATGGGAATGCGCATTGTCGAAGATAGTGACGCTCTTGTTCACGTATCCGGGCATCCACGGCGCAGCGAGTTGCGCAAGATGTACGAATGGGTTCGTCCAAAAATCGGCGTGCCAGCGCATGGCGAGGCAGCGCACCTTGTGGCGCAGGGCTCGCTCATGGCCATGTCCGGCATTTCGCAGGTGGCGCAGGTTCGCGACGGTGACATGTTGCGGCTGTGGCCGGGCGCTGCCGAAATCATCGATCAGGTGCCATTCGGCCGGCTCTACAAGGATGGATTGCTGGTCGGCACGGACGAAGAAATGGGCGTCCGTGATCGCCGCAAATTGTCCTATGCAGGACACGTGGTGGTCAATGTGGTGCTGGACGATCGATATGAGTTGTCCGGTGATCCCGATATCGTTGCAATCGGCCTCCCGGAGGCTGACGCGCGGGGAACGGAATTGGAAGACCTGATGCTGGATGCGGCAATAGGCGCTGTGGATTCCATCCCCCGTCAGAGGCGAAAAGACCTTGATCTCGTGCAGGAAGCTGTCCGCCGCGCCGTGCGCAGCGCCGCAAACCAGGCATGGGGCAAGAAGCCCTTGGCAACGGTGTTCGTCACCCGATAGCCGGATTCAGGAAGGAAATGCAGTGCTCGGTCGTCTCAACCATGTAGCAATCGCCGTGCCCGATCTGGCCGCAGCAACCGCTCTTTACCGCGATACGCTCGGCGCAAAGGTCTCAGCGCCGCAAAGCTTGCCTGAACATGGTGTGACTGTGGTTTTTATCGATACAGGAAACACCAAGATCGAGCTGCTTGAACCGGTGGGCGAGAAGTCGCCGATTGCCAGCTTTCTGGAAAAGAGCCCGGCGGGCGGGATGCATCATATCTGCTATGAGGTCGATGATATTATCGCGGCGCGCGACAGGCTGAAAGCAGAAGGTGCCCGGGTGCTTGGTGATGGCGAGCCAAAGATCGGCGCACATGGCAAACCAGTGCTGTTCCTGCATCCAAAGGATTTTCTGGGGACGCTGGTCGAGCTGGAGCAGGCGGGTTGAGCTGGATCTCGATAATCGCGGTTTTCTTTGTTGTGTGGTGGCTGGTGCTTTTCGCTGTCCTACCATTCGGCTTGAAGACGCAGGATGAGGACGGCGAGGTGACGCTCGGAACCGTGCCGAGCGCTCCACGCGGACCACACATGCTTCGCGCGATGCTTCGGGCAACCGTGGTAGCTCTCATTCTATGCGGTGGTTTTTTCTACCTTACGCGCGGGCTGGGCTACACATTCGCGGATATTCCGAAAATCGTGCCTGAGTTTACCCAAGACAATCAGTCTTCCACCATCCACTAAAATGCACAAAAAAAATGCAAGGCCCGAAGCCTTGCAGTTAAACGCGTTCCGATCTGTTTCCGTTTTACCGGCGGCAGCGAACAAGCGCGCCTAGATCACATCCTCCCAAGACTTTGACCGCGTAAGAGGGTGAATTGATTTTCACCCTTTCAATTATGGCGCGTACATTAGCGCAACGAATCCGTGAATGTCACGAAAAATGTTGGGGTGTAATGCACAGAATTTGTGCTGCATTGCACAAATAACAATCAAACAGGATCGTTACTCGCTCATACACATTTCCATGCTGGTTCAGGTTTCCATTCTGCCACGAAATGGCTATGAAGCGCGTTCAAATCAGCACGTCCAGCCCGATTCATTCTGGATCATATCTTACGGAAATCCACATGCGTCTTTCGCGCTATTTTCTGCCAATACTGAAAGAAAACCCCCGCGAGGCAGAGATCGTCTCGCATCGCCTCATGTTGCGGGCGGGTATGATCCGGCAGCAGGGGCAGGGCAGCTTTTCCATGCTGCCTATTGGCAAGAAGGTGCTGGACAAGGTTTGCAAGATCATTCGCGAAGAACAGGATCGAGCAGGCGCTCTGGAGATATTGATGCCGACGATCCAATCGGCCGAGCTATGGCGCGAAAGCGGGCGCTATGATGACTACGGCAAGGAGATGCTGCGCATCAAGGATCGGCAGGACAGGGAGCTTCTCTACGGTCCGACCAATGAAGAGATGGTCACGGAAATCTTCCGTTCTTACGTGAAGTCATATAAGGATTTGCCGCTCAATCTTTATCATATCCAGTGGAAGTTCCGCGACGAGGTGCGGCCACGTTTCGGCGTGATGCGCGGTCGCGAATTCCTGATGAAGGACGCCTATTCGTTCGACCTCAACTATGAGGGCGCGAGGGCGGCTTATAACCGGATGTTTGTCGCGTACTTGCGCACATTCACCCGTATGGGCCTGAAGGCTATTCCGATGCGCGCTGATACCGGCCCGATCGGGGGAGACCTGAGCCACGAGTTCATTATCCTTGCGGAAACGGGTGAAAGCCAGGTGTTCTGCAACAGGGAATTTCTGAAACTGCCAGTGCCGGGCGAAGCCACTGATTTTGGCAATGATTCCCAGATCGCTCAGATCGTCCAGGATTGGACGACGCCTTACGCGGCGACGGACGAGATGCACGATGAGGCGGCATGGGAAAAGGTGCCGGAAGATGATCGGCTTTCTGCGCGCGGCATTGAAGTCGGCCACATTTTCCATTTTGGCGAGAAATACTCCAAGCCCATGGGTGCAAAGGTCCAGGGTCCGGATGGCAAGGAACACAACGTATCGATGGGGTCGTATGGCATTGGTCCGACACGTTTGATCGCAGCCATCATTGAAGCGAGCCACGATGATGCGGGCATTATCTGGCCGGAAAGCGTTTCGCCATTCGACATTGCGCTTATCAATATGAAGGCCGGTGATGCCGAATGTGACCGTCTTTGCGAGTTGCTCTATGGCGAATACACGGCTGCGGGCAAGGAAGTTCTGTATGACGACACAGACCAGCGCGCGGGCGTCAAGTTTGCGACGGCTGATTTGATTGGCTTGCCATGGCAGGTCATCGTTGGGCCGCGTGGAGCAGCTTCCGGAGAGGTTGAAATCAAGAACCGTTGCACCGGGGAGCGCGAAACCGTTTCGCTGGACGTTGCGCGCGAACGCTTTGGTGTGCCTGCATGAGCAAGGCAGAGGCGCGCGGGGCAAGGCCATTTTCCGCATTTGAGCGGATGGTTGCTTGGCGTTATCTGCGCGCCAAGCGCAAGGAGGGCGTCACCTCAATGGTGGCGATCATTTCCTTTGCGGGCATTATGCTCGGCGTTGCTGCCCTTATCGTCGTTATGGCGGTGATGAATGGTTTTCGCGCCGAGCTGCTGGACAAGTTGCTGGGTGCCAATGGCCATTTGATCGTCGCGCCTATCGATACGATGATGAATGATTATGCCGCCGTCGCGGACCGGGTCGGCAAGGTCAAAGGCGTGCGCCTGGCCATGCCGCTCATTGAAGGGCAGGTGCTCGCTCAAGGCAACACGCCTTCTGGCAATGGAGCGCTTGTGCGAGGTGTCAGGGGCACTGATCTGGCAAAGGTTGAGCTTGTCGCCAGCAACATCAAGCAGGGTACGATCGAGAATTTCGATGCCAGCGAAGGGGTGGCAATCGGCCAACGGCTGGCCGATTCGCTGGGTCTGGTTCTGGGGGATATGATAACCCTCATTTCGCCGGACGGTGACGTGACGCCAATTGGCACGACCCCTCGGGTAAAAGGCTATCCGATTGTGGCCATCTTTGAGGTGGGCATGTCGGAATATGATGGCTCGGTTGTCTACATGCCGCTGTCTGAAGCGCAATTGTTCTTCAATCTGGAGGGTATTGCGCAAAGCATCGAGCTTTATGTGGATTCGCCAGATGCGGTCGATTCTCTGAAAAAGCCTGTCGAAGAAGCCGCCATGCGCCCCGTTTATCTGACCGATTGGCGCCAGCGCAACCAGACCTTCTTTTCTGCGCTTCAGGTGGAACGGAACGTCATGTTCATGATCCTCTCGCTGGTGGTGCTGGTTGCTGCCCTCAACATCATTTCGGGTCTGATAATGCTGGTGAAGGACAAGGGGCGGGATATCGCGATTTTACGAACCATGGGCGCAACGCGTGGCGCAATCTTGCGCATTTTTCTTATGACGGGTGCGACTATCGGCATTGCCGGTACAGCGGCTGGCGTGTTGCTCGGCTATCTGATCTGCCTGAACGTCGAATCGATCCGGCAATTCTTCTCATGGCTGACGGGAACCGTGTTGTTTAATCCCGAGCTCTATTTCCTGAGCAAGCTGCCTGCAAAGATGGATGCGGGAGAGGTGTTGTCAGTTGTTGCGATGTCAATGGTGCTGACTTTCTTTGCCTGCATCGTGCCAGCGTGGCGCGCAGCAAGGCTCGATCCCGTCGAAGCATTGCGTTACGAATAATGACCAAGCCAACTATTATCGAGCTCAAGGGTGTTGAGCGCTATTATCAGCAGGGCGAGCGCAAGCTGGTCATTTTGAATGGTGCCGATTTTTCGCTCCGGCGCGGAGAGATGGTGGCGCTCGTTGCCCCCTCGGGCACCGGAAAATCGACATTGCTCCATACGGCAGGATTGCTTGAGCGGCCCGATGGGGGTGACGTTCTCATTGGTGGCAAATCCTGCGGCAAGCTGAGCGATGACGCCCGCACCGCGATTCGCCGGAACGAAATCGGCTTTGTTTACCAGTTTCACCACCTGCTACCCGAATTCTCCGCGCTGGAGAACATTGTGGTGCCGCAGATGGTGAAGGGGCTGGGGCGCGCCGAAGCCACTGCACGCGCCAGCCAATTGCTGGACTATATGCAGATCGGCAACCGTGGTCAGCATCGCCCGGCGGAACTGTCCGGCGGTGAGCAGCAACGCGTCGCGATTGCGCGCGCGGTTGCAAATGCGCCGCAGCTTTTGCTGGCCGACGAGCCTACGGGTAATCTTGATCCGAAAACCGCGCACTATGTCTTTGATGCCCTTGAGGCACTTGTGCGCCAGTCTGGTCTGGCTGCGCTGATAGCAACGCATAACTTTGAATTGGCTAACCGGATGGACCGTCGCGTTACACTTGCAGATGGCAAGGTTGTGCCTCTGTAAGATAATTCTCTTCTGCGGATTGTATTTCATTAGTTTTTGTTAATATTCCTGCCGTGGCAATGTGATTGCTGCGGTCTGCGATTCATTTCAAGTGAGCGTTATGAAGTTCGTTTTTCTTCATCTGAACGGTTCTGACTATGACCCGAAGACGCCGCTAAAAATCCCGTTGGGTGGAACGGAGTCTGCGGTTGCCTACCTTTCGGCTGCGCTCGTTCGCCAAGGGGCTGATGTTTGGGTGTTGAATAGCGCGCAAGGTGAACGGGTCGTGGACGGCGTTCGTGTGTCCTCACACGCTGCAGTTCCCGCAAGCCTTATGCGATCATGCGACATATTCGTGGTTGTATCGGCAGCGATGGGTGCAGAGGTGCGGCCACATCTGCCGCGCGATACGCAGCTGCTCCTTTGGAACCATCTCGACATAGACCAAGATAGTCTCGCGCCGCTACGCAAGCCGACAGAACGGGCCGCTTGGTCCGGTTATGTCATGGTCAGCGAGTGGCAAGCAAGGCGTGTCGGGCAGCACTTTTCGCTGCCGGATGGAGACATTCACGTTATAGGAAACGCGGTATCGCCAGCGTTTCTGGAGAAAGAGCAATCGCCAGCCTGGTTCGAGAAGGGCGAAGCGCCGTGCCTTGTCTATAGCAGCACACCGTATAGGGGGCTTGATCTGCTGCTTCTTTGCTTCCCGACCATACTGAGGCAAGTACCGGACGTCAGGCTGCGTATCCATTCTTCGATGAATATATACGGGACCCCGGCCGAATACGATTCGTACCATTATCTATATAATCTGGCCCGCTCGCTCACCGGTGTCGATTATATCGGCCCTGTTTCGCAGGCAGATCTTGCGCGATCGTTGCAGGATGTGGCGGCACTCGCATATCCCTCGACCTTTATGGAAACCGCCTGTATTGCAGCCATGGAGGCTCTGGTTAGCGGCGCTGATGTTTATACGACTGATATGGGTGCGCTGCCGGAAACGCTGAATGGGCACGGGTACATGGTTTCGCGGGCGGCTCATCGAAGCCGCTATGCGACGGAACAGGCCTTGGCGAACGGCTATATCCGAATGGTCGTGGACCAGCTCAACCAAGCGCGAGCAAATCCCCAAGAGGCCAGCAGAAAGCGACAGGAGCGCATTGCCTATGCGCGTGCAACCTTCAACTGGGATGCGCGCGCTCGCCAATGGCTTGATCTGGCCAGAAAGCTGACTGGCAGGAGCTAAAGTTAGCAGCGTATTTTAGTAAGCTATCCGTTTTGATTGCATTGCCTGCAATTAATACTGAATGGCATCAAATGCTCCGCTTTGGGTAACAAGCATACAATTGCTGAGGGAAGCGCGACATACATTGTATGCGGGCGCGCAGGCCTCAATAAAAGCTGTTGCGCAATAGCATGGAACTTTGCGACCGCAGCAGCTGGCACAGTTTCTTCATTCCTGATTGCTGAACTCGGCGAGAAACCGGGCCTGGATGGGTTTGGGGTCGGGCCGTAGCATCCGGGAATGAGACCTTGGTTGCATATCCCCGCGTATTGCATTGGATGGACGCATACTGAGCTATACGTACTTGCTTTATTGCAACTCGCTAATATGCGAGGCATCGGAGGTTTGACTCATGGTTGATGTCCCAAATACACACCACTACGACATGCGCTCGGACGCAAAAGGCTCTGTGCCGGGGAGGCTGGCAGCGCACGTGTATATCAAGCTTCGCGGCGCAATTCGACATGTCGGTCAAGTAGCGAACGCGTGCACTCCTATCCGTCACCGGTCGTCTCGCACATTCTTGTGTTGTTTTCGCTCTGCGGCCGCTGCGCTTTTGCTTGGCTCATGGTCTTCTGCATGTGCGTCCGAATCCAAGCCTCTCCCTACCGAATGCGAAAAGAATTTATCGCAAATCGCGAATGAAGCGTTCCCTGTTTATGATAGAAATATTTGCAGTATCGATTTTGGAGGGATCCGAACCGAATTCAATATTGATAAATACATTGGATAGACATTTTCTTCTGAGCTCTCGCTTAGCAGATTTTTTTGAAATGTACGGAAGTAATAGATACATCATTAGTCCAACAAAAATAGATCGATTTATAAAATCGAATATAACGACGAATTAAATAAATCCTATATTGCTAGTAATCTTAGATCATACTTATCTGTCCCTTTGGGAGATCCGATTTGGATAAGATGTAACGAATACAATAGGTCCAACGTTTGCGTCATTTACGAAGATATTATTCCTCGTGATGAAATCCAATTTTTGGACGGAAGTAAGTGCTCCTCATTCTTCGGTGTGTCGTTTCCAGAAACGGCAGACGAAAACGTAATATTTGAGATTTCAATATTAACGAAAAAGATGAGTGAGGCCGCAAGAACTCGTTACTCCGATACTGTCAAATCAGTATGTAAAAAGAGAAAATGACGACATCTAATATTGGAATACGCATTACGAAGTCTGAGTTCTCAAGCTTGCCAAGCGCAGTAAACAGCAGAAATTACACTACTTATCATTACCTGAAATCGGAGTATGGCTCGTCGTTAGAAACACTCTATGCGTCGAACGCCGGCGGTCGCGAGGGTTTGCAACGTTGTCGTTCCTGTTATGCCGAGATACGCGGGTAGAGGATCCGTGTTGGCGGTTGCGACGCTAGTTCGATAAAGGCCGCCGGTGTTCGATAGATGGGGGCGCGGCGTGGCCCAGCTATACAAAAATCCTGCAGCCATCTGAACGTTGAAACACTCTGTCATGCGAGCCGCTCGCAGGATTTACGCGGTCAACAGGCTTGAGCTTCAAGTTCTCTTCATGCAGGTCCTTCAGACCCTTGGCTCGGACACGTCGAGGCCTCTTTAATTATCCAGTGTCCGCCATGATAATCTACTCTAGCACAAATTACTTCCGCTTCATCTGTCAGTTCTTCACTACGGCAAGGCTCTAATTTCGCTTGGTGGAAACTCTTTGGTAGATCACCCGCGCCCTAAATTCTCTCAGGACGTAGGAAGCCATTCCGCATTTTGCGTTCCGGGACGGGCGCAAACTGATAAATCAACGCGGTGAGGGGGGATATTTCATTTCATAGAAAGCGACGACGTTCTTTTAGTAATGATTTCAATTCATTATAAGAAAATGGCCTGATTTTCGGATGAAAATTGCACTAGAAAATGGGCAAATAATCTATCATCGCCCTCTCATGTATCCGTCATTTTGAGCGCATTGATCGTTCATCGCCACGCACGATCTATCATTCTTTTCGGCGGCGGCTTGTATGCCAAGCACTTCTTGCTCTGATGGCCGAGATTTATTATGCAGCGGTGTCGGATACGCAAAGATCGGTGATGGTCAAGATAGCTACCCCGATTAGAGGCCCGATCACCCCCGGCCTTTTACGCTTATACGGATTATCTTCGTAGGGGAGACAGATTCTCTTGATGCTTTTGATGAGGTCAGTTATATAAGCGTCGTCTGTTGAACCATGACTGTGCGATGGTCCTGCGAGTTCACAGATCGAAAGGTTGAATCGCACTTGGCCTTTCGGCTCTAATTTTAGGATGGTCAGTTGAGCCAGACTGGTGATGGGTCAAGGTAGCTCCCTGATTAAAAGGCCGGATCACCCCGGCCTTTATTTTTTGCGTGGTACCGTTAAATCTAACGCTTTCAAGCAATTTCGGCGCTACCTTCTGGACACGGAAGCCGTATCCATATTGAGAACGTGAGCATCAACGCCCCGTAGCCAGTTCAACCGCATCGGCAAACGAAATGCCTTTTTCACGTTCGATTTGACGGGCGCGGGCATAGAGTTCGCTTTGGCGTGGGTCCACGGTAAAGCCATCCGGCACCGTAAGCGGGTGCGATCCTTCACCAAGTGGTCCGTTACCAAGATCGTGGCGACCGAATGAGATTACTTTCGGTTGCCGGGACAGAAACGACATAAACCATTCGCGCCGTGTGGTATTTTCACCATCGGCAAAGCTGATTGTTTCCGACGCATCAAGGCTTGCAGCGAAGTCGATAGCTTCGGCCTTGAACGCGGGCAGGAGACGGCCTTCGGTGATAAACCTCTCCATTTCCTGTTCAGCAACCTGCTTGCGTAGAGCCTTCAATTCATCATCGGTCGATGCAAAGGCACCAATCCCGCGAATGTCATGTGCGAATTCAATGCAATCATTGGCACCGTTAGAAAACTGGACAGGCTTCAAGCCGGGAACGGCGGGGGCGGCGGCACCAAGAAAGCCGACATGCTTCAAATAGAATTCACCGGGCTTTGGGTTTGCGCTGCTATCTGGCAGGAACAGTGAAATCGATACTCGCTTGTAAAGACCCTGCTTCACGAAATCAGCGAATTGCGCGACCGTTTCCTTGACCGTCGCTTTCAGTTTTCCGCCTTCGACATAAAGCCGGTCAACCCATGCATATGCGGGCGCATCTGTTTCGGGATGGCCGATGACAACAGGAGCCGGACTGTTAACCGGATCATAGGTTTCGGCAATGCGCCGCAAATCGTTTTCCGTAATCGTTGCGGTCTTCCCGCTCATAGGCGTGAATGTTCCTGCCCGGAAAATCTCAATCGGTCCCAACGGCGCGGCGCTCATTCTTCCACCTCGCCTTCGTCTTCGACTTCACCAACAATATTGGTGAACAGGAAGCCCGACGCGACACCCGTTAGAACGGGAAGGCGCTCATAGGTAACGCCATAGAGCCATGATTTCTTGCTGCCGTCATAGCGCGGTTGTTCAACGAACGGATGGCCCTTGAGCGTGTAGGTATAGGCGAAAGACGGTTGTTCAAGCGCCGCATCCTGTGTTGGCACATAGGCAAGAACCGCCGCATTGCCCCATGCTTCAAGAAAAGGCGCATCGTCTTCAACCCCATCAACATAGGTTGCCTTGCCGACCGCGACTTCTTCAAGATCGAACAAACCGGCAAGCATTTTCGCCGTGATCGAATCCGCCGTCGTGTATTTGAACCGTTCAACGATCTTGGGATGGCGCTTGAGCGCACGAAACCCACCGGAATTGAGAACCAGGCGGTTTGGCTCAACGCCACAGGATCGCCGCACCTGATCCTTGGCGTCCTCGATATCTGCAACAGGATCGCTATTTGCCACATTCCAGCTTTCGGCGCTTGAAAGGTTGCGCTTGTTGCTGTCGCCATAGTTGTCGGGGTTCGTTGCAATGTTCGCCTGCTCGATCTCAAGTGAAAGCGTGAGGCTGTCCATCGCCGTGTTGACGGCACGCTTGCCGGGATCAATGCCCGGAACCTTGCTGGCTTCGTCCATTAATTCACGCGGCAGTGGCACGTCGAGCGAATATTGATGAAGGGCAAAGGGCTTTCCCTCGTAACCGAACTGGATCATGCGCGTATCCGCGCCGGGTGCGCGGCGTGCCTTGTAGTCCCGGAAGCTTTCGCGCCCGAATTCAATGATCGTTCCGCCCCTATGTTGAACATCGACTGAAGGAAACAAAAGATGCCCGACGCGCTGGACGTGGCGATAGCCCTGCGCAATGCCGGTAAGGACCGGATCAATGACGCGGGCAGTGTTCTGATTTAGGTTCATTTTTCTTCTTCCTGAAAAACTGGAATTAAAAGGCGCTGGCGCGCGTTTCGTGGTTGGGTGAAGTGGAAGGTGACAGACGCGACGTAAGGCCCGTTAGACCGCCGTTAGAAACGGCAACTGGGCATTCGCCCAACTCGTCGGCGGGGATGCCTGCACGAAAGAGACGGATATAGACCCGCGCCGCCGTCAATTGGTTGAAGTCAGCGATTTCAGAAACCGTTTTGCCATTCCTGAAGGCACGCACCAATTCTGCAGCAAATGGTTCACCGTTCTGGTTGGCGGAGGCATAATCATGCCGCTTGATGCCTAGTCTTTGCATTTTCCGACGCACTTCGCGCTCTGTGAAACCCATTTCCAGCGCCATGACGGCGTTGGTTTTGCCTTCCAGCAATGCTTTGACGATATAAGAACGGTGGCGCTCGTCTCTCGATTGACGCCGCCCATGAGGAATGTCGAGGCGCTCACCACAGAACGCATCGCAAAGACTAATTGCGTCATCCATGCCGAGCGCAAGCACCAGTCTGTGCTGTTCGTGCAAAGACCTGCTTTGGGGGACTTTGATCTCCAATCCGCCGAGGGTGTGCGCCAGCTTTTGCATAAACGCCATGCCAAGCGTTGAAATGATATAATCGACTGCGCTATCTGGCGTTCGATTGAATTTGAGCTTTTGGGATGGGTGGCAGTCCACGGTCACCTCCGGCCTGTTGTTTCAACAGGCCGGACAGTGCGTCCGATTTACAACCCCATAAGCCGGACCTCGTGTCCGGCTTTTTCTGTCGCCTCAATAATCAATTGTATGCTCGCTGTCGGGCGCAACCGGATTTCCGGTTGTTAACGCCTCCACAATGCGACGGTGTGAGGCGGATAAAGAAAGGCGGCAGGTTTTTTGCTCATTCCTGCCGCCTTTTGTTTCAGGCCGATTGTTGCATCCTTTTGCGCTGAACCATGTTTGCAAGGGCGGCGATTACCTTTTGCGCTCCGTCTTTGTTCAGCCATTGCGCCCCATGGCCATGCCCGTGTCGTTCCATCCAGTGGCGCAAGCTGGTTTCATCGCCAATGTTATCGGTGAATTCTGCCCACAGCGCTGCAATTTTGCCGAGTTGCGCTTGTGAAGCCATACCAGACCGCCGTGATGCATCTTTCTTTGCTGATGTAGACTTGAATCCCAAAAGTTCGAAGTGTGCCATCACCTTTGTAAAACTCTTACGGTTAAGTCCCTTCGCGCTATCCTGTCCTGAAAATCGGAGTAAAATTGCACGGTAGTTGTCGTCAGAAAGCCCAATTTTCTGCTTTGCAACGCGAAGAATTGAAAAATGCGAAGCATTTAGAGCGTCATGCATTTAACATCTCGTCGCAATTGGTTTCTGGTTGATAATCAACAGTTGTGACAATTTTCACCAAACGCTCCGCAAGTTCTGGTGTAATTCCAGCGAGGCGCGCGATCATGTCGGGTTTCAGTGTTACGAACTTGCTTTCTTTCAATCTTTGAAAGCCATTTCGGAGATTAGCTTCAATATTTCTCAAATCATCGCATTGTTGTCTTATGAGACTTTCAATGCCGTGACTTATGTATTTGAGGTCCATACCCGACTCTATCGCGAAACCAACCATTACGCTCATGGCTTCGATTGAGCTTGTAGTGGCGTCGAGCGTGTCAAAAAGCTCTGGAATGCTAATTTCGAAACTGTCTTTCGTGTTTTTTTGCATGATGATTTCTTGGTTGGGTCTCGGGCTGCAAGCGCTACGCGATACAAATGCGCGGTTAGAGATATGGTTGGATTCAGGCGGTCAGAATTTGCTTTGACCGTTTGGGGCCAAAGGAATAATCGGCGGCGGTGCGTATGTGTTCGAGGCGGATAGAGCCGCGTTCACCCGCTGCCACACGAGCGGCGTCAAGCAATTGCGCCACCTCACGCATTGAGGTTTTCATGCCGAACTGGATTACCGCGTCGTAAGCGTCTTTGCCTTCGACGTTCCGTTCAACGCCAAGCATCATGAAATCGTGCGGTTCTGACGCAGTAAGCCGAACTTCCTTACCTATGCGTGTGCTGATTTGGTCGAAAGCGGCCGCGTGCATGCGGGTCTTTTTGGCAACTTCGTTGTTGCCGCATAAGACAATCGGCAATCCGTGGTTTTCCCAAAGATCGAAAATCTCACGAACAGTGTCGGTATTGAGCCGATGCGCTTCATCAATGATAAGGTATTTTCCTTCCGCTGCACACCTTTCGGCACCGCGCATGATGCAACTATATTGCTCTGGTCTGGCACGGCCATAAACCGTAATTTCCAATCCGTTCGCAATTTCCTGCATTGTTTGCCAAACACCCTTCAACATGCCCGTGGCGTTGATAAGAACGATGTTCTGATCTTTGCAATTCAGGCTTGTCAGCGCGGTTGTCTTGCCGATACCGGCTGGGCCACGGATAACGGATGGGTAACGAACAGTGAGCGTATAATTCACCGCTTCCGCCACGCGCCTGTAAACGCTGGTTTCAACGATCCCTGCCGGCGGAGCGAACGGTTTTCTCACGACGCCCATTTGTTTTTCTCCAAGAGTCGCCGGAACTTTGCGTCAGCTTCGAGCGCATCGCGGCTTTCTTTCAATTGAATTTCTTGCTGTCGGTTGAGCCGAACCACTGCGCTTTCTGCCAATCCGGCAGCAATTTCCTTTGCTTCCGGCGAGGCCGTGACAAACGCGTCTATTGGCGTGACCGGTTCAGACGGCAGAAGCGATGCATGGCGCGAATTGTCGTCCAGCGGGTCGATATTAGGTGCGAGCTTATCCAGAACGCGAATGGCTTTCCGGTTTGCTCTGGCGCGCGCGTCACCTTCGATTGCGCCCGAAATATCAAGGGGATGAAACGCTGTATCGCGCTCTGCAAAACCAAGCAGTTTCCCTTTTTCATCCTTCAATGGAAGGCGATTCCAGGTTGAGTATTTGGGAATCAACGCCGTAACGCGATCACCGACATAGGATTGGAGTTCGCGGCACGTCCAAAGCCCATTGTGCGATATGGTCCCTTGCGTGACCTTCTTGACCTTTTCCTCGCTGAACGCGACCGCCCAAGCGTCAGGATCAATGCCTGTTGCTGTCCAACCCGCATCTATGGCGCGCTGCAAAAGGCCAGCTGGCGACCCCTTGAGATTGCCTTGGTCGCGGGTTTGATCCTGAAAATGATAAAGCTTGATTGCCGCGCCGATGGCTTCCTTGAAATCGTCAAAGCTACCCGGAAAAGGTTCGGGCAATTTGCCGAGATTGGCCGTTGGCTTCTTCGTCCGATCCCCGCCAATCCAGCCCGGAAGGGTCTGGAAATGATGGGTTTCGAGGCGACCGAATACGCCCTCAATCGTCTTGGCAGGAGCGTTGTAGGCTTTGGCGCGAATAACGCCGGTTTGCCGGTCGAAACGGTCAATCCGAAAGCAATCATCACCGCGAATGAGCTTCATCGCGTCGGTGATGAAATCGGCCCAGTTATACTCGCTCCCATTGTCCAGATAGAGATGCTTTGGCCCGCCCCATGCGTTGCACATGCGGATGAAGCTTTCAATGACATGCTCATTGCGGATGCCCTGCTTCTCCGGCAACATGAAAATGTCCATCCAGATGCGGTTCGTCGCCATATCGAGCCACGAAACCGCCTTGGGATAAGGCGTGAAGCCGGGAACCCGCGTTAGAATAAAGTCCAGATGGTGAACGTCGCCAACGACGATTTCCATCGGTTCAAGCAATGCGGCAGCGCGCCGAATGCGCGGGCGCATATCCTCATAAGCCTTGCGGTCCTTTTTGAATTGTCCAGCTTTGCGGAAATGCCGTTCGTTGCGAACGAAAACCTCTGAAACCCTGCAAATTTCCGGCGTTGCGTCGAAACCAGCTTCCCGCGTCCAGCGCAAAAGGTCGCGCGATGCTTTGGAAATGATGTTGTTCCGGCTTTCGCGGTTTTTGTGAAGGCCGCGAACATAATCACGCAGATCGTTGGCAATCTTCACTTTCGCATCATGTGAAAGCTGTACTTCACGGTCCCACCGATAGCCCACAAGCACTATTTTTGTGCCTTTGCGCTTGTCCACCTTGCGGGCGAGCGCGGTGACGCCGCCGCGTTCATAGGCGCGTATCCATGTGTAGATCGTGACTTCCGTGACCGTTATAAATTCGCCATCCGGTGCAAGATGCTCACGGGCCGCAATTTCTTTGACGATTTTACCGCGACCGCGCTGGCTGTGCGGAATTTGCAGCACCGGGCGAATGATCGAATATCGAAAATCGCGAAGACGGCTTGCCTTCTCATCCGTATGCCGCTGCTTTTCTAACGGCTCATAAACCGCGAAATATCGGTCTTGCATAGCCCTTGGCAGCGTGGAAAGCAGGACTTCATATTGCGTTCCCGCCTTGCCGCCAACGCCCGGAATTTCCCGAACGGTCAGGTAAAAGCCGTTCCACGTCTTGCCTTTCAGCGCGCGACTAAGGGCTTTTTCTGCACTTCGCTCACCAATTTCGCCTAGGTCAGCAAACATCGATTTTGAAAGCCAGGTGCTCATCGTTCACCGCGAAAGCGAGGAAATAAATTCAAGAGCTTGCGCCACGATGCGTTGTGCAGCGGGACCTTTTCGTTTGCCAGTAAGAGCCAGTTCAGCCCATTGACGAGATACACCGTTGGCCTGACACCACTTATTCAGGGTCATACCGTGGGTGACTAGAAGACCTCTGATTTGTCGATAAAGTTCGATACTGCCGTGTTGCATTTCGCAAACCATCCATGCGAATTTGTTTCATATGCAATCTAAGTTGCAAAATGCGACTTGTAAATATGGATGTTGCAAAATGCGCATTTTTGATGCGACGGCTGCCATTGAACGCGCAAAGAAACTGCTCGGTTTCTCGCAAGATCAAGAACTTGCGGAATATTTGGAGGTATCTCGAACTAGTGTTGCGTCATGGAAACGACGCAATTCAATCCCCGCTCGCCACCTCTTCGAAATGGTTGTTGGAACCGAGAAAACAGTCGATTGGCTTGTTAGCGGAGAGGATAAAGAGACGACCGATGAGTATGGATTCGCGAAGGGGGCGCCTTATGTTGATCCACACGTTTTATGGCTCGCGCTATTGATGTACCGACTAGAGCTAGAGGAGGGAAACGACAGTGATCGACAGTTGGCGGGCTTGTTAACGAACCGCCGTCTATCATTCTTCCATATCTATCTCGGAGACTTCATTACAAAGCTAACTGCAGTAAAAGAAAAATGGGAAAAATCCGGTCTTGTTAAAGATAAGGACATATACAGGGCTGTCGCTACCGAATTTGGTCTAAGCAGCTTCGACTTCCCTCCCGTCCCTTGGTGGGACGATGACAAGATCGTATGAAACATGTCCCACTTCAGCATCGAGTTGCGAGACCTCAATAGGGTCGCCAATAGGGTCGGCATTATCTTGTTTCAGACGCAAATCGTATGCAGCCGACTTCCCTTAAGTGATTGTATTTCCTAGTGTTATGTCGATTGGGATATGACTTTCTTTAGTGCTTTTCCGCAACGCCGTTAGACGGTCTAATAATCAATAAATAAAATCAATTGGTTAGGCGTTGTTTCCGCAAAAAGAAACGTCCATATTTGCGCACAAAACTAAAAAAAGAAAAATCGCGTCACAACAAAATCTCGCCAAAATTTCTGTTGACTTTGAACAAAAATGGAACAAAATACGAACAATCGAGAAACAGGAGGATGCAATGAGCGAACTTCTTCAGGACGTTGTTTCGATGGTGAGTATGAGTGCATTCCTGATTACGACGGCGCTATGGATTGGTGCTCTGTGAGGCGTTCAATCCGATTGGATGGAAGGGCCGAAAACTTCTTCAAATGAAGCTTTTAAGGCAACGTCGAAGTCTGTCATTGTCACTGGCAATCCGAGATCAACAAGGCTGGTGACTCCATAACCTTTGATCCCGCAAGGGACGATGCCTTCGAAATGGGAAAGGTCTGGTTCGACGTTGACGGATATTCCGTGAAAACTGACCCAGCGACGCAGGCGGATGCCGATTGCTGCTATCTTGTCTTCTGCAGGCAGCCCGCCGGGTAAGGGGGGACGGTCCGGGCGGACAACCCATACGCCAACGCGGTCTTCTCGCCTTTCGCCCTTCACGTTGAAGCGCGCTAGCGAGCGGATGATCCATTCCTCCAGTGCGGCGATGAACGCACGGACATCGGGCCTGCGGCGTTTCAGGTCAATCATGATGTAGGCAACCCGCTGGCCGGGGCCGTGATACGTATATTCGCCGCCGCGTCCCGCATCGTAAACAGGGAAACGCTCCGGCTCTACCAGGTCTTCCAGGCGCGCGCTCGTTCCTGCGGTGTAAAGCGGGGGGTGTTCGACAAGCCAGACCATTTCCGGTGCTGTCCCCGCACGAATCGCCTCTGCCCGTGCCTCCATAGTTGCCAGCGCCGTTTCGTATTCGGTCAGGCCGGGCTCAATCCTCCACTCCACAGGGGAAGCACTGTCGAGTGGCAGAAACGATGTAGGTATAGTATCGCGGCTGATCATGTCCGACGCATATGGGATGAAAATGCCTTGGCGTCGAGTCCTTGAGGGTGAATCTAGTCTTCTGCGTGGATGGTCTCGAACGCCCGACCGTCCTGATCGGCCACAATATTGAAAGCGTTTGAGCCGACCGTGCTCAAACTCGGTCCAGCCAGTCCAAAGATGGCCAGTGCAAACGCTGCCAGCAATGCGATTCTCACGGGTGACATGCAGCCTTTCTGTGCTTCGGCGACGGCGAATTTATGGCCGAATGCAAATATGTTTGACTGGACTGAAAAATGGATGTGATGAGGGGATAAAAGCAACACCTCCTCATGCGTGTTGCATGGTTCATATGGGGATCTCCGGGATCGATAGTGCGGCGATGACAAGGGCGGCGCTGGCGCAAAAGGCAGCGACGGAAAGAAGCGCTACCCTGCATTTTTCTTCTGTTGGGCGACAAATCCGATTTTGCCGGACGCCTTGCGCGTGATGGGAACGAGCGGTTTTCCCTGTGTGCATCACTGGGTCTGGGACAAGGAAATCGCGGGCAAGAGATATTGGGGGCGGGATAATAGGCGCGAGCTTTTGCTGATAGGGCGGCGGGTGATGTAGCTGCACCTTTGCCGGGCACGCAGCCGGAGACGGTTTATCGAGAGCGTAAGGGAAGGCACTCAGCCAAGCCCGCTTGTTTTGCCGAGCAGATAGAGCGGCTCTTTCCCGGAGTGCCGCGCCTGGAGCTCTTTTGCCGAGACCCTCGACCGGGCTGGGATGTCTGGGGTCTCGAGGCTGGGGCTTCAGAGGATGGATCGGAGGCGGCATGCTTCCCATACCACCACTTTCAATTCATGCCGCATCAAGCACGGATACCACAACGTTCTTCCCAAGAGCGGCGAGTGCATCCTCCATTG
This sequence comes from Rhizobiaceae bacterium, assembly GCA_019635795.1. GTDB lineage: Bacteria > Pseudomonadota > Alphaproteobacteria > Rhizobiales > Rhizobiaceae > Mesorhizobium_G. The sequence continues at coordinate 73,000 of JAHBYV010000007.1, forward strand.
CCGAGAGCTTGGAGGGGTGGTCCGGGTTGAGAATACGCCGGGCCACGGCCTCCGACTTTCCAAGCCTAGCGGCGAGTTCAGTTTTGCTCAGTCCAGACGCGCCAAAGGCTTCTATGACTGCCAGCTTCAACGCATCGGCTGGATCGACGGGAATAGAGATAAGACCCTTTCCCTTCGCCGATCTGGGGGGCAGCGGCCGGCCAAGTTCCACATAGCCGCGCAGGGCGAGGCCAAGCGCTTCGCTGGCAGCGTGTAGCGCCGATGGAAGGTCCGGGCCGGAAGTAATGGCTTCTGGCACATCCGGGAAACTGACTAAAAAACCCCCGTCGGGGTCGGGCGCAATCTGTGCGCTGTATTCGTATTGCATCCATTTATGCCTTTCATTTTGGTGTGTCCGCCTTGTGGCTGGGGATCACCCGATCCCCAGCCGATTCTTGATGGTTCGGACATGTCCCGGGGTCAGTTCGCCGCTCTGGACCGTTGTGAACCTGTCTGTGTTTTAGACCCGGAACTCAATGCCCTGTTTGCAGGCCATTTCCCGAACCTCTCGAAGCAGCGCTTCACATGTAGACCAGCACAACTTTTATTGAGGTGTATCGTACAATTTTGTACGAAAAGCTATGAAAGAAAAACATGAGCATGGATTGCTTGATCCAGCGGCGCGGTCAGGGGATGACCACATATTCCGGGCGACGGTTTTGGCTGCTCGATCCGCGCCCGGATGAGATTTTTATCGAGGATATTGCGCACTCGCTTTCCATGCGGCGCCGAAATGCCGGTCACTGTCAGTACATTTATTCAGTGGTTGAGCACGGTGTCATTATGTCGGAATATGTGCCTGCGCCATACCAGCGCGCTGGAGGCATAGGGCCGTTAGGGACGAAATACATAATAGGACAAATATGAAAAAGCCGCCGCGCTTAGCGGCCTTTTTCTGGCCGTCAAATGCAACCGGTATTAACTATTCACCCAACTAAGTACGAATAGTCATTGATAAAACCGAACAGTACGATTTTTTGCTTGCCATTACTAATGGCGGGTTCACGTATTTGAGGTAAGTCATGGCTCTCAAAACGGCGAGGTGGGCTGCGAGCGCATATGCATGGCAGCGCAACGCGGGGTCGTTTTGCCGCTGATAACCCTCAGCGGCAATGTGCACGGGCTGCATGTGATTGAGGCCATTTCGGAAGATCAGACTTTCCATGACGCTTTCGGTAGGCCACGTATGGATACCTACCGTATTAGCCTCAAGCGCTATGCTGGCGGTGGATTTTCGCCAATAGCCATCGTCGCGTCATTGTTCGGGTGATTGGTCGTCTTGGCTTCCTAGCGTTACGTAGTACCAGAACCCACCAGACGCACTATTATATTCAATAGTGTAGGTTATGGGTGACTCCTGTTGCTGTACCGTGCGCGCAACCCCAGAACATTTGCGAATTTCACTATCGGAGTACGCTTCATCTATAGAGTGAATGGCGAGCACAGGAAACTTCGTCCCATTGCCTGGAATATCCTCGGCAATTTCAGCGACTTGACGAATTGAGAACGGGTCATCGCACCTTGGCAGACCTTCGCCTATGTAAGATTCAGTGGGGTCTACAAAATATGGGGCTGCTAAAATGAACCCCAAAAACGCCATAATTAATACAGATAAAATCTGCCTTTCATCTAGTCGCCTAGACCGGATGAACAGATAATATGGGTAGAAAAACGCACCAATCAGGAATGTCCGGCCGATGTGAACCTTCCTTCTCGCTAAATAGTTTGCATCTATTACGATCAGTAAGAATATTGCAGATGAGCAGTACAGCAATAAAGATTTAATCGTTTCGTCATTGATATAGTACGGATCAATTACTGCGGTTGCAACAATCAGCATTATTGGAATTAACGCTATTGCTAAAGCAAAGTAGCCGTGTGGTTTTGTCATAACATCAGTCGTTTCCGGTGAGTTATCTATCGCCATATATTATCTCTGAATATGTTAATAGTATAATTCTAATTTTAAGATATTTGAGTTGATGCCATTCGTCAGAATAGGCTCAATCAAGCTTAAGTCGGCAGCCAGAAATGACTTTGTTCATTGCGTCTGTAGATCCGGACGAGCTAAGATTTTCCGTCCATCGTTTACCTAAAACGTCTGAACCAACCTGTATTTGACCGTTAGCATCTCTGATCTGCCCTATAGCTTTAAGTATTCTGGAACGATCTTCAGCCGCTACTACCCCTGAATAATTATCATTCCACGCCTGAAGCGTTGCATCAAATTGAATGGCGGGGGCAGGCGGTACGGCAATATAAAGATACCCTGCGACTGGCGTTACATCTTCGAATTCCTTCTTCCTTGATATAAAGGCGATCTTTAACTCCCCGTATGCTGTGCAATGAACAACTAGATCGCTCAACTGGCCGCCAACGCGTGATGACACCTTCGTATCACCGAACACATCAGGCCCGGCAACAACCGTATCCCACGCACTAGCAGACGCGGTTGAAAGCAAAAGGCCAATAGCCGCGTAGCGAAACATGTTTCCTCACATGATATTAGTATGATCTAATGCGAGGCCATAGCCATCGCTAAAAGTCAAGGGCAGGGCGGTCAATACCGGCTTCTAAGGTACTGTCCGAGATCAATGATTGACCTGTTGGTCTTTAGGTTGCGAGCGCTCAAAATTCGGTCGCTTCGGAAAGTGCGCATCTCGCGCCGCAAATAGCAGAGCGATTTGATGTAAACGATATAGCTTTCGCGTATGAGGTGTATGCTTATGGGGCGGATTTCCCGCTCCGTCACTTCGCCGTTTTCATCGCTATACTCGATCCAGAAGCGCTGCTCGTCTGTAATATCTCGGTTAAACGCTGCATCCCAATTCTCATAAAACCGGGGTTTGCTACCCCATGATGCAGGTCTCTCATCGCTGGCCTCGATCTGCTTTGTTCGCTCATATTTGGCTTTTGCCTTGCTCACCAGATGGTCCATCAGTGCTAAGAGCAGGTTGCCAACTTTGTGGATGGCGCGATCACAACTGTCGCGCCGCTGTTCCGGTGGGGGAGCCTCATCTACCGTTGGCTTTGCGTTGGATCGAGGCAGATATTTCATTGTCGAGTTGCTTCACTATTTCTCGAAGCAATTCTGGAAATGTATGAGGGTAGTATGCTCTGTTCGGATCGCTGATTACAGTCTAGTCTGCTGGCGAGTGACGAGCGATTGTGGCCCATTTTGGGGCCCAAAATCACTCGCTAAGCCAATGGCCTCTGAGGCCAATATATAAAACTTGTTGTTTTGCAGTAACTTACGCGATGCTCTGTTGTTCGTGACTGGTGCGGTCGAGAAGACTCGAACTTCCACGGGTTGCCCCACAGCGACCTCAACGCTGCGCGTCTACCAATTCCGCCACGACCGCACGTCACGAAAGGGCCGGCAGGACCGGCACGCGGCATGTAGCAAATAGCCCAAGGGGAAACAAGGCATTGTGACGACAAAAAATCACTCAATGTAGATGCTTGTGAATCTCGTCCCCAGGTTGCTCTGTGAGACGTGAATTTTCCTACTTTTTTGCGCCTTTCTGCTCCGTCAGTTAGGGAGTGTTCAACCACTGCGTGATGAATTATTTCTGGCTTGGGTAGGGACGGGCGGCTTGTGGGCGCATTTCGGGATATTTTCAGACAGATTCGATACGCAGGGATTCGCACGGGGTTAGAGGCTGCGAGCCTTATTCCGCGAAATCTGCAGTTCGGAGCTTGGTCCGGCCGGGGTGTAATCTTCACGCTCCATCATGTCAGACCCCATGTGACAGCGCCATTTCAGCCAAATGCACTGTTGTCGATTACACCAGACTTTCTTGATTCGGCGATTCGCGCCGTGCTGGATTGCGGTCTGAAGCCCGCACGGCTTGAGGAACTGCCGGATTTGCTGCAGTCATCAGACGACCAGCGCTATTTTTGCATGACGCTCGACGATGGCTATCGCAACAATGCCGAATACGCAGCGCCGATTTTTCGCAGATATGCGGTGCCTTACACGATTTTCATAACTGGCGGCTTCGTTGAGCGGAGCAGGGCGGCATGGTGGGAACTTGCGGAAGCGATGCTGTTGCGGTCCGACGAAATCGCACTGGATACTGGCGGGGGAGAGCGCGTCTTTCAGATTGCATCGCCAAACACCAAGGCAGCCTTGTTTGATAGAATCGCTGCCTATGTGAATGAAGTCGATGAAGATGTTGCGGTCGCGGGAATCGTTGACGCGGCGGAAAGGGCGGGCCTGGACCCTCAGCGCCTTACCCACGAACTTTGTATGGATTGCGATGAGTTGCGGGCACTGGCTGATAGCGACGACCTTGTGTCGTTTGGCGCGCATACCGTTTCCCATTGCAATCTCAAGCGGGTCGATGATGATCGGCTTGAATGGGAAGTACAGGCCTCGGTGGATGCAGTTACCGACTACACAGGTCGCGTGCCGCAATCATTTGCCTATCCCTATGGCTGGAAAAGCGCCGCCGGTTCGCGCGAAGCGCAGGCCGTCAAGAGCGCCGGGCTGAAGGTTGGCGTGACGACCCAGCCCGGCGTGTTGCGGGATCGCGACGCGTCAGATTGTTACCTGCTGCCGCGGGTGTCTCTTAATGGCCACTTTCAGCACCCTCGATATGTGCGTGCGATGGCGTCGGGGATACCTTTTCTCTTGACGTAGGGAGCCCCTGTTGCAACTGACGGCAGGCATTTCATTTGAATTTCTGCAATGATTGGCTAAATCAACCCTCACTTCAATTCTCTGCCGCAGATCGGGAGGCGCCCTTGGAAGAAAACGAGGAGAAAGCGCCGGTGTCCGAGGGGCTGGACGCGTTTCCGGTAGCTGACATTTATGACGAGGATGGTGTCATCCGCTCGTCCTTTTTGGCGAAGATAGGGGCGGCCATTGCGGACCGCGACGTTGTCTCGCTCAAGGTGGACGCCGCGAAGCTGCACCAATCGGAACTTGGCGATCTTCTCGAGGCGCTGCTGCCGGAACAGCGGCGCGCACTGGTTCATTTGCTTGGCGACGATTTCGACTTTACGGCACTGACCGAGGTTGATGATGCCATCCGCGCCGAAATCGTTGAGCATCTGCCAAACGAACAGATTGCCAACGCTGTTCAGGACCTCGATTCCGACGATGCCGTTTACATTCTTGAGGACCTCGATGAGGAGGACCGGCAAGAGATCCTTTCAAAGCTTCCGTTCACCGAGCGGATAAGGCTCAAGCGTGCGCTGGACTACCCGGAGGAAACTGCGGGACGGCGTATGCAGACGGAGTTCGTTGCCGTCCCGCCGTTCTGGACGGTGGGCCAGACGATCGACTACATGCGCGAAGATGCGGACCTGCCGGATCGTTTCAGCCAGATTTTTGTTATTGATCCGACATTCAAGCTTCTTGGTGCGGTGCACCTCGACCAGATTTTGCGCACGAAGCGTGCCACCAAGATAGAAGACATCAAGCATGAAACGCGGCACGCCATTCCTGCCACGATGGATCAGGAAGAGGCAGCGCGCGAATTCGAACAGTATGACTTGTTGTCTGCCGCTGTCGTTGATGAGAACGAACGGCTGGTCGGTGTGCTGACGATTGACGATGTGGTCGACGTCATTCAGCAGGAAGCCGAAGAAGATCTCATGCGCATGGGCGGCGTCGGCGATGAAGAATTGTCCGATACTGTTGCGGCGACCTCGCGTTCGCGCGTTCCCTGGCTCGCCGTCAATCTGCTCACCGCTTTTCTTGCCGCTTCCGTTATCGGCTTGTTCGACGCCACGATAGAAAAGATCGTTGCGCTCGCTGTTCTGATGCCCATCGTTGCCGGCATGGGGGGAAATGCCGGGTCGCAAACTATGACGGTCACCGTTCGCGCGCTCGCAACCAGAGAAATCGACATTTACAACGCCGGCCGGATCATTCGCCGCGAAATGGGCGTTGGCTTGATAAATGGCGTTGTTTTTGCCTGCCTTATCGGGCTGGTGGCGGGCTTCTGGTTTCAAAGTCCAAACATCGGAGGGATCATAGCCGCGGCAATGGTAATCAACATGTTTGCTGCCGCTTTGGCAGGAATCATGATTCCCCTGCTGCTTGACAAAATTGGCGCGGATCCTGCTGTCGCGTCCTCAGTTTTTGTGACGGCCGTAACGGATTGCGTTGGATTCTTCGCTTTTCTGGGTCTTGCAACCTGGTGGTTTGGCTAAACATAGCTCGCTTCAATTGACTTTTACGTAAGTGCCGTGGCAGTTTCCGGGCAAATTGGGGAGCTTGGTCAGCGCGATGCGCGAGTACTATACAATCACCGAACTCACCCGCGAGTTCGACATTTCAACCCGGACGCTGCGCTTTTATGAGGATGAAGGTTTGATTCAACCTGTCCGGCGTGGGCGCACGCGTTTGTTTCGCCCGTCAGACAGGCATTTGATCCGTCAGATATTGCGCGGAAAGAGACTCGGATTCTCGATAAACGAAATCCGCGAAATCATTCAAATGTACAAGGAGCCTCCGGGAGAGGTTGGCCAGCTGAATCTTATGATCCAGCGTATGAACGAAAAGCGCGAGAGTTTGCGACAAAAGCGTCGTGACCTGGAGGAAACGTTGGCTGAGCTCGACAGGGCCGAAGAGGCCTGTGTCGAGCGTTTGGCGGAACTCGGCGTAAAAACCTGACGATCAGGACTGTACTGCCACTTCGAGCGAAAGCCGTACCATGTCTTTCAGTGAACTCTGGCGGTCCTGAGCGCTCATTTCCTCATGCGTTACCAGACAGTCCGTCATGGTGCAGATCGTTAGCGCCCGCACATTGAAGCGGGCTGCCAGAAAATAGAGCGCGGCCGCTTCCATTTCTACGCCCAGAACGCCATGCTCTGCCAGTTTCTGATAAGATGTAAAGCCATCCTCATGGTAGAAAATATCGCTGGAAAGCATGTTCGCCACATGCGCTCGCAGTCCCTTTTCTTTTGCCTTCGAGACCGCAGCAGCAAGCAGACCAAAATCTGCTATGGGAGCGAAGGCGTAGCCGGGGAATGCATCCCGGACAATCGCTGAATCGGTTGTCGCTGCCTGCGCGATAATAAGGTCTCTGATCCTGACAGATGGGCTCAGCCCTCCGCAGGTGCCAACGCGTATAAACGTTTGCACTCCATAAACGTTGATCAACTCGTGTACATAAATTGAAAGGCTCGGCTGACCCATTCCTGTTGCCTGCACGGATACGCGCTTGCCCGCGAACGTGCCAGTGTATCCAAGGCAATTTCGCACATTGTTCACCTGCTTCGCATTGTCGAGAAATGTTTCGGCGATCCATTTTGCGCGCAGCGGATCGCCCGGCAATAGCACGGCATCTGCGTAGTCGCCGAGACTGGCGTTGTTGTGTGGGGTCATGGGTCACCTCATGCACTAGCTAAAAAAGGGAAGCCAATATATTGATATAATTTTCTATATCCATCGACGAACGCGCTTCTTGTAGTCGAGATATTTTTTGCCAAAGCGCTGTGCCAGATGGAGTTCCTCGCGCTCAATGGCGAGCTTTTGGGTTGCGAATGCCGCTGCAATTCCAAACAGTATGAACCAGACGCTGCCGTAGATCAGGGCCACCCCGAACATCAGCATGGTGTTGGCGAGGTAGATGGGGTTGCGGCTGAAGGAAAAAGCACCTGTTGTTATGAGGTGTTCGGCGGATTTGGTGGGCAGGATCGGCGTTTTGGCCGACTTCATTTTTCCCATGGCGGAAATGTCTATAGCCAAGGCTCCGAAAATGCAGATCGCGCCAATTGCCAAAAGCAGGTCGCTCAATGGCGAGGACAGCCAGGGGAGAGGAAAGAGGAAATCGCAGATAACAGCCAATGCGGCGGCAGATATGAAAAGGAATGGCGGCCAGGGAAACCGGTTGGGCGGTGTCGTGGTCATTGCGGCATTCCTTCTGAAAGCTGCTCCTGCGTCGCGATTGTGCAGGAAGCAGCAAAGCTCTGCACCTGTCTGCCTTGATCCTCAGTTTGGCCTGAAGTGAACATTGTTTCAATCAAACCGCTTTCGGCAAGTTCGTCCAGCATGCACGTGCAATAAACCGGGCAAAAATCCGGACCGCGTGACGTCTCGCATGCGCGCTGACATGCGCGAAGGAATTGCGCCTCAGCAGAAACCGGGGCGGGTGGCACTATCTGCGAGAAGAGCCATATCAGGGCGATCATAACTGGCTGGTGGATGAGGTAAAATGCGAGACTGTGCCGTCCGATAAAGTCCAGAAATCTTGTTGGGCGGGGAAATTCAATTCGCTGCAACCGGTCCAGAAGTCCGGCCGCGCTGGCAAATTTTGCTGCGGCGATTCCTGAAATAACCGCGCCAAACCATGGAAAAAGCGGCACATAATCGTTGGAACGCGGGTTGTATGGCGCAAGCCCGACCCACCAGAGTGCGGGATGCTGGAAGATTTCTGCCCGAAAGTAATATGGAATGGCGATAATCGCGGCGGCAAGGAGCAACAAGGCTGCGGCCGGCAATCGAAGAAACAGCAATCCGAGAATGCTCGCCAGCGCAATCTGATGAAGTATGCCGAAGAAGATGAAGGATTGCGGCGTGGCAAAATAAGTTACGCCGGTTATCAGGACAGCCGCACCTGCCACCATGGCGAGCCGCTTGAGGAATGAATTCCAGCGAATGCCATTTCCGTGCGCCAGAAACAGGGAAAAGCCCACCAGAAAAAGAAACGATGAGGCGATGCACCGCGCGAATATTTTCCAGCCGCCAATAGCTGTAAGACCCGGATCGGCATATCCGAAGAACTCGAGATCCCATGTGAAATGATAGATCGCCATCGCGACGAGCGCCACGCCGCGTGCAACATCGATTGCCGCAATTCGGCCTTTTGGGACGCTCGATACGGGCAGGGAACTGGCGGGCATCACGACTCGCTGCAAGAGGAGCAACATCGAAGGGTTAGCACGTCGCGCATGGACCGGTAAAACCGGATTTGGTAGGACGCCTAAACCAGTCCCTGCACAAAGGTTTGAAATTGCCGGAACTAACGTTCATTCTTGGTGGTGCACGCTCCGGCAAGAGCGCGCACGCTGAATGCCTGATGGAGGGGCTGCCCGGTCCGTGGTGTTATATTGCCACCGCGCAGGCGCTTGATGACGAAATGCGCGAGCGCATCGGAAGGCATCAGCAGCAGCGGGTGGGCGAATGGTACACGGTGGAGGCTCCTCTCGAACTTGCGGCGGCGCTGCGCTCCGTGCCGGATGGTCAGCCGGTATTGATCGATTGCCTGACCCTATGGCTTACCAATCACATGTTGGCAGGCAATGATCTGACGGCAGAAGCGGCGCAATTGCTGGATGTTTTGCGCGAGCCGCGCGGAGTCTGGATCGTTGTTTCAAACGAGGTCGGACAAGGCATCGTCCCTGACAATGCATTGGCGCGCCGGTTTCGCGATGAGGCCGGACGCTTGCACCAGCGCGTGGCAGCCATTGCAGACAATGTACTGTTCATGGTGGCGGGGATTCCGCTGAAGGTGAAATAGGCCGACAAAGCACCAATGCTGACAAAGGCTGGCAGGAACCTTTGCACCTGCAACTTGCAAGGGCTGTTGCACGTTTGGGATGCTATCGAGGCCGCTCGCCAGTCTGCGGGAACACAGCGCGGTTGATTGAAGGAACCGGAATGATTGTCGTTTGTCCATTGTCGAAGCTTGAGGCAACTGTAGCCGACGTGCGACCGGATCGTTTGATTTCCGTTCTTTCGGAAGGAACTGAACTGGTGCGCCCGGCTGCAATCGATGCAGCTAACCACCTGCATATTACCATGCATGACATTTCAGAGGAGCGGGAGGGCATGACGCTTCCTGGCGAAGAGCATGTGCGCCGCATTCTCGATTTTGCGCGGGCATGGGATCGGCGTCGGCCATTAGTCGTCCATTGTTATGCAGGCATCAGCCGGTCAACAGCAACGGCCTATATGGTTGCCGCAGCCTTTGCGCCCGGCAGAAGCGAGGCGGAGCTTGCCAGAACCTTGCGCAGGCTCTCGCCCTCGGCCACGCCCAACCAGCGGATGATTGCGTTGGCGGATCATATTTTGCGGCGCGAAGGCCGTATGGTGAGCGCAATACAGGGAATTGGGCGCGGCGCGGAAGCCTTTGAAGGCACGCCGTTTACGCTTGAAATCTAGTTCAATATTTCATCAAGCCTGGCTTGCCGTACATCCTTGAGCAGCCGGATCAACCCGCCAACTTGATGCCCTATTGTTTCGCGCCCCTTTTGTGCGGTTGCCGCGGCTGCATTTCCAACGACGCCAGCCGGGTTCAGGTCAGTTGCGATCCACGAAAAACCATAAGGACCGGTATGTCGCAAAAGGTCGAAATTCCGTTCCGCGTCCAGTACGTTCGACCGGAAGTCCTCAGCCTTTGACATGTCGACGAGATCGGGGCGCGCGTGTAGCATGATCGATGTTTCGAGGTCGCCGCCGTGCACGCCAAGCCGCAACTCTTCCTCACTGTAAAGCCCTTGCGGATAGCCAAACCGGTTCCAGCTTGATTTGACGGCGAGCATTTTGTGGCGAACGCGCATGTCACGCGCCAACAGTGCCATGACCTCTTCGTTGCCGCCATGCGATGTGATTATGATGAGCTTGCGAATGCCGGTTCTCGCAACGCTGTCACCGATTTCAGTCCACGCACGCAATGCGTCTATCGGGTCAAGCGACAAAGTTCCCGGAACATTGATGTGTTCGTTGGATTTGCCGACTTCCTGAACCGGCAGCACACGCACATCCAGCTCCAACGGCAGTCGGGCCGCCAGTTCGCCGAGCATGGCGCGCATTATTTCGCTATCGGTTGAAAGCGGAAGGTGCGGACCGTGCTGCTCAATCGCAGCCAGCGGCAAAAGGGCGATTGTCGAATCGGGATCAATGGCCGCGAAATCGTCAGCCTTGAAATCTCCCCACCAGAATCGCCGTTTTGCGCTCACCGTCTCGCCTCTTTTTGTATGCTGTCGGCACCATCCCTCACCTTGCAGCATGTCGAATTTGCTAAAACAAGGGAACAAGCAAATATACCGACCTTTATCCGCATGTTGCAGGCTTGCAATATTTTGTGTGCGGCGTATCCCCCAAAGCTGCCACAAAATGCGTCATATGGCTGATAAAATAATGTCCTATCCGAGTGAAAGCATGCTCGCGAGATCAAATAGTAATCTGACCGAACAGGAAATCGTCGATGAGGCGATCCTGTCACGGCGTTCCGTTCGCGCATTTTTGCCGACACCGATCGAAACTTCGGTGATACGGGACATTCTCGAAGTGGCGCGCTGGGCGCCATCGGGAACGAATATGCAGCCTTGGCGAGCCTATGTCGTTCAGGGCGAGGTGAAGGATCGCATTTCTGATTCGATTCTGAATTCAGGGGTTCGCCCTGAAAAGGTCGAGTGGGACGAGTATAAATATTATCCCGATCAATTTTTCGAGCCGTATCTGACCCGTCGCCGCACGGTGGGATTTGCGCTTTACAACGCGCTTGGGATCGGACGGCGCGAGGTTGAAAAGATGCGGGCGCAACATGACCGCAATTTTGTGTTCTTCGACGCGCCCGTGGGATTGCTGTTCACCATAGATCGCCGGCTCAATATGGGGTCATGGATAGACCTCGGCATGATGTTGCAGAACGTGATGATTGCCGCGAGGGGCAGGGGATTGCATACCTGCCCGCAAGCAGCTTTTGCGCCCTATCACAAGCAAATCCGGCCCATCATTGGCATGAGCGATGAGGAAATTCTCGTCTGCGGCATAGCGCTGGGCTATGAGGACACGTCAAAGCCGGAAAACCAGTTCCGTTCTGAACGTGCGCCGCTGGATGAATGGGTCAAGTTCGTTGAATAACTAGCGGATTTCGTAGCCTGTTTCTTCGCTAGCGTGACAGAGCGACCTCCAGAACGAGCGTGCGAAAGACCGGAAGACGTAGAGATCGAACGTTGTTTCGGAACGCCGCTGGATTTGCGTGAAAATATCGTGGTGACTGGTCGAAACGCCTTGGCCGACCGGGAACCTTGCCAGCGAAAAATCCACAGCGAAGAACTTTGCGAGAATCCATTCGGATTTTTCGCCATCGATCCTTATTGCCGTTCGGCCATGTGAAAGATCAGTGACCGACCCGACATCTGCCGGGACAATGCTTAGCAGCCGCTCGGCAAGTCCTTCGTCTTCCTCAGCAAGCAGATAGCGGCGCGGCGCAATGTTGAAAGCTGCGCGGTGGCCGGAAACGGCTCCCGCACCCGGCGAATTGTCCAGATTGAGTTTGAGAACGGAAGCGATGGCCTCGCGCACCTTCTGATCCGTATCTGGCCAGGCGGCGAGTTGCACGATTGAACCCGGTGCGGGTTCCGAGATCACGACGCCGGTTTGGGCGGCTGTGTTAGCAAAGCGGCCCCGGTTCAGAACCGGCTCAAGCGGGGAAACTGTGTCAACCATGTAGTCTGCTCCCCTCAGGGTCGAAGAAGTGGTGGCTCACGATTTCCACGGGTCCGAACCGCTTGCGCAGCGGGTCCGATACAAAGGCGCGCGAGCCTCGCCGCGATTTGCCTGCCTTCACCAGTGCGAGCGCAATATATTTCCCCAATGCAGGGGAATAGCACATTGCCGTGACGTGCCCGATTGAATCTGACGGGTGGCTTTCGTGCAGTTCTTCCACGATGTGCGCACCGCCATTTATTGGCAGGTTGTCGAGCGGAATGATGCCGACCAGTTGCAAGCGATCTTCTGCCTGCAATCCTTCGCGGTTCATCATGGCAGAGCCGATGAATGGCTTTTTCTTTGAGAGAAGCCAATCAAGATGCAGGTCATGAGCTGTGGTGCGCCCGTCAATTTCGGCACCCGTGACATGGCCTTTCTCAATGCGCAGCGTGCCGAGGGCCTCAAGGCCATAGGGCGTGATGCCATGCGGCTTTCCGGCCTCGATCAGGGCCTCCCAGACATGCGTTCCGGAGTTGGCTCCGCAATAGACTTCATATGCCAGCTCGCCGGAGAAGGAGAGGCGGCAGATCATGACCTTCACGCCTGCGATTTCACCGTGCACGATGCCCATGAAGGGCAAAGCCGCATTGTCCACTGCGGTGCCGGAAACGCAGGCCTCAAGGACTGCGCGCGAACGCGGCCCGGCAACTGCGGCCCCTGCCCATTGGTCCGTTACGGATGTGACGTGAACCTTAAGGTCTGGCCACACAACATCGAGAAAATATTCCAGATGTTGCATCACCTTTCCCGCATTGGCTGTGGTGGTGGTCATCAGGAATTCGGTTTCACCCAGTCGCCAGGTTGTGCCGTCATCCATGACAAACCCGTCCTCGCGCAACATCATCCCATAGCGCGCCTTGTTGACAGGCAGAGTGGAGAACATGTTGGTGTAAACGCGATCAAGGAATTCAGCCGCATCGGGACCCTGAACGGCGATCTTGCCTAGCGTTGAAACATCTACGATGCCGACGCCTGAGCGCACCGCGCGGGCTTCTCGCACATATGCCTGTTCGACTGTCTCGCCCTTCAGACCATAGATCATTGGCCGATACCACAGGCCCGCGCCATACATGGTTGCCCCATGATCAATGTGCCAGTCATGCATCGGTGTCAGGCGTTCGGGCTTCAAATCACCGAAGCGCTCCGCAGCCAGAGCGCCCACTGAAACAGGGGCAAAGGGCGGTCGGAAGCGCGTGGAGCCAACTTCAGGTATCGGCTTGCCAATTGTCTCGGCCATGATTGCCATGCCCGGAACATTCGATGTCTTGCCTTGATCTGTTGCCATGCCCAGCGTTGTGTAACGTTTCAGGTGCTCGACCGAGGTGAACCCTTCTGTGTGAGCAAGCCGAACGTCATCGGCAGTGACATCGTGCTGAAAGTCTACGAATGCCTTGCCCTTGCCTTTGATTTCAAAGACCGGCGCGGGGTTTGGCTGGCATTTGTAACCTTCCACCACTGAGCTTTTCGTCTTGCGAGGTTTAGTGTTCCCGCTGGCCGTGCGGCCCGCGCTCAAGCCTTCGTCAATCGCGGTTGCGGTGTCGAATGTGCCGTTGAATGCGCCCGCGCCAACCCATTTATCGGTTGGAGGAGGAGGCAGGAACGCCTGCAAATCCTCATTCCAGATTGGATGCGCGCCTGCCTGGCTTGCGAGGTGTATGGCTGGCGACCAGCCGCCTGAAACCAGCAGGCAATCGGCTTCAACAAGCCTCTCGCGCTCGGTTGTGCGCTGCCCGTCAAACTGCTGTATCCGCACGCCATCCAGTTGCTTGCTGCCTTCGGTGGTTTGCACGGCGTAACCGGTGATGAGTTCCGCATAACATTCGGCAGCAGCGCTGCGCGCTGTGTCAGAGACGGTTTTGCGAACATCGATGATTGCCGCAATTGTTGCGCCAGCGCGCTTCAAAGCCAACGCCGCGCCATAGGCGGTATCGTTGTTTGTAAACAGCGCAACACGGCGTCCAATAAGGACGCCGAATTCGTTAGCATAACGCTGCCCCGCTGATGCGAGCATGACGCCCGGAAGATCGTTGCCGGTGAAAACCATGGGCCGCTCGAATGCCCCGGTTGCCAGCACCACGTGACCGGCGCGAATTGTCCAATGCCGGTGCCGCGGCTCGCCGAATGAGGGGCGTGTCTTGTGATCGCTGACGCGCTCAAGCGCGGCGAGCGTGTTGGAATCATAATAGCCCCATACGCTCGTTCGGCTAAGCAGCCGAACATTGGGCATGGTAGCGAGTTGCTGAACGATTGCGCTTGCCCATTCGCTGGCCGGCGCGCCATCGATTGTCTCTTCTGACCAGTTGGCAGAGCCGCCAAACCGCGCATCGATGTCAGCCATTATAACGTTCGCGCCCTGATCGGCTGCTGCTTTCGCAGCGCTCAGGCCGGCTGGACCGGAACCTACGACGAGGACATCGCAGAACGCGTTCATCCGTTCGTAGCGAGAGCGATCTGGTTCCAGACCTGCCGTTCCAAGTCCGGCAGCGCGGCGAATAAAGTGCTCGCAAAACATCCAGAACCTTGTGCCTTTCAAAGGCCAGATTTTCGGCCCCATGAAAGTCTTGTAGTAGAACCCTGCACCCAAAAACCGGCTGGCAAGCTGATTGACAGCCCCAACATCGAATTGCAGCGATGGATAGCGGTTCTGGCTTTCAGCGATCAGCCCGTCGTAAATTTCGACCGTCGTGGCGGGCAGGTTTGGCTCACGCACTGCATCGCGAACGATAGTGACGAGTGCGTTCGGCTCGTCAACGCCCGCGCTCAACACGCCGCGCGGGCGGTGATATTTGAACGAACGTCCAAACAGGGAAACGCCATTCGCCAGAAGCGCGGAAGCCAGCGTGTCGCCGGGGTGTCCGGCAAAGCGCTTTCCGTCAAATGTGAAATTAATGACGCGGCTGCGGTCGATCCGGCCACCCATCGAAATGCGCGTTGAGGTCATGCCTTCGTTCTCGATTTGCGTGCAGCTTTTTGCGTTGGCCGTGCGGCCTGAACTGGCGTGCTGCTGGAGATTTTATGCGTCAGGGTGTTCCGCGTCACGGACAGGTGCATCCGGCAACCACCGGAATGTTGCCAGATTTCATTATGTTCGCCGGCAATGTTCACACGGTCATAGACATAGGCGTTCCATGCACCAATATCGGTTGATGCGTGGTCGGGCCGAACACGGTTGCCGTCTCCCTGATAGGTGAATTCCGAAACGTCCCGTGGACCGCAATGGGGGCAGCTAATCAACATCAGTGTAGCCTCGGGGTAGCACCTTGACCCTTGTCATCAATCACCGTTCCGCGGTGGAAACGGTCAAGACTGAAGGGCGCGTTCAGGTCGTGCGGCTGGTCTTTGGCTATGGTGTAAGCGAAACACCAGCCGGAGGCGGGAGTTGCCTTGAAGCCGCCATAGCACCAGCCGCAATTGAGATACATTCCCGGCAGTGGACCGGTTGTGATGATGGGCGACCCATCCATAGACATATCACATACACCGCCCCACGAGCGCAGGAGCCGCACTGTTGCCAGCGAAGGAAACAGCGCAACCATTTCGCTCATTACATCTTCAACAATCGGCAGGTTGCCGCGCTGGGCATAGGAGTTATAGCCGTCAATGTCGCCGCCAAAGACCAGACCGCCCTTGTCGGACTGCGACACGTAAAAATGTCCCATGCCGAAGGTCACGACCGTGTTCAATATCGGCTTCAGCGCTTCTGATACGAAGGCTTGAAGCACATGACTCTCAATCGGGAGCCGCTCAATTCCTGCAAGTCGCATCACATGGCCTGTGGAACCCGCCACCGCGACAGCAACCTTTTTCGCTCTGATTTCACCGCGCGACGTCATGACGCCCACGACCTTGTCGCCATCACGCAGGAAGCCTTTCACCTCGCAATTTTCAAGAATGTCGACGCCGCGCCGGTCGGCTCCGCGCGCATATCCCCATGCAACAGCGTCGTGCCGCGCCGTGCCCGCGCGCCATTGCATCATGCCGCCAAAGATTGGAAAGCGCGCATTATCTGAATCGTCAACGATTGGCATCAGGCGCTTGATGGCGGCAACGTCCATCAGCTCGGCGTCGGCATCGAGGTGGCGCATTGCGTTGCCGCGACGCGCAAATTCATCAAGCTGACCCGGCGTGTGAGCAAGGTTGAGCACCCCGCGCTGGGAAAACATCACATTGTAATTCAGATCGTGCGAAAGGTTCTCCCACAGTTTCATCGAATGTTCGTAGAACCGGATGTTCTGCGGCAGCAGGTAATTCGAGCGCACTGCGGTTGTGTTTCGTCCGACATTCCCGGAGCCGAGATAACCTTTCTCCAGAACCGCAACGTTGGTTATGCCGTGTTCCTTGGCGAGGTAATATGCCGTGGACAGGCCGTGTCCGCCGCCACCTACAATAATGACATCATAGCTGGGTTTCGGGTCGGGCTTGCGCCACGCCGGCTTCCAGTTCCGATTGCCGGAAAGTGCATTGCGTATGACCGAAAATGCCGAATATTCCGCCATTCTGGCAATTATCCTTTTTCAATTAGGCGCGAAACTATCGCTACACGCCTTGCGTCGCGCAAACGAATGCGCCGCAGCCTTTAATTGTGCCGACGCATCGCGCAACATTGCAGCCCGACCGTAGACTCAGGCCTGTGTTCTCACAATGACTTGTGTGTTTCAGGCTTGATGAGGTCAAGATTGAGTCTGATAGGATGCATTTCAAGCATCACATCGGATAATTAAAAAATACATCTGCTGGCAAGTGCCAGCGATTCGCCGGGCAAGAGGTATATGGTTCTCATTCGCAGGCTTCTCGGATTGGTTGTGTTGATCACGCTCCTGTCGGTCGGCATCGGGGCCGCGCAGGAAGGCGCCGGCGATCAGTTGACCGGTGTTGCAGCAGAACAGCAAGCAAACATTGCCAAGCTCACCTCTCAAGTCGACCGGCTCGACAAGGACATCGACGAAAATATCGAAGATGACGCACGGCTGGTCGAAATTCGTCTGGCGCTGGAAGACATTCAATCCGCCGTCCTCAAGAGCGGGGTGGCTTTTCGCCCTACGATTAATGACATCAATACCAAACTGAACGCTCTGGGGCCGGTTCCGAAGGAGGGCCAACCGCCTGAGCCGGATGACAAGGCTACTCAACGTGCCGCGTTGAACGCTCAGAAAGCCCAGATCAATCACGTTATAGGGCAGGCGGAAGACCTTCTGGTGCGCGTCAATGGCCTCGTGAACAAGGTTTCCACTGCGCGGCGCGATCTTTTCGCCAACACGCTGATGAAGCGCTACCAGCTTCGTTCTGCCATCGGACCTGATGTGGGCAAGGCCGTTGAAGATCAGGTTACAATGCTTTCCCGCAATGTTGCTGCGTGGTTCCGCTTTGTTGTTCGGTTCAAGTTGCAGGCAGCGCTTGCCGCGACGTTTTTTGCATCGCTGGTGGGCGGGCTGTCCTATTTCTTCGGGCGTCGTGTGATTGCGCGTCTGTTGCACAAAGACCCGGAAGCAAACCCGGATTACCTTCACAGACTTTCAGCGGCGTTCTGGTCAACTCTGTTTCCATCTCTGGCGCTGGGGCTTTTCCTGGGGCTGACGCTTGGCCTTTATCAATCCTACAACGTGCTCAGGGGCGATATATCGAATTATTTCATATCGTTGCTGCAAACGCTGTTCACCAGCTTCTTTGTCAACCGGCTCGCCACGTCCATATTGTCGCCGGACGCGCCGAACTGGCGGCTCGTTCGCATCGAGGCGGGGCCTGCGCGGATACTGATCTGGCTTGCTACTGTGGCCGCCCTGGTGGTCGGGCTTGACCGGTTCACCGGAATAATAACCGAAAGCCTTGGATCGCCTCTGTCTGTCACCATCCTTAAAGGGTTGGTCGCGGCCTTGCTGGTTGGGGTGCTGCTGCTTGTGTTTGGCAGCATCCGGCCGTTTGCCGATAAGGATGGAGCGCCGCAGCCCTGGCCGACATGGTTCCGCGGGACGATTTATGCCATCGGTGCTGCAACAATTCTCGCCAGCCTGACGGGCTACATCAGCCTTGCCCAATTCGTCTCACGTCAGATTGTGGTGACGGGGGCCTGGATTGCCACGGCCTATATCGGTCTGTTGGCATCGCGCGCGATTTCGGACGAGGGCGCGTTCGCGCACACTACCGCAGGCCGCTGGTTCCGGAACAGTTATAATACCGAGGCGTCGAAGCTCGATCAGCTTGGTGTGTTGACGAGCGTTGTCATCAATCTGCTGATTGTCGTCGTGTTCCTGCCGGTGGTGCTGTTCCAGTGGGGTTTTCAGGCGGGCGATATCGCCGTGTGGATGCGCCGCCTGGGTTCGGGGTTCCAGATTGGAACCTTCGTGTTTTCGCCCCTGGCCATCATTACCGGTCTGATAATTTTCGGCGTTGGCTATTTCATCACGCGCTGGTTCCAGTCGTGGATCGACGACACGGTTATGGCGCGGGGCAGGGTTGATCCGGGTGTTCGCAACTCAATTCGCACTGTGGTGGGGTATGCGGGCATGGCGCTTGCGGCGCTTGTCGCCATATCAGCGGCAGGGCTCAATCTCTCGAATCTGGCGCTCATCGCCGGTGGTCTTTCACTGGGTATCGGCTTTGGCTTGCAGAATGTCGTCTCGAATTTTGTTTCAGGACTGATCTTGCTGGTCGAGCGCCCCTTCAAGGTAGGTGATTGGGTGGTTGCTGGAGACGTGTCTGGCACCGTTCGGAAAATCAGCGTGCGTGCGACGGAAATCGAGACCTTCCAGCGCCAGACGGTGATCCTGCCGAACTCGCAACTCATCAATAATGCCGTTGGAAACTGGACCCACAGGAACCGGCTTGGCCGCATCGATGTGCCGGTTGCAGTCGCCTACGGTGCAGATGTGGAGCACGTACACGCCATACTGCTCGATCTTGCCCGCAACAATCCGCTTGTCCTGAAGAACCCGGAGCCTTTCGTTCTGTTTGCAGGCTTTGCCGATACGTCGATAAATTTCGAGATCAGGGTTTTCCTCGCCGATATTTCGAACGGATCTGTTGTGCAAAATGAGTTGAGATTTGGCCTTGTGAAGGCGTTTGAGCAAGAGGGGATAGAGTTGGCACATGTACCACGCCCTGAGCTTGCCGGCAAAAGACAGCTGCCGTTGGGCGATCCCGTCGATACGATGGAACTGCCTTCCGACGATATGCAATCGCAAGCAAAGGGCAGAAAGCGCAAGCCGGACCCCTCATGAACCAGGCGTTCAGTTGCCGTTCACTTGGTTTGTCCTATAGCATCCCGGAAAGCAGCGGTTCTGAACCGCACGCTAGGGACCAAAAGAGGCGGTGTAAAAGCCGATGTTGAAGATGATCAAATCAATAGTTGCAGTTCTGGCTCTGGTTGCCTGCGGCAGCACGGCCATGGCGGCCAGCGCTGTTAATCTCGATAGCGAGACGCGCACGATCATCGTGACAGAAGGTGGCAATCGCCAGCAGATCGATCTTGCGCCCGGCGAAACCGTGGATTTCTGCCTCAACGGCTGCTTCGTGACGCTTCCCAATGGCGACCGTGAGGCGCTCAGCGGTGGCGAAACGGTCGAAATTTCCGGCGGTGCAGCCAAGATCAAGTAAGCACTATCGGCGTGCAGGTCGCGCGGCATTTCTGCAATGTCGCAAACAGGCTGCATTGCATCTTGCACGCCGCAATATAGTCTCCCGCGAATATCAAACCGGAGTCGCGGGCAATGGCAGAATTCCCCAGCAAAGCTAAGGTCGTCATTATCGGTCTGGGTGGAATTGTCGGGGCGTCTGTCGCCCACCACCTGATAGAGCGCGGCTGGGAAGACATCGTTGGCATAGATAAATCCGGCATCCCGACGGACATAGGGTCTACCGCTCACGCATCCGATTTTTGCTACACAACCAGCCACGATTTCCTATCCGTCTGGACAACGCAATATTCCATCGATTTCTACGACAGGCTGGGGCATTACGCCCGCATTGGCGGTCTTGAAGTTGCGCGGGTGGGCGATGACGGCCGCATGGACGAAATCAAACGCAAGGTCGCTTCGGCCAAGGCGTTTGGAACGCGCGCGCGCCTGATTGATCCCGCGCAGATCAAGGAACGCTTCCCGCTCATTGAGGAGAGCATGGTGCAGGGCGGTCTGTGGGACCCCGATGCTGGTCTGGTCGTTCCGCGGTCGCAAACAGTCGCGGGCAAGCTCGTGGATCAGGCGGAAGAGTCCGGGAAACTCAAGGCGTTTGCGAACACGCCTGCCAAATCGCTCATTATCGAAAATGGCCGCATCAAGGGGGTCGTCACTTCCCGTGGGACGATCATGGCTGACTACGTTGTGGTATGTGCCGGCATATGGGGGCGCCTGATTGCCGAAATGGCGGGCGAAGACTTGCCGATCATGCCTATCGATCATCCGCTGACATTTTTTGGCCCGTACACGGAGTTTGCGGGGACGGGCAAGGAAATAGGCTGGCCGCTGCTGCGCGATCAGGGCAATTCCGCCTATATGCGTGACACTGGCGATCCGAAAACCACCGAAGGCGGCCAGATCGAATGGGGCTATTACGAGGAGACGAATCCGCGCCTGTGCCACCCGCGTGAGCTTCTGGAAAAGGATCAGGCGAGGTTGTCGCCCTCTCAGCGCGACCTCGAAATGGAGCAGATTATCGAACCCCTTGAGCGCGCAATCGAGTTGACGCCGATCCTTGGAGAGCTTGGCTATAATGAAAGCCACTCGTTCAACGGGCTTTTGCAAGTCACATCGGACGGAGGCCCTTCAGTTGGCGAAAGCCAGAAGGTGAGGGGGTTGTGGTACTGCGTGGCAATCTGGGTCAAGGATGGTCCGGGTTTCGGCAAGTTGCTGGCCGACTGGATGACGGACGGTCGCACTTCCATTGACCATGCGCGGATCGACTACGCGCGCTTTTACCCCCACCAGCTTGAAGAAAAATTCGTCGAAGGCCGCTGCACGGAAGCTGCCTGCAAGGTCTATAATCCGGCGGTTCATCCGCGTGAGCCATACGCGACGGGTCGCGGCGTTCGCCGTTCTCCGTTCTATGAGCGCGAGAAGGAGCTGGGCGGCTATTTCATGGAGCTGGGCGGCTGGGAGCGCGCGCATGGCTATGCCGCCAACGAGCATCTTCTGGAAAAATATGGTGATCGCGTACCTGTGCGCGCGAATGAATGGGACAACCGTCACTTCTGGCGCGTGTCCAATGCCGAGCATCTGGCGATGAGTGAAGATTGCGGCATTGTGAACCTATCCCACTTTGCGATGTTCGATGTTGAGGGGCCGGATCATGTGGCCCTTATGGAGTGGGTTTGCGCGGCAAAGATTGGTGGCGACAACAATATCGGCAAGGGGATTTACACGCATTTCCTCGACGATGAGGGTATGGTGAGGGCAGACCTGACGGTCATTCGCATGGCCGATCGATGCCGGGTCATTGATGGCGCTGATGCCGGGCCGCGCGACTATCACTATTTGCGGCGTGTGGCTGAGGACAAGGGCTTTGACGTAACAATCACCGATGTAACGGAGAAGTTTGTTACCATCGGCATATGGGGACCAAATGCGCGTACCACCCTGCAGAAAGTGGTCGAAGATCCCGACGGGCTGACGCCGGAGAATTTTCCGTTCGCTGCAATCAAGCCGATCCGCATTGCTGGCAAGGATGTGACCGCGTTTCGCATTTCCTACGTGGGTGAGCAGGGTTGGGAACTTCACATGCGTTATGAGGATGGCCTTGCCGTGTGGGATGCCCTTCGTTCAACCGGTGTTATGCCGTTCGGCGTTGAGACTTATGCGAACAGTCGTCGCATGGAAAAGAGCCTGCGCCTGCAAAACGCAGATCTTTTGACGGAATATAATCTGCTGGAAGCCGATCTCGCACGTCCGAAGGTCAAGGAAGCTGATTTCCGGGGCAAGGCAAAGCACATGGAATACCGGGCGCGTGAGAGCCAACCGGCCACGCTTTGCACATTGGTTATGACGGATAATATTGACTCGAAAGGAGTTGCCCGTTTCCCGGTTGGCACCATGCCAGTCATGGACCCTGACACCGGGGAAACGCTTGTGGATGAGTTGGGCCGCCTGTCGTTCACGACTTCTGTCGCTTATGGCCCCACCATCGGCAAGAATATCGCTCTGGCCTATCTGCCGCGTGCATTTGCAAAAGAGGGTCGCAAGCTTGTCGTCGAGTATTTCGACGAGCGTTATCCGGTTGAAGTTGCGGCAGTGGGCTACAAGCCGCTTTACGATCCGGAAAACCTCAAGCCGCGAAGCTGAACGGTCGCGAATATTTGACGGGACTGGCCAAGCTTCGTCAAATCAGTCGTTGCCAAATGTGCTGAATTTCCTGATCCTGCGTGTATGCGCAGATTGTGCCACCTTGTTGGGACAATTATTGCCGTCACCACTCTGGTGACGGGTTTTGTCTGCGCCGCCACTGCCGCTGAACCAGTCGATGTTGAATTGGTGCTTGCGGTGGACGTTTCACTTTCCATGTCGCATGACGAGCTTGATATTCAGCGCGAGGGCTATGCAGCCGCATTGCTCGACAAAGCTGTGTTGGACGCCATCGCTGCCGGTCCCCATGGCAAAATCGCGATCACCTATTTCGAGTGGGCTGGTACGGGCTCGCATCAACTGGTTGTGCCGTGGACGGTAATCAGCAACCGGGAAGACGCGGAAGCCGTGGTTTCCATGCTTACGAAGTATCCGCCCGCAAGCGCGCGCCGGACATCCATTTCCGGGGCGCTGGAATTCGGCGCTGATCTTATTGCGGAAAGTCCATTCAGCAGTGCCAAGCGCGTCATAGATATTTCAGGTGACGGGCCAAACAATCAGGGTGCGCCTGTTCTTGAAGTGCGTGACCGACTTGTAGGACAGGGTATTATTATCAACGGTCTGCCACTTATAACCAATGGTGGATATTCGAACGCCTACGACGTTTCCGATCTGGATACATATTATTCAAACTGCGTGATTGGCGGCCCCGGCGCCTTCGTTATCCCTGTGAATGCGTGGGAACAGTTCCCGGAAGCCATTCGCCGCAAGTTGGTTCTGGAGCTTGCCTTTAAACAAAGACACGATTTGCCGCTGATCCGTGTACAGGCAAATCAGGCATACGATTGCCTGATAGGCGAGAAAATGTGGCGAAGCCGGTCCTGGATGTGGGACAGCCGCTAGATTTCTGTTCGGCGGCTTCAGGCCGCCAGCTGCTTCCTGTCGGCGCGTTCTTGCTGAGGCGAGCGCGCGTAAAGCTCACGATAGCATTTCGAGAAATGCGAAGCGGAGACAAAGCCACAGGCAACGGCCACTTCCACGACGGGCATGGATGATTGAATCAGCAGATGGCGTGCGCGGTCCAGCCTGATTTCAAGATAATAGCGCGCAGGGGAGCGGCCCATCTCTGTGCGGAAAAGGCGCTCGATCTGGCGACGAGACAAGCCGACATGGCTTGCAATTTCCACAAGTGAGAGTGGTTCAGACAAATTGGCTTCCATCAACTCGATGATGGTCAGAACCTTCGAGTTCTGGACACCCAAGCGTGCTCGCAAGGGCAGGCGTTGCCGGTCGGTCGGGCTGCGAACGCGATCTGTCAGCACCTGCTCGCAAACCCGGTTGACAAGATGGTCGTCGAAATCATCGCCGATCAATTTCAGCATCATGTCAAGCGCAGCCGTTCCGCCGGCGCAGGTGTAAATGTTCTGGTCCACCTCGAACAAATCGGCAAATACATTTGCCTTTGGGAAGGCTTCGGAAAAGCCGGGAAGATTTTCCCAATGGATTGCACAGCGCTTGTTTGCCAAAAGCCCCGCCGCAGCCAGAACATGCGCGCCTGTGCACAGCCCGCCTATACTCACGCCGCGATTATATTCTTCCCGCAGCCAGGCAAGGGCCGATTTGTTCTGAAACTTTTCAACATTGTAACCGCTGCAAACGATGACCATGGACGGACGTTCGGCCCCGGACATCATGCGCCGTTCGTCGTCGAGAGACGTATCGGCGGTGCATAGAACGCTGTTAGAGGCGGGGACCGGCTTGCCGTCCAAGCTCGCAAGACGCCAACGGTATGCTTCGTATCCCAACATGCGATTTGCAATCCGCAGCGGCTCAAGCGCCGTCGCAAATGCGACCATCGTAAATTCGGGTATCAGAAAGAAGACTATCGACCTTTTGATCTGATTCTTCACGATGTTCATCGCACTATCCGGCTGCACGGCCCGC
Organism: Rhizobiaceae bacterium; assembly: GCA_019635795.1. Classification (GTDB taxonomy): domain Bacteria; phylum Pseudomonadota; class Alphaproteobacteria; order Rhizobiales; family Rhizobiaceae; genus Mesorhizobium_G. The sequence goes on from JAHBYV010000007.1 coordinate 97,702, forward strand.
AAGTTGGCTGCAAGGCTGTACTATATGCGACATCATATGAGTCGCTTGTCAATGGTGCCGGAAGCGATGGGGCAGCTCGCGCTGCTCTGCAAAGTCAGATCAACATTCCCAGCCGGTTTGCAGCCACTGCTCCGGTTTGTCCGGGCATGGTTTTTGCAAAGCGGTCACGCTCGCGCAATGTGGACAGGCTGACTGACCTGCGGCCTTTGAAAAAGCGAGAAAAAAGCGACATCACACGTCTCCTGAATCCAAGGTGACACGGGGTGCCTTCGCGTTTTCTGCCGGAGTGGGGCATCTCGGTACTTGTTGGCGCTGATATAGGAGCGCGGCGATTTCACTGCTAGATAAAATGCGAAATGGCTTGTCGTAAATTCGACATCGCGCTGGCATTCAACGCGTCCGAATGTCGCTTTAATTAACAGACAGTTAGCTGAGGTTCGTTGACAGCCACAGCGCATATGGAGGGCCGCAAAAAAGCCCGCCGGGACCAGCCCGACGGGCCTGCTTTTTTGTCACGCATGCTTTTGCTCAGTGTTCTGTGTTGCGCCGAGCAGGACGGCTGGCATCTTCTGACTGCGGCCAGCCAATGTCCTTTTGAACTTCGAATGGCAGTGACCGCAAAGCACGTTCCGTCTGATACCGTGTCCGCGCCCGGCTGTATTCGCCCGCCAGATAGCTGATTGTCGATAGAATAGACATTTTCATTTCCTCCTTAAATGCAGGACCGGTAGTCCCGTTTTAACTGCTTGACTATTGCCCAAGCTTTCTATTCAATCAAACGAAATGGAGTGATCTTTTCGATCAGAAAATTTGAACGAGGTTTTCATGAACGCTCCGCTTAATCATCCGCTGCCGTTGCTGGATCTCGACGTTCTGCGCACCTTTGTAGCTATTGCGGAAACTGGCAGTTTCACCTCAGCCGCAAATTCGGTTTTTCGCACGCCCTCGGCTGTCTCGATGCAGATCAAGAAGCTGGAGGACATTCTTGGACGGGCCGTATTTGCGCGCGATGCGCGTTCCGTTTCCCTGACGACTGATGGCGAGATATTGCTTGGTTACGCGCGTCGTTTGTTGGCTATTAATCGGGAAGCTGTTTCCAAATTCGTGGTGCCGGAAATCGTTGGAGTTGTGCGGCTGGGGTCGCCTGACGATTTCGGCGAACGTGTTTTGCCCCACGTCCTGCGGCGGTTTGCCCAGACACATCCGGCAATCGCTGTTGATGTCGTCATCGACCAAAGCGTCAACTTGCGGCGGCGCATGGATGATCGTGCGCTCGACATTACGTTGCTAACCAATTCGACTGGTGCTTCGAGTGGTGCTGAAACTTTGCTGACAGAACCAATCGTGTGGGCGGGTGCGCGTGGCGGCTGTGCCCATTTGCGAGAGCCGCTACCGATTTCGGTTTGGGAGGAAGGGTGTTCGTGGCGTGCGGGTGCGTTGGAAGCTCTGTCGCGCGAGGGCCGGAATTTCCGCATTGCCTATATGAGCGCCCACACTGCTGGCCAGAAGGCTGCGATACTGTCTGACCTCGCCGTTGCACCTTTGCCAAAATCGTTCATCACGAGCGAAATGGTGGAGCTTGGAACAAAGGACGGAATGCCGCCTATCGGCCAATATACGCTGGCAATGCTTGTGGGTGAGGATGCTACTGCGCCGGTTAAAGCTGCTGCTGACCATATCCGCGCTGCATTCGAGGCGTTCCGCGAAACGGGCAGGTTCGATTGCTGATATATAAAAGGCGCGCAATCCGGAGATTGCGCGCCTTTCTTGACTGCGAATTGTCCGGGATTAGAGAACTTCGAAACGAAGCCCTGGCTTGTTGCCTTTCTCGCGACGGGTAGGCGTCCAGCGCCAACCGATGTCCTTCTGAATCTCTTCCGGCAGGGCGTTGATAATATCGGCAGTGCGGCGTTCTGCGCGCGATTTCATGCGACCGCTGGCAATCCATGCCAGTGCTGTAGACATGCTCATTTCATTCTTTCCTTGACTGAAACGCGAAGCACATCACTGCCTCAAGCGTCGAATAACATGGCGTTGATATATGAATCTCGCGAGCAACTAGCAAGCCGATTTGCCTACCAAATTTGCACGAGTGCTATGAAAAAACGCAATTCTCGCCGCAAAAATCGGCAAAATACGAGCGTATCCGGGCGCAATTCGTGAGTTTTGCATCCAAAATCGGCAAAGTTGACATCTGTTTTTGGTAAATCGGAGCTTAAAAATCACGACCTCTACGTGCGGCCCGTTCTTCTCGGGAGCGTCGGCGAGGGGTCGATGCTCCTGCCGTCGTCTCCGTATCCGATGCCTTTCGTAGCGGAAGCTTTACCTGCTCGGCGAGCCTCGGAAATGGATCGACCTTATTCGGAAGGGCCATTGCGTCGATGAACAATTGCTGGAAATTCGGCTCCAGTGCGGTTTCGATTTTTTCGATCCGCGAAACCTCATTTTCAATCTCGCGACGATAGTCTCGATTGAGAAGGGCCATCAGCGCGCCGGTTCCGGCTGCGTTTCCAACGGCTTTGACCTCTGACAGATCGCAGTCGGGGATCAGCCCCAGAACCATCGCGTATTTGGGGTCGATAAACGAACCGAACGCCCCTGCGAAGCGAATGGAGTCAACATGCTCAACGCCTTGTTTTTCCATCAATAATTTGACACCGGCGTAAAGAGCGGCCTTTGCAAGCTGGATTGCGCGCACATCGTTTTGCGTAACCATGATTTTAGGCTCGCCTTCGCGTCCCTCCCGTAGCAGATAGGAGAAAGTTCGACCGTTCTGCACAATGCGCGGCGATCTGCTGACAAGCGAGCCGTCTAGCACTCCGTCCTCCGATATAATGCCGGCAAGGTACATCTCGGCTACGACTTCGATAATCGCGGAGCCGCAAATGCCTGTGACGCCGGTCTGCCAGGATTCCTCCTCGAAACCGTCTTCATCCGACCATTTGTCCACACCGATTATGCGGTAGCGCGGCTCCAACGTATCCGGGTCGATCCGCACCCGCTCGATGGCGCCGGGCGCAGCGCGCTGGCCCGAAGAAATTTCAGCACCTTCAAAGGCAGGACCCGTTGGTGAGGATGCCGCAACTACGCGTTTTCGGTTGCCAAGAACGATTTCGGCATTGGTCCCAACATCAACCAGCAACATCATCTTGTCTTGCCGGTATGGGCCTTCCGAAAGCGTGGCGGCCGCAGCGTCCGCTCCGACGTGGCCCGCAATACAGGGCAGCATATAAAGCCGCGCACCCCGGTTCACTTCTATGTCGATTTCATGCGCCCAGTACTGAATTGCGCCGGAAACCGCCAGTGCAAATGGTGCCTGTCCAAGCTCGGTTGGATCGATGCCGAGGAACAGGTGGTGCATGATGGGGTTGGCGACAAATACGCAATCAAAAATGTCGTGCCGATCGACCTGCCCAATTTCGCAGACCTTATCAATCAGCGAATTTACGGCCTCGCGGACCGCCTTCGTCATCGCCTCGCGCCCATCCGGGTTCATCATCACATAGGAGACCCGGCTCATAAGGTCTTCGCCAAATCGTATTTGCGGGTTCGAAGTGCCGGAGGAGGCTGCTATTCTGCCTGAAAGCAGCGAGACAAGGTGCATTGCGATGGTTGTCGAACCAATGTCACAAGCGATGCCATAGGCTTCATTCTTGAGCCCCGGAAACAAGCCAATGATGAACGGCCTTGCGGATTCCATGTCTCGATGGATGGCGGCTGTCACCCCCCAATTTCCCTTGCGCAATATCGATTGCACTTGAGGGATGATGTGCGGCGCAACCAGCAGGTCCTTCCAGCCCCAATCCTTTTCAAGAACGATTTTGAGGCGGTCCAGATCGCCAAGAGGCTTGTGCATGTCCGGTTCGTCAACTTCGACATAGCAAAGCTGGACAGGCGAATTTCGTTCAATCACGCGGTCTGTCGCCGCCTTGCGAACAACCTGCGCATTGATTACCGTATCCTGTGGAACATCGATGACCAGATCGCCTTGCACGGTCGCGGAGCAGGACAGGCGACGGCCTTCCGGCAGGCCGCGAATTTTCTCGTAGCGCTCCTCCTTTGGCCCCTTTGGCGAGATGTGGTCCAGCGAAGACACGATCTTGTGCTTGGCGAAATTGCCTTCCTGCACCTCGATCTGACAGCGCCCGCATGTTGCACGTCCGCCGCATACCGATTCCACATAGACGCCTAGCGAGCGCGCCGCATCGAGAATGGGCGTACCCACCGGAAAGCGCCCGCGCTTCCCGGAAGGCATGAAGAGGACGAGTGGATCAGATTCAGACATTTCGTATTCAACAATATCAACCAGTTACCCTTGAGCAGCCCGTCTGGCCTCACGCCCGCCACGCCTGCGGCCACCGGCAGCGCCATCACCGGGACTGGTGACCGGCACGGGAGCCGGGGCGGCGTGTTCGCCGGGCTTGTAGTCCTTGTATGTCCTGATCCACGTCATGCAGTCCTTGTCAGTTCCGTTGAGCACATTCGCGCCGCGAACGGCTTCCATCTCTTGCGGGCGGCATGGGTTCATGATGGCGGATGTCATACCTGCACCAATGACCATTGGAATGAATGCGGCGTTGATGCCATGACGGTGTGGCAAGCCGAACGAAATGTTGGACAGGCCGCAAGTCGTGTTGACCTTCAGTTCTTCGCGCAACCGCCTCAGCAGCGTGAATACCTGACGACCGGCATCACCCAGCGCGCCGATTGGCATCACCAGCGGATCGACAACAACGTCGTGTGGCTTGATGCCGTGATCCATTGCACGCTCAACGATCTTCTTTGCAACCGCAAAGCGAACATCCGGGTCCATGGAAATGCCGGTCTCGTCGTTGGATATGGCGACAACCGGCACATCATATTTTTTTACCAGAGGAAGAATGGCTTCAAGCTTCTCTTCCTCGCCGGTGACAGAATTGACCAGCGGGCGGCCCTTGGCGATCTTCAATCCGGCTTCAATTGCGGCAGTCACCGAAGAGTCGATGGAGATTGGCAGGTCAACAAGGCCCTGCACGATTTCAATGGTTTGAACCAATAGTCCAGGTTCCGTTGCATTCGGATCAACCGCCGTAACGCCAGCATTCACATCCAGCATCGTTGCGCCTGCGGCAGCCTGCTCCAGCGCATCCTTGATAACAGTCTCAAAGTTTCCGGCCTGCATTTCGGCGGCAAGCTTCTTGCGTCCCGTCGGGTTGATCCTTTCCCCGATCACGCAGAATGGTTGGTCGAAACCGATGACGATCTCGCGGGTTGCAGATGCAACGATTGTGCGGGTCATTAAATTCTCCTTTGTGACCGCGATTTCATCAGTCTTTGTGGGTTTGGGATCGGACCAGATCGACCTGGCTTTCAACGGGATTATCCCGCAGGAGGCTTTCCAGTCGTTCTGCAACGATATGGTCATCATGACGAGCCTCCCTGCGCCACGGGCGTCTGCCCTTCAGGACGCCGGACTCATCGACGATTTCCGCAACATATTCCTCTTGCCGGTAAGCCATGACATGAACGCCGGCCACGCCGGGTATTTCCTTAACTTCGTTGATGATGTCGATGCAAATGCGCTTTCCCTCGCGCTTCTGGTCTTGCGCACCTTCAAGTCGTTCAATGATGGCTTCGGGAATATGAATGCCGGGAACGTTGGAGCGAATCCATCTTGCTGTCTTCGCTGACGCAAGTGGACCAACCCCGCACAGCATAAACACCTTTTCCGTATGCCCCAAATCCCGGACCTTTTGCATGAAAGCCTTGAACATGGGCACATCGAAACAATATTGTGTCTGAATGAATTGGGCACCCGCGGCAATTTTCTTTCCAAGGTGCAATGGCCTGAATTCAAAAGGCGGGGCAAACGGGTTGACTGCCGCGCCAAGGAAGAGTTGCGGCGGGGTGGTGAGCTTGCGACCGGACAGGAATTTCCCATTGTCGCGCATGATCCTCACCGTTTCGAGCAAGGATATTGAGTCCAGATCGAAAACCGGTTTGGCTCCGGGCTGGTCGCCGGCCTGCACACCATCGCCTGTCAGGCAAAGTATATTGGCCACGCCCATTGCCGCAGCCCCGAGCACGTCGCCCTGTATTGCGATGCGGTTCTTGTCGCGGCACGCAATCTGCATGATCGGTGCATACCCCATGCGCGTCAGCAAGGCGCAGATGCCGACCGAGGACATGTGGCAGTTTGCGCCGGACGCATCGACGGCATTGATGCCATCAACCCAGCCATCGAAAATCTTTGCGCGGTTGTAGACGTCTTCGGGGTCTGCGCTGTCAGGTGGGTTAAGCTCGGTTGTTACCGCAAACTCGCCCCGGCGCAATACGCGCTCCAGACGCCCCCGGGAGGAATGGCCGGGCAAAGGGTCAAGGGGGAGGTGAGCGCCTTCCGGATTTTCATCTGGCTGAACCGGTCTTTTCGTCAATGACCTGACTCCCGCGCTGCAGCGGCTTGCGCTGTGACGCGCAACCAGGCCGAGGTTTCGCGCAGCGACTGATCGACCGGCTTTTGCACGTTCAGGATCGCATCTCCGTGCGCCATATTCTGCGAGCCTTCCCATGCCTTGACCCACACACAGGGCATATCCGGTTCTACCTCGCAATTTCCATTCGCGCGCACCCCTCCGCAAGGGCCATTGCGCAATTGCTTGGGGCAGTTCATCGGGCAAGACATGCCGGTTGAGGACAGAACGCATTGTCCACACATGCGACAATCGAACATGAAGCCTTTGACGTGTCGTTCCACGAATTTCACAGGTGTTTCAACGCGCCCGTAGCCGATTGCTTTCCAGATAGGGTGAAGGTGCAGAAAGGCGCTGGCAAATTTCGCATAAAACCATTCCAGCGCGTGGGAATGGCGGATCGACCACAGCCGCACGGTATAGCTGCGCTGGACGCGCCGCTGAGGGGAAACATCGGCAGGTTTGTAATCGGATTTCGGGGCAGATCTCTTTACGGCGCTGGCCTGCGTTTCGCCGCTTTTTGCCGCCGGAGGCAGCTTCTGTTCTGCCGAACCCGCCGGGCCGGCAGCGGTCGTGGATTCTTGCGCCTCTTCAGACATTATCTTTTCCACCCGCCTTTGCCAGCGCTACCAGTCGCTCGCGTGGGTATTCGGCATCAAGTGCTGCTGCTGCCTTGTCTGCCTCGGCTTCCAGATCGTCGCTAACGGGGACGGGGTCGGCTTTGCGCCACTCGGCAAGATATGCGTCTGTGTCGCTGTCGCCTGAGCGCATGGCCGCCATGTCGATTGCTTCAGCAAAACGCTGAGGCAACTCGCGCTTTGCGTTCTGTCGGCCCTTGCGCACGATTACCTGCGCAGGAATGTCACGCCAGAAAACGACCACCAGATCAGCCATGCCGCCTCCCTTTCATGCGAGGAGCATTGCCGAATGCGCCTGCGCACTGCTTGTTGCCGCACGACGCGCGCGCATTCAAAAACGACGCGGCTGCTGTCTACATCAACCACGCCAAGATTGCATGTCCTGCAAAGCCAGCGGCTGTAAAAATGCCCACGATTACTGTAATCGCAATCACCCCGACAACGCTGCCAAGTGCAAACAAAATACCGTCGCGTTCAAGCAATGAAAGGCCGAGCAGGGTGGTGCAAAAGGCAGGCAGCCAATTGCCGCCCGGAATGGGCAAAGTGACAACGATTGCCATGAAGAGCGAAATTCCGCCTACTACACGCTCGCCCTGTCTGCGCCAGAACGGCCAGTAACGCGGCTTGATGAGTTGTTCCATCTTCGCAAGCCGGGGAATTAGTGATCCCATCAGGTTGCGGAACTGATCCGCACTCAGCGAACGCTTGCCAATGATGCGGGGCAACCAGGTACGCCTGCGACCTGAGACCATTTGCGCGGCAATAAGGATAAGCGGAAACCCAAGGACGGCAGACGAACCGGGGGGCAGAGGTAGCAGATTCAGTCCTGCGAAAAGCACCAGCATTGGCGCAAAAGCGCGTGCACCGAGCGATTTGCAAATATGATCGAGCGTAACCGGACCTTCTGCGTCACGTGCGAGCTGTGCGAAAACCTCTGAAAGGCGGCGCGAGCGGCGCAATCTTGGCGCGGAGTCGTTCGGCCCCTCCTCAATTGGATTCATTCACTATGCCCCATACGCATTTTCCCGATGAAAGCAGGCCACCGGAACTTGTGGGCATGCCTTAAAGACTGGTGGTTGTGTTGTGAACCCAAAAATAGTCCGTGCATTGATGCAAATCAAACCCGGTCTTAATTTGCATGCTTTTCTAATATAGGAACAAGATCACCATAACCGGTAAAGCGTCGCTCATATTTCAGGCCCAGCATTTCAGCCGCGTTTTCTGCTACGGCGTCGAGGGCAGGGTCGTTTGTTTGTGCCAGATAGATCAGCTTTTCATAATTGCCAAAATAGTCGGGAATAAGTTCGGGATGTTTGTCCAAACCGAGAGGTCGGATGAAAAACGCATCAAACTGCCTGCACAGAAAATCCGTCATGTAGAATGCGAGCATGTCGGCCTCGCCTGAGGCAGCAAATGCCGCGTTACCTTGGTAAAAGGCAAAGCAGTGGGGGCCCTCCATGCGCTCCACCCCATGCTTCTGGCAAACAACATCCAGCAGCCCACCGGTGCCGCAATCCGCATAACCGACGAATATATGCTGATAGCCCTCGGCCTTGGCCCTGGTGATCGCAGCATCCATCGCCGGGGAAATACGATCTGGATAGAAATGAAATTCTGCCGGCAGGCAGGTCAGCTCCAGATGGTCCATTCCAAGCATGGCTTTAACCGCCAGCACCTCGCGGGCAATCATTCCGCACGCAATGACCAGCACGCGCTCGGCAGGCGGTGTGGTTGTATTCGGAACCATTTGGGCTCCCTGGCGTTAAACTGTGCCAAACGTATCCAATGAGGGAGACATCGTCCATGAAGCTGTCACGACTAGCCCCGGTTGCCATTATCGCGGTTGCGCTTTTTGCTTCCGCCTGTGCCAATACAGTTCGGGGCGTCAGCAAGGATGTGAAAGAAACGGGTCAGGCGGTTGAACAAGCCGTTGAATAACGGTCCTGTTTGAGCGTAAATCTGAAGGCCGGGCCTGGCGCGGCCTTCTTTTCATTTATGCTCGCACGTTATGCCTGCGTTTCATGAAATCCTTGGCGGTTTCAACAGCTACAGCCGCGTCGCGGCAATAACCATCCGCACCAACCGCTTTGCCGAACTCTTCATTCAGCGGCGCACCTCCGACAAGCACGACATAGTCGTCGCGGATGCCTTTTTCCTTCATCGTATCGATAACGACCTTCATATACGGCATGGTTGTGGTGAGCAGTGCCGACATGCCAATAATGTCAGGCTTGTGCTCATCAATTGCGGCCAGATAGTTCTCAACAGGGTTGTTGATGCCGAGATCTATGACATCGAAACCGGCGCCTTCCATCATCATGCCGACGAGATTTTTCCCGATATCATGAATGTCGCCCTTGACTGTTCCGATCACCAGCTTGCCCTGCTTGGGTGCGTTGGTCGCCGCAAGCAGAGGGCGCAGAATGGCCATGCCAGCCTTCATGGCGTTTGCGGATAAAAGCACTTCCGGCACGAAAAGGATGCCGTCGCGGAAATCTTCGCCAACGATGCGCATACCCTCAACCAGCGCTTCGGTGAGCACCGTATATGGCTCCCAGCCGCGTTCCAGCAGGATATTCGTGCCTTCCTCGATTTCCTCCTTCAGCCCGTCATAAAGATCGTCGTGCATTTGCTGCACGAGTTCCTCGTCGGAGAGTTCGGATAGGATGATTTCGTCGTCGGCCATGATGGCTCCTGCGGCACGAGAGTTGTTCACGGCTGAAATTAGCGCGCGCCTGTCATTTTGCCATAGCCGATTTGCGACCTAACGCAAAAGGAAAGCGACTGCGTATTCCGCGTTTTACTTGTCGATTTTGAGACAGGGCTTGGCGCTGCCGGGCCGTTTCTGTAAGCGTTGAAATATACGATCTCCGCAAGCCGGAATCCGGCGAGATCAGCGTTGTGAGGAGCAATATCATGGACGAAAATCTGCCGGTTGAACCGGATACGGCCCAGGGTGGTCGGCGGGGCAGGGCAGATCGCGGCGGCGGCGCTGCTGCGCGTCGTGCAGCGCGGGGCGGCAGTGGGCCGGGTACGCAGCTCACCTATATCAAGCGCAGTATCCCCGTTTTTGAGGTGCTGAACGAAGAAGGTTTGGCGCTGATTGAAAAGAATGCCGATACGGTTCTTGAAGAGATCGGTATCGAATTTCGCGATGATGCGGAGGCGCTGAAACTCTGGAAGGACGCCGGGGCCGACATTAAGGGTGAGCGTGTGCATTTCCCCAAGGGCCTGCCGCGTTCCCTGCTCAAAACTGCGCCATCCACATACACTCAACACGCACGCAATCCGGCGCGTTCGGTTGAAATAGGTGGCAAGGGAACGGTTTTTGCGCCGGTTTACGGCCCACCGTTCGTGCGTGACCTTGATGGTAATCGTCGCTATGCCACGATCGAGGATTTCCGCAATTTCGTGAAGCTTGCCTATATGGCACCTTCCATCCACCATTCGGGTGGAACGGTGTGTGAGCCGGTGGACGTTCCGGTCAACAAGCGCCATCTCGATATGATCTATGCTCATATCCGATATTCGGATAAGCCTTTCATGGGGTCGGTGACGGCGCCAGAACGCGCTGAAGACACGGTTGAGATGTGCAAGATCGTGTTCGGCGAAGAGTTCGTTCAGAACAATACGGTTCTGACCAGTCTCATCAACGCCAACTCGCCAATGGTGTTCGATGAAACCATGCTTGGCGCGCTGAAGGTCTACGCCCGAAACAATCAGGCCTGTATCGTCACGCCGTTCATTCTAGCCGGAGCCATGAGCCCGGTCACGGTCGCAGGAACATTGACGCAGGTGCTGGCAGAGGTGCTGGCAGGCGCGGCGCTGACGCAGCTTATCCGGCCCGGTGCACCGGTCATTTTTGGCACATTTGCTTCCTCCATCTCGATGCAATCCGGCGCGCCGACATTCGGAACGCCGGAACCTTCTCTTGTTTCTTACGGTGCAGCGCAGCTTGCGCGCAGGCTCGGACTTCCGTTCAGAACGGGTGGCTCCCTGTGCGCCTCGAAGGTGCCGGATGCGCAGGCCGCTTATGAAAGCGCCAACACGCTGAATTCAACTATTTTGGCGGGCACGAATTTTGTGCTGCACGCGGCAGGTTGGCTGGAGGGCGGCCTTGCCTCCTGCTACGAAAAATTCATGATGGATGTCGATCAGCTTGGAATGCAGCAGAAGTTCTGCGAGGGCGTCGATCTTTCCGAGAACGGCCAGGCGATGGATGCTATTCGCGAAGTTGGTCCCGGCAGCCATTACCTTGGCTGCACACACACGCAGGCGAACTTCCAGACAGCCTTCTATCGCTCGACAGTGGCGGATAACAATTCATATGAACAGTGGCTGGCCGAAGGTCAAAAGACCGCGCCACAGCGCGCTAACGAACTCGCCCGCCGTTGGCTGGAAAGTTACGAAGCGCCACACATTGATGAGAGCATTGACGAGGCGCTGAAAGATTTCATTACGCGCAAGAAGAACTCGATGCCCGACGCGTTCACTTGAAAAGAGCCCGTTTCAAGCCGGGCTAAAGTGGCTGAAATCATTCACAAGGAAGTCTGGCGGAGCGCCTTCCGCTAGATGGCAGAGGTATTGAAACGCCTCACCGATATGCTCGCGCGCAACGGATTGGCGTTGCGTGGCGGGTTCAACATTGATGAAAAGGAAAGCGCGCCGCAGACAGTTGATGGCCAGCCTGTGCTATCAATAGTGCTTGTAGGTAATGCTGGAGGGGCATTCTGGCCACATTTTCAACGCTGGTTCGAGGAAGGAAAATGCCAAAGTGCAAATCCTCTGGACGATTGGTCGCGAATGGTTCTGGAGGGGGCCGCGCAAGCGGTCAATGCGCGGGTCATCCTGCCGAATGATCGTCCGTTCCATCCGTTTCAGCAATGGGCAATGCGCGCGGAAGGTTTGAGGCCTTCGCCGATTGGCGTGTTAATGCACCCGGAATATGGCTTGTGGCACGCATATCGCGGCGCATTGCTGTTCAATGAGTTTATTGAGTTTGGGCAGAGTCGGGTTGTAGCCCATGTCTGCGATGATTGTGCTGCGAAGCCGTGTCTTTCATCTTGTCCGGTAGCCGCGCATAGCCCGGAAGGCTTTGCCTACCAGCGGTGCCTTGATCATGTCCGGAGCGAAAAGGGTCAAGTCTGTATGTCAGGCGGATGTTTGGACCGAAATGCTTGCCCGGCAGGGAGCGCTTATAGATATCCCGCGCCGGTACAGCAATTTTTCATGCGGTCGTTTGCGCGCTGAACGGTTAGCGCATCGAGGGTTCAGGCATAGCCTTTTTGGTGGCAGTTTCGTTGCTGGCCGTCTTATCGGTCTGGCTGGCTTTGCCAGCGCCGCTACCGGAATTCAGGAAATTGGAATCGCCATAAATGGCTTTGTCCAATGTTTCCGAACCGGTCGCATCAGCCTTTTGCTGAGGTTTTTCAGTGGCTCGACCGCTGCCGATAAAGTCCTTGTAAACAAAGCCGCGGCGACCGTTATAAGAGATTTCGCACCATTGTTCACAACCAGGCGCAATTGACACCCGCGCTCCTTCAGGAACAACGCCAAGAACGGAAGACCCGCTGCGCGCAGCAGCGCGCATGTTGGCCGCTGAGTTCAATGTTGCCGCGCCCGTCAGCGTGCGACCGGTGCCCGCAGCTTTGGGGGAGGGCTCATCATCCTTGTCCCTGCTGGCGGATATGCGCTGGCGAGGGGCAGGAGTGGGAACGTCTGGCACAGTGGATGCCAGCTCGATTGTAGGGCCAACATCGTCTGCAGTGTTCACTATTTTCGCAAACGGGTCGTCTTGCGCGCCGTCTGCATTCAATGCCGCAGCAAGACCTTCTTCCTTTGCTCCTTCGGCGAAGGCTGCAACCAGCACCTTCTGGTGCAAGGAATTTGGAGCGGCGTCGCGAGCCCAACGGGGATTAGCCTTATGCAGGCCGCTGCGCTCGCTAATGGATGTGGATGGCTTGACCGAGGCTGTGGAGGTGCGATCAGCGGGCGTGATCGAACTGCCTTTTTCAGCAGGCTTGTCGACTATTGCTACTGTTTTTACCTTGCGAGGCGGCACCGCCACGGCAGACGCCTGTTGCGCGCTGACCGCAGGCAAGTCAGTGAAAAAGGAAGTCGCTGAAATAGCGGCAGCACCAAGACCAACCATTGCTGCACAACCGGCACCCAGCACCAGCAGTGTTGTTTTGGGGCCGCTCATGACAAATGCGCCCAACCGGCGGAGCCGGTCAATGTACTGAATCGAAACTGCATCGCGTCCTACGAACACAATTAAAAGATACGCGTATGGTGGCCCGATCAGACCGGACGGTTTTAATCCGAGTGAAATGTGGCTGAGATGTGGCAAAATGGAAATTGTTACCAGCTCGTTAACAAAATCCCGTCGTGATCTTCACATTATTAGCGCGGGGGAAAATTTGCTCAATACTTGCAGATAGATAGCTTTTATATACATCCTTATATTTTTCCGGGTGCCAGCCGAAGTGGAATCGGGTAGTGATCCAGAAGTTTAATTATATTGAATATCGAATTCGCGCCGCCCGGCGCGGCTTCAAGGGAAATCAGGTTCTGCGCCGCCTGCGGGCGTCTGAGCCGCCGCTCTTGTCGGCGGTCTTGTTCCTCAACGGACCAATGCGCTCAACTATCGTTTCAATCGTTGGGCGTGACTGTGGATCCTTGTGGCCATCAAGCGCGTGGCGCATAGCTGCGAGATGCTTGAAGGATGTGCCACAACAACCGCCAATAATTTTCGCGCCGCTATCGACTGCCAGGCGCACATAATCGGCCATCAGTTCAGGTGTGCCGGAGTAATGAATTTCGCTGCCGTGAAATTCAGGAATGCCGCAATTTCCCTTCACGATAATTGTCGCATCCGGCTTTGCAGCACTCATGTCCAGCAGCGAAGCGAGGATGTCAGAGGCACCCACGCCACAGTTCGCACCGACGGCAACCGGTTGATCTGAAAGTCCTTCTGCGACGCCGTGAATATCTTTCGGAGCAAGGCCCATCATGGTGCGGCCCGCTGTGTCGAACGAGCCGGTGTATGTGTAAGGCAGGCCAACCTTGATTGCTGCTTCTGCGGCAGCGCGAATTTCTTCAGGGGCCGACATTGTTTCGATCCAGGCGACTTCCGCGCCACCGGCCTTGAGCCCTTTTATCTGTTCGGCAAATGCTTCAACTGCCTCATCATAAGACAGCGCGCCGAGCGGTTGCAGCAATTCGCCAGTGGGGCCAACCGAGCCGGCCACGATCACTTTTCGTCCTGCCTTGTCAGCGACCGAGCGCGCGATTTCCGCAGCTTTTCTGTTTAGGTCAAAAACACGATCCTGCGCATGGTGCAGCTTCAGGCGATGGCGCGTTCCGCCAAAGGAATTTGTGAGGATGATGTCGGCACCTGCATCAACGAACTGCTGATGCAGCGAGGCTACCTTTTCGGGCGCTGTTTCAAGCAACAATTCCGGCGCTTCGCCAGCTTCCAGGCCCATTGCAAAAAGGTTCGTACCCGTCGCGCCATCGGCAAGCAGTATGCCTTTTTCAGCAATAAGCGCGTCAATCGGGTTCGGCGTCATGGGATTGTTCCTGGAGATCGTAGAATTGATATAAAGATTTCTTTATGTGTCGTCAATGATCGTGCTGGCGAGATTTCGCGTGAAGCTGGCGCTGTCGTGGGCGTGGACACGCGCGGCGCGGATCAGATTATCGAAATGCCGCGTGAGCAAGTTGATCGGGCTTGGCGCGTTCAAAACAAGGTACATATCGCCGACATAGATTGCTGCGCGCAAAGATCCGAAAATTGTGTAGGGGACGGAATAGCGCTGGCGCCCATCATAGAGGAACAGACGGAACGCTGGATAGAGTTCTTCCAGTAGGGCAGCCATATGCAGCAATTGACGACGCCGCGAGGTTGGCGGAAAGCCGCTCCAGATGCCCATTCCGCGCGCGAAAATCTCCAGCGTGTGAAGCGGCATACAGGCTTCCATGTCGGTTTCCGGCCGGCGGTTATAGTCAATCTTGTCGCGCGCGCCGCTGGCTTGCGCTTCGGCGTCCCGATGCGTCAATCCAGCTTCATAATCCACCAGTTCTTGCGTTCGCAGGAGGTCCGGTATGCCCGCTGGAACATAGCGAACCTTCATGCCCGCTGCGTCGGCGTACCAGCGGGCCATAAAGGATTCGCCATAGCCCGAAACGCCTTCTTCGATCTCCATCATATCCCGGATTTCGCCGGTAACGGATTCGTCCTGAGACAAGCCCAACAGCCAGTCGAGAGACACTCCATGCTCATGCGCGATGGTCATAAGTGTTTCTGCGCGAGGCAAACGGGTGGTTGCGCCGGAGAGGATTTGCGAGAGCGCGGAGCGGTCTATTCCCAAGGTTCCGGCGAACGTTGATTGATTCATTCCCGAGCGGGCGAGCAGTGAACGCAAACGTTCGCGGAAGAGGGCCGATACGTCTCGTTTGTCCATTTCCCTACCATCCTCGACAGATGTTTACTTTTTATAACATTTGTAGATCAATCTGCGCAATGTAATCAAATTGTGTACATTGTCTCATTGAAGTGGGCCAAGTCTGGTGACAGCGTGGTGTCAGGAATGTTCAGGCTCGCTCATTGATGTCAGACACCATACGCAAAGGCCGGTCTTTTAAGGTCGAATGGCCAACCGTCGCGCTTATCGCTTTTTGCTACGGCCTTTGGGCTTTTGCGGGACTTTTTCTCTGGCCGACTTTGCCGCTGATAGCATTGCTCATTATGGCGGTGGCGATATCGCTGCATTCCTCGCTCACGCATGAGGTTCTTCACGGCCACCCGACGCGCAACGCGCATATCAATGAGGCGTTCGTGTTTTTGCCTATCGGACTGGTGTGGCCATACAGACGATTCAAGACCCTGCACTTGCGCCACCATGCAGATGAACGGCTGACCGACCCGATGGATGACCCGGAAAGCTATTACCAGGCGCTCTGGAAGCATGAGACTATGCCGCGCTGGTTGAGGACGTTGCTGCGGGCAAACAATACGATGGTCGGCCGGTTTATCCTGGGGCCGTGGCTTTCCAGCATTGGCTTTATCATTGGCGATGCAAAGCTGGTGCTTTCAGGGGACAGGTCGGTTCGACGGGCTTGGACATTGCACATTGCGGGTTTGGCTGTCGTGATGCCGCTCGCGATATATGGATTCGGGATTCCGTTTTGGCTTTATGTGCTGGTTCCGGTTTGGCTAGGGCAGTCCATGATTGCTATTCGCACCTTCGCGGAGCACCAATGGGATGAAAACCCGGAGGGCCGCACGGTTATCGTAGAGCGGACACCGCTGGCATTCCTGTTCCTCAACAACAATCTGCACTTTGTCCATCACGCCAGCCCGACGGTCGCGTGGTACCGATTGCCGCGCATGTTCAGGGAAAGGCGAGATGAATGGGTGCGGCTTAACAAGGGTTACGTGTTTCCGAACTATTTCGCCATGCTGAAAGCCTATGCCTTCAGGGCGAAAGAGCCTGTTGTTCATCCTGTTCTTCGCGCAACGCCTCAGTGCGGCGGTGCGCAGATGTGGTCGCAAAGCCGTGGTCAGACTGAAACCTTACCTAGGGACGAAGCCGCTCAGCGTATGGCCCACAGCCCATAAGCGTGCCGTCAAACCGTGTATGCTCGATCAAGCCAGAGCGTCCGACAATTGCCTCAATGTGGCACTCATCTTCGTAGGGGCTGACTTCGATATGCTGCGTTTCAAGATAAAGGCCGTTGTCTAACATGATGCCCGAGCTCGTCGTGGTCGCCATGGTGTTCGCAAAGCCGTGACGCCGCGGCCCCCAATAGAAGACCCGCTTGCCGTCGATTTCCCGTTCTCCATCTGGAAAGCCGAGCGCATAGAACGCTTCCTTGTATGGGCGCCCTTCAAGCGACATCAAACCAAGTTCGAAATCCTGTGAGGTGGTGCAGCCTGCTGCCGCAAGCAATGCAGTCGCCAATAATGCTTGTTTTAAATGCGCTATTGCCATTGTCTCAAATCTCATATTTGCCCGTTCGGGTATGGCGCAAAGAAGGTACGAAACCTGCGTCAAAAATATGTTTGAGTATACTAAATTATATTCACTTAATGAAACGATCTGTAACGATCTTGCATCAGTTCGCCATCGGGAGAATAGTAATGCTGTTCGGGGCGGGAGGATGGAATGATTGAAAATGGCGGCACGATAGCCGCGCTGCCAATGTATGATTGGCCGGAGCGCCACGCCGAAGTCGACGCGCAGTGGGCGACTATAAGCGACGTTTTGCGCCAGCACGGCATTGCGGCGCCAGTCCATTTGGCGCGCGGCGTCGGGGATTTGCTCGATTTCTGGAAAATACCTGACTTGCTTTTTTCCCAGACGTGCTGGGGGCCGATGGAGCAGGGGCTCGACCAATATGTTCAGGTGGTAGGGCAGCAAAATTATGATGGCATAGAGGGCGGCGCAGGAGCGTTCTACTCAAGCGCAATTGTGATGCGGCGCAAAGATGCTGGTGGCTTTCAGGCAGTGAAAGCACCTGAAGGAGATGAAGCGGTGTTGCCGATTGAAGCCATGCGCGGCCTGCGGCTGGCTTACAACGTTCCCGATTCAATGTCTGGCATTATTGGTTTGAGCCGTGATCTGGAGGCGGCCGGAGCAGGGGCGGATATATTCGATGCTCTGGTTGAAACTGGTGGCCATCGCGGGTCGATACGAGCGGTTGCGGGCGACCGGGCTGATCTTGCTGCGATCGATTGCATGAGCTGGGCGCTCGCGCAGCTTTATGAACCTGCCGCGCATCAACTGGTCGTTGTCGGCTGGACGGCAAAGCGCAAGGGCCTGCCATTCATTACCAGCAACGGCAGTTCCGGGCTGATAGTCTCTGCCTTGCGGTCTGCCCTGCAAGCGGCGCGCCTCAGTGCCTGAATTGGCTAGGCACGCATTTTTTCGCCGCTCGGGTCGAATGGTGGCTGGAGGTTGATACGGGCTGCGCGGCGGTGGCCAAGTATCTCGATCTCAAACAGGCCGTCGCTTTCGTTGGTGGAAAGCTCTGCGGGCACATAACCCTGCGCCATCGACTTTTGCACGTAATGCGCGTAGCCGCCGGACGTTACCCAGCCAACGACGCGCCATTCGCCATCAATCGCGCCGAGCACGCCCGAGCCATCAGTTCCATTTCGCTTGCCGTCGCCTTTGGCGGGCTTGCCATCTGCACCGAAACGCTGCGCGCCATATCCGTGTGACGGTGCAACCGTTCCGTAGTCCTTGCTGACCTTCGCCCATATAGGTTCGTCGCCCATCACGTCCGCGTCGGCCGCATCGACAATAAATGAGACACGCCGCAACTTCGGCCCTTGTGCATGTTCCTTTGCGGCTGCCTCGCGGCCAATGAAATCGTTCTTTTCCAGCTTGATGAAGCGCTCCATCCCGCCCTCAAACGGCCCGTATATCGGGCGCAGTTCGCGGAACCACGTCGGGAAGTTCTTCTCCAGACGCATGGAAAGCAGGGCGCGCATTCCAAAATCGACGATGCCGAATTGCGCGCCAACTTCCTTGATTGCCGCGTATACCTTGCGCTGGTAGGCCGGCTCCATCCAGATTTCGTAGCCGAGATCCCCTGTATAGGTCACGCGATTGACCATGCAGGGCGCGCCGCCAACAGCCATGGAGCGGTGATCCATAAATTTGAAGGACGCCGTGGATACGTCCACATCGACCAGTTGCTGCAAGAGCGCCTGTGAGTTCGGTCCGGCGATCGAGAGTCCAACAAGGGTCTGGTCGAAACGATGAATGCGAACAGAACCGTCTTTCGGCAAATGCGCTTCGAACCAGCGCATGTGATATTGCTGCGCTGCTGAAGAGCCCCAGATCACGAAGGATTCGTCGGAAGTCTTTGCGATGGTGAAGTCGCCGATCAGCTTGCCGCCTTCGTTCAGCATTGGCGTTAGAACGATGCGGCCTTTTTTCGGCATTCTGTTGGTCATGAGCCGGTTGAGGTAGTCTTCTGCACCGGACCCGGAAACTTCATACTTTGCAAAGTTCGCAATTTCGGTGACGCCGACGCTATTGCGCGTTGCGCGGACTTCATTGCCGACATGCTCGAAATCATTTGAACGGTGGAACGAAACTATGTCTTTCGGTTCGGTGCCGGCAGGTGCGAACCACAGTGGTGTTTCGAGGCCCCAGCTATCACCCATGACAGCGTTCTGGGTCACCATTGTATCGTATAGCGGTGTTGTCTGACTGGGGCGTCCAGCAGGCAATTCCTCATTCGGAAAGCGGATTGAGAAGCGGCGTGAGTAGTTCTCGCGTACTTTGGCGTTGGTGTAGCGAAGCGTTGCCCATTCGCCCCAGCGCGTAACGTCCATGCCCCACACATCGAAGCCGGGGTCGCCGTGGACCATCCAGTTCGAAAGTGCCAGTCCGACCCCGCCGCCCTGGCTGAATCCGGCCATGACTCCGCAAGCTACCCAGAAATTCGTCAATCCCTGAACCGGCCCCACCAGCGGATTGCCGTCTGGCGCGAAGGTGAAAGGCCCGTTGATGATCTGCTTTATGCCCGCCTTTTCAATGGCAGGGAAATGCCGGAACCCGACTTCGAGTGAAGGAGCGATGCGGTCGATATCCGGCTGCAATAGCTCGTGCCCGAAATCCCAGGGCGTGTTTACCGGCGACCACGGCTTGCACGCTTTTTCATAGGTGCCGAGCAACATGCCCTGACGTTCCTGCCGGGTGTAAATCTCGCCCTTGAAGTCAATGACATGGCAAATTTCGCGGCCATGTGTCTTGTTGAACTCGATGACCTCCGGCATGTCCTCAGTCAGAAGATACATGTGCTCCATGGCCAGCACCGGCAGTTCAAGGCCGACCATGCGGCCAATCTCGCGCGCCCACAGGCCACCGCAATTGACGACGTGTTCGGCCTTGATAGTGCCTTGCTCGGTCACAACGTTCCATGTGCCGTCCGCATCCTGCGTCAACTCCCTGACAGGATTGCGCAACACGATTTCCGCACCCAGATTGCGTGCGGCCTTGGCATATGCGTGGGTCGTTCCAGAGGGGTCGAGATGCCCTTCGACCGGGTCCCAGAGCGCGCCGACGAAATTCTTCTCGTCCATCAACGGAAACATTGCTTTGGCTTCAGATGGCGTCACAAGCTCGGTGTCCATGCCAAGATAGCGGCCCTTGGCGTGCGCGAGGCGCAGGAAGTCCATGCGCTCAGGCGTGTCGGCCATCATGAACCCGCCAACCAGATGCAGGCCGCAAGACTGGCCGGAAACCTCTTCCAGCTCCTTGTAAAGGCCGATTGTATAGGCTTGCAGTTTGGCAACGTTTGGATCGCCATTCAGCGTGTGAAAGCCGCCGGCCGCGTGCCATGTCGAGCCAGAAGTAAGCTCCGAACGCTCGATCAGCGTGATGTCAGTCCAACCGGCTTTGGCCAAGTGGTAAAGGACCGAACAGCCCACAACGCCGCCGCCGATGACTGCAACTTTCGTGTGTGATTTCATTCGGATAAACCCAATATTGAAGAGATTGATTCAAAAGTCGGTAGGGGCGCCGCCTTCCGCCTTGCGGCGTGTCACAAAGGCTTCCAGTTCTTCGCGGATGGCGGGATCGAGCGGTGGCGGCTCATACATGGCAAGTCGTTCCTTCCAGATGCGGTTAGCCTTCTGGATTGCGGTCGGGCTTCCTGCTTCTGCCCACGTTTCATAATTTCGCCAGTCAGACAGAACGGGCTGGTAAAAGGCTGTCTTGTATCGGGCTTGCGTATGCGGCGTACCGAAGAAGTGCCCACCGGGACCGACATCGCGAATTGCATCGATTGCAAGCGCCTCCTCGGAAAGATCGAGCGGCGTGAGGAACTCAGTCACCATCTGCAACAAATCAATGTCGAGTATGGTCTTTTCGTAAGAGCAGGTGAGCCCGCCTTCCAGCCAACCAGCAGCGTGCTTGATGAAATTGCCTCCACCCTGGACGCAGCCCCAAAGCGAAAATACGCTTTCATATGCCGCCTGCG
The DNA here is from genome assembly GCA_019635795.1 of Rhizobiaceae bacterium. Classification (GTDB taxonomy): domain Bacteria; phylum Pseudomonadota; class Alphaproteobacteria; order Rhizobiales; family Rhizobiaceae; genus Mesorhizobium_G. The sequence continues at coordinate 118,790 of JAHBYV010000007.1, forward strand.
CATCAACAGTGTTGGCCGCACACACATTCGACGTGCGGTAGGGAATGTTGTAGCGGCGTGCCAACTGCCCGCCGACAAGCTGGGCTTTCATATATTCCGGCGTGCCGAAAGCGGGCGCGCCCGACTTCATGTCAACGTTTGATGTGAATCCGCCATAACCCACCGGCGCGCCCTTGCGAACCATTTGAGCGAAAGCCAAACCCGCCAGCGCTTCCGCATTTTGCTGGACGAGTGCGCCGGCAATGGTAACAGGCGCCATCGCGCCGGACAGCGTAAAAGGCGTTACGATTACCAATTGCCCATGCGAGGCCATCTGGATGATGCCTTCCATCATGGGAATATCCAGCTTCAACGGTGAATTGGTGTTTATGATCGTCAGCAGCGACGGTTCATTGACAAATTGCTCCATCGGCACTCCGCGTGCAATTCGCGCGATCTCTATGCCATCGAGATTGCGTTCTCTGCCGAGCGAGTAGCAGTGAAACGCCTTGTCGGTGAGCGTGGCAAAGTCGAACAGGCAGTCGAGGTGGCGGATCGACGGATGTATGTCCACCGGCTCGACAGGGTAGCCGCCGGACAGGTGCAGAATATTGTGCATCTGCCCCAGCTTTATGAGGTCGCGGAAATCCTGCTGGTTTCCCGCCCTGCGCCCGCGGTCCGTATCCGAACAATTCGGGGCGGAAGCCATTTGCGCGAACACAATATTGTCGCCGCCTATACGAACATTGTGTTCGGGATTGCGCGCGTGCACCGTCACTTCCGGCGGGCAAAAAGCCATGTATTCCATAATAAGAGCTGGATCGAAACGCACCCGCTGGGACCCGGCTTCGACGTGTGCGCCAGCCTTGCGCATGGTGTCGCGTGCGCCGTCATGCAGCACCTCAACGCCAATTTCCTTAAGAACCCGCAGCGATGCGTTGTGGATTGATTCCAGTTCATCGTCCGAAATAAGCCGGGTGGGGGGGAAGGGCAGGCGCAACTGACGAAATGGTGGCTGCTCAAATCCACCAGCGCCAGCGCGCTTTCCTGCACGCCCTCCGCGCCGTGCGCGATCCGGTGCTTCGACTGATGCATTCATCTCAATGCTCGCAAGCTGCAAAATCTCGCAGCATCTTGCAGCGCCGCGAATTTGCCGGTTGCGGGTGCGGCGACGCAAAGCATGAAGGAAGCGACATGCCGATGGCGCTTGCGGCCCGGTGTTCGGGTCGGCTATGTTCAGCGGATGAAAGGTCGTTTTGCAGAATTGGCCATTGCCGTTAAGCCGTCGAGTTTGACGCGCCATGCCGAATTGCTGCTTTTATGCGCGCGCATCGGGTACTCGCCGCCTCGTGATTGAATTCACGCCGGTTTACCGGATTGATTCAACAAGCGAGGATAAACATATGACTTATCAGAACTATTCGCTGGAACAGCTTCAGCAGATTGACGCAGCGCATCACCTTCATCCCTTTACAGATCACAAAGAACTGCGTGCTGCCGGAACGCGCATGATAACCGGCGCGAAGGGCCCATTTATCTACGATATCGAGGGCAACGAAATCCTCGATGGAATGGCGGGTTTGTGGTGCGTGAACGTCGGCTATGGGCGCGATGAGTTGGCAGATGTGGCCGCGGCGCAGATGAAGGAATTGCCGTATTACAATTCATTCTTCAAATGCACCGTGCCTGCGGCGACTTTGCTTGCCCGCAAGATTGCGAGCCTTGCGCCTAAGCATATGAACCAGGTGTTCTTCGGGTCTTCGGGTTCTGAATCGAATGACACGGCGCTTCGCATCGTGCGGCATTACTGGGCACTTGAGGGCAGGCCGGAAAAGAACCGGATCATATCGCGCAAGAACGCTTATCACGGCTCAACAGTTGCAGGAACGTCGCTCGGCGGTATGGAGGCCATGCACGGCCAGCTTGGCGGGGCGGTTCCAAACATTGTGCATGTCATGATGCCATACGCCTTTGAACTGGCACTGCCGGGGGAGAGCGATCATGACTTCGGATTGCGCGCGGCGAAGGCTGTTGAGGACGCGATACTTGAAGCTGGACCGGAGACTGTTGCGGCGTTCATCGGCGAACCGATCATGGGTGCGGGTGGCGTGAAAATTCCACCTGCGAGCTATTGGCCAGAGATTCAGCGCATTTGCCGCAAGTACGATGTCCTGTTGATGCTTGATGAGGTGATCACCGGATATGGCCGCACCGGCAACTGGTTTGCTGCTGAAACATTCGGAATCGAGCCTGATACGATTACCACCGCCAAAGCCCTCACCTCCGGTTACCAGCCCCTTTCGGCGCTACTGGTCAGTGACCGCATTGCGTCAACGCTGGAGCAAAAGGGCGGTGAGTTCTACCATGGGTACACTTATTCAGGACATCCGGTTGCCTGTGCGGTGGGCCTGCGCAATCTTGAGATAATCGAGCGGGAAGGGCTGGTCGAGCGCGTGCGCGATGACACCGGGCCTTATTTTGCACAGGCGTTGCGAGAGAGGATTGCGCCTCATCCGCTGGTTGGCGAAACGCGCTCAGCTGGATTGATGGGCGCAATCGAGATTGTCAGCGACAAGGCAACGCGCAAGCGGTTCCAGCCGGAAGGCAGCGCTGCGGTCGTCGTTCGTGATCACGCCATTGCAAATGGAATGATGCTACGTGCCACCGGCGATTCGATGATCCTTTCGCCACCGCTGATCTGGACGCGCGATACAATTGATCTGGCGTGCGAGCGCATTGCCAAGGCGCTTGATCTGGCGCTTGCCGAATTGAAGCCGGCAGGATGACCAAACACGGGCCTGCGGCGCGGGAACGTCTTGCTCGCGGGCGGTGATTGGCTCCCCGAAAAGCAAAAACCGCGCCCAAGGAGCGCGGTCTTGCCAAAAAACGCATGGCTGACGCAAACTGAAACGCGGCGAAGCTTTTGGCTCCGGTACGCAGTACCTGATCCGGAGCGCTGGACGGATGCGATGACCGCCTCGCGCTCCTTTCTAGGGAAACATCGTTACCACACGGTTATTAAGTGCTTAAGCAAAGCTTAATTCCGTAAAATTGTTGGCTTTTTGCTGCGGATCAGCTCACGTCTCCGCGCAGGAAACGGATGATGCCGGAAAAGTCCGTGCCGCCGTGACCAAGCGCATTAAACAGCCCGTAAAGCTGGGTCGCCTCAGCACCTAGCGGAGTAATAGCCCCAGCAGATTGCGCGGCTTCTTGTGCCAGCTTCAGGTCTTTGAGCATCAACGCAGCGGCAAAGCCTGGCTGATAGTCGCGGTTAGCGGGCGACGTTGGAACTGGGCCGGGTACGGGGCAGTAAGTGTCCAGCGACCAGCAACGCCCCGACGAGGTTGATGCGACATCGAACAGCGCTTGATGAGAAAGCCCCAGCTTTTCAGCCAGAACGAATGCTTCCCCGACAGCAATCATGGAAATGCCAAGGATCATGTTGTTGCAAATCTTTGCCGCCTGACCCGCACCGGCATCACCGCAATAAACAATACGGCCCGCCATGGGCTTCAGGATGGGCTCGGCTTTCTCAAAAGCTTCTTTGGCCCCGCCGGCCATAAAGGTCAGCGTGCCAGCCGCAGCACCGCCGGTGCCTCCCGATACGGGTGCGTCAACGCTCTGATGACCAGCCGCGCTGACAATCGCGTGGGCGCGACGCGCCGAGTCGACATCAATGGTTGAGGAGTCGATGAACAGTGTGCCGCTTTTCGCATTGGCCGCCAGGTCTTGATAGACCGAAATGACATGCTTTCCGGCTGGCAGCATGGTTATGACAACATCGGCGTCCTTAACTGCGGCCACCGCACTTGCCATGACCACGACGCCATTATCGCCCGCAGTTTTGAGATTTTCGGGCGCAAGGTCAAAGCCGTGAACAGTGTGGCCGGCCTTCACCAGATTGGCAGCCATAGGGTTGCCCATATTGCCGAGCCCGATAAATGCGATAGTGGTCATGACTGTAGTTCCTTCGGTTTCGCTCAACGTCCGATGATGTGGCGAGCCACGATCACACGCATGATCTCGTTCGTTCCTTCAAGGATTTGATGAACGCGCAAATCGCGAACGAGCTTTTCAATTCCATAGTCGTGCAGGTAGCCATAGCCGCCAAGCAATTGCAGGGCGTCGTTCGCGACCTTGAAACCCGTGTCAGTCACAAAGCGCTTTGCCATTGCTGACCATTTCGAGGCGTCAGGTGCCTTGCGGTCAAGCTTGGATGCCGCCGTGTAAAGGAAGACGCGGGCGGCCTGCAATTCGGTTTCCATGTCTGCCAGACGGAATTGCAGAGCCTGGAACTGATTGATTGATTGACCGAAAGCCTTACGCTCCGCTGTATAGGCAAGCGCCTTGTCCAGCGCAGCCTGTGCGCCGCCAAGCGAACAGGCGGCAATGTTGAGCCGTCCACCATCAAGACCGGACATTGCAATGCCAAATCCAGCGCCTTCTTCAGACAGGCGGTTGGTTTGTGGGACGGCGCAATCCTGGAAATTCACCGTTCGGGTGGATTGCATGTGCCAACCCATCTTGTGCTCATTTGCACCAAAGGAAAGGCCCGGCGTATCCTTCTCCACTACCACCGTGGAGATGCCCTTGGGGCCATCCTGTCCGGTGCGCACCATGCTCACATAAATGTCGCTGTCGCCCGCGCCGGAAATGAACTGCTTTGCGCCATTAAGAATATAGTTATCGCCATCGCCCACAGCGCGTGTCTTGAGGGCGGCGGCATCAGAGCCGGAGCCCGGTTCGGTCAGGCAATAGCTTGCCAGCCATTCCATTGAAGTCAGTTTCGGCAAGATGCGCTGGCGCTGCTCTTCATTGCCATAGCGGTCGATCATAGAAGCCGCCATATTGTGAATCGAGATGAAAGAGGAGAACGCAGGGCACGCATGTGCCAGCGCTTCAAATATCAGCACCGCATCCAGACGACCCAGCGCCGAGCCACCGACATCCTCACGGACATAAATGCCGCCGAAGCCAAGCGGCCCGGTTTCACGAATCACATCTGCCGGGAAATGCTTGTTCCGGTCCCATTCCAACGCATAAGGGGCGACCTGTTCTGCCGCGAAAGACTGGGCCAATTCCTGAATGGCGCGTTGGTCTTCGTTGAGTTCGTATTGGTGTGCTTGGGCATCGATGGCAGCGTCCATCGTATCCTCCCGGAATTTTTGTTTGCTTGCCGCCAGTCTATTCCAATGGTCCGCCCAAGCAATCCAAACCACCGCACGTTTGTTGTGCAAAATTTGTATATCAAATCCGGTCAACGTGCGACTGTTCGACAACGAAGGATTGAGGTTGTTGCTTTGTTGTAATCTGAGAGAGTAACGAGTGTGCGGCTCAAAAGCCGATCATTGCGCGCAGGGGATTTGACGGGTCCAGCAAGAGTTTCACGGCTAGTGCGAGACAGGCTGTTATGAGTAGCGGTTTGATCAGTCCGGAGCCAACACGCATAGCGACAGTTGCGCCAAGACGGGCACCGACAAATTGAGCTGCGCCCATCAAAAGTCCGATCTTCCAGAACACAGCGCCTGCGAAAATGAAAACGGCAAAGCTTCCTATATTTGAAGCAAAGTTCAGCAGCTTTGTGTGGGCGGTAGCTTTCAGCAAGCCGAAGCCGAGCAGGGCCACCAAAGACAGCATGAAGAATGAGCCGGTTCCAGGGCCGAATATCCCGTCATAAAAGCCGATTGCGGGCACAATCGTTGCGCCAAACAGGGCAGGCGTCATGCGCTGGAGACGGTCAACGTCATTGAAGTTTGGCTTGAGCGCAAAATAAAGCGCAATTGCAATCAGCAGAATGGGCAGGAAAAGCTGGAGCCATTCTAGCGGCAGGAGTGTAGTGACGTATGCTCCGATTGCCCCACCAAGGGCGGACAGTAGCGCGAAGGGGAGTTGGGCGCGAAGATCTACATAGCCTTTCGAAGCATAGGTTATCGTAGCTGAACCAGAACCCCACAGCGATTGCCACTTGTTCGTTGCAAGCGCCTCGATGGGAGACAGACCCGCCAGGAGAAGGGCGGGTACGCTGATAAGTCCGCCGCCGCCTGCTATTGAATCGATGAAGCCGGCGCAAAACGCGGCCAAGCCGAGCAGAAGAGCCGTGTCTGTCGCAATTTCAAACATTTCAGGGGGTCGCCGCAGTTGGAAAGCTGTTTGCTACACAACCAACGCATTTGCGCAAGGGCCAAATAGCTATAGCTTGTCGCACTGAGTCGAGGGAGTTCATATGCCACTCAATTTGCTGGAACAGATCAGGTCGGTGTTCGAAGGTGATCCGGGGGTGCGCAAAGTCGCAGACGACCCGGTGCTGACGGCAGAACTTTTGCTGCTGTTTCGAATGATTCTGGCAGATGGCGTTGTGACTGAGGGTGAAATGGCAACCTTGAGGCGCATTTGCCGCGACTCCTTCGGCATACCAGAAGAAAGCATGGACGGCGTTATCGAGTACCTCAACGATTTTGGTTATGAGACCAATGGCGAACAGGCGATCCAGATGTTTCTGGATCTTGATCTGGAGCGTCGAAGGGCGCTGGCCAGACATATGGCCGAGATCGCCAAATCCGATGCGCAGCTCGCCGAAGGAGAGTTGAAGCTGATGAAGCGCTCCCTTGACTTGCTGCGGCTGGAGCCTGCTGATTTAGCTAGGTCGTCATAGTCGATGGGTCCGGGCCGTTCTGGAGGAATGTCACTTCCTCTTGTGTGCTTGCCCTACCGAGCATTTCGTTGCGGTGGGGAAAGCGTCCGAAACGGCGAATAATTTCCATATGATCAATGGCCTGTTTAGACCATGGATTGCCGAGCAAGGACGTGAATTCCACCGAAATCCGGTGATCGTCGAGGTCTTCTGAGTGGCAAAACGGGAGGAAGAAGAATAGCCGCAAACGCTCTTCCACCTGATAGGGATAACCAGTCTTGAGGCACAGCCGCGCGAACTGGATGGCAAGCGCATCGCCCGAATACATGCCAACCGTGCCGCGAAAGGCAAAGCGCGGATATTGATCAGTCATAAGTAGCAGCGCTAGGGCGGCATATGGGTCTGCGAGCCAGGATTTATGTTCTCCGCTCATAACCTGATCGTGTAGCTCAGAGAAGTGAGTGCCAAAATACGCATCAAACCCTGGGTTCTTTTCAAACCAGAAGCGCGAAGAGTGGCGCCAGAATGATATTATTTCAGCCGCCGGATCAGGTAGCGCGCTGAAGGATGCCAGTCCAAGAGATGCCGACAAATAATGTTGACCCACTCGCATGCCCCGTGTATCGCCTGATCGTGCAATGACGACCGAAGCGATTGGCCGGTTGCATTAACCAAGTCTGATGTTCGATTTTCAGTTCACGAAAATTTGACCATTGGGTCTAAAATAGCGAACCCAATGGCTGCGGCTAGTGTGACAGTTTGTCATAAATTAGGCAATTCTTTAGTATGAATATCTAAATATACTTTCTTGAATATGGCGCGTCAAAGGTTGTTAGCCTTGTTCTTGCATTCGCCGTTTGAGTGCTCGGTGAAGACTCGGTGAGGCGTGAACGAGATCTTTTGCCTCATCTGACGTAGGCTGATCCAGAACAGAACTCGTGTCGCCGGTTTCCACAATTCGGCCTTCATGCATTACGAGAATTCGGTCAGTAATCGCTCTGGCCACGCTTAGATCGTGCGTGATGAACAGAAATGCCACGCCCTGGCGGTTGTTCAGAAAAGCAAGCAAATCAAGAATTTGTGCACGGATGGAAACATCGAGCGCTGACACAGGTTCATCTGCGACGATAAGCTTTGGCCGGGTTATGAGCGCGCGGGCGATGGATATGCGCTGGCGTTGCCCGCCCGAAAATTCATGCGGATATTTGTCCAGATCGGCGCCCGAAAGGCCGACTTCAGACAAGGCTTCGGCGACGCGATCCCGGCGCTCTTGCACGGTCAGTTTTTCGTCCAGAAGGTGCAGCGGCTCAGCAACCACACGTGCGACAGTCTGTCGCGGGTCGAATGAGCCGTACGGGTCCTGGAATACAACCTGCATGTGACGTCTCAACGGCCTTAGCTCTTGTTCGGATTTGCCGACAAGATTGACGCCTTCAAACTCAATGGTGCCGGAGGTTGGCTTGTCCAGAGCCAGGATCATGCGAGCAAGTGTGGATTTGCCACAGCCTGAACGGCCCACAAGAGCAATAGACTGACGCTCATGCATTGAGAACGACACACCATTGACTGCGCGGGTTGAAGGCGCACGCCCGAACAGGCCGATCCGTGCGCCTGGATATTCCCGCACGACATTTGTGACGGATAACAGCGGCTTCTCGCAATTTGCCGAGGCAATAGTGCTGGCGGGAGGTTTACGGATTTCTGGTACGTGCGTTGAAGCAAGCGCCAATTGGCGTGTGTACGGGTGGAGTTGTTCGGAGAGAACGCGAACCGTTTCGCCGTCTTCGACAACTGTGCCTGCACGAAGGATTGTAATCTGGTCCGCCATGTCGGCGACAACCGCCAGATCATGCGAAATAAGGAGCAGGCCCATCCTGCTTTCGTGAACGAGGTCACGCAGCAGGTCGAGGATTTGAGCCTGAAGCACCACATCCAGCGCGGTTGTGGGCTCATCGGCAATCAGCAGCCGAGGCTTCAATGCGGTTGCCATTGCAATCACCACCCGCTGGCGTTGCCCGCCTGAAAGCTGGTGTGGGTATCTCGTCAGCGGAAATCTGGATTCGGGCAGGCCAACCCGATCCAGAATGTGGCGCGCCCGTTCTTCAGCTACCGCGCGACCGACTTTTGCGTGAAGCCTTATTCCTTCAGCAACCTGCTCGCCAATCGTTTTGACGGGGTTCAAGGCGGTCATCGGCTCCTGGAACACCATGCCAATGTCGTCACCGCGCAGCGCGCACATCTCATCTTCGCTTGCGTGAAGCAGGTCGCGACCGTCGAAGCGGATGTTGCCGGTCGTCATCGCGCCGTATGGCAGAAGCTGCATGACGGCCAGCGCCGTCATGGACTTGCCGGAACCGCTTTCGCCAACCAGCGCCCGGACTTCACCTTGATTGAGGGATAGGTCAATCCGGTCCAGAATGGTCTTTCCATGTATGCTCAGGCAGAGCTTTTCAATCTCAAGCAGGCTCATTTCTGGCGTCTCAGCTTGGGATCGAGAAGGTCGGACAGCCCATCGCCCAGCAGGTTGAGTCCAAGCACGGTCATTACAATCGCGAGGCCCGGAAAAATCGCCATGTGCGGCGCGATGGCAATCATCGTTTGGGCTTCGAAAAGCATCCGGCCCCAACTTGGCATTGGCGGTTGGGCACCCAAACCTACGTAAGAAAGGCTGGCTTCAGCAAGAATTCCAAGCGCAAACTGGATGGTGCCTTGCACCAGCAGCAGGTTGGCGATGTTGGGCAATATGTGCTCGGCCGTAATCATCAGCTTGCCTTTGCCGGATGCGCGCGCGGCGAGGATGAATTCGCGCGGCCATAATGCCAGCGCCCCGGCGCGTGAGACCCGCGCAAACACGGGAATATTGAATATACCTATTGCGATTATGGCGTTTACCGCGCCGGGGCCGAAGATTGCCGTGATCATGATGGCGGAAAGCAGGGCAGGGAAGGCGAACACGACGTCGTTGAGCCGCATCAGTGCTTCATCCAGCCAACCGCCGCGCGCTGCTGCCCAGCAGCCAAGCGGTACGCCAAGGCCCATGCCTATGCCAACGGCAACAAGCGCGACAGCAATGGAGTTACGCGCGCCGACCATGATCATTGAAAGTATGTCCCGCCCGAAGTGATCGGTTCCAAACCAATGCTCAAGTGAGGGGGGCTTGAGCTTGTCTCCTATACTGATCTGCGTGACGTCATACGGCGTCCAAACGAAAGATAGAGCGGCTGCTGCGGCTATGATTGCTGTGATGGCAAGGCCGATCATGAAGGATTTGCTGCCGCGCGCACGCCGCATAACGCTTTGTGTTTCGGGAATTGTGGGTTGAGGGGCCATCACGTCCCCCTCAGGCGAGGGTCAATGGCCGCGTAAGAAAGATCGACCAGCAGATTCACGACGATCACCGTCGCGACGAGCAGCATCACGACGCTTTCAACAACTATCAGGTCGCGTTGGGTGATGGCCTGAAAGATCAGCCGGCCAAGCCCCGGCAGGTAAAACACGTTCTCGATTATGATCGTTCCGGCGAGCAGAAAAGAGAACTGGAGACCCAGAATGGTGAACACTGGAATGAGCGCGTTTCTCAAGGCGTGACGCCACAACACCGTGTTGCGGGAAAGACCTTTGGCGCGCGCTGTGCGCACGAAATCCTCGCCAAGCACATCGAGCAGCGCAGACCGCGTGACGCGTGCAAGTATTGCGGCCTGTGGCAGGGCCAGTGCGATGGCTGGCAGAAAGAGCGCTTTGAGCGCTGGCCATGTTCCGGCGGTCCAACCGGGAAAGCCGCCCGCTGGCAGGAGGCGCAGTGCAATTGCAAAAACATAAACCAGTAGCAACGCGAACCAGAAGTTGGGAATGGCGACGCCAAGCTGGCTGGCCCCCATCGCAATAGTGTCAGCCGCCTTTCCGCGATGGGAGGCAGAATACAGGCCGACAGGAATGGCAATCGCTGTTGAGAGGAACAGGGCCAAAAGGGCGAGGGGCAGAGACACAACGGCACGCTCCGCAACCAATTGCGAAACGGGAACCGAGTAGGTGTAGGAACGTCCAAGATCGCCGACAAGAAAACCGCCGAGCCAAGACATATAGCGCATTATCAACGGTTGATTGAGGCCCATTTGCTCGCGCAATGCCTGCACGGCATCTTCGGTCGCATTCATCCCCAGCATCATGCGGGCCGGGTCGCCCGGCACCACATCCAGCATCGCAAAAACGACGATGGAGGCAAGGAGCAGGGTGATGGCGCCCGTCCCGATGCGTTTGAGCAGGAAAGGCATCATTGCAATGTGCCCCTCAATCTCGCGGGAGCATCAGGGTTACTGTTTCCAGCGAACCTTTGTCAGGTCATTGGCCTGAATTGGCGCATTGACCCAATAGCCCTCAATATTCGCATCCCACACGTTCATGCGCGCCAGCTCGAACAGGAAGCCAACAACGGCATCGTCGGACAGGATTTTCTGGGCTTTCCCGTAAAGGTCTTTCCGGGCCGCTTCATCGCTGGTGATATTCAGTTCCTCAATCAGCTTGTCGAAGTTCGGATTGTCGTAGCCGAAATAATAATCCTTGCGGGAATAGATATCGATATCGTTCGGCTCCGTGTGCGAGACGATTGTCAGGTCAAAGTTCTTGTCCTTGAACACCTGCTGAAGCCAATCAGCCCATTCCACGGGGACGATTTCGCAATCAATGCCAATCTTGCGCAGTTGTGCAGCGATGATTTCGCCACCACGGCGTGCGTATTGTGGAGGCGGCAGTTTGAGCGTGACCTTGATGCCGTCCTGCAACCCTGCCTCGTGCATCAGCGCCTTTGCCTTCTCGACATCGTGCGGATAGGCACCTGTCATATCAACATAGGCGGGATTGTGTGGGGCAAAATGCGATCCAATTGGCGTACCCAACCCAAACATTGCGCCATCAATCACCGCCTGCCGGTCAATCGCATAGGATATTGCCTGCCTCACCTTCACATTGTTGAAGGGCGGCTTTTTGTTGTTTATCGAAAGAATGGTCTCTCCCTCAGTCGTGCCGATCGTGACCTTGAACCGGGGGTCGGCTTCAAGCTGCGCGCGCGCCTCGGGAGCCGGGAAGAATGGAAACGCCTGCACATCACCCGAAAGAACGGCGGCTGTAGCAGCTGCAGGGTCAGGAATAATGCGGAACTCAGCCTTATCCAGCGCGACCGGCGTTCCCCAATATTCAGGGTTCCTGGTGATCGTGATGGATGATCCCCGCGCCCAATCGGCGAACCTGAACGGTCCTGTGCCGACTGGCTTTTCTTTGTTTGTCTCAGCGCTTTCAGGTGCAACGATTACAGCATCGCCCCAGCCCATATTGTACAGGAAGGCACCTTGCGGCTGCTTGAGCGTCACTTTTACTGTGGCTGGATCGACGAGCTCAACGTTCTCTATTGCAGAAAACAGGGCCTTTTGAGCATTCGTTGAATTTTCCGCACGCGCCCGATCCAGAGAGAACTTGACGTCCTCAGCGTCGAAGGTCGTTCCGTCGTGAAATTTAACGCCGCCATGCAGCTTGAACGTATAAACTTTCTCATCGTCAGAAATTGTCCAGCTTTCGGCCAGCGCCGGTTGAACGGTTCCTGTTTCGTCGATGCGGGTCAGCCCTTCAAACACGTTAGAATAAACAATCTCGTCGATTGCGGCGGCAGCCCCGGCGGTCGGGTCCAGATGCGGGGGTTCCAGAACCACGCCCAACACCAGATCAGTGCGCGCTGCCATTGCGGCGCTGCTCGTAGCCAGCAACAGCGCGCCGACTGCCAGTAGTGTCTTGACTCCGCTCATTCCCAATCTCTCCCAGGATAGGTATTGCCCGGATTGAACGCCGATTCATGCTCCGGGTAAATGTTTAGAATCAGGTTTGGGTCACTTCCCATTGTTTCGCAACAACATATTCAGTCCCAGCGCCATTACTTGTGCAGATTGGACCATATCCTCAATGCCTACCCATTCGTCCGGGCGGTGTGCGAGGTCGAGTATGCCCGGTCCGTAGGCAATACAGTCATAGATATGGCCGATACGGGCGATGTGCTTCTGGTCGTACGTGCCGGGCGAAATGACATATTCCGGCTCGCGGTCAAATATCTCGCGGATTGCCTGCGAAACGGCTTTCACAACCGGAGCTTCCTTGTCTGTCATGGTCGGCTGTACTTCCATGACATCGGAAATCGAGTAGTCAAAGCGGGGCCGCTCGCGCTTCAAGCGTTCAAGAATTGATACAACTTCACCTTTCACGTCATCGATTCTTTCTTCCAGCAGAAACCGCCGATCGATCGTCATACGGCAGCGGTCCGGCACATTGGGAGATGGCAGGCCAGGGCGAAAATCATCCGTTTGCCCGCCGTGTATGGCATTTATGTTCATAGTCGAGCGCCGTGCGCCTTCCGGCACAACCGGCATCGTGGTGCGCTTCGCATCCAGTGCCGGATAAAGCTCTTTCTCGAATGCTTCGAGCACCGCTCCCATGTGGCGCACGGCACAATCGCCCAGAAATGGCATGGACCCGTGTGCGATCTGGCCCTTTGTCTCAATCTCGGCCCACCACACGCCGCGATGGCCAAGGCACACACGATCCTTGTTCAGCGGTTCGGGAATTATCACATGATCGACGCGCGGCTTTGAGAAATATCCGAGTTTGGCGAGATGCGCCACGCCGCCGAAGCCGCCGGACTCTTCGTCTGCAGTGCCTGAAATCTCAATGGCCCCGGCAAAATCCGGATATCGCTCGATGAACGCCTCAACTGCAATAATCGAAGCAGCCAGACCACCTTTCATGTCACATGCTCCGCGTCCGTAAACGCGATCGTCGCGAATGACGCCCGCAAAGGGGTCCAGCGTCCAGCCTTCGCCAGCTTCGACGACATCAATGTGTGAATTGAAATGAACAGTTGGGCCGCCTTTAGCACCCTCGTAGCGCGCCACAACGTTCACACGCGGATAGCGGTCGCTGTCTCCCGGCGTGCCTTCGGCGCGGATATATTCGACGGCGAAACCGCGTCGCTCAAGGCGAGACCCGATATATTCCGCACAGGGACCATAAGCATCACCGGGCGGATTTACCGTGGGAAAGCGGATCAGTGCGGCAGTCAGTTCCGCCAGTTCGGCGCTGCGCGATGCAATCGAATCTAAGAGCTTTTCGTCCATTCCCCTATTGATGCTTGGTTGGTGCATTTGTGCAAGATGTTGACGAAATTGCACCAGGATGTGCGGCATCGCGCAGAAGCTCTTGCGAGATTGTTTAGCTTTTTGCGTTCAAATCCAACGCTGTAAGGAGATTGGCAAACCGGCGCGCGGCGTGAGCCAGAAGCCGGAGAGGGGTAAGGCAGATGAAAAGCATTCTTGCAGCAATGGCTGCCGGCGCAGTGGTTTTCCTGACTTCAACGGCATCCGGCACAGCATCTAATCTGGTCGCGCACATCGATATTGCGGCCCAAACCATGACGGTGACAGACAATGGCCGCGTCCTTCACAGGTGGCCTGTTTCAACTGCACGCAGGGGGTTCACAACACCTCGGGGAACATATCGTCCCACGCGGATGCACAAAATGTGGCATTCGCGCAAATATGACATGACGCCAATGCCATATTCAATTTTCTTCAGAGGCGGCTACGCTATTCACGGTACGACGCAGGTCAAGCGATTGGGTACGCCTGCCTCTCATGGTTGCGTTCGGCTTGCGACCAGCAATGCGAAGCGGTTTTATGAGCTTGTCAAATTTCGCGGAGCGAAGAACACCCGCATCGTTCTTACAAACTGAAACTCAAGGTTCGTAAGCGCACTCAGGCTTTGCATAGTGCAGGTCGCGGACCTGCTTGCGCACCTTTGGAGCCGTCAATTTGTGAAGGGTTCGGCGCAGGGATGTGCGTTGTGGCTTTCCCTCGGTCGCACTCTGCGGGCCCCATGGAGTCCACAGCACGCAACCACTGCCTGAAGTCGTATTGGTTGTGGTAACAGCCATGTTCATTCTCCGTTACCATAAAGTTAACTGGTAACGCGATTATTTCAAGCTGTAAAAAAGATGTAGCCGGTCACATTAAAGCGAGCTTCAGCGGGTGCGCCGTCTCGCGTTCAGCGAAAGCTTCCAGCGCTTGTGAAACCACATCCACTGACCTGGATTTTCCCTGACCCAGCCCTCCACCACTTCGTTCATCAGTTGCGCGGTGGCGGAAACGTCGATGGTGCCCGACGCGGTTCGCGGCAGCTCCAGCCGTTCCTCAATGATAAGCCTGTACCGATTGTTCGGAAGGCGAATACATCGTGCGGGATAAACATCGCACTCAAAATGGCGAACGAGTTTGGGCAACAGAGGGCTTGTCTCGCACGTGCGCCCGAAAAATGTCCCGCGTACGCCGTTGGTGAATTTCTGGTCTACCAGTACACCAATATTGCCGCCTCGCTCCAGAATGCGCGACAGCGCGAACGCTGCTCCTTGCCGGGAGGCCAGAAGATCACCCATGGACGCATTGCGGCGATTGTGAATGAAATCAGCGATATATGGGTTGTTGGGGGGACGAAAGAGAGCCGTGACCTTCACGCCAAGTGCAGCGCCTGCAACTGGCAAGAGCTCGAAATTTCCGATATGCCCCGTAAACACAATATGGGGCTTATCTTCCCCCGCAATGCGCAAGAATACGTCCTTGCCATCAACCTCTATACGGTCGCCGCTCTCTGTTGCCTTGTCGAAATCGAACAGGTCATCGAGATAAATATACTCAGCAGCCAGCCGCCCCATGTTTTCCCACATGTCTTGGGCGATTGCCTCAATCTCGGCGTCAGATTTTTCCGGGTAAGCGTGACGAAGATTGTCGAGCGCAACCCGGTGGCGTCCGAAATAGGGGCCGAAGCGACGCGCGAACCGGCCAGCAAAGTTAATTGCGCCATCAGCGGGAAAAAGCCGCAGCAGAGAAATGACGCCGAGCGCCGACCTGCCAATAATAAAATCCTTGATGCCCATAAGGGCCTGCCGGATTTTCGCGGCAATGCGGCGTGACAGCATGGATCACCCGACGCGCAAAATGATCTTGCCGAATACGTCGCGGCCTTCCATGCGCTTGAGGGCGGTGTCTATGCCGTTAAAGTCGACTTCCGTGTCAATTACGGGCTGAACCTGTCCTGCCGCCATTTTCTGCATGGCATTGGCCATGTTTTCCATGCGACAGCCGAATGAACCGAGCAGTTTCAGTTGCTGTTGAAAGAGCTGCATCAAGTTCATCTGGGTTGAAACACCGGAAGTTGAGCCACAGGTCACGAGCCTTCCGCCGCGCCGCAGGCAGAGCATCGAGCCTGCCCAGGTATCAGCGCCGACATGTTCAAACACTACGTCAACACCGCGCTTGCGGGTAATCTTGCGTACCACGCCTTCGAAACGATCTTCCCTGTAATTAATGACGTGATCGGCACCGAGGGCCTTTGCTTTATCGATCTTGTCGTTCGAGCCAACAGTCGTGATGACTGTGCAGCCCATGCGCTTTGCAAGCTGAATTGCGGCTGAGCCAATGCCGGATCCTCCGGCGTGGATCAAAATCGTTTCGCCGGGTTCAAGTTTCGCGTTGTCGAACAGCATATGTTCAACAGTGCCGAAGGTGACGGGTGCGACTGCCGCACCAATCGCATCCACTCCGGGCGGGGCGGGGACCAGAAGCCGAGCGGGCAGGTTGATCTTTTCCTGTGCGAACCCGTCAAGGTGAAACCCGTGAACGCCGGAGACATGCTCGCATAGATTGTCGCGTCCCTCTTTGCATGGGCGGCATAGGCCACAGGTCCGCGCACCGTATATGGAAACAAGCTGGCCGGGAGACAGGTTGGAGACGCCGGAGCCGATAGCATCGACCTCACCGGAGGCTTCAGCGCCGATCGTGAGTGGCAGTTTGCGCTTGGCAAACGCCATTCCGCGCCAGCCCCACACGTCGATATGGTTCAAAGCAACCGCCTTGATGCGCAGTGTAACTTCGCCATGGGCTGGCGGCGGGGGAGGTGGTAATTCCACCTGTTCGAGACGGCGATCCTCAATGAGTTGCAGTGCGCGCATTATTGCGGCTCCCTTGCCATAACCAGGCAGGTATTCTGGCCACCAAAGCCGAACGAATTTGAAAGCACGGTTGCAACATCTGCCTCGCGCTTCACATTCGGCACAACATCCAGTTCGATTGCGGGGTCTGGATGGTCATAATTGATGGTTGGAGGGATTACCCCTTCGCGCATGGTGAGCAGAGAAAATGCTGCTTCAATCGCGCCAGCCGCTGATAGCGTGTGGCCGATCATGGACTTGTTCGAAGAAACGGGAATATTGCGAATGCGCTCGCCAAAGACTGTTGATAGGGACAAATGCTCCATTTTGTCGTTCTCAGGCGTCGAGGTGCCGTGCGCATTGACATATGCAATGCCGGTTTCGCCCAGACCTGCGTCGGCAATAGCCGCGCGCACTGCCGCAATTGCGGGCGATCCGTCCGGCTTGGAACGCGTGCGGTGGAAATCGTCGGCGCGCTCTCCGCACCCTGTAACCAGGCCAATGATCGTTGCACCGCGCGCAATAGCGGCATCAAGCGACTCAAGGACGAGAGCAGCAGAACCTTCAGCCAGAACAAAGCCGTCGCGGTCTTTGGAAAATGGCTTTGATGCCTTTTCAGGGTTATCGTTGGTCGAAAGGGCAGAGAGCAAGGAAAAGCGGATCAATGCTTCCGCTGTTGCGGAACCGTCGGCCCCAATAGATAGCGCGCGGTCGCATTCACCTCGACGGATTGCTTCAACGCCAAGCTGGATTGCCGTCGCACCGGATGCGCAAGCCGTTGAAAGCGTAATTGGCAGTCCGCGCGTACCGAACTTATCGGCGAGACGGTCAGCAATAGAGCCGAACTGGGCCGATTCAAACATTTCCAGAGTCTGCAACTCGGATGCCGCCTGCGCTATCCGTTGTGCAGCGGTTTCGCCTTTGCCGACTTTGTAAAGATCGAAGCGGTCGCGCCAATCGAGTTCCACCGGGGGTGAGGCGAGGAAGAGGGGGCCGCCAAAATCGTCGATGCTAAGCCCGGATTCGCCAATCGCTTCCTCGGCGGCGGTCGCTGCAAGCTCAAAGGTTAGCGGGCTGGCGCCTTTGGTGCTTGATGGAAGGAAATCCACCATTCCCGAAATCTTTGTGTTGAGGTGTTCAACCGGAAACCGCGTGATGCGATGTATACCCGACCTGCCGGACGTGAGCGCCGCCCAGTTGTCCTGCTTGCCGACACCGAGAGAGGTGACAATTCCGATTCCCGTGACGGCAACCAGCGGCCTGCCGAGATGATCTGTGGTTCTGGCCATGTTTCACCTATGCCTTGCCGAGGAGGGCCATGCCTTCGAACACGTGATAGCCGACGGTCGTTGCCAGCACGCTTTCAGGAGCGCCGTCCACTGGTCGTTCCGCCTGCGGATCGAAGGGCGGGTATGCAGCGCCATTATGAATGGCAAGCGCTGCCAGAGCCACTGCAAAGGGAAACTGGGCTTCTTTCAGGTGGCCGGTGCGCGTGGCAAATGCTCGTGGGGCAAGTGCTCGATCCCGATCGTAGAGGCCATGTTCGGCGCCTGTCGCAACATGCGCGCCAGATGCACCGGAGAGGACAAGGGTCTCCGCCGCCGGGCGCTGAACCTTCTCTGCCATGCGTTCAAGCTCTGCCTCAAACGCACCGTCACGTCGCTTGATGCGGTCTGAGACAATGGCGTCGATCTTCGCGTAGGCCTTGCGTCCGCGCTTCTCAGCATGATCGCGAGATTCCAGAACCAGGAATGCGCCGCCGGAGCCGGAGACCAGTCCGCCGCCATCCGCGCCTTGCCTTTGCCAGAGAGGTTGCCACGCGCCGCGATGCAGAAAGGCACCGAGTTCATAACCAAGCAGCATGTCGGGGTGTTCGGTTTCAAAGGCTCCGCCAACGAGAATATGCTCGGACTGGCCAGAGCGGATACGCGCCGCGGCAGTTTCGATAGCGGCTATGCCCGCACCTTCCTCACCCATAAATGTTCGCGATGAGCCGGTGACCTTGTGAACGATCGAGATGTTGCCAGCCAAAAGATTGGAGAGCTGCGCGAGAAACAGGGTTGGGCGCAAATCTGTTGTCAGTTTCTCATTCAGGAGAATTTCGCGGTCGTTGCGGCTGAGCGATGCTTCGAGGATGCCGGCGTCGACCGCTTCGTCGCGTTCGCCCCCGCCAGCAGCTATGACCATATCCATTGAGGCGCAAAGGGCCTCATCGTTCCTTATTCCGGCATCATCAAGCGCAAGACCGGCAGTATATGTGCCAAGCCGCTGCCACAACTCCATCTGCCGTTGGTCGCCGCGCTTTGGAATTTGCAGGTTCCAATCGATTTCCGGCAGTGGATGGATCGTGTAGGGCGCGAAACGCTCCGAATCAATTCGGGGCGCTGCTGCGGCGTCGCTGAGCGCACGCCAATGGGCGTCCGGGCCTTCGCCCAGACAGGAAACAAGGCCGATTCCGGTTATCAGTACGTCACGATTGCTCATAGCTGGCCGTTTTGAGCGGCGTTGCACTGCGCGTCAAGCGGCAGATGCAATTACGCAGCGTTCTTCGCGGCAACGAGACCGTCGATCTTGGCGCAGAGGTTCTTCATCACGAAGTAATCTTCGGTTGAAGCCTTGCCGTCATTGACGTCCTGCGTCCACTTTTCCAACGGCACCTTGATGCCGAATTCCTTGTCGATTGCGAACACAATATCGAGAAAGTCCAGGCTGTCGATGCCCAGGTCGTCGATCGTGTGCGATTCGGGCGTGATCTTCTCGATGTCGATTTCTGACGTGTCGGCGATGATCTTCGCCACTTTCTCAAATGTCGTAGCCACTGCGCAATCCTTGTTTTGATGGGGCCATTCGATACAGGCGCATACGCCCGAGTCTTATATTTGATGGGCTGTCTAGTCGCTTTTGCCGTGGAAAAAAAGGGGGGAGGGGCGAACCCGTTTCACCGCGCAGCGGCCGGACTACCACTGATTGCGCAAATCGCGGTCGGCCCCTATCAATCGAGCATGACTGCACTTGTCGAAACAATCCTGTTTGTTTTCAGCCTCGTTGCTCTTGGTTATGCCTGCGGGCGCAGCGGCTATCTGAAACCCGACATAGGTGAGGGGGTATCCGCATTCGCTGTAAATGTGGCGATGCCATTGCTGCTTTTTCGAACCATGATCGGAGCAGATTTCAATGGAGCAGCGCCATGGCGTTTTTGGGGCGTCTATTTCGCTTCCGTGATCGTTGCGTGGACGGCTGGCCATCTCATAACCACCCGGATATTCGGCCGTGACTCGCAGGCCGGTGTTGTCGGGGGTGTGTCTTCCGCCTTCTCAAATCTCGTACTGCTCGGAATACCATTCATATTGGGTGTGCTTGGCCAGCCGGGTTTTGAGGTGTTGTCTCTTCTCATTTCGATTCATCTGCCAATCATGATCATGGCTTCTATCATCATGTTTGAAGTCTTTGGCGGGTCGGATGAAGCCGTTCAACCATTGCGCATAGTGCGTACCTTCCTTCTCAAAATGGCCGTAAATCCGCTGATTGTTGCGATTATTTTCGGTCAGATCTGGCGGGCGACCGGTTTTGCGATGCCTGCGCTTCCAATGCGGCTGGTTGATGCCCTGGCAAATACGGCAGGCCCGGTGGCACTTTTCGCAATGGGCCTCAGTCTTTGCAGATTTGGCATATCCGGTAATGTGCGGCCGGCGCTGGTCCTATCTGGCGTTAAGCTTCTGCTCATGCCTGCAGTGGCTTTATGTCTGGCGTGGCTTGTTGGTTTGTCGCCGCTGACTGCAAAGGTTGCAGTGGCTGCTGCGGCGTTACCTTCGGGCGTCAATTCTTATCTGATTGCCATTCAGTTCGGGACCGGGCAGGCTTTGGCTTCCAATCAGATGACGATCGCCACGGCGCTGGCGGCGCTGTCCACGGCATTCTGGCTTTTGCTGGCTCAGTTCATCTTTGGTTGAATCTGCGCCAGATTATGCAACGATAGGTCCAGAGCCAATTTGCCAAGCTTCTTGATTGATGCGTTCGGCCCCCTGCTGTAAGAGCTGCCGAGCGGAAATTCAGGGTTGTGCGGACTAAGAAGTTGTTTGCGCGCCCACGAATAGCAAGACGCCCGGCGAGGTGTGAAAGGTTTACATTATGCTTCAGAAATTCAGCCAGTTTATGCGCGAGGCGAACCTTATTGGTGGCGAGTGGGTTCAGGCCGATAGCGGCGCGACGATTGACGTGACCAACCCTGCAAATGGGCTGAAACTGGGTACAGTTCCTGCCAGTGGTGCTGCTGAAACGCGCCGGGCTATCAACGCTGCTCAGGAAGCCTTTTTAAGTTGGCGCAAGACTTCTGCGCTAGAGCGCTCAAAACTTCTGCGCAAGCTGCATGACGCAATCATGGACAATCAGGAAGCGTTGGCGCAACTCTTGACCACAGAACAGGGCAAGTCGCTGTTCGAAGCACGTGGCGAGATCGGAAGCTCGGCGGCTTATATATTGTGGTTTGCCGAAGAGGGACGTCGCACCTATGGGGACGTTGTTCCATCACCCTGGGCAGACCGTCGCATTCTCGTGACGAAAGAACCGGTCGGTGTAATCGCTGCGATTACGCCGTGGAATTTCCCGTCCTCCATGCTTGCTCGTAAACTTGGCCCAGCTTTGGCGGCAGGATGTACGGCAGTTGTAAAGCCCGCCACCCAGACGCCATATTCTGCTCTGGCCTGGGGAGTGCTGGCAGAAGAAGTCGGTATCCCGAAAGGTGTGGTCAATATTGTCACCGGCCCTGCGGGACCAATCGGCGACGAGATTTGCTCCAATCCGCTGATAAGGAAGATTACTTTCACCGGATCCACGCCGGTGGGCAAACTGCTGATCGAAAAGTCTGCCAGCACGGTGAAGAAAGTTTCGATGGAACTAGGCGGAAACGCACCGTTCATTATTTTTGACGATGCCGATCTTGATCGCGCGGTTGAAGGTGCAGTCACGGCGAAATTCCGCAATTCTGGCCAGACCTGCGTCTGCACAAACCGCTTTTTTGCGCAGGCAGGCATTTACGATGAGTTCGTTGCTCGCCTTGCCGAGGCAACAAAGAAGCTGAAGGTCGGGCCCGGTCTGGAAGAAGGTGTTCAGCAAGGGCCTTTGATCGACGAAAAGGCTGCCGCCAAAACCGAGGAATTTGTGGCTGACGCGAAAGCCAAGGGTGCGCGCGTGGTTACGGGCGGGAAGCGTCACGCGCTTGGCGGTTCGTTCTTTGAGCCGACTGTGATTGCCGATGCCAAGCCCGACATGATGTTCATGAAGGAAGAAATTTTTGGCCCGGTCGCGCCGGTATTCCGTTTCGAGACCGAAGAGGAAGTCGTGCGCCTGGCAAACGACACGGATTTTGGCCTTGCTTGTTACTTCTACACCGGAGACCTGGGGCGCGCTTTCCGCGTCATGGAAGGTCTGAAATATGGCATGGTTGGCGTCAATGAGGGGCTGATCACCACTCCGGAAGCTCCGTTTGGCGGGGTCAAGGAATCCGGCCTTGGCAAGGAAGGTGGACATCAGGGAATCGAGGACTATCTCGATACCAAATATGTCTGCCTCGGCGGCCTTGGCTTTTAACCGCCGCAGGGAAATGGGACGAGGACGCGGAACTGTGATTTCTGGAGAACAGTTCGGCGTCACTTCCGATGGGGAAGCTGTCCAGCGCTTTCCCATTTCCGGCGGCGGACTGTCAGCCAAAATTTTGACCTGGGGCGCGGTCGTTCAGGATTTGCGCCTTTCAGGACACGAACCCCCACTGGTGCTGGGGTTTGTCCGGTTCGAGGATTACCCTCAACATTCTCCTTATTTCGGCGCTGTTCCGGGACGCTATGCCAACCGGATTGGAAATGCCCGGTTCGTGATAGACGGCAAGACGCATCACACCGACCCCAATTTTCTCGGTAAGCATTCACTCCACGGCGGTCGTAATGGATTTGGAACGCGCAATTGGTCAGTGGCCTTGCATGGTCCGGATTTTGTGACACTCACACATCATTCCGCCGACGGCGATATGGGTTTTCCCGGCGCGCTGGATGCGAGCTGCACTTATCGGCTTAAAAACCCCGGCACGCTATCAATTGAGTTGAACGCGACCTGTAGCGAACCAACTATTTGCAACTTGACCAACCATTCCTACTTCAACCTTGACGATGGCGGGACGGGGGATACGCTCGACCATCAACTGCAGATTGGCGCAGCGGCATATCTTCCGGTCGATGATGAATTGATACCCACCGGCGTTGTGCAGCCGGTTGATGGTACGCCGTTTGATTTTACGAGAGCACGCGCCATCCGTCATAAGAATGGCGGCGCGCAGTTCGTCTATGACCACAATTTTTGCCTCGCTTCGACGCATGGCAGAATGAGACGCGCTGCAACAGCGCGCGGGGCGATCTCCGGTGTCGAGATGGAAATGTGGACTACTGAACCCGGTGTTCAATTCTATGGCGGCCACAAAATTCCGGAAATTGCGGGCCTTGGCGGGCGAGAATATGGCCCATATTCAGGCTTTTGCCTTGAGGCGCAGGTTTGGCCAGACGCACCTAACCGCCCCTATTTTCCGAGTGCACTGCTTCGCCCCGGTGAAACATATCACCACGTGACTGAGTATAGATTTCGGATCGGAGCCTAGCTTTCGAAAGCTGTGCGCAATGCCTCAAACGGTGCCAGCGCACCATATGTTTGAACAACCCGTGCGGCGACACGGTGAGCTCTGCGCGCTGACACCGCAGGGTCTAACCCATGAAGCCGCGCGGCGAGATATGCGCCGTTGAACGCATCGCCTGCGCCGGTCGTATCAACAGCGCTGACGCTGATCGCGTCGATGGATGTGGTTTCCCCGTAGTGGCTCAACAGGCAAGGTTCTGCGCCGTTCTTAACGATGATTTCTGGAATGCCGACCTGCGCAAAACGTTCTATGGTCGCCTCTTGGGAATTGTCGTCAAAAAGGTCCCGCTCGTCTGGAAAAGTTGGCAGCGCGACGTCGGTAACAGCCAGGGCCTCGCCTATGGCGTTTCGGGCGGTAAATCTGTCAGGCCAAAGGCGCTGACGATAGTTGGGGTCAAAGGCGATTCGACTACCTGAAAGGCGTGCAGTGGCAATTGCTTCCAAAAGGGTGCGGCGATTCTGTTCATCAAGAACCGCTAGCGTGATTCCAGAAAAATAAATCATTGAGCGGTTGCGCAAGCTCTTTCCGAGGTCGTCAGGATTGTCTGCAAGCCTGCGCGCCGCGGAGTGGGAACGCCAGTATGTGAAGGAGCGCTCCGCACCTGTCAGCGTGATTGCATAGAGACCTGGGCGCGCGCCCGGTAAAATCGGACTGCTTGCTGTGCCAATTCCGGCTTCGCGCATGAAGGAAATCTGCTGCTCGGAGAATGTGTCGTCGCCAAAGGCTGTCACAAAGTCGGTTGTGGCTGTCGGATCGAGCAGGGCACGCAATGCCCAGATTGCGTTAAATGTATCGCCTGCAAATCCGAGCTTCCAATTGTCGCCAACTGTGGCAGACAATTCGATCATGCATTCGCCGATACACGCCACTGATGTCATAGTTTCCTCCGCGAGCGTCTAGCGGTCCTTTACGGTTTCCATCGCGACGAAGGTGGAGGTCTGCGCGAGACAGGGCAAAGTGGAAATCCGTTCACCAAGCACCCTGCGATAAGATGCAATATCGCGAGTTCGCACTTTGAGAAGATAGTCGAAGCTGCCAGCAATCATATGGCACTCCTCAATTTCTGGAACAGCCTGAACTGCACGATTGAAGGCGTCCAGAGCGTCGGACCGAGTATCGGACAATTTGGCATGAACGAACGCTATGTGACCCTCGCCGATGCGCTCCGCATCAACCACGGCTGAGTAACCACGGATGATGCCGCCCGCCTCCAGCCTCTTGACCCTCGCCTGCACGGGCGTCTTGGAGAGGCCAACCTTGGCGGACAGCTCTGCCATTGAAAGGCGCGCATTTTGCGAAAGTGCGGCAAGGATATTTCGATCGATGCGGTCCAGTTGATCCATTTGGTCTGTCTGTCCAGATGATTAGGTGTATTTTGACGATATAACTTAGGTCAAATGGACTGAAGAATCTACATATTTGGAACAGCTAAAAAGCTGACCGTATGGTACAGAATGCAAAAATCAGCTTCACTAGGGAGCGAGTATATGCCCAGGCTCGACGCAGTTCGGAAGGAAATCCGCGCTAATTATCTGCCGGATGAGGATGCCGCGCTCGCCCGACTCATAAAGCTGGCAGACTTATCGGAAAAGGATCGGGCCGAAATTTCCAGCCGTGCCGCCGGACTGGTGCGCGAGGTGCGTGCTTCATCTGACCCTCGGTTGATGGAGGTTTTCCTTTCGGCCTACGGGCTGTCGACGAAAGAGGGTGTGGCATTGATGTGCCTCGCCGAAGCGCTGCTTCGTGTTCCCGATACCGAGACAATGGATGACCTGATCCGTGACAAGATCGCACCACACGACTGGTCGGCGCATTCCGGTTCCTCCTCCTCTATTTTCGTCAATGCGTCCACCTGGGCATTGATGTTGACAGGCCGGGTGCTAGACGAGGGCGAAGGCTCGATCGAGCGAACACTGAGAAGCATGGTGCGCCGACTTGGTGAGCCCGTCATTCGCACTGCCGTCGCCGCTGCGATGCGCGAAATGGGCGAGCAGTTCGTGCTGGGTCGTACCATTGCTGAGGCGGTAAAGCGCGGCAAGTCGATGCTCGAAAAGGGATACCTTTACTCATATGACATGCTTGGCGAAGCTGCTCGCACTGAAGAAGACGCCCTGCGCTATCTGAAAGCCTATTCAGATGCGATTGCGTCGCTCAAGGCGCATTCCAAGGGCGATGATATTCGCCGAAATCCCGGTATTTCCGTCAAGCTTTCCGCGATTCATCCGCGTTACGAAATCAGCAAGCGCGAAACGATGCTTCCTGTTATGGCCGAGCGGCTGCTGTCGCTCGCGCTGGCGGCCAAAGAAGCTCGCATGGGGCTCAATATTGACGCCGAGGAGGCTGACCGGCTCGACCTCTCACTCGACGTTATCGAGCGCGTGCTTTCAGATGATCGTCTTGTTGGTTGGGATGGGTTTGGCGTGGTGGTGCAGTCCTATGGTCCGCGCTGCGCTTTTGCAATTGATTGGCTCTATGCGCTGGCCGAAAAACTCGACCGCCGCATTATGGTACGCTTGGTAAAGGGCGCTTATTGGGACACCGAAGTGAAGCGTGCGCAGACGCTCGGTTTGCCGGGCTATCCGGTATTCACGCGGAAGGTGAATACAGATGTCTCCTATATCGCGTGCGCTCGAAAATTGCTCGGATATACAGACCGCATCTATCCCCAGTTTGCGACACATAACGCGCATACTGTGGCTGCGGTGCTGTCTATGGCACCTGATCGGGATTGCTTCGAACTGCAGCGCCTGCACGGAATGGGGGAGCAGCTCCATGAGGCTGTGCGAAAAGTGGAGGGGACTCGCACCCGCATTTATGCACCTGTCGGAGCTCATTCGGATCTGCTAGCATATCTGGTGCGGCGCCTCCTCGAAAATGGCGCGAATTCTTCCTTCGTGCACCAGCTTACAGACGAAGATGTCGCACCTGAGGTCATTGCTCGCGATCCGTTTGGTGTTGTTGCCTCGCAAGGAAAAGCAGCTAATCCAAACATCGCGAAGCCATCGGACATTTTTGGCAAAGACCGGCAGAATTCCAAAGGCTGGGATATCAATGATGTAACTATGCTCGAAGCGTTGGAAGGGGGGCGAGCGCAATTCAGTGCCGCAAAAAAGTGGGAGGCGGCTCCCATGTGTCCCGCGAAGGCGGAAGGCATGGCGAGGCCGATCCTTAATCCTGCGCTACCCTCGGATGTCGTCGGCATGGTTGTTGAGGCGGGGCCAAAAGAGGTTGAAAGGGCTGTCGGAGCGGCGATTGATGCACAGCCAGCATGGGCAAAATTGCCGGTCAAGAAGCGCGGTGAAATCCTGCTCAAGGCCGCGGAGCTTTATGAAGACAACGCGGTCGAATTTCTGGCGCTTGCCACTCGCGAAGCAGGAAAGACGCTGGCAGATGGCATCGCGGAGGTTCGTGAGGCCGTTGATTTTCTACGCTATTATGCTCACGAAGCATCAAAGGCTGAAAACGGTACGGAAGCGCGCGGAGTAATTGCGTGTATTTCGCCCTGGAATTTTCCTCTGGCAATTTTCACGGGGCAGATTGCAGCAGCGTTGGCCACTGGAAATGCGGTGGTTGCCAAGCCGGCAGAGCAAACGCCTTTGATCGCGGCGCGGGCTGTTGAACTGTTGCGGAAGGCCGGTGTGCCTGATGCGGTATTGCAGTTCTTGCCGGGGGATGGCCCCGGTGTGGGCGCACCGCTCACTGCGGATCCGCGCATTGCGGGTGTGTGCTTTACGGGTTCTACGGAAGTCGCGAAGCTGATCGAAAAGCAGCTTTCGAGGACTGCCGCACCCGATGCGATGTTGATTGCCGAAACCGGTGGCTTGAACGCGATGGTCGTCGATTCAACTGCGCTGCCCGAACAGGCCGTGCGCGACATCCTGGCCTCTGCGTTCCAAAGTGCCGGGCAGCGATGCTCAGCTCTTCGTATCCTCTACGTTCAGGAGGACGTCGAGGCGAAGGTACTGGAGATGCTCAAAGGCGCAATGCTTGAGCTAAAGGTTGGTGATCCTTGGGACACCGCCACTGACGTTGGGCCGGTGATCGACGAAGAGGCGCAGGCTTCCATTCTGGACTATTGCTCGAAGATGGAACGCGAAGGGCGCCTGCTGGCCCGCATCGATGCGCCTGGTGAGGGTCACTTCGTTGCTCCGCAAGTGTTCCGCGTGAGTGGAATAAAGGATATGGAGCGGGAAATTTTTGGTCCGGTGCTGCATGTTGCGACCTTCAAGGCGGAGCAGATTGAGAACGTAATATCGGAAGTAAATATAAAGGGTTATGGATTGACGTTCGGCCTTCACACGAGGATCGAGGGCCGTGTGCAACATTTCGTTGACGGCGTTCACGCCGGAAATATCTACGTCAATCGCAATCAGATCGGTGCAGTCGTGGGTTCCCAGCCATTCGGAGGCGAAGGGCTATCAGGAACAGGACCCAAGGCAGGGGGGCCGCACTATCTTCGGCGTTTCAGGAAAGCTAGGGGGGCGGCTGTTGGGGCGGCTGTTTCTACGACGTCTGTCGCGTTGAAGACGATCGAGGATCACCTGGACCATCCGGCTTATGTCAGATGGTCCAGGAGTCCCGACCGAATTTCTGTTCTGCGCAAACACCTGCGTGGCAAAGCTGCGGTAGCGATTGCCGCTGCCGCATCAGTTGATTTTGGGCCTGTTGATCTGCCCGGGCCAACAGGTGAAGCAAACACGCTGATGTTGCATCCGCGTGGACTGGCAGTGTGTCTTGGTCCGGATAACGAGACTTTGCTTGCTCAGGCGGTGCAGGCCCTCGCGGCAGGCTGCCCGGTGCTGGCGGTTGCGCCTGAAGCTTCACATGCGCTCAACGCTTTGACAGGCAAAGGCCTCCCTATATCGGCGATCAACGGGTCGATTAACCCGGCCTGCTTGTCTGAAATCGGGATTGACCTTGTGGCTTTTGCGGGTGACGAAGGTACGATGCGCGCAATACGGAAAGCGCTTGCGGACCGTGCCGGTCCAATTGTGCCGGTAGTCACCGAAGCGATCTACCCGGAGGCTTATATCCATGAACGTGCGGTCTGTGTGGACACGACTGCGGCTGGCGGAAATGCAAGCCTTCTTGCTTCGGCATAGCGGACGCTCTCGCTAAGGCAGCCAGCTACCGCTGGCTGCTCATAACAACAGCCGCTTCGTGTTTGCGCTTTCATAACCTTCAAACGCCATAGTTCTCGCCAGATCTCAGTGAGATGAATTCACCGCGCGAGGGCACATGCAGGATGGCAGCTTGTGGGGGCAGGGGTTCCTGCTGATTGCGCTATTGGTTATTATTGGCGGATCGCTACTTATAGTCTCCGTCATCTTTAATTTGCATGTCGCCGACAGTGTTAGAAATGATGCGAGACACCGCGAAAAACTGCTGGAATACTATCGCAATATGGTTTCGCAACTCGGAGTCATATTGATTGGTATCGGCGTTTCGCTGTTCATCTTTTACTTTCAGCAAGGCTATCAGGAAAACAAGCGACGTCATGCAGAACTACAGGCTGCAGTGGCAAAGCTTTCAGTTCGGGTCTCGCGTGCTGCGGCAATCATGGAAGGTCTGAACGAGTTTGACGCTATACTGGACCAAGGTGGACCCTACGTAGATCCGGAGAATGGCGGCAACAATCTTGCAGTCAAGGCAACCGGTGATGCCTTGGTAAGGCAGGTTGAGCAGATTTACCTGGTTGAGAGGGACGTTGACCAACGGGGTTTCGAAATTCTCTTCGCTTCGCGCGATATGGATAATTCGTTTCTGGCTAGCGAACTCAACCCGGTGATCTGGTTCAACATGGTGCGCGACGAGGCTGATCTGGCCTATGCTATCGAACAACTCGGCCAAGACTACGGAGATTTGCACAAGGCGATGGGTGACACTGCCTCGCAACCTCTCGATGCTAAAAAGACAATGGCAGTTAAGAAGGAAGTGCTTGACGTATTCTATGACGCAGACCTGTTGCGCCAGCGCAGCCGCAGGCTCCTTGCGCGCGCCTGTTGGCTTTTGAGCAAAGGGCAGGAATTTACCTCAGCAACGCCCGAGCCAGCGATCGAAACCGATGCAGCGAGCCAGGACGAATGGTTGCAACGCGCGAGGCCTGCACTCAACAACATCACAATTGGCCAGAAGAGTTGCTTTGAACTACTGGCTGCGCCGGCGTGAAATTTAAATGGCGCTACTCCGCCACTTCCATTGCCCGGCGCTTGTTTCGAATGGCTTGAAGCGCGTCATTGATTGAACTGCGATACCGGACATGCGGCGGTTTTAAACCTTGCATCAACAGGCTGCGCCGGACGGTTGGAACTGCGCCGCAAATGTATGTACGTGCGCCGCGATTAGTTGCCTTTCGCACAAAGGTTTCAACGGTTGCAGCGCCAGTCGAATCCAGTATCGATACCGCGGAAAGATCGATCACGAAGGCCTTAGGGTGATCACCAATGCGGTCCAGCGCTGCCGCAACTGCAGCTGCCGCGCCAAAGAAGAAAGCACCAGTAATACGGATTACTGCCGTATCCGGATCTGTGGCGTTCGAGACGTCATAGGGCGTCCGATCAACGTTGCCTGTATCGGGCTGATCGTCCTCTACCAACGGAATTTTGCTTTCGACAGCAATCGATTGGCCGACTCTGTGCAGAAAAAGCAATGCGCTTATTGCAAAGCCGATGACGATACCTTCGGTCAGATCGCGGAATATCACCAGAGCCAATGTTACCAGCAGCACAACTGCGTCGCCTCGCGAGATGCGCATTAGCAGGGCAAATTCGCGCTTTTCGGCCATGTTCCAAGCAACGACGACCAGAACGCCCGCCAGTGCCGCCAATGGTATGTACGAAGCAAGTGGTGCGGCGACCAACATGAAAGCGAGCAAAAACGCTGAGTGCATCATGCCCGCGACCGGCCCGCGCGCACCTGCTCGAACGTTGGTTGCTGTGCGGGCTATGTTGCCCGTTACGCAAAACCCTCCAAACATAGGGGATGCAATATTTGCGAGGCCCTGCGCCACAAGCTCGCAGTTTGAGCGATGCCGTCGCCCGGTCATCGAATCCGCGACTACTGCGGAGAGCAAACTTTCAATGCAACCCAGCAATGTAAATGAAACTGCGGCTGGCAGGACCGCATTGATCTTTTCAAAGCTGATCGGGGGCAGGTGCGGCATGGGCAGCGCATTCGGAATCCCACCGAACTTTGTGCCTATGGTCTCGACTGGCAGGCCTGCAATTGCGGCCAACGCGGAAGCTGCTCCCACCGCGATTATGAAGCCGGGCAAATTCGGACGATAATGTCTTAGAACCAGAATTACGCCGATCGTGACGGCTGCCACCATCACAGCAGCTACGCTGATTGTTGGCAGGGCCTGCACCAAAGCCATAAGTTTTGGCAATAAAGGCGCAGGCTCGCTTTCAAGATTTAATCCTAGTAAGTCTTTGATTTGACTTGCAAAAATTATAACGGCGATACCTGCGGTAAACCCCACCGTCACAGGGTAGGGGATGTACTTGATGAATGTTCCGAGACGTAAAACGCCTATTGCCGCAAGCATGATGCCGGATAGGAAGGTTGCTAACAAAAGCCCTTCCACGCCGTGTTGAGCTACGGTTGCTGAGACGAGCACGATGAACGCGCCGGCTGGCCCACCGATTTGAAACCGGCTTCCACCAAATGCTGAAACGATGAAACCACCGACAATGGACGTGTATAGGCCGCGATCGGGCGTAACACCCGAAGCAATCGCGATAGCCATTGAAAGAGGTAGCGCGACAATGGCGACAGTCAGGCCTGCAATTGTATCGTCTTTGAATTTGGCAAGGTTATACCCTTCTCTCATCACCGTAACAAGTTTCGGCGTGAAGAGCTCGGCAAAATCCGGTCGAACCGTTCCGGTCCTCATAACGATCCTCCTTGCAGTGCCATTTTGGCAGGATCGTCGGCCTTTTTGGGGTCGGCGCCGCGCGGTCAGACGGCTGCAAATCGACAATATTCACGACGGGTTTTTCAGGCGCACCCCTCTTCCGCCGCCAGAACTCACAGCATTGTCGCCGATCAGCTCTATTCCAGCGCGGTCAAGCGCGTCGATGAGCTTCGTAAGCGAGTCAATGACGCCACGAACATTGCCTTCACTTGCTTCCATCCGCTGGATGGTTGGCAAAGACACGCCTGCCATTTCGGCAAGCTGGCGCTGGTCTATGCCTAGCAGTGCTCGCGCAGCGCGCATTTGGGCGGCAGTTATCATGCGAAAATCCTGACGGAACTTATATAACAATTATGCTTTGTCATGTCTAGAACATCAACAGTGATATCAAATACCCTAATACTAACGTGCTGGCCGGCTCTCTTTCGAGACTGCTATTGCAATGCGTGCTGCCAATCGCGCGTTGTTCTCCACAAGTGCGATGTTTGTCTTTAAACTCAATCCGTCAGTGAGCTTCAAAATTTCAGCGAGCAAATATGGTGTAACTGACTTGCCGGAAATGCCATCGCCCATAGCTTTGTCGTGCGCTGCTTTGATGTGGACGGCCATTTGCAGGGCAGGGATTTCATGGGCTTCTGGAACCGGATTCGCAATCAACATCCCGCCGCGAAGTCCTAGTTTGGCTCTTGTGCTGAAAAAATTGGCAATATCTTCTGGTTCATCGAGACGCAGAGGGGCGCGATATGGCGATTCTCGCGACCAGAATGCGGGCATTATGTCGGTGCCAAATCCAACAACAGGCACGCCTTTCGTTTCTAGCACCTCCAGAGTCTTTTCAATGTCGAGGATTGCTTTGGCCCCCGCCGAAACGACGATGACCGGAGTTTGAGACAGTTCTTCCAGATCCGCAGAGATATCGAAAGTCTCCTCGGCGCCTTTATGGACCCCGCCGATCCCACCCGTCGCGAAAACCGTGATGCCGGTCAGGTCAGCAGCAATCATTGTTGCCGCCACGGTTGTTCCGCCCGTGCAGCCTTGCGAGAGAGCAAAGCCAAAATCGGCGCGTGATAGTTTCATTGCGCCTTGTGCTTGCGCAAGGCGCTCGCGCTCATCGCGCGTAATGCCGATCTTCAGCCGACCGTCCATGACTGCGATCGTCGCGGGTGTGGCTCCTTCTTGTGCAATGATGCTTTCGACATTCGCGGCCATTTCCGCGTTTTGCGGGTAGGGCATTCCGTGCGTTATGATTGTGCTTTCAAGAGCAACTATGGGCTTATTTGACCGCAGGGCTTCCGCTACCTGCTCATTTACGTCAACGAATTGAGGAAGATTTTTCATAAGGATTTCCGAGGTCCGATTTGCGGCACTGTGGCGAGCTTCCTGTTAATGGCATCGGCGCTCAAAAGGGCCACTGTTTGCGCGCATTCCAAGGTCAACAATGCAGCAGCTACGCCGTAGCGTACAGCTTCCGTCAAGGATTGTCCCTTCAACAGGGCGGAAACCGTCGCGCCCGCCAGCGCATCACCGGCACCTGTGACGTCGACTGTTGATTGGGAAGCTGGTGGCCGAAGTTGCCATTCATCACTTCCATCAAAAACCGTGATAACGTCGTCGCCATTCGTAACGACGCCAGTTCCAAGCCCAGAATCGCGCAGACGTGCTGCGAGATTATTTGCGTCCTGCGCACCAGTAAGGGCTTGGGCCTCACGAACATTCATAAAGAGGCACTTTAACTTCGTCAGGCAGCTTCGAAACCTGACTATTTTTGCAGGCGAGACAGCGATTGCATACAGAGGATTTGCTTGGGCCAAATTCGTGATCCGCTCCAAACCGCTTTGCGGAACGTTACCATCGCACAGAATTGCGTCATGTGCGGCAATCGCTGTGCGCGCGCCGCTGCGCGTGATCTGTTTAGGAAAGGCGATGTCGTAGAGCGACATATCCGCCAGACCAGCGATTAAATCGCCATTCGGATCCAGCAACGCTGTATAACTTGGTGTAGCGCGATCCAGAAACGTCACAGACATGTCGATAATGCCCGCCTCAGTGATTGCTTGCGCTACGCTTTCACCTTGAGAATCTCCTCCTCGAACCGAGAGCATCGTGCAATCGATCCCCAGTTGCACTGCTCCGCGCAGCGCGTTTAGTGCGCCGCCGCCAATATCTTCTCGCATTACACCTGGGTTTGATGCACCCGGAATGTATGTGCCTTTGACGTATCCCCGCCTATCCACATGCGCGCCTCCAATACCCAGAAGCCTCATGTCAGCCCTGTGCTGCCGCCGGTAGAATCATTTGCCCGAATTCTCCATCTAGAATCATCGATACCACCTACTGCATGTCGATTGAAATATACAGAACAAAATAAAAACACGATACAGAAATTATAATAATTACAACGCGTTGAAGGGTCTTGTAAAATAAGAACAAATCACGTACAAAATACATATGAATGAGTGCTGATCCGCCTTCATTGGCGTCCATAGGAAATGTATCATGGTACAGAATGTTTTGCGGCTGGTAGAGGATATCAAGGCAGTGGACAAATCGAAGGCGCTGGACGCAGCACTATCACAGATCGAACGGGCGTTCGGCAAAGGTTCGATCATGCGACTCGGCGCGAATGAACAGGTTGTGGAAATCGAAACAGTTTCGACCGGTTCATTGGGGCTTGATATCGCGCTCGGCGTAGGTGGATTGCCGCGTGGGCGTATCATCGAAATTTACGGGCCGGAAAGCTCGGGCAAAACCACACTCGCACTTCATACGATTGCTGAATCGCAACGAAAGGGCGGTATTTGTGCTTTTGTTGATGCGGAACATGCGCTTGATCCAGTCTACGCGCGCAAGCTCGGCGTTGATCTGGAAAACCTGCTGATTTCACAGCCGGACACCGGTGAGCAGGCATTGGAGATTTGCGATACGCTCGTGCGGTCTGGTGCAATCGACGTTTTGGTTGTGGATTCTGTGGCGGCGTTGACGCCGCGCGCGGAAATTGAAGGTGAAATGGGCGAGTCTTTGCCGGGGCTTCAGGCGCGATTGATGAGCCAGGCCTTGCGCAAGCTGACAGGTTCGATTTCCCGCTCCAACACAATGGTGATCTTTATCAATCAGATACGAATGAAGATCGGGGTGATGTATGGTTCGCCGGAAACGACCACCGGTGGCAATGCGCTGAAGTTCTATGCTTCCGTCCGCCTCGATATAAGGCGCATCGGATCCGTAAAGGACCGTGAGGAAGTTGTCGGAAACCAGACGCGCGTTAAGGTAGTAAAGAACAAGCTCGCGCCTCCGTTCAAGCAAGTAGAGTTCGACATCATGTACGGCGAGGGGGTCTCGAAAATGGGAGAGCTTATCGACCTTGGCGTAAAAGCGGGAGTTGTCGAGAAGTCAGGGGCGTGGTTCTCATACAATTCCCAACGGCTAGGGCAGGGGCGCGAGAATGCGAAGGGATTCTTGCGGGAGAACCCGGCTGTGGCACAGGAAATAGAGCTGACTCTTCGACAGAACGCAGGTTTGATTGCTGAAAAGTTCCTTGAGAATGGTGGTCCGGGCGATCAGGATGCAGTGGAAGCCTGATCTCGAAGGTTTTTGAATATTATGGTTAAGCCGTGAGCTGTCAGCCGCGGCTTTTCCATTTTTCAATCATGATCTAAAACTTTACAATGTTATCAGCGGCTTGCGGGTTTTCGGCCTTTAGGCGCTTTAACAATATATATGAATCTATGGTCACCGCTGCGTGATCTGCTGGATTTTGTATGCTCTACCGCCTGAATTTGATTCAAACTTTATTGAGAAAATCTCAATAGGCGTTTGCTTCGGGGGTTCATTTGAAACCTGAAGTCGTTGCTGAAGTGTGTCTATGAGTTTCGGTTCTTCTGGAAAAATTCTGTTGTTTGTCTCCTGCCTGGCGATAGCGGGCTGCACGAGTGCCGGGATTGAGGATTTAGTTCCCACTTCGTCCGAGACGACAAGCTCAATCATGCGCCCAAAGGTGGCGGTTACCGAGGTTGGGTCACCTTATACTACGGCGAACTCTGAGGCTTTGGTTTCGGCTGTACGTGCCCCCGAGGCGGCGGACAGTGCGCCGGCTTTAAAAGCTGTGTACGAAGCAACGAGCAGTCCGGTTTCCTACCCTGTATCTGATGGGGCGGTGCTTGCGGCTGCTCCTTTGGTAACTATTCCTCGCCCCATGGAAAGGCCTGCGGTAACGCAGGCTGTGCTGAAGCCGGACGTGATACACAGGCGTCGGTTCAGGGACGCCAAGCCTATCAACTTCGGAAGCATGACGCCAAAGAACCTGGCAGTTCATGGCGTGGACGTTTCGCGCTGGCAGGGAGATATCGACTGGGTCAAACTGCGGTCTCAGGGCGCAAATTTTGCATATATAAAAGCAACGGATGGAGGTGACCACCTTGATCCCATGTTCAGGACCAATTGGCGAAAATCTCATGAGGCCGGGCTGAGGCGTGGCGCGTACCACTTCTTTTATTGGTGCAGGCGCGCGTCCGAACAGGCCGACTGGTTCATTCGAAATGTTCCGAAGGCACGCGGCGCGCTCCCGCCGGTCATAGATGTCGAGTGGAACGGTGATTCCAATTGCAAGAGACGTCCGTCACCGGAACAGGTTCGGGAGAAAATGCAGGTCTTCATGGATCGTCTGGAGCAGCATTATGGCCAGCGTCCGATTATCTATACCGCACCAGATTTCTATGATGACAATCTGCGCGGAGCATTTCCTAACCACCAGTTTTGGCTGAGGGCCGTCGCGCAGCATCCCTCCAAGGTTTATGGCAAGCGGAAGTGGGTGTTCTGGCAATATTCGGGTTCGGGTTTATCTCAGGGTGTCAGCGGACGCATTGACCTTAATGCGTTTCACGGCTCAGAGGCCGAGTGGCATCGGTGGCTCTCCAAGCATTCTTTGTAGATTGAGGTGCCGCTTTAGCGGCACCTTGCTGTGTAGATTCGACCATGGCGATCGCGATATTGGCAATATCCGTTGCGCAGGTTTCGTACGAGCAGGCCTCCCAGTGCGCCAGCACCAGCTCCAACCAAGGCTCCTGAACCGCCATCCACAATACCGCCGATAATCGCACCCGCGGCAGCGCCCGTGGTGACGTCGCGCTCAGTCGTGGTGCACCCGGCGAGGGAGACCGCAGCAAGAATTGAGATCGCTAACTTTCTCATATTTTTTCTCCGCCAAGCATATAATTTCAAATGCTCTCACCTATTGCGTCGATTGTGAAGGGGCAGCGGTCATTCGGCCTGCTAACAAATGGAATTTGAAGCCAAATTCCTTGTAGTGTCGGGAATATCGAATTGATGAAAAATGACGGACTACTGCACTTGATCGAGTTCGAATATGTGCTAAAAGGCCGGCCACAGCGAAGCGGTATGCTAGTTGTATATGGGTCGAGTTGCTATCTGGTTGAACGCACCGACATCCATGTTGGGGAATAGGTTAACGGTAGACCAGCGGACTCTGACTCCGTTAGTCCTGGTTCGAATCCAGGTTCCCCAGCCAGTTTTTCCCATAAGCGCTTATTCCTCGATTTTTCAGTCTTGCCGCGTTTCTGTGTGTTTTTTGAACTGCACACAGGGCAATCGCCCAGTAGCGGTGTGCCAGGACAACCAAGCCGAACGACGGTACGCGCAATTCTTGCGGTTCTATCGTCAATTCGCGTTCAGGGGCTGAGACAACGGATGTGACCTCCATAGCGGCGGCTTGCGGGCGATATATCCATGCTAAAACCTCAATCTACCTTGCAATCAATTGATGAGTCAGGAATGTAATTCCCTGACCGGGAGGTTACGCATGACCAAAATCGCGGGTGGTTCGCGTTGAGCGCAACGGTCATTTTGCTTGAGCACGACGATATATACATGGTTGAAACACAGCAGCTCATTTCACTGAAACGCATTTCATTCCGGCCTGGTCCTGAAAGGACCGTCTGCCTATTCCGATTATTAAGAAGCGCGCCCCGTCATGATGAACCCCACCGAAATAGCAGATGCCCTTGATGCCATTGCCAAGGCGGAGTTTGATCCCGCTGAGTTCGGCTATGCCTTTGCTCAGGCGACGGACAATGCGCAGGCAACCGTCGCCAAGTTGAGGGCGGGCACGACAAACAAGTCGGATATTCCGGGTGGCGTCCTGCTTAATGCCAAATTCCATTATGTGCCGGCCCCCGCAGGCATGGCGGCTGAAATGCTGGATGCGCTGCGTATGTCGAAGCGCACGGCGAAGGCAAAGCCTGCGATCCTGATCGCCACCGACGGGGAGACAATCGCCGCCGAACATCCGAAGTCCGGGGAAACGCTGCATTGCCGCTTCGAAGATCTTGGCACGCATTTTTCCTTCTTCCTGCCTGCCGCTGGCAAGGAGCGCTACAAGGCGGCAGAAGAAAATCCGGTCGATATCAAGGCCACCGGCAAGTTGGCGAAGCTTTACGATGCCTTGCTGAAGGCGAATCCGGATTGGGCCGTGCCAGAGCGTCGCCATGCCATGAACCTGTTCATGACGCGGCTGATCTTCTGCCTGTTTTCCGAAGACGTCGGCGTCTTTAAGGATGCCCAATTCTCCTTCGCCGTCTTCTCCTATGGTGGCAACAAGGGGGAACACGCGCGCCATGTTCTGGTGCAGGCGTTCAGCGCCATGAACCTGCCGGAAGGACTTCGCCCAAACCTGCCCGCATGGACGGAGAAGTTCAAATACGTCAATGGCGGGCTGTTTGCCGATGCCATAGAGGCGCCGGATTTCGACCCCATATCCTTCCGCTATCTGCGCGACGCCGCAGAGCTGGACTGGAAGCTGATCAACCCGGATATTTTCGGCTCGATGATCCAGTCGATTGCCGATCCCAAGGCCCGCGCCGAACTGGGCATGCACTACACTTCGGTGCCGAATATCATGAAGGTGCTGGGGCCGCTGTTTCTGGATGATCTGGATGAGGCGCTGGACAAGGCATGGGACAAGCCAGCAGCCCTGAAGGCCCAGCTTCATCGGCTGTCAAAAATTCGTGTGTTCGATCCCGCTTGCGGCTCTGGCAATTTTCTTGTCGTCGCCTATCGGCAGATGCGCGAGCGCGAAATCCGCATTTTGAAGCGGCTGGGCGAGCTGGAGGATAATCCGCAGAACGTCATGTTCTCCGCCGTCAACCTCAACCAGTTCTATGGCATCGAATTGACGGACTTTGCGGCGGAAACGGCCAAGCTCGCGCTGTTTATTGCCGAATATCAGGCCAATGCCCGCTTTGCCGATGTATTCGGGCGGATGCCCCCGCTGCTGCCGTTGAAGGGTGGTGGGCAGATCAGATGCGGCAATGCTCTGCGGGTAAATTGGGACGAGGTTTGCCCGCCGCCGGTTGGGGATGAAGAGGTTTACATTGCGGGCAACCCGCCTTTTTTGGGATCGCGCAATCAAGAGGACACGCAGAAAGCCGACATGGACTTGGTTTTTTCCGGTCAGCTCCAAGCCTATCGATCACTCGATTTGGTTTCAGCTTGGTATTTCAAGGCCTCCAAATACATCAGAGAGCGTGCTGCTAGAGCGTCGCTCGTTTCAACAAACTCTATCTGTCAAGGAGCGGCTGTCTCTACGTTGTGGCCGCACATATTGAACGACAATATCGAAATTTACTTTTGCCACACATCATTCAAATGGCAAAACAATGCCGCAAAAAATGCAGCTGTCATGTGCGTCATAATTGGCATTCGAAATATTTGCAGCGGTGAAAAGAAGATATTTTCATCTGAAAATTACACTCGCGTGCGTCACATAAATTCATATCTAATAAATTCAAATGAGCAGATTATTCATTCAAGTCGCAAATCGTTATTTGATATACCGCAAATGTTCTATGGAAACTATCCGGCTGATGGCAATCATCTGACATTAAATAGGGAGGAAAAGGTTCGCTTGTTGATGGATTGCCCTTCAGCAGAAAAGTTTATCCGCCCGCTTTATGGCGCTCAAGAGTTTTTAAAAGGAATAGAAAGGTACTGCCTTTGGATACCGGAAAACGCCTTAAAGGAGGCGCAGGAAATTCCCTATATTAACAGTAGGTTAGATGCCGTTCGCTTGACCCGCTTGAGTAGCAGAGACCCTGGGTATAATAAATTAGCAGCATCTCCGCATCGTTACCGAGACACTCGAACATCTACCAATCATACAATAGTTATTCCAACAGTTTCGTCGGAGAGGCGAGATTATATTCCAAGCGGTCTACTGGATGCCTCAGCGGTAACAACTAATCAATGCTTCGCCATATTTGATGGTCCCGAATGGGTTATAAGTATAATTAGTTCGCGCCTGCACCTAGTCTGGATCGCCACCGTTTGCGGCAAGCTGAAATCTGACTTCCGCTATTCCAATACGTTGGGTTGGAACACCTTTCCGGTACCCAAATTTACCTCGGAACAATTGGATCAACTTTCGGCCTCGGCACGCCGCATTCTGAAAACGCGCTATCAGCATTACCCCAAGACCATTGCCGACCTCTACGACCCGGACAAGATGCCGGATGATTTGCGGGCGGTACATCGGGAAAATGATGAACTGCTGGAGAGCATGTATATTGGCCGCCCCTTCCGCAATGACACGGAGCGGCTGGAAAAGCTGTTCAAGCTTTATGCGGCGCGGGTGAAGCAGGGGGCGAAGTAAATGGTTGAGATGGTCAATGTGCACTACAATGGCACCGGGCAATCCAAGGCCACCAATGCGCTCGGTCAGCGGCCCATGCAGGCCCGCGCCTATGCCGCCCGCAGCGCGCAGTTTCTTCTGCTGAAAGCGCCGCCTGCCGCAGGCAAAAGCCGCGCGCTGATGTTTGTGGCGCTCGACAAGCTGAACCATCAGGGGTTGGCCAAGACCATCGTTTGCGTGCCGGAAACCTCAATAGGGGGCTCGTTTCGCTCGACCGATCTGAAAAGCTATGGCTTCGATGCTGATTGGCAGGTGGAAGACCGCTGGAACCTCTGCCTTTCCGGCACGGAGGAGGGCTCAACAGCGCAAAAGGTGAAGGCGTTTTCGGAATTCATGCAGTCTGACGCTCGTGTGCTGGTCTGCACCCATGCCACTTTCCGCTTCGGTTTTGAGGCCGTGGAGCGGGCGCACGGAATCGAAGCGTTCGACAATGTCTTTCTCGCTATTGATGAGTTCCACCACGTCTCGGCAGCAGACAACAATCGCCTGGGTGAAATCCTGCGGCAGATCATTGCGCGCGGCCAGAGCCATGTGATGGCCATGACTGGCTCTTACTTCCGGGGAGATGCCGTGCCCGTGTTGAGGCCGGAGGAAGAGGCGCGCTTCACCGCAATCACCTATTCCTATTATGAACAGCTTGAGGGCTACGAATATCTGAAGGCGCTCGGCGTCAATTACAGCTTCTATCGCGGCAAATACATTAATGGCCTGCCGGATGTGCTCGATACCACGCTGAAGACGATCATTCACATTCCCCATCGCGGCTCAGCGGAGGCCTTTGGCGAGAAGAATGATGAAGTCGGTCGCATTCTCGATCTCATCGGCAAACATATCGGCGTGGAAGAGGGCACTGGCTTCGATCTGATCCGAACTTCGGATGGTCGCGTGCTGAAAGTGGCCGATCTCGTCAATGACGGGCCGGAGCGGGAGGGAGTGAAGGCCGCGCTTTCCCGCGAGATAAAGGGGCCGGACGGCAAGCGGGACGATGTTGCCGACCGCGCCAAGGTGGATATCATCATCGCGCTCGGCATGGCCAAGGAGGGTTTCGACTGGGTGTGGTGCGAGCACGCGCTGACCATCGGCTACCGCGCGTCGCTCACCGAAATCGTGCAGATCATCGGGCGCGCCACGCGCGATGCACCGGGCAAGCGGAAAGCTATCTTTACCAATCTGGTTGCGGAACCCGGCGTGGAAACGACGGCAGTGAAAGATGCCGTCAACGACATGCTGAAGGCTATTTCCGGTTCGCTGTTGATGGAGCAGGTGCTGGCCCCCAACTTCAAGTTCTATCGCCGGGAAGACGGCGATATCCGGGAGCCGATCAGCGATGATGGTCAGGGTACGATCACCATCGGCATCAAAGGCCTGATGGAGCCGCCGACCGACCGGGCGCGCGAAATCTGCGAGAACGACATGGCCGATCTGATGGCAACCGCCTGTCAGGCCGTCGATGCACGGATCGTTTCACCGGATACAGCGCCGGAAGTGGCCACGCAGATGCTGCTGACGGACATTATCGAGCATCGCTATGAAAACCTGAGCGACGACGAAACCGAGTCCATCCGCCAGAACCTCGCCGCCCGAATGAACCTTTTGACGCTGGCGCGCCAGGAAGCCGAGCGCGGATTTCAGGAAGCGGGAACGCCATTCATCGGGGCCGATCAGGCTGAAGGTGATGCGCCCGGAACGGGCAGCGGCACGGGGCAAGCCGATGCGCAAAGTGCGGAAGACGATATGAGGGCAGCACCCAACACGCTGCTGGCCATGGTGCGTCGATTCATTAATGTCCGCGAGTTGGATATCGACCTGATCGATGGCGTAAATGCCTTTCAGGAATGTTTTGAAGTTGCGTCACGTAACTTCGATGCGCCACTTCTGTCTCAGGTGCAGTCCGCCATGGTGGCCATGCGCGTTCAGATGAGCGAGGATGAAGCTCGCACGCTTTGGCCCCGAATCAAGCGTTTCCGGGCGCAGGAAGGCCGCGAGCCGAATGTGCATGCCGCCGACCCGCTGGAGAAGCGCATGGCGGAGGCTCTGGCGTGGCTCAAGAACCGAAAAGCGCAAAGCATGCGGGAGGCAGAAGCTGATGCCGCGCCCCACGCTTGAGCAGATATTTGCGGAGCCGGATGAATTCGGCCTGCTTGCCGTCAAGATGAAGCCGAGGCCAGCCTCAACCGGCAATAATGGCGTAGCAATTATGAGCGACGTTACGCGCTTTTATGAAACGCATGGACGTTTGCCACGCGCCAATTCACCCAATCACGAAGAAATGCGGCTTGGCACAATCTGGGAGAGTCTTGTCAAGGACCCCAGCGAAGAGCTTCGCCGTGCTGACAGGCTTGGGTTATTGGGTCTCGAAGAGACAGCAGCCGAAATTTCATGGAGGGATGAGGTTGAGGCGGAGAGTATTCCGGACACGCTGGACGACATTTTCGCCGAAGATGGTCTCGATGTTCAGCCGGAACTCGTTCAGCTCAGGCACGTGACACCGGCGGCGGAGCGCCAGGTGCCGGATCACCGCGCGGATTTTGTTCCGTGCAAGGACTTCGATCAATTCGCCAGCCTGTTCGAGACAATGCAACAGGCGCTCGATAGTGGCGCGCGAGAGGCGACGTTGGTCGAGAAATGGGCCGTTATTGAGCCTTTGGAAGGCGACTTCTTCATTCGCAACGGCCTTCTGGCCTATATCGCGGAAAAGAGCGAGGGCGCGCAGCGCAGCGGAGCGCGGGATCATCGACTTCGGGTCATTTTCTCGAATGGCACGGAGAGCGACCCGTTGATGTCGTCGTTTCGCAAGTCGCTTAGTGACGACAAGACGGCGCGTGTCGTTCAGCGTTTGGGCCTTGGCCCTCTGGACCCCGATTGGGAAACCGACAAGATTTCGTTGTCAGGCACGATTTACGTCGCGCGTAGCCTCTCTGAGGATCCGGCTATCAGGCCGCAGCGTGACATTCTCTACAAGGTTGGCGTGACGTCGCAGGATGTCCGTCGTCGCGTGGCCGATGCGCGGAATGATCCAACCTTCCTTCTGGCGCCCGTCGAAATCGTGGCAACCTACAGCCTGCAGAATCTATCCCGTTCCAAGGTCGAGAACTTGCTTCACCGATTCTTTGATCCTGCCCGACCAGGCGAGCTCTTCATCATCGATCGCTTCGGCAAGAAGATCAGGCCGCGTGAGTGGTTCTATGTTCTGCCGGAGCACGTCGGGCAGGCCGCCCAACTCATCAAGGACGGGCAGCTCCATCTGTACCGGTATGATCGCCAGACGCAGAAGATTGTTAAGAGATAGGCGCTTTGCGCAAACAATTTCCGTGGAGGGCGGTCACTGAATGGGTACAGCGATTGATAATCGCGTTGGCGAAATTTATTGAGACCTCCGACTGCCAATTCTCGAATGCTAAATTGTACAGTCGGAGGCACGGTTAGCTGCAAACTTACCGCACCAAAAGCATACTTAGACGTCTGATATTATTA
This sequence comes from Rhizobiaceae bacterium, assembly GCA_019635795.1. Classification (GTDB taxonomy): domain Bacteria; phylum Pseudomonadota; class Alphaproteobacteria; order Rhizobiales; family Rhizobiaceae; genus Mesorhizobium_G. Next base: position 162,181 of record JAHBYV010000007.1, read on the forward strand.
AATACACAATATTCAAAATCGCCTATTGAGAATGGTTTGCGTTGATTGGATTCATCAACAGAATTCCTGCAATGAATTCAAGTGTATGCAGTATATCTATATCATTTTATATCGTATCAGAGCGCGCCTGTGCTTGGAGAATCCAATTCTATGCTCTGCTATCGCGGGCTATATTGCATCCTGATTTCAAATGGTCAGGCTGCCCCTTATCGACTGTCAGGTGCTACCGGATTTAAATTAGAAGTGTGTAAATTAAATCGGTTTAGTGTGTTATTTTTATCACATCGATTTTTTGCAATTCAAAAACGGTAATATCCATTAATTTAAAATGTTGATCCAGACTTACCAATGGTGATTGTTGCCACTGGAAGAGGGCAGATTATTGCCTTTTTCGGAGACGGAGGAGGCGGCGTTTTGCTGGCCTTCAGCCATAGTTAAAAACTGAAATGACTATATCATTTCTCTTTGGAGGTCAGAAAATGAACATCAAGAGCCTTCTTCTCGGCTCAGCTGCAGCTCTGGTTGCAGTTTCCGGTGCTCGC
>JAHBYV010000008.1 GCA_019635795.1 Rhizobiaceae bacterium
ACAAAATCCCTTTTTTGAAACTTTTTTGACAGCCGGATCGGGCCCCTGTGGATGAATGCCAAACGTCACATTCGAGCCCGATTTTTAGTCCAACGACCCAAGGACAAATGGTTAGCCGGGGAAGCTCTATATATACAAAGAGTGGTCCTTCGTTGACTTGCCATGGCTTGGAAGGCAAAAGTCTGAAGCCAAACACGATAGAATACAGGCATCCGAGGGAAACCAGCGGCATTTCATGCAGGATATCGACCGACCCATAGCGGAGCTTGGCAACGAGCCGCCGCTTCTGGCCGATGGGCAAAGCGGCCCGCCGGATCGGCGGGAGGTTTCCGCCAGATGGCTTTCCGGAACATTTTTGACCGGCATCACATCGAGCGTTCTGATGGGCGTTGCGCTGCTAGCAGCACTGGACGGTCGCGTTCTCATCGCCACGCCCCCTGAAATCGCGGACCTTATGGGCCTCAGAAAGGCGGGAGAATCGGGCGAGCAGGCCAAGGAAGAGCGTGTCTTTGCCTCCCGCCAGATCGCGCGTGCAAAAGATCGCAGACGGATAGAGGTGTCTGTGGCTAGCAAGGTTGGCGATCGTGAAGTGATCCGAGCGATGCCATTGATGGGCGTGAACATGGCGCTCGCCGCCAGCTATAAAAACGACCGCGACTATCCGCCTTTCGATCCGCTGATGGTGTTTGCCGAGCCGGGATCAAAACCGGAGGCCCCTGCGCCGGGTCAGATCTATGCGGCGAAGGTTGAAAGCGAGATGGTGCTGAAAACAGCGCCGTTCCCTATTGAAACGGCCAATTTCGACGAAAGCGCTGCGTTTGCTGCAGACGAGGTTGAACAGGTTGTCCGCACCATGGGCGCAATCCTGACCGACGGTGACGTGCAAGTTGCCTCGCTGCATTTCGTTGACCCGGAACGATTCGGCGATTCGTTCGAGACCCAGACCCTTACGGCCTCCTATGGCTTCAAGATCACGCCGGAGAATGTGAGCGTTGCTCCGAAAGAAGCGAGCGACGACGATATTTCTTATGCGGAAGACATCATTCCGATAACATCGCCCACCACCATCGAAGACGCGCTGAAGGCCGCAGGCTATGCCGGCAATGATTCTGCAGCCGCGACAGCAAAGTTGAACGAGCTTCTGCATTCCCCGACCCTGAAAGAAGGTCAGGTTTTGCGCATTGGCCTTGAGCTCAAGGGTGAAACGCCAACGATCGTGCGTGCAGCGCTTTATCAAAGCGCAAGCTCCAGTAACTCAATTCTGTGCGTGGCGCTCAATGATCAGAAGGCTTTCGTCCCCGCTCAGGATCCAGATCCGACGCCCGCACTTCAAGCTGCATTCGATGATTCGCCGCCGGTTATGGTGAGTGGCAACCTGCCAACCGTATACGACGCGATAAACCGGGCCGCTTCCTCCTATGGAATATCGCGCTCAATGACGCGCTCGCTATTGCGTCTGTTTGCGTCAGACGTCGATTTCCAGTCACGCGTTAATCCAACGGATCGGATGGAGCTTCTGTTCTCCGAGCCGGATGAGGACAATCGTATCTCGGACGATTCGCAGTTGCTTTATGTTTCCGCCTCGTTCGGCGGCCAGACCAAAACACTTTACAGATTTCAGTCACCGGATGGTGGTGTGGACTATTTCGATAAGGATGGCCGCAACAACAAGCAGTTCCTGCTTCGCACCGCGGCCCCGAACGGCCGGTTTACCTCCGGTTTCGGTATGCGCCGCCACCCTGTGTTGGGCTATGCGAGAATGCACACAGGCGTAGACTGGGCCGCGCCAACCGGAACGCCGATTCTGGCAACAGGTAGCGGCGTTGTGGAAAAGGCGGGATGGTCAGGCGCTTACGGACGTCAAACAATCATCCGCCACGCCAATGGCTATAAAACATCGTACAACCACCAGAGTGCAATTGCCAAAGGCATCAAGCCCGGCGCGCGTGTTCGCCAGGGGCAGATCATTGGTTATGTCGGCTCCACCGGTCTCGTGACCGGCGCGCATTTGCATTATGAGTTGATCGTCAACGGAGCAAAAGTTGACCCGATGCGCGTTCGCTTGCCTGCAGGCAAGACACTCAGGGGCGAAGAACTCACCGCCTTCAAGCTCGAACGCGACCGCATTGACGAAATCATGAAGGAAAACGAGTCCGGGCAGCTAAAGCTGGCCAGCACCAAGGGCAACGACAGCTAGTTTTTCTGCCGTTCTGGCCCTCAGCTATTCCACAAACTCTACCGTCACGCCCGCCTTGACCAGCTTTGCCAACTCCAAAGCATCCCAGTTTGTCAGGCGAACACAGCCGTGGCTTTCGGTTTTGCCGATTTTTGACGGTTCCGGCGTGCCATGTATGCCGTAAGTTGGCTTGTCGAGCGCAATCCACACATTACCGACCGGCCCATTTGGTCCCGGTGGAATGTTCAGCACCTTGTCGTTTGAGCCCTGCTTGAAATTGATCCTGGGGTTGTAGGTATAGCCGGGATCAGTGACGACGCGCGAAACCGCATGGGTGCCCGTCGGCGAAGGTGTTTCGGAAGAACCGATTGTTGCCGGATAGGTAACGACCAGCTTTCCATCCTCGCCATAGGCGCGGACCTGCTTGTTCGCTTTGTCAGCAATGATTCGTGTAACGGGCTTCGTCACGTTCTTCCCGACATTTGCCACGCGAATAATCGTGCCCGGCCTGTTGAAATTCGCTTCCGGATTGAACGATTTGAGGAATTTCTCGTCCATATGAAAGCGTTCAGCCAACATTTCCGGCACCGACGTATAGGCAAGCCGATCCAGCTTTGCCTTCTCGCTATAGTCGTCAGGCACTGATGCAACAAACGGACCTGCCGCATCTTCCGGGGTAATGGTGTAATCCATAAACGGTTCACCGCCGGTCGCCGCCAATTCTTCCTTGATTCGTTCCGTGTCCGTAGATTTCAACGGCCGTCCGGTTAGCGCCCGGTAGTTCTCCAGCGCCCGATCGACATTAGAGCCGAAACGACCGTCAATAACGCCCGGCGAAGCACCAACCCGATCGAGAAGAATCTGCAGGCCTGCAACGTCTTCCATGATTTTTGTCTGGATGGTGACCTGGCTCGCAGGTGCCTTGCCAAGATCAATAACGGACCCGCCGGAACCTGATGCGGATGGTTCGATGCTCGATTGTCTGGTCTCCGATGGTTCGGGCAATGATTCCCGCGTCACGCCGCCAGATCGCTGGCGGGGAACAGCGGGAGTTTCGGGATAAGTGCGAACCTGCTCATCGGGATATGCTTCTTCCGGATAAGTACCGTAATTTTCCTGTTCGGGATAATCCCTGCGATAACGGCGGCGCTCATATTGTTCCAACTCGGGATCGTCATATGCTGCGCCATCGTCCCATTGCGGAGGAATGCGCCGACCATACCCCTGCGGTGGCTCGGTCCTTTCAATAGAAACAACCTCGCCCGTTACCGAATCAACAATAACGCGATTGCCATTGGCATCGTAGTAAACTTCTGCGTCGCGCATTTGTGCCGAGGCAGCTCCTGCACCGCCAGCAACGAAAGCCGCCAGGAACGCAATTTTTGCGATTCGGGTCACATCCATCTCGCTTCTGATTCCATAGTCCTATGGTTAGCATTTCATATATGAACCGGGCATGAAAATGGCCAAACCGCTCCCGGTCGCTTCACCCAACGCTGGTCTCGACCTCGAAGTTGCAAACAGGTTGCGCGGCAAGAAAAAGGCGCGGCAATAATAGAGCCGTGCCTTGCTTATTCAGATTCCAGTCAGGCCGCCTGTTCGGTGTCTACCGCGCGAGGTTTTGACCGGAAATTCAACCGGTCAGAACCCGACGTCACTTTGACCTTCGAGCCGTCCAGAATATCGCCAAGCAGGATTTTCTCTGCAAGCGGGTCCTGAAGCTCCTTCTGCATCACCCGCTTGAGGGGACGTGCGCCATAGGCCGGATCATAGCCCTTGTTGGCGAGCCATTCGATGGCCTCCTTATCCAGTTCCAGCTTGATCTTGCGGTCTGCGAGCAGCTTTTCAAGACGCCCGAGCTGGATTTCGACAATCCTGCCCATATCCTGACGGCGCAGGCGATGGAACAGAATGATCTCATCGATACGGTTCAGGAATTCAGGCCGGAATGCAGCCTTGACGCGCTCCATCACCAGATCACGCACGGAATCGACATCATCCTCTTCGCCGAGATTCACAAGGAATTCCGCGCCAAGATTCGATGTCATGATGATCAACGTGTTGCGGAAATCCACGGTACGGCCCTGCCCATCGGTCAACCGGCCATCATCGAGAACCTGCAACAGAACGTTGAACACATCGGGGTGCGCTTTCTCCACCTCGTCGAACAGCACAACCTGATAGGGCCTGCGCCGAACTGCTTCGGTCAGTACGCCACCTTCCTCATAGCCAACGTAGCCGGGAGGTGCGCCGATAAGCCGGGCAACGGAGTGCTTTTCCATGAACTCCGACATGTCGATCCGAACCATTGCCTGCTCGTCGTCGAACAGGAAGTTCGCCAATGCCTTGGTCAGTTCGGTTTTGCCAACGCCTGTCGGTCCAAGGAACATGAACGATCCTATTGGCCGATTGGGGTCTTGCAATCCGGCGCGGGCGCGACGTACTGCTTTCGACACCGCCTGAACGGCTTCGCCCTGTCCAACAACCCGCTTGCCGATTGCATCTTCCATCTGAAGAAGCTTCTCGCGCTCACCTTCCAGCATCTTGTCTACCGGTATGCCAGTCCAACGCGACACGACCTGCGCCACATGGTCCGGCGTCACGGTTTCCTCAACCATGCTACCGCTGGTTTCCTGAGATTCAGATTCGGCAAGTTGCTTTTCCAGTTCCGGGATTTTGCCATAGGCAAGTTCACCGGCTCTTTGGAATTCGCCTTTGCGCTGCGCTATTGCAAGCTCGTTGCGTGCATCATCAAGCTGCTTTTTCAAATCTGCAGCCCGGCCAAGCTTCTGCTTTTCAGACTGCCACTTGGAAGTCAGGCTCGCCGATTCCTCTTCGAGTCCGGCAAGTTCCTGTTCCAGCCGAGCCAGACGATCCTTTGAAGCATCATCCTTCTCAACCTTCAGAGCTTCCCGCTCGATCTTCAACTGCATGATGCGGCGATCGATCTCGTCAAGTTGCTCCGGCTTGGAATCAACCTGCATACGCAGCCGCGATGCAGCCTCGTCCATCAGGTCGATAGCCTTGTCGGGCAAGAACCGGTCGGCAATATAACGATTGGATAATGTCGCCGCCGACACCAGCGCAGAGTCCGAAATTCTCACCTTGTGGTGCTGTTCATACTTCTCTTTCAGCCCGCGCAGGATCGAGATCGTATCTTCGACCGTCGGCTCCGACACGAAAACAGGCTGGAAACGCCGGGCGAGCGCCGGGTCTTTCTCCACATGCTTGCGATATTCGTCGAGGGTGGTCGCGCCAACGCAATGCAACTCGCCGCGCGCAAGTGCGGGCTTAAGCAGGTTGGACGCATCCATTGCACCATCCGCTTTTCCGGCGCCAACAAGCGTGTGCATCTCGTCGATGAACAGAATTATGTTGCCATTTGCTGCGGTGATTTCCGAAAGAACGGATTTCAAACGCTCTTCAAACTCACCACGATACTTCGCACCCGCAATCAGCGCGCCCATATCGAGTGCGAGCAACTGCTTGTCCCTAAGCGATTCAGGAACGTCGCCATTGACAATTCGCAGCGCCAGACCTTCGGCGATCGCCGTTTTGCCGACACCGGGTTCGCCAATCAGAACGGGATTGTTTTTGGTGCGGCGGGACAAGACCTGAATTGTACGGCGAATTTCATCGTCGCGCCCGATCACAGGATCAAGCTTGCCTGCCCGCGCATCGGCAGTCAGGTCACGCGCATATTTCTTCAGCGCATCATAGCCTTGCTCTGCGCCAGCAGAATCTGCCGTGCGGCCCTTTCGGATATCATTGATAACCGTATTCAGTGCCTGCGCCGTGACACCGGCCTTGGCCAGAATGTCAGCGGTTTTGGCCGATTTCTCAACGGCAAGAGCAGTTAACAAGCGCTCGACCGTAACGAAACTGTCGCCAGCCTTCTTCGCGAGTTCTTCCGCCGTGGTGAACACCTTTGCCAAGGGCTGGGCCAGATAGAGCTGACCATTTCCACCTTCGACTTTCGGCATTGCCTCCAGCGCCGCATCAACGCCAAGCTTGACATCGCGCGCATTTCCACCCGCCCTCTCAATCAGGGACGCGGCGAACCCTTCGTCGTCGTCGATCAACGCCTTCAATATATGTTCGGGGGTGAATTGCTGGTGATTGCGGTTGAGTGCTGCCGTTTGCGCAGCCTGTATGAAACCACGGACGCGCTCTGAGTATTTTTCAAGGTTCATTTCCAAATCTCCCTTCCCTCCCCATCCCGCTTTGCGGCAATGGCTTGGCATGTGAGTAACCCGCTTCATTGAAGCCGGGTCCGATTACTCACCAAAATATGGGACGTCTTTGACACTTCTCAAGGCCGATTCAACATCGGCTAAAAAAGAAATCGGCGGAGAAATTGCTTCCCCGCCGATCTGTTCGAAAATCCGAAAAAAATTAGTCTTCGGACGCAGCAACCGCCTCGACAGTGCTTTCAGCTTGCGCTTGCGGCGCATCGCCTTCTTCCGCCGCGCTGTCCGTGCGACGCGGGCGACGGGTTCTGCGCGGGCGGCGCGTTTCCTGTTCTTCGGGCTGGCTCGCAACTGCCGGAACTTCGGCCGTCAAAAATGCGGGCAACTCATCCCTGACTTCTTCGGTCGTGACCTCAACCGCAGGAGCGACGGCTTCTTGTGCCTGCTCTTCCTCACGGTGTGTCTCGCCACCATTGCGATGGCCGTTCTGGAAATTGCGCTCACGGCGGTCGCGGCCACGGAAATTCTCGCGGCGTGCATTACCGTTCTCGCGCTGGCCGTTCTCGCCGTTCAATGCGACTTCGGCAGGAACCCCATCGATCACCGGCTGTGGACCAGAGCCCGCATCGGCAGCCCCGGCATTAGCCTCAACCATGGCTGGCCGTTCGAACTCTCCGCCCTCGTCATCCATGTCGTCATCGTAATCGTCACGATTCTGGACATTCTGTATCGGCATCTGCGCCTGCGCGGCCGCTATGATGCGATTATAGTGTTCTGCGTGCTGTAGATAATTCTCAGCCATGACCCTATCGCCTGAACTCATGGCGTCTCGGGCAAGGGTCGCGTATTTTTCGGCAATCTGCTGAGCAGAACCGCGGATCTTAACGTCCGGTCCGTTGCTCTCATAGCTGCGCGTAAGGGGGTTCGGGCCCTTCCGGTTATTATTGTTGTTGTTATTACGGCCGCGCATGCGCCGATTCTGCTGTTGTGGCCTCATTATGATCTCTTCATATTGCAAATCATGATCGAAGCGTGCGCCAGAAGCGCTCGCTGCTTCGTGTTCCCCTGCAGGCGCTCGCCCGCTGAGATCGCGTTGGCGTCACTTGCCATCCCAACCCGGTTTCGAGTTACTAGGCCGGCTGACCACCGCACTCAAGCGGAGCGTCGTCTTACGCAGAAAGGCAGCTTTTAAATTGGAGCCCGATTCCCATCGAAGCTGCCTGCTTCGTCCAATCCGGCTGGCCGGACCCTACAGATTGTTTATGGCGATGCCAAGACTTTTTTTATGCCCGCAAAACTTCGCTTTCTGCCCGTTTAAACACGAGAATACGGTCGTATTTTGCCAAATCCGAATGCTTTTGCAGCAGGAAAAAGCCTTTATTCGCGAAAATCTCCTCCACCTGATCGGCCTGATCGTACCCGATTTCAACCGCTACTACGCCTTCTAATTGAAAATGTGCTAATACACCATGAGCGATTGCGCGATATGCTTCAAGCCCATCTGGACCGCCATCCAAAGCCTTTATCGGGTCAAAATTCCTGACTTCGGGATCAAGCTGGGGAACAACCTCACTCCTTATATAGGGAGGATTGGAGACAATTACATCAAACTGGCCCTCAACCGCCTCAAACCAGGAACCCGAGCGCACGTAAAACCGGTCTGACAACCCATGCCTGGCGGCATTTTGCCGAGCAACTTCAAGCGCTTGCGGTGACACATCAACACCTGTTGCAACCGCTTCCGGTACTTGTTTCAGCAATGCCAGCGCAATTGCGCCGCTTCCTGTACCGAGGTCCAGGATCGAACAAATTCCTTTATTTTCAACAACTTGCCGAACAAAAGGCAAGACTGCATCGACGAGGATTTCTGTATCCGGACGCGGCTCCAGTGTCTCCTGCGAAAGCGCGAGCTCAAGTCCGTAGAACTCTCGAAAACCGAGAATACGATGAACCGGTTCGCGAGACAGCCGGCGGGCAACTGCCGCTTCAATCGCGTCAATCACATCCGGCGACAGCGTACGTTCCGGCGCAACGATAAGGTCCGTCTGTGTCGCGCCTGAAAAATGCTCTACCAGCAGCCTTGCATCAATTTCGGCGTTTGGAATTCCCGCTGCAGCAAGCCTCGACCGAACCTGCCGCAATGTTGCTGCGAGGCCCTGCTCACCCATCTGAATTCATGTCGGCAAGAAGCTTTGACTGCTGGTCGGCGATGAGGGCATCAATGATCTCGTCCATTTCACCCTCCATCACCCTGTCAAGCTTATACAAGGTGAGGTTGATTCTATGATCCGTCACACGTCCCTGTGGAAAATTATAAGTGCGGATACGCTCAGAGCGGTCGCCTGAGCCAACCTGCAAGCGCCGTGATTCGGACCGTTCTTCCGCCGCCTTGCCGCGCTCCATATCGAAGAGTCGCGCCCGCAAAATCTGCATGGCGCGAGCGCGATTCTGATGCTGCGATTTTTCAGCCTGAACCACAACGATCCCTGTTGGAATGTGGGTTATGCGCACTGCCGAGTCTGTCGTGTTGACGTGCTGGCCGCCAGCGCCGGACGCCCGCATTGTATCAATGCGAATATCCTCATTGCGAATTTCGATATCAACTTCCTCAGCCTCGGGCAGCACAGCAACCGTAGCGGCTGACGTATGGATTCGCCCGCTCGCCTCGGTCTCTGGCACACGTTGAACGCGGTGCACGCCCGATTCGAACTTGAGGTGCGCAAAAACGCCTTTGCCGGAAACTGAAGCAATGATTTCCTTGAAGCCACCGACCTCGCCCTCGCTGATCGAAACGACTTCAATGCGCCAACCTTTCAGCGCGGCATAGCGTTCGTACATTCGAAACAGGTCGCCCGCAAATAGCGCCGCCTCGTCACCGCCCGTCCCTGCCCGAATTTCCAGAATCGCGTTCTTCTCGTCGGCTGCATCTTTTGGAAGTAGCAGAATCTGGATGTCGTGCTGCAAAGCCTCTATCCGGCTTTTTACCTCCGGCAGGTCAGCTTCAGCCAAAGCACGCATCTCGGCATCGGTCGACCTGTCGGCCAGCATAGCCTCCAGATCGGTCTGTTCCTGCTCAGCACCAAGCAAATCGCGAATCTTTCCGACCATTTCCTGCATGTCGGAATATTCCGATGCCATTTTTACATAGGCATCAGCCTGCGGGCCGGCTGCCATTTGTGCTTCGAGCATTTCGAAGCGCTTCACGACCTGATCCATTCGGTCACGCGGCAAAGAAATCATATTTGTTCTCTACAAAGGAATCTTGCGGTCGTCGGCAAATGCCTGAAGCAGCGCGCGCATCGGCAAAGTCGCGCTCTTTCCCGAAAGATTCTCTTCCATGAAGGTTTCGAGCTGCCCCAATGGCAGTTCCAGCATCATGGCCTTAACAGGGCCGATAGCTGCTGGCGACATTGAAATAGCGCGATAGCCCAAGCCCATCAATGCCATGGCAGAAATTGGTTTCCCGGCAAGCTCACCGCACAAGGTGACGGGCGTATTGTTACGTTTACCCGCATCAGCAATCTGCTTCAGGGTCCGCAAAAAAGGCACGGAAAGAGGATCAAAGCGATTGGCAAGCGCTGAGTTGCCCCGGTCAGTCGCCATAACGAATTGGAAAAGGTCGTTCGAGCCGACAGAAACGAAATCAACCGCCTCCATCAATTCGTCCAGTTGCCAAAGCAGCGAGGGAACCTCAATCATTGCGCCGACTTTCAAAGTGTTCGGCAGCATATGAGCGAAACGTGAAAGGTGACGCACTTCCTTTTCAATGATTTCGCGGGCCTGTGCAATTTCGCCAAGCTCGGTAACCATGGGTAACATGACCTTGAGCTCTCGCCCCCCGGCAGCCTTGAGCAGCGCCCGAATCTGGGTCTTGAGCAAGCCCGGCCGGTCGAGCGTCAGACGAATCGCGCGCCAGCCAAGCGCCGGGTTCTCTTCCTGGTGTAAGCCCTTGAAGTAAGGCAGCACCTTGTCACCGCCAATATCGATGGTGCGGAATGTCACCGGCTTACCGCGCGCTGCGTCAAGAACTTCCTTATACAGCCGCTCCTGCGCTTCCGCGCGCGGGAATGTCGACGCAACCATAAATTGCAATTCCGTGCGGTAAAGCCCTATCCCCTCAGCACCTGATTCGGTGAGTTGCGGCAGGTCCACGAGCAGGCCGGCATTGACCAGAAGGTCGATCTTCAAACCATCTTTTGTAACGCAAGGCTTGTCGCGCAACTCGCGGTAAAGCTTCTGCCGCCGCGCGCGGAACCGGACCTTCTCCGCATATGCAAGCTCAACGTCCTGCTGGGGACGCAAATGCACCGTGCCTTCATCACCATCGACGATCACAGGGTCGCCGTTTTCCGCCATGGATACGGCACCCTTTACCTGCCCGACAGCCGCGATGCCCATGGCGCGCGCGACGATCACCACATGGCTCGTGGCAGCACCATCTTCCAGCACAAGCCCCCGCAGTTTTTCACGCGGATAATCAAGAAGCTCGGCAGCGCCCATCGAGCGCGCGACAATTATGGAATCCTTTGGCAGCGCCGCGGCGATGTCATCCGGTGCACGGCCCAGCAACTGGCGCAGCAGCCGGTTGCCCAGATCATCAAAGTCGCTCATGCGCTCGCGCAGATAGGGATCCGTCATGTGCAACATGCGCGCCCGCATATCGCTCTGGACTTTCTCGACCGCCGCTTCTGCCGTCAGGCCGTTATTGATCGCCTCTTCGAGTCTGCGCACCCATCCGCGATCATTTGCAAACATCCGATAGGCTTCAAGAACCGCCCGGTGCTCCCCTTCAAAGGCCACGTCGCGACGGGAAAGCATGTCATCAATGGAAAGCCGCAATGACCCCAAGGCAATTTCCAGCCGCGCCAACTCCTTTTCGCTGTCCTCATTGAACAGGTTGGTCACAACGATGCGCGGCTCGTGCAAAACCACATGACCGAGCCCCACGCCTTCATTGAAGGACAAACCGCCGATCGTTACTGGCTTGGATAGATCAAGCTCGACACCGGGACGCGTCAGCCTTGTCAGCCCTCCGGCCGCAATCATTTCGGCAATAACCATTGCGGTGGTTTCGAGAGCTTCAACCTCGTCTTCGCGGTAGGTGCGCATCGTCCGGTTCTGTACGACCAGAACGCCGAGCGTTCGACCCGCGCGCAACACAGGAACGCCGAGGAAGGAATGATAGGCCTCTTCACCTGTCTCAGGCAGGTAGGTGAAGGCCGGGTGCCTTTGAGCATCGGACAGGTTGAGAGGCCGTGCGCTGGCTGCAATTGTACCCACAAGACCTTGCCCAACCTGCAACTGCGCAAGGTGGACCGCGCCAGGGTTAAGACCTTCCGTCGCATACAATTCGAGGATGGAGTCTGCCCTCAAAACGTATAGCGAGCAAACCTCTGCCACCATATTGGAAGCGATGTCGCGCACGATCCGGTCGAGCCGCTCTTGCGGCTCTAACGGCTCCGCCATCAGCTCACGGAGCTTTTTCAGCAATACGCGCGGACCACCCGCACCATCGCGCATCGGCATCCCTTCCGATCATTCGGACGTCAGGTCGGGGCGAATATCAGTCTGGTAGCCTGTATTTCTGGCTGAGCCGTAAAAACACCGGGCTGGAACTTCATTGCTGAGCAAGGCCGCGAGCGTGGGACCATCCCAGCCAAGCGTTCCTTGTACTGCATCAAGCTACCAAACCAGGTGCCCCTCAATCAGAAATCTTGGTCTCCAAATTGATTCGTCAACTTAATCTACTGCTTATCCAGACCATACACCGAATGCAAAGTGCGCACTGCCAGTTCGGTATAAGGCCCGTCGATAAGGATGGAGATCTTGATCTCCGAAGTGGTTATCGCGCGGATATTTATCGACTTTTCAGCCAACGCCTTGAAGGCAGTTGCAGCAACGCCTGCGTGGCTGCGCATACCGATGCCGATAACAGATACTTTCGACATTCCGTCTTCATGCTGCATGTTGTCGAAACCGACCGATTCCTTGATCTTTTCGAGAACATGGAGAGCCTTGGTCACGTCGCCGGACGGCACCGTAAAGGTGATGTCGGTAAATTTGCCGTCTTCCGAAATGTTCTGGACGATCATATCGACATTAATGCCGGCTTCCGCGAGCGGGCCGAAAATTCCAGCCGAAACGCCCGGTCTGTCAGCCACGCGACGGAGAGAAATTTGCGCCTCATCCTTGGCATAGGCGATTCCGGTGACAACCTGCTGTTCCACGATTTCATCCTCATCGCAAATAAGCGTTCCGGGCGGATTCAAGAGATCACCCATTCCGGGCGCGTCCGGATCTTCAAATGAAGAACGCACAAACGTACGAACTTTGTGAACCATTGCCAGCTCGACAGACCGCACCTGAAGCACTTTCGCGCCGAGAGAAGCCATTTCGAGCATTTCTTCAAAGGTGATCTTCGCCATGCGCCGGGCTTTTGGCTCAATGCGAGGATCAGTCGTATAGACACCGTCAACATCGGTGTAGATATCGCAACGGTCAGCCTTGACAGCGGCAGCTATTGCAACCGCGCTGGTATCAGAACCGCCGCGACCGAGTGTCGATATGCGATTGTCAGGCGCGAGTCCCTGGAACCCGGCGATCACTGCCACCTGGCCTTCCTGGAAACGCTGCACGAGGAAGGAGCCGTCAATATCTGTAATGCGGGCTGCCCCGTGCGCATTGTCGGTGCGAATTGGAATCTGCCACCCCAGCCATGAACGCGCATGAACGCCCATATTCTGCAAGGTAATCGCCAGAAGCCCGGCCGTAACCTGTTCGCCCGACGCCACCACGGCATCGTATTCACGCGCGTCGTGCATGGGCGATGCTTCTTTGGTCCAAGCGACCAATTCGTTCGTCTTGCCCGACATTGCGGAAACGACGACAGCAACCTCGTGCCCGGCGTCAACTTCACGTTTGACGTGCCGCGCAACATTGCGGATGCGGGCGATGTCGGCGACCGATGTTCCGCCGAATTTCATCACAATGCGCGCCATGTGCGGATGAATGCCTTGTTGACTGCGCCGGCGTGCCGGCTACTCCTGCGAAAAAGCGCCTGCGTATGCAAACGCCAAAACCGCGGCTTCCTTAGCCAAAACCAATTACATTCGCAACCCGGCGTTTAATGAATGACGGCAAGAACCTGTTCATGCGGCAAGCGCGCCGCGCAATCCATCCGATCAGCTTCGCCCCACCTTGACATTTGCGCTCACAAACCCGACTTCCTGTACCTCAAATGGAGAGATGTATGGCTGAGGCAGAACGCTCGACCATCGACCCCGGTGAAGTGGAACACTTTTCCCGGCTCGCGGCGCAGTGGTGGGATCCGAAAGGGAAATTCCGCCCGCTTCATAAATTCAATCCGGTTCGGTTGGCCTATATTCGCGACCATGTCGCGTCGCGTCTGGGACGTGATCCACTAAGCGCGCGCCCGCTGGATGGTGTTCGTGTGCTTGACATCGGTTGTGGAGGCGGCCTGCTTTGCGAGCCGATGGCGCGCCTTGGAGCCACTGTGATCGGCGTCGATCCTGCTGAGAGAAATATCGAGATCGCCCGTCTACATGCTGCAGAAAGCGGTTTGACGATCGATTATCGGGCAACCACCGCGGAAGCGCTTGCTGATGCGGGCGAGCAATTCGACATCGTGCTAAATATGGAAGTCGTGGAGCACGTTGCCGATATTGATCTGTTCATCACGCGCACCGGGGAGATGGTAAAGCCCGGCGGGCTTATGTTCGTCGCAACGATCAACCGCACGTTGAAAGCACTGGGACTGGCGATCGTCGGGGCCGAGTATCTACTGCGCTGGTTGCCACGCGGCACCCACCGGTACGACAAGTTTGTTCGGCCTCAAGAACTTGAGGCTGCACTTGGCCGGGCCGGACTTTCGGTCGCGGATCGCACAGGCGTTACGTACAACCCTCTTGCAGACCGGTGGAGTCTGTCGAAGGATATGGACGTCAATTATATGTTGCTCGCCGAAAAGCCCGCTTAACCAGCTAATTGCGATCGTCAGGGACTACCGGCAGGGGCAGGAAGTCGACGCCGTCCTCTGCCAGTGAGCGCACCTCGTCGAGCGTTGCCTCGCCATAGATGCCGCGCGGGTCCGTTTCACCGAAGTGAATCTTGCGCGCTTCTTCTGCGAATTTGTCGCCAACATAATCGGCGTCAGCTTTCACACGTTCCGCAAAGGCTTTGAGTTCCGCCATCGCGCGCCGCTGCTGTTCGCCCATGGCGAGCGCCAGCTTCTCCTGCTTGCGAGATGTCGAGACGGCAGGTGCCATCAGCGCCTTTTCTACGCGCGTACTGCCACAGTGGGGACAGTCAACGAAGCCACGTTTGCTTTGCTTCTCGAAATCGTCGTTGGAACGAAACCATCCTTCGAATTCGTGGGCTTTTTCACACACCAGAGAGAACCGAATCAAAATGCGGCTCCCTTCAATAGCTGCGTCTCAACCTGGTCGACCTCAAACGTACGGGCATTCTTCAAGTTGGGAATTTTGGAACGCGCTGCCGCAACCTGCGCGGTGTCAATCTGGGCGAAAATCACATCCGGTTCGTCGCCCGACGACTCGGCTACGATTCGCCCCCACGGGTCGATTATCAGCGAATGGCCAAAGGTTTCGCGTCCATCCTCATGCAATCCGCCCTGCGCGGCTGCAATGATGAAGGCGCCATTTTCAATCGCGCGAGCGCGAAGCAAAGTATGCCAGTGCGCCTCACCGGTCTGGCGTGTAAATGCGGCGGGCACAGTCAGTATCTCCGCACCGGCAAGCGCTTCCGCGCGAAACAACTGAGGAAACCGCAAATCATAGCAAATGGCAAACCCAAGCCTGCCGAAAGGCAAATCCGCAACGACTGCACGGGTTCCCGGCTCATAGGCTGATGATTCGCGCCAGCTCTCGCCATTATCGAGATCAACGTCGAACATGTGAATTTTATCATAGGTAGTGATCAGCTCACCGTCCGGACCGTATAGCAGTGCCCGGTTTGCAAGCTTGCCGTCCTCACGCTTTATGGCGGTGGAGCCGACATGCAAAAAAATTCCCAGCTCTGACGCAAGGCGGGCAGCGGCTTTTGCAACGAAATCCTGATCAACCGAGGTGAATGACGCCGAGCGCGCATCCTTGTCGCGTATCAGACCGCCGGTCATTTCCGGCGTCTGCACATATTGCGCGCCGCCTGCTGCGGCCTTGCGCACCAATACCTCGAAATCTTCTGCATTTCGCTGCGGGTCCGTTCCCGAACGCATCTGGACTGCCGCAGCCATGAACACGCTCATGACAACTCCTCAAGCAAGGTTGCCGGTCTCAAGCAAACCATCAAGCTTTCCCTGCGCATCCAGCGCATGAAGGTCATCGCAACCACCAACATGCACATCACCCACGAATATTTGCGGGAAGGTGCGACGACCCGAGCGCGCAATCATTTCCTCGCGCAATGCGGGACTGAAGCTTGCGTCATGCTCGGTATAGTGAACGCCCTTGTTGTCCAGCAAACGTTTGGCAGCGGCGCAATAGCCGCACATGGCGCGTGTATAAATCGTTACTTCAGGCATATCTGCTCACCCCGTTGCCAGACTATATAGTCTCAAGGTCATCTGGCTGAAAGTCCCCCGGCAAAACCCTTGCAAACGTAAGCACATCCACCGCCGCCGCACCACCTTTTAACAACGCTCTTGTTGCAGCAATAGCAGTCGAGCCTGTCGTATAAACATCATCGATCAGAAGCGCACGGCGTCCGTGAACATCAATCTGTTTTTCAGGCGGGACCATAAACGCAGAGCGCACATTTTCCTGGCGCTCCGCCAGCTTCAGGCCCACTTGCTGACGCGTATTCTTAACGCGCTCAAGCACCTGCGGCGCGACCGTTTTTCCCGAGATTTTCGACAAGGCACGCGCAAGCTCGGCAGATTGATTGAACCGACGCCAGAAGAAGCGGGAGCGATGCAGCGGGACAGGTACGATAAGATCGCAGTCCTCCACAAGTTCAGCACCTGCCCGCATCATCCACTTCGCCATCCATGGCGCGAGGTCGGTATGATCCCTGTATTTAAGGTTCCGCACCATCGACCGCGCAACACCGCGATAAGCCACAGCGGCTCGAGCCTTTTGAAAAGGCGGCGGATTGGCGATAGCCTCAGCGGAAAGAAAGCCCTTTCCCATATCATGCGAGAAGGGCGTGCCCATCACCTCGCACCAGGGCATTTCCAGAAAGCGCACTCCACGCCAGCAGGAAACGCACAGGGCGCCAGGTTCCGAAACAATGCGGCCGCAGCCCGCGCAGCCGGACGGAAAGAGCACTTGCATCGCGCCCGCACCGCATGTTTGAAGAAACGCCTTGAGCGTAGGCATCGACTGCCTCACCAGAAAACCTGCTTTGCAATTCAAGCTGCAACATTACATTAGAAGAACTCGAAACAGGAAAGTTCAGTCCGGTGCAACCCATTTTCGATACAGACCTGCTGCTGGCGCGGAAACTGCGCGCGCTCCGGTCTGCGGCTCCGGGATCGGACTTTCTTATGGAGCGCGCAGCCGAGGACCTCGCCGACAGGCTGTCAGCGGTAGAGCGGCGCTTTGAGCGCGCCGTTGCAGCGTTTTGCGTGACCGACCATGCGCAGCGCGCATTGCAGGCAAGCGGCAAGGTGGCGGAAATAATTCGTGTCGAACGCGACCCGGGAATGCTGCCGTCCAGCGAAGGCTTGCTGTCCGAAGCCGAGATACTCCCGCTCGAACCCGCAAGTATCGACCTGGCAGTTTCCCTGTTGTCGCTTCAGGAGGTCAACGACCTGCCCGGTCTGCTGCTGCAATTTCGCACCGCGCTCAAGCCGGATGGATTGTTTCTAGCAGCATTCGCAGGCGGCGATACGCTCAAGGAACTGCGTGAATGTTTACTGCAAGCGGAAACAGAACTAACCGGCGGTGCAGCGCCTCGCGTTGCCCCTTTTACCGACATCCGCGATGCGGGCGCGCTCCTCCAACGCGCGGGATTTGCCTTGCCGGTAGCGGATGTTGAAACCGTAACGGTGCGCTATTCCAACCTGTTTGCGCTGATGGCGGATTTGCGCTCTATGGGCGCGACCAGCGCGCTTTTAGCACGCAGCCGAAAGCCGGTGAGCCGAGGGCTGTTTATGAAAGCTGCTGAAATTTACGCTGATCGATTTGCCGACCCCGACGGACGAATCCGGGCGACCTTCTCCACAATCTGGCTTTCTGGCTGGGCACCGGATCCTTCGCAGCAAAAGCCGTTGAAGCCGGGTTCTGCCCAGATATCGTTGGCCAAAGTGCTGAAATAACTGCCGGTACTTTACTCGCCAGAGGAAACCAGCGCCTGATTTGCAATCTCGGCATTGTTGTTCCACAGGGAACTGAGCGAGACGCCTGCACTTGATGCTCCGCCAAGAAGGGCGACGCATACAAGCGTCGCGATCAAACCATATTCTACTGCGGTGGCACCGCGTTCGTTGACGATGAAAGCTATGAATGTGTTGAACATCGCATTCCGCCTGATTTTGGCGGAACCATAGTGGACGGATGTTAAAAAGCTTACCGCAGCTTGCGTAAGATTATACTATATTGATGCCGTATCGGTTCAGCATGACCCTCGGCGTGTGCCATCCGCCTCGATAATGCAGGTCGCGTCAGGTGAAGCCTGCAAGACACTTCGCCTGATCGTGTACACATTGCTCTTGTCGATCGAACCCACTCGCATCGTGTCGATGCCTGCGCCCATCGAGATTTCGCGGCTACGCTTTTCAATGGTGGGAACAATAAGAACGGCAAGCGTTGCGATGCCAAGGCCAAACAGCAGCGTAGCGCGAAGCAAGCTCATCCCGGCTTCCCTCATGCCCCAGCCTCTCCTGTCTTGTGCAAGTTGCCAGCCGCTGTCCTGATCCATTGAGCCCTCTTCGCACGACCTCGCGCACAGATTGCGTATATCAGAACAAATTTCACGATCGGCTCAACGGTTCGTTAACGCCGTAGCGATGCTCCAATTACCGTTAACACATCGTGAATGCGGTCTCACACCAACTCACGATTGTATCGACGGGAAAACGGTCGAGCGCTTGACGACCCCATAGGCAAAACTCGTATCGATCGAGGCAATGCCCTCTATTGTGTGGAGCTTGTGACGCACAAACTGCTCATACTCCTCAAGACTCTCAATCAGCACCCGCAGCAGGTAGTCGGAATCGCCGGTCATCACATAGCAATCCAGAATTGCGTCGATGCTGCGTATCTTTTGCTCAAACGCAGCAACCCGTCCCTCTGAATGCCGCTCCAGACGGATGCGCACAAATGCCGTAATTGGCAGGCCGTAGGCGCGCTCGTCGACAATTGCAGTGTAGCCTTTGATTACACCCGTATCTTCCAGAACGCGCAGCCGTCTCAGGCACGGCGAAGGCGACAGCGCCACCCGTTCCGACAACTCCTGATTGGTAAGTCGTCCGTTCTGCTGCAACTCGGCAATTATCTGGCGATCTTTATGATCCATAGGAGCACCCTTGGCAGATTGTGCTGCGTCGAGGTTTCCTCTTGCATGGTTCTGTTAGTAACAGGCAAGACTACTTTAGCATCAGGGCGAGCTGTGCCACTTGCAGCATACAGCAGCAGCGCGCCCCAATTTGGCTTGCCTAAACCATCAGGCTGCCATCGAAGCAGGAATATCCGAGAGGGCCTGATCAATATCGGCAATAATATCCTCAATCTCTTCCAGACCAACAGAGAGGCGGATCAAACCTTCCAAAATGCCATGTTCGGCGCGTTCTTCAGGGGTGTAGGTCGAATGGGTCATGGAAGCCGGATGCTGGACCAGTGATTCGGCATCTCCCAGCGACACAGCACGCCGGATTAGCTCAAGCCGGTCCATCATTGACCGGCCCGCGTCAAAGCCGCCCTTCAACTCAAAAGCAATCATCCCGCCAAAGCCGGGCATCTGCCGCGCTGCAAGCTCATTTTGCGCGAAAGATAACAGGCCGGGATAGAAAACACGGGAAACAGAAGGGTGTCCCTCCAGGAAATGCGCAACGGTCATCGCGTTCGCGCAATGCCTTTCAACACGCAATTTGAGCGTTTTTAGCCCGCGCAGAACCAGCATCGCATTGAACGGCGCCATCACTGCGCCGGTCATATCCTTCATGCCAACCAGACGTACCTGCGCAATATCCTCAGCGGAGCCTACAGCAATGCCACCGATAAGATCACCGTGGCCGCCCATATACTTCGTCGCAGAATGGACAACAATATCAGCGCCGAACTCAATAGGACGCGTCAGAACCGGTGTGGCATAAGTGTTGTCAACAACCACTTTCGCGCCTTTCGCATGTGCCAGCGCTGAAACCGCCTCAATGTCCACCAGCCGCATATTCGGGTTTGCCGGGGTTTCGAAATAAACGATGCGCGTCTTTTCCGAAATGCTCGCTTCCACCGCCGCCAGATCAGTCATATCCACATGGGTGATCTGAATGCCAAACTTCGCAAGGCCATGCCGCATGTAGGCGAACGTGCAGCCATAAAGCGTCTTGTCGGTGATGATTTCATCACCGGGCGCAAGGAAGGTCCACATTACCGATGTGATGGCTCCCATACCCGAAGCAAGGGCAAGACCAGCTTCTGCACCTTCCAGCACAGCACAACGCTGCTCCAGAAGATCCAGCGTTGGGTTCGAAATACGCGAGTAAAAATAACCCGGTCGTTCGCCTGCAAAGATAGCAGCGCCTTCATCCACATTTTCAAACGAAAAAGTCGAGGTGAGATGAACCGGCGGCGTAAGTGCGCCTTCATGATCGGCCGGATTATGACCGTGATGAATCGCGCGTGTGGCAAAACCGGAATGATGATTGTTCTGCATGGTATCGACCTCATGGATGCAAGCACTTATCGAGATCGAAGATTTGCATATGAGCAAAGGCAGATGTTGCCTATCTTTAACAGCTATCGCCCCGAAATTGGCAGAAGATGAATGTTTCTCGTTTGGCTTTCGCAGAATATGCCTGCCGACGCTCTCCCGCCGACAAAAAATCAATGCAGCAGGTCGATGAGAAAAGGAATCAGGGGCGCATCGGCCGGGGGCATAGGGTAGTCACGCAGCTTGGCCGGCTTGACCCATTTGAGAGCCTGAGCCTCCAGCGGCTGCGGAATGCCGGTGAACTTGCGGCAAATATAGAGCGGCATCAGAAGGTGAAAATTATCATAGCTGTGGCTGGCAAAGGTTAGTGGCGCAAGGCAAGCTGTCTGTGTCTCGATTCCGAGTTCTTCTCGCAATTCGCGGACCAGCGTTTCTTCAGGAGTTTCTCCCGGCTCAATCTTGCCACCCGGAAACTCCCACAATCCCGCGAGTTGTTTGCCCTCCGGACGTTGGGCAATCAAAATGCGTCCGTCCGCGTCGACAAGCGCGCATGCCACCACAAGAAGGATCGATCTGCGCTTTTCCAAAATCAGGCTCCGGGCGGTCTGCGGTAGTGGTAGCTGTATATCTCTTGAAACCCTATGCTGCGATAAAGGTGCAACGCTGGAGCATTATCCGCCTCGACCTGAAGCCATGCCTGCCGCGCGCCCCGAAGCCTGGCCCAGCGCAATGCCGAGAGAACCACACGTCTACCATAGCCCTTGCCACGCTCGCGCGGCCCGGTCGCAATTTCGAAAAGCCCCGCGAGATCACCATCATGGACGCAAACAGCGGTTGCAAGCGGCACGCCTTCATCTTCCAGCACGAACAAACCCGCTTCAGCGTTAATGGAGCTGATAATTTCTGTGAGGCCGGGTCGCAGTTCTGCACTGATTGCATGAACTTCCATTGCCGCATTGATAAAGCGGCCGATGTCTTTCATCGGTATTTGCAGGATCGCACTATCAACTGGCAGGTCCTCAAGATTGGCGCGCATCACCAGAGACGGCGACAGCGTCTGCCAGTTCATTGCGTCAAAATATTCGGTGAGAGCCTGGCCAGATAGCGGAGAAAGGCGAAACGTGAGCGCCCGACCATAGGCTGCAAACCATCTGCTCGCGCGCTCCACACGCCCGGGAATATCGTGCACATCGCCGGGGTCGAGCGGATTGACCGAATTCAGGCGCTTGGCCGGATGGCCTGCATTCAGGCGCACGACCCATGTGCCGTCATATTGCACTGACGCGGCAGGCCACGCACGAAAGCCCGCCGCCTCAAAGCGGCGCACGAGCGGCAATTGAACCGCGGCTTCCGAATCTGAACCGGAAGAATTCATCAGCTACGATAGTCGCCATTAATTGCGACATACTCCTTGGTCAGGTCACAAGTCCAAACCGTTGCCTTGCCACGCCCAAGACCAATATCAACCCGAATGCGAATCTCGTCACGCTTCATATAGGCCGAGGTAGCTTCCTCGGAATATTCAGAGTCGCGCTCACCTTGATGTGCGAGACGATTGTCACCAAACCAGATTGAGAGCAGGTCACGATCCGCAGGCTCACCAGCTTTGCCTACGGCCATAACCACCCTGCCCCAGTTTGCATCCTCGCCCGCCACCGCGGTTTTCACCAGCGGTGAATTCGCGATCGAGAGCGCAATCCGCTTGGCCGACTTCGCGGAGCGGGCACCTGTTACCGTCACCTCGATCTGCTTGCGCGCACCTTCTCCGTCGCGAACGACCTGCAGCGCAAGATTTTTCAGAATCTTGTTCAGACCCCGCTTGAATGCCGCAAGGCGCGGATCACGCGGATCATCAATGCGCTTCGCACCCCGCCGTGAAGCCGCGCCCGTTGCAAAAAGCAGCAGCGTGTCACTGGTGGACGTGTCGCTGTCCACCGTCACAGCATTGAATGTCCCGCCCACTCCCTTGGACAACAATTGTTGCAGCACAGGTGCAGCAATTGGAGCATCGGTGGCAACGAAAGACAGCATAGTCGCCATATCTGGCGCGATCATGCCTGCGCCTTTGGCTATGCCATTTATCGCGACCTCAACATCGCCAAGCTTCACGGTTACGGTGGCAACCTTCGGATAGGTGTCCGTGGTCATAATGGCCTTGGCGGCATCGAGCCAGCGGTTCTCTTCCGCCCGTTCGACAAGATCCGCCAATAGGCCGGTGAACTTTGCGGGATCGAGAGGTTCGCCGATCACACCCGTCGAAGCCTGATACACTTCTGAAACGGAACAGCCAACAGCGCTAGCAGCAGCCTTGCCCGTTGCGGCAGTCGTTTCCCGTCCCTTTTTCCCGGTGAAAGCGTTAGCGTTGCCCGAATTGACGACTAATATGCGTGCCTTGCCGGATGGCAGGTTCGCCCGGCAAAAATCGACTGGTGCGGATGGGCATTTCGAGCGGGTGAAAACTCCCGCGACTTCCGTTCCCTCATCGAAAACCATCGCCAGCAGGTCGGTGCGGCCCCGATACTTAATGCCGGCCTCGGCAGTGGCTATGCGCACCCCGGCAATGAGAGGCATCCGCGGGTATTTCTTTGGCGCGAGAGGCGAAATCTTGTCCGACATGGTTCGTCCGGCTGGTTAGCTGATCATGCCCATTTGCCCCAGACCTGCGCCACACGCAAGTGTCGGCTACCTTCGCCATTGCACATGATGCTATTTCTGATATTAGTAATGTACGTTAAGTTCAATCTCCCTCAACTACTTCCGGAACTGCTACAAATGAGCGATCACGGCATTGCATCAGCAACTATTGTCGATGAAGGCCCCGCAATGACTTTTAGCGAGGTCATCCGCCGGTTGTGGCGGAGGCGGGTCAGTATTGTGCTTTTTCCAGTAATCGCCGGGCTCATTGGACTCGGAGTTGCCTATGCGATCAGCGCAAGGGACAGGCACATTATAACCCTTTACGTAGCTTTGACCGGCATAGAAGAGGGTCGCTATCCTAGCGGATTTGCCTTCTCGCCCAGCGACCTGAAGTCCCCGGACGTTCTTGCAAGCCTATCGCAGAAGTTCGATGTCCCAGTGTCTGATCTTGAGTCCGCTATTAGTGCAACCTATGACAATCCTGCATCAATGGGCATCGATCTCAAATATCAGCAAAAGATGAGCGTTAAAGGCCTTACCGCCGCTGTCATCGATTCCATCAATACCGAGTATACCGCAGAGCGGGACGCGTCGATCAAAGGAGGCCTGCGTATCGATGTTAATAACTCTCAGCTTGGTCTCACCATTTCCAACGCAAGAGCCCTGACCTTGGCAATCCCGGAGACCTGGAACGACGTTTATGTGAAGAATTATCGCGTTCTGACTGACACACGCCTCAGCCAAACCGCTATGTCACCGATTTCTAAAGAACTCTCCGGCACCCAGCAGCTGATGGTTGCAGGCGAACAGCTCTACAAGATTGGTCGGGGCTTGAAGCTCATAAGCGAAGACAACAGGCTGTCGGGTCTTACCAGTCCAGACAACCTCTCCGCGTCTGACCTCAAGCAAATGACGGACACATATCGGATAGCCTACTACAATCCGTTGATAGCAAAGGGCTTTCCGGCTGGAGATCCCGTCGCGCTGGCGGAAAAGCGCGAAATCGAAAACAGGATCAACGAATATCGCATACAAATCAAAGGGCTGGACGACAACCTGTCTATGCTTCTTGGCAAAGAGGGCCCCAAAGCCCCTGACTTGGCAGTTGGCCAAGGCATAGGACTGGAACAGGGCTCGTTGCAAACTGTAATCAACCTCGTCCAACGGACATCAGACATTGAATACACACAGAAATTGCTGGATCAGCGCCAGCTTCTAGTTGAGGATTTATCGGAACTCGAAGGTCGGAACGGGTCGATCGTGTTTCAGGAAGAAGGCGCAGAAATTGGCACACTTCCGGCTTTGACGCAGGCGGCAGAAGAAAAATTGGGCGCACTTGCGCAACAGTATAAGGGTCTTTTGCAGGTTGCCCAGGAGCGAATGTTGAAGTCGTCGAGTCGCTTCTACGCGGTCACGACAACGCCGCAGGCCACTCCGATCTATGCTCGTTTCAGCAGCATGTCGCTAATCGCTGCATTCCTTATCCTGGGCTTTGCTTTGGGGATCGTGCGAGCTATTCTGTTACCGATGATCAGGGACACGCGGCCAAGAAGCCTGCCATCCTTTTCGGGTTCTTGACGAGCGACCTGACCCGAAGAAACTGCCGGGAGTCCATAATGGCCGATCTGACCGGAATTCGTCCCGCGAACGTTCGTGCATCATTAGCGATCGGCGCACACCTGCTTTGGGCGTGCGCCTCCCCTGCTTACGCTCAACAGACCGATTGCCGTCAAGCCGAACCGGTGAACACGTTGGAAGCCACAGGGCAAGCGCTCGGCAGGTGTTGGCAGGCTCCACCAAATAGCGCGGGGCTGGAGGTGACAGTTCGACTGGCATTGCGCAGTGACGGAACACTTTATGGAGAGCCTCGAATAACCTGGCTGAAGCGAAATGGGACGGAAGCACAGCGTCGGGCTTTCGTCGCAGCCGTGTTTAGGGCTCTGGACGCGGCCCTGCCAATTCCGTTCACCGAATCGATGGGTCGAATAGCTGCAGGCAGACCGATGGCGATTCGGTTTTCTTCCTCCGACCCCAACGAAAAGACGCTCTGAACAGGGTCCAGAGCGTCTTAAATACTGACCTAATTTATATCGGATCAGGGCTTTGAAGATTCCAGCCCTTCGACGGACTGCTTCAATTGCGGATCATCAATCTCAATCTTTGCTGATTCGCGCAGCCCCTTGATCAGCTCAAGATATTTGTCGCGCAAGACCAGCGAACGTACTTGCTCCTTCACCTGCTCAAAAGCCGGCGGCTGCTTAGCGCGTTTGTCTTCAACCTTGACGACATGGAACCCAAACTGCGTCTGGATCGGTGTCTTGGTGTAGGTGCCAGGGGCCAGTTCAAATGCAGCCTTCTCAAATTCCGGCACCATCTGGCCCGCGGAGAAATAGCCCAGATCGCCACCATTAGCGCCCGAACCGGGGTCTTGCGATTTTTCCTTGGCGATTTCCTCAAAGCTCTTGCCGCCATCAAGATCCTTGATAATCGCCTCGGCTTCCTCCTTGGTCTTCACCAGAATATGACGCGCGCGAACCTCGTTCTCGGGCTTCTGAGCCGATATTTCCTTGTCATAACGAGCGCGGATTTCATCGTCAGTTATCTTTGCCTGCACTTCCTTATCAATCACGGCCGCATGAAGTGCGCGTTGTTGAAGGAATGCCAGGCGCCGCGCCATATCCGGATCCTTGTCGATTCCCTTGGCAGCGGCCTCAGCGGCCATGAGACGAATTTCTATGACTGCCGAAAGGGCTGCAGCGCGCTTTTGCTCCTCAGGCAAACGGGCGAACTGCTGATCAAGGTCCTCAATTGCCAGATCAAGGTCTGCCTCAGTGATTGGCTGTCCATTAACAGTAGCCAGAACCGTATCGGGAGCGGGCTTGGCGGCTGGAGCAGCAGCTTCCGCTGCACGAACTTCAGCCGGTTTGTTATCTTGTGCATATACTGAAAACGCGGCGCAGGATGAAAGCAGCGCGGCAAAAGAAAGCCGGATCAAAGATGCGCGGCGGTGGAACATTGACATCAAAGTAACTCCGATGGAATTCGAGCGGGCAGCTATCTGATGAAAGCAGCTTAAAATGTGGCAGAATCGCAGGCGCAGCAGTGTTTAGTTGCCACGTTGACATCGCCTCTCCCCCCTCTTATCTGTCCACCACCTTTGCGTCCAGAAGCGATTTTGGAACGCATGTCGTTTTGCATCAGGTTCGTTGCTTAAAATAGTCCGCAATGGACCTACCCGGTTCCCCGCCGGAGAGAGCCAACTGAAAGGGCCATTGCATGGTCAGCCTGGGCAATCTCGCTCGCAAGATATTTGGGTCCGCCAACGACCGCCGTGTGAAGGGGCTGCGTCCCCGGGTCGAGGCGATAAACGCGCTGGAGCCAGAAATCTCCGCGCTCTCGGACGATCAGCTCCGGGCCCGCACGGATGAATTCAAGAAGCAGCTCGCCGATGGCGTTGCACTGGATGACATTCTGATCCCGGCATTCGCCACTGTTCGAGAGGCCGCCAAGCGAGCGCTCGGGCTTCGCCCGTTCGACGTTCAGCTCATGGGCGGTATGGTCCTGCATGGTGGGAATATTGCCGAGATGCGTACCGGCGAGGGCAAAACCCTTGTGGCAACCCTGCCCGTCTACTTGAATGCCCTCGCAGGAAAAGGCGTGCATGTCGTTACTGTAAACGACTATCTCGCCCGCCGCGACGCCGAATGGATGAGCCGCGTTTACGGATTTCTGGGTCTGACGACCGGTGTTATCGTGCACGGTCTGGACGATGACGAACGACGCGCCGCATATAACTGCGACATCACTTATGCGACGAATAACGAGCTCGGTTTCGACTATCTGCGCGACAACATGAAGTACGAACGCGCGCAAATGGTGCAGCGCGGTCACTACTTCGCCATTGTGGACGAGGTGGACTCGATCCTTATCGATGAGGCCCGCACCCCGCTTATCATTTCCGGCCCGCTCGAAGACCGCTCGGAAATGTACAACACGGTTGATGCGCTGGTAATTAACCTTCAGCCCGAAGACTACGAGGTTGATGAGAAGCAGCGTACCGCCATTTTCACCGAGGCGGGAACAGAGAAGATGGAAAACCTGCTCAAGTCAGCAGGTCTTTTACGCGGTGAATCGCTCTATGACGTGGAAAACGTGGCGATGGTCCACCACGTCAACAATGCGCTGAAAGCGCACCGTCTCTTCCAGCGCGACAAGGACTATATTGTTCGCAACAATGAAGTTGTAATCATTGACGAATTTACGGGCCGAATGATGCCGGGCCGCAGATACTCGGAAGGCCTGCACCAGGCACTTGAGGCGAAGGAACACGTCGCCATCCAACCTGAAAACCAGACCTTGGCCTCTATCACGTTCCAGAACTATTTCCGTATGTACAATAAGCTTGCGGGCATGACCGGCACCGCGCTGACGGAAGCGGAAGAATTCGCCAATATTTACAATCTCGGCGTTACTGAAATTCCGACGAACCTGCCTGTGCAGCGCATCGACGAAGATGACGAGGTTTATCGTACGATCGAAGAGAAATATCGCGCCATCGTTCGCGATATTCGCGAAGCCAGCGCCAAGGGCCAGCCCATTCTGGTCGGAACGACTTCAATCGAAAAATCCGAGCATCTCGCCGAACGCCTCCGCACGGAAGGCATCAAGGACTTTCAGGTTCTGAACGCCCGTTATCATGAGCAGGAAGCGGCAATCGTTGCGCAAGCAGGTCGCCCGGGCGCTGTTACCATCGCTACCAATATGGCGGGACGTGGCACCGATATTCAGCTCGGCGGTAATGCGGACATGCGCATTGCACAAGAACTGGCTGACATGCCAGAGGGGCCGGAACGCGACGCCAAGGAAAAGGCTATCCGGGAAGACATTGCCCGGCTGAAAGAAAAGGCACTGGCAGCCGGTGGCCTATACGTTCTCGCCACCGAGCGCCACGAATCGCGGCGTATCGACAATCAGTTGCGTGGCCGATCAGGTCGCCAGGGTGATCCGGGTCGATCCAAATTCTATCTGTCCATTCAGGATGATCTGATGCGGATCTTTGGATCGGACCGCATGGACGGAATGCTGCAAAAGCTGGGTTTGAAAGAAGACGAGGCCATTATCCACCCGTGGATCAACAAGGCCCTCGAAAAGGCCCAGAAAAAGGTCGAGGCGCGCAACTTCGACATCCGCAAAAACCTGCTGAAATATGACGATGTGATGAACGATCAGCGCAAAGTCGTTTTTGAGCAGCGCATCGATCTAATGGATGGCGGCAGCCTGACCGAAACGATCGCTGAAATGCGTCAAGACGTAGTGGATGACCTGATCGCTCGCTACATTCCCGAAACTGCATATGCAGAGCAGTGGGACATTCAAGGCTTTAAGCAAGCGGTTCTGGAACAGCTCAACCTTGACCTCCCTGTCGATGAATGGGCGAAAGAAGAGGGGATCGCTGATGAGGAAATTCGCGAGCGCCTGACCAATGCAGCAAACGCTGCGGCAGAAGACCGGGCCAAGCGGTTTGGCCCCGAAATTATGACCTATGTCGAGCGGTCGGTCGTGCTTCAAACGCTAGACCAGCTCTGGCGCGAACATCTGGTCAATCTCGACCACTTGCGTTCTGTTATCGGCTTCCGGGGCTATGCTCAGCGTGACCCGCTGAACGAATACAAATCCGAATCATTTGAGATGTTCCAGGCCATGCTGAACAATCTGCGTCAGCTTGTTACGTCTCAATTGATGCGCGTGGAGATTGTAAGAGAAGCCGCTGAAGCCCCTCCTCCACAAGCGCCGCAGACATTTGGCCATCACCTCGATGCCACCACCGGCGAGGACGATTTCGGTGAAGCGGCCAACGAGGCTGCTGTTGATCCGGCACAACGCGACCCCAACGACCCAAAAACGTGGGGCAAGGTGGGGCGCAATGAAGCATGCCCTTGCGGCTCAGGCAAAAAGTACAAGCATTGCCACGGGACGTTTTAAGGTCGCACAGTTAGGAATTTCAGCCGGATAGAGCTGCCAGCTCTTCGGCTGGAATTGCGTCTGGTGCGCAGTTCTTGTCGAACAGTATTGCCCGAACTTTGACTGGTGGCGCGTCAATTCCCGCATAGCGCTTCAACCGGTTCAGATAGTGATGCAGTAACGGCCCTACCAAGGGCTGTTCAGGCTGCAAGACGCCGCCTGCTGAATATTGGACGAGGCGATCAGCCCCTGCCCATTTGACGATATTTCGGTGCCACCCTTGCGGCGAAACATTCGCTATTTGCATGCGGCAATCGGGCCGGGTCCCGGTGACCCATTTTGGGTCTGCATTAGGTGCTGCAAATTCGATAACGAAACCGTGATGCTCCAGAAGAGAAACGATGTCGTCCTGCTCGGGATACACAAGCGTGTCATTCGCGCGACTACTGGCGTTCACTTTGAGGCCAAGGCTGATGGCACCCACGAGCACCAACGCTACACTAAGCGCGATGCGCGACATCAGGCGTTATCCAGCGAAAATAAATTGACAGAACCGCTATGATCGAGAGCCATTCAGCAGCAGACGCGCCGACGGCCCCATGTATGAGATCATAGTATGTGGGGAAAAACGCAATTGCGCTCATGCGGGTAACGTTGATTGCGACCGTAGCAACGCAGGCCGCGACAACGGCCTTGAGAACATTCAACGACCAACTGCGATTGAATATGCTCATGAAAAACACACCGCACAGCAAGGCCAGTGAAACGTTCGTCAGGGATGAACAGGCAGGCTCCAGAAAGAGCACGCCAGTGCCATCCCAGAATGGGATCGTGTTCCCCGAAGAGCCGGTGCCGACGACCATTCCCACCATCTTGGCATCTATCGAAAGGATAGTGTTACTCATGCTGGCAAACAGAAGACGCGCCCAAAGCATGGGAATGGTCATTCCAAACATAAGGACGCCAGCGCGCCGCATCGGATCGCCGGAAGTGCTCGTCCACACAAGATAAGCCGCGAGTATTGCAAGCCCCAGCCAGCTGGCGGCGGACATTGGAAAAATGAAGCCTATGCAGGCGATGGATGCCAGCCAGAAATCCATTGGGCGGGCGCGCTCATGCCCTGCCTGCCGCAGCAGCCAGAATACGCCACCAGCAGCAACCCAAATAAGCGCGCTCACACCAAACGTATTGAAGAAAGCGCCAATCAGCCCGCTTTCGCCTATAGCACTCAGCGCCCGCTCAGCAATTCCGTTTGCAAAACCGACCGCGAAAAGAGCGCCGTACAACTGTGCCCGCGTCACGCGCCAAGCCTCAGAACGTTCCATCGCCCCCGCGACGGAAATCGATTGGGCACCCATGGCCGCATCCCGCCTGCAAAACACTCACGCCACAGCATTCAAGCATGTGGCGTGAAAACACTCAACTGTGCCGGCAATTACTTCTTCTTTGCGCGACGGAAAAGAACGTAGCCACCAGCGATTGCCAGCGCAGGCAAGCCGAGGCCAAGAATCGGTCCAGGAGCTGAATGCGAAGAGCCTCCGCCGTCACCTTCCTTTGGCGGAACAAGACCAGCAGCGTTGGCGGGAATGATATATGAAAGGCCCAAAATGGCCGCGCAGATAATTGGTTTCGTAAATTGCACCTCTAACCCCTTCCTGAGACATGTTTTGGCACAGATGAACCTTTACACGCGCGCGCGCAAAGCTGCATTACATCCGAGAGTGTAATATGGATTATGCGTTTGGCGTAGTGCAAAGTTCCTATATGGCCTCAAGTAACACCCATGAATGCCAAAAGCATTGCTATCGTCTGTTCAATTTTAGCTGATTGGAGAATTTTTGAAATGCCGACATCGGGATAGATATGCCCTTGAATATATTGAAAAACAGCCATTAAGCACGCCGGATACAATTCGGGCAAATCGATGCGGAGATTATTTAATTGCGATTTTCTGCCGCTACCCTTGCGGATCGGATACTTCCATCGGGCTTGAGGGAGCGGGTGCGGCCCTCACTCAATCGCATTGATTTGGCGCTATTTAGCAATACTGAACACGCAAAAGCTGGCCGAATGTCGATTGCGGCGTTCCTGATTCGCATCGTGAGCGCACTTCTTGCGTTGGCGATGCAGATTTTGCTCGCGCGCTGGATGGCCAGTTTCGAATACGGCATATTTGTTCTTGTATGGACCACCGTGGTAATTGGCGGATCGATAGCCAGTTTTGGCTTCCACACGTCCGTGATTCGTTACGTCTCGGAATATCGCGAGCGAAGCATGTTGGCCGAGCTGCAAGGCGTCTTGCGAACGAGCCGGATTTTCACCCTTCTCGTTTCAACATTTCTGGCCGCACTAGGCATCGGTAGCGTTTGGCTGCTCCAGTCCCGGATCGAGGCATATTATATCGTACCCCTCTATCTCGGTATGATATGCCTCCCGATGATTGCGCTTGGCGACGTGCTGGAAGGCATTGCGCGTGGTAATTCGTGGGCATACTGGGCGCTGGGTCCGATCTACCTCCTACGCCCGGCGCTCATTCTTGCGTTCATGGCGATTGCCATTTGGCTGGGCTATCCTGCAGACGCCCCAACCGCGATGACTGCGGCGATATTGGCCACCTATCTGACAACACTTGCACAACTTGGCGGCGTAAATTTCAGTCTTGGCAAGACCATGGATCACGCCGCACCGGCCTTTCGCCTTCGCGAGTGGATAGCAGTTTCACTTCCAATCTTTCTGGTGGAGAGTTTTTTCTTCCTGCTCACGAACATGGATGTGCTCATGGTCGGCTACTTCCTGGAGCCGGATGATGTGGGCGTTTACTTCGCCACCGTCAAAACCCTTGCGCTGGTTCATTTCGTCTATTTTGCGGTAAAGGCAGGAGCCGCCCAACGCTATGCGCAATTCGCGCACACCGACCCGGCACAACTTGCCCGTTTCGCACGTGACACGGTTACGTGGACGTTCTGGCCCTCACTGGCATTGGCGGTTGTAGTTCTTTTAATCGGCAAACCGCTGTTGATGTTGTTCGGCAATGAATTTGCAGCGGGATACCCGCTTCTGTTTGCGCAGATGATTGGCGTCCTCGCCCGCGCGTCGGTTGGCCCTGCCGAAAGCCTGTTGACGATGAGCGGAAATCAGAAAGCCTGCGCTCGGGTCTATGGCGTAACATTGGCTCTCAACATCGCACTCTGCATCATTCTCATTCCCAAATTCGGCCTGTGGGGTGCTGCAATTGCATCCGCCTTGTCGATGATGTTTGAAGCCGCAGCGCTTTCATGGACGGCATGGAAGCAGCTCGGCGTTGCCATGACGATCTTCCTGCCTGCAACATTCAGGGGCAAAGACATATGAGACCCGCTCCGCTCCTGAGCGCCGACGCACGCTCCGCATCTTCAAGGCGAAAGCCGCAAATCGGATGGACGCAGCACCATGCGTCACCGCAGCCCGACAGAACACCAAGGCGCCTTGCGATTTACGATGCCAGATCCGGCTTCGATATGGTCGAAGAGCTTGAACACCTGTGCAATCGCACCATCGAGCCGAATATTTTCTTCAGCCCGCCATTTCTGGCTCCGGCAATGCCGCGCGTGGAAGATCGGGACGTGCTGCTGGCCGTTATACGCGACGGGAAGGAAGATAATGATCGTGTGCGGCTTGTGCTCCCGTTCACCGTTCAGCCATCCCCAACCGGCATCGGGCCTTCAATCATGCGCACCTGGGCTCATGCGTTCGGATTGCTCGGAACGCCATTGGTTGATCGCGACGACCCCGCTGCCGTGCTGGATGACTTCCTTGGAATGGCAAGGCGCGCTCGCCTCAAGCTGCCAAGTGTGATGGTATTGCCGAACATAAGGCTCGATGGTCCGTTTGCAGGTCTGTTGCGCACAGTAGCAGATCACCGCTCCCTACCCTGGCATGTCATCGGGCGCGAACAACGCCCCATACTTAACAGTCATCTTTCTGGCGACGATTACCTCAAACAATCGCTCCGCCCGCACCACGCGCGCGAATACAGGCGGCTTCGCAGACGCCTTGAGGAACAGGGCACATTGCAGCACTGCGTAGCGCGCAGCCCTGTTGAGGTTCGCAGGGCAATGGAGGATTTTCTTGCGCTGGAGGCTGCCGGCTGGAAGGGCAAACGTCGCACCGCCCTGGCAATTGACAGGCTGGTTGCCGCATTCGCCCGGGAAGCGGTTCAAAATCTCGCAGAGAGGGATATGACCCGCGTCCATACTCTGACGCTGAACGGCAAGGTGGTGGCAGCGCTGATCGTTTTCGTGGAAGGCGGCACAGCCTATACGTGGAAAACCACATTCGACGAAAACTTTTCGGCCTTTTCCCCCGGAACACTGCTCATGATTGAAGTGACGAAGCAGCACCTGCCGGATCCCAATATTGAAATCACCGATTCTTGCGCAATCCCGAACCACCCTGTCATGAGCAGGCTTTGGACGGAGCGTCAGGTGATGGGGACGATTGTCATGGGCCTGACCCCCAAGGCAGAGCGCGCAGCCAAGAGAGTTTCGACCGAGCTCCACCTTTATGGCGAAACGCGGGAGGTTGCCCGCAAGGTTCGCAAACGCATAAGCAAGGTCACGGGGTAGCTATTGTCTGCCCCAGCGCGGAGGTGGTGCGGCAGGAACCGGCCTCACCGCACTGCGATGTTCAAGCTCGACAGCTTGCGGGGTAACAATTCCCTGATCGAACAGGGGGACGCCGCGCCGCCGCAGCACCAGAACCAGCACCGCACCGGCAAGAATGCCGCCAATATGAGCCGCAAAGGAAACCTGTTCCTCGCCACCCCAAAGGAACATGCCGAACTGCATCCCAACCCAGCCCGCCAACGCAAACCATGCAGGTATACGCAAGGGAAGTCTGCCAAAGGCAAGCACCCAGACTTTGACCCGAGGATGGAGCATCAGGTAAGCGGCAACGATGCCGGCTATTGCCCCGGAAGCGCCAATCAGCGGAATCTGGGAGTCTGGTATGAAAAGTCCGTGCACCAAAGCACCTGCGGCGGCACAAACCAGATAAAACATCAAATACCGGAAATGTCCCAGCGCATCTTCCACATTATCGCCGAACACCCATAAGAACAGCATGTTGCCGCCGAGATGGAATATGTCGCCGTGAAGAAATGAATAGGTGAGATAGGTCATATCCTCCGGCACAATCACGAAGTTTGGCGGAAGTTCAGCCGTGTCGAAGACCACGGACGGAATGTAACCGAGCCCCAACACAGCAGCCTGCACAAACTGGTCTGATTGGAAATTGACGAGAAGAAATACCAGAATGTTCGCCACGATCAGACCAATCGTGACGTACTGCAATCTTATGTAGCGCAGGCTGTTCGCGTCATGCAGCGGTATGAACA
The DNA here is from genome assembly GCA_019635795.1 of Rhizobiaceae bacterium. Classification (GTDB taxonomy): domain Bacteria; phylum Pseudomonadota; class Alphaproteobacteria; order Rhizobiales; family Rhizobiaceae; genus Mesorhizobium_G. The sequence continues at coordinate 34,187 of JAHBYV010000008.1, forward strand.
TCGTGTTCCGGCCTGCGTTTCATCATTGATCGTTAGGAGCTGAATTTTCCTGCGAATGTGCGGGCGGTGTTCAGGCGTCAAACTATCGGTTCTTTCCCGGAACCCATAACACATCGCCCTTTCCATTGTCATTGGCCGCGCGGGCGGCGACAAAGAGCAAGTCCGAAAGACGGTTGATGTAGCGAAGCGCGGCCGGGTTTACGTGCTCGCCCGGCTGGCGCGCCAACGCCACCATCAGCCGCTCGGCGCGGCGCGCTATAGTGCGGGCAAGATGAAGGGCTGCAGCCGCCGCAGTGCCACCATTCAGAACAAACGAGCGCAACGGCTCCAGATGATCGTTCAACGCGTCGATATCGCGCTCGATCCGCTCGACCTGCGTATCAATGATCCGCAGCGGCTCGTAATCCAGCGGCTTGCCTGTGTCCGGGGTGCAAAGGTCCGCGCCAAGATCGAACATATCGTTCTGTACGGAACCAAGCATCTTATCGATTTGCGGGTTCGTATCTGCCAGATGAACCCTTGCCATGCCGATGCAGGCATTTGCCTCATCAACCGTGCCGAAAGCCTCAATCCGCAAATCGTCCTTTGTGCGCCGTGATCCGTCGCCCAGCCCCGTGGTGCCGTCATCACCTGTACGCGTGTATATTTTGTTGAGCCGAACCATAAATTCCTCCTACTGGCGCGTCGCCCAAACCGCGAGCAATATGAACACCAGCGCGAAGAACTGGAGAACAATACGGGCCTGCATCAACTTGTTAGATGTATTGCCCGAGCCGCCTTTCATGAGGTTCACGAGCCCTCGTATCAAAACAGCCACCACAGCAACCATGAACACGATGGCAATGATGTTGAACGTCGTAGACATTGGGAAACTTCCTTGAAGCACGGCGGGGTTGCACCCTTGATAACCTCGAATGGATTGATGCAACAGTGAAAAACACGCAATGCATATCAATCCTGTTCACGCCGAGGGTTGCCAACCGCGCCTCGCACAACCCATATGGACGAGATGATAAGGGGGTCGATCACCGGATCGGCAGTCGGAATCGGGTTTGATGCTGCGCAAAATCGTTGCCCTGAAACGTGTGGTCTACGACGCGGTCGGTCATTTCAACTATGATGACGGCTGGTCCATGGCGAGCCATCTCGCCATCAGCGCGCTCATGGCCCTGTTTCCGTTTTTGATCTTCGCGACGACGCTCGCCAGCTTTCTCGGTGCTCAGGCTTTCGCTGAAACAGCCGTCCATCTGGTGTTCGATACATGGCCCGCACAAATTGCTGAGCCAATTTCGCGCGAAGTTGTGAACGTACTTACCATCCAGCGCGGCGACCTTTTGACTTATGGCGCTGTACTTGCAGCCTTTTTTGCATCAAACGGAATTGAGGCGCTGCGCACATCGCTGAATCGCGCATATCGCGTCACCGAGAATCGCTCGATTTTTTGGCGCAGGGCACAAAGTCTTGTCTTTGTGCTCATCGCCACCATCAGTTTCGTCGCCATAAGCGTGCTGCTGGTGTTCGCTCCCATCATCGAGCGCCTGCTCGAACAAAAAATCGAATGGGTCAGGCCATATCTGGGAACCATTACGATATGGCGCTACATCATTGCTTCAGTCGTTATTGTTGTGGGGCTGATTGCAGTGCATTTCTGGCTTCCGGCAGGCAGGCGCCGTTTGGCGGAGATCGTTCCCGGCTTGATATTCACTCTTGTGGGCTGGCTTGTCGGCTCGACGGTATTTGCCACCTATCTGGATAATTTCTCGTCCTACGTGACGACCTATGCCGGGCTTGCCTCGATCATGATTGCCATCGTTTTCCTGTACATCGTTTCGGCGATTTTTATTCTTGGTGGCGAACTGAATGCTGCTATCAGCCGCTACCTTGAAGCGCGGGCGCGCGTTCCGTCTGAAGCCTGAGCCCTGCCACGCCTTGTTGCAAGCGCGACACCAAGCATGGCTATTCCCATGCCTGCCATCTGAACAGGCGCGAGCGATTCATCAAACAGGAACCAGGCAATCATTGCCGTGACGGAAGGCACGAGATAAAACAGGGATGATACGCGTGCCATCTCGCCTTCGCGAATCATGCGCATGAGAAGGAAGATTGCACCAATCGACAGAACAAGCGTCAGCCAGATCAGCGCGAAAATCAGCTCGCCATTGAGCACGAAGGTGCGATCCTCAAACAGCGCTGACCCCAGAACCATGACCGCCGTTGCACCGACATATTGCCACGCGGTATTTGCGACAGGATCGGCACCACCACCATATTTCTTCTGCCACACCGTGCCGAAACTGATGGCCAGCACGGCCACAAGGCAGGCGGCCAGGGTTGCCGAATTGATGCCGGCACCGGTCACGCCCAACTTTGGCAACAGGACCATTACAACACCGACCAGACCCACCACCAGGCCGACCCATTGGCGGGAACTTACTCTCTCCTTCAACATCAATGCGCCAAGCACTGCCGTTGCAAGCGGCTGCATGCCCGCAATCAGCGCGGCAATGCCTGCCGGAAGCCCCCGAGATACCGCCCAGAAAACACCTCCAAGATAAATCCCGTGGATCAACATGCCCGCAAATGCCGCGTGGGCGATCTGGTCTGGACGCAAACGCACGCGAACCAGCCATACGCTCAACAATGCCAGAATAAGAAGAGCCAGCGCAAAGCGCGCGGCGAGAAAGCTGAACGGCTCGGACCATGGCATTGCCAGTCGCGCACCCAGAAAGCCTGTGGCCCACATCAGGACGAATATGGCGGGGATAAAGCGCGAAGGCATTTTTGGGGCACCGCTTCAGGAAGAACCAAGCGAGTAAACCTGAACACACCACTTTCTCAAGGAATATTGCGCGGAAGCTTCAAATGATGCCGACCATGCGCTTCACATCATCGGGCGAACATCCAGCTTCACGCAACGCCCGCAGGCCCGTACTGCGTGCGCTTTTGGAAAGTTTGCGCCCATCCGCACCCTCTATCAGACGGTGGTGGTGATAGACCGGCGGCGCCAAACCGAGCAGCCGGTGAAGAACACGCTGTACCGAAGTTGCTTCGTAAAGATCACGCCCGCGCACGACATGGGTGACGCCCTGCAACGCATCATCCACAACCACGGAAAGGTGATAACTCGTAGGGATATCACTGCGCGCAAGCACAACGTCGCCCCACTCCTGCGGCCTTGCCGTTATGCGTCTTTCAATACCCTCCTGATCGACATCAAATTCGCTCCAATCAAGCGTTCCCACCGTGCCAATGGCTGCATCCATGTTCAGCCGCCAGGCGAAAGCTTTGCCTGAATCCATATGCTCGCGCCGCGATTTTTCGGTCAGTTCCCGGTCAAGCGGCGGATAATGCGGTGCGCCATCAGGATCGTGAGGCCACGCGCCTGCCATTCGTTGTTCAGCGATCCAGCCCCTGACCTCGCCGCGGCTCATGAAGGACGGATAGACAAACCCATCACGCTTAAGCCTTTCCAGCGCCGCGCCATAGTCGGCGAAGTGATCTGACTGGCGCCTGACCGGCTGTTCCCACTCAAGTCCAAGCCATTCCAGATCACAATAGATGCCGCGCTCAAACTCTGGTGTGCAGCGCGTGATGTCAATGTCCTCAATGCGCAGCAGCAATCGCCCGTTGAACTTCTTGGCAAGGTTGCCATTCAGCAAAGCAGAATAGGCATGACCAAGGTGAAGCTCGCCATTCGGGCTTGGCGCAAAACGGAATGTTGGAGCCGTCATTTCTGCCAGAATCGGGTTGTACGAAATGATTGATATTGCAATCTGGCAAACTGGTCACGGCAAGAGAACGAGAAAATGCGGCGCATTGTGACGCTGGACGACATTGCTGAGGGGCTTGATGCGCTGTGCGCGGCAGACCCAAGGCTTCAGGCTGTTCGCGCCGCAGCGGGCGAGATTCCGCTACGACTGCACCCGCCGGGCTTTTCCAGCCTTGCAGCGGTCGTGATCTCGCAACAGGTTTCAACCGCCAGCGCCGCCGCGATACACGCTCGCTTCAAAACTCTTTTCAATCCCCTGACACCGCGAGCAATACTCGCATCAGAAGATTCGGCGTTTCGGGAAGCCGGGCTTTCCCGTGCCAAGCAGAACGCTTTGATTGCCATCGCGACCGCGATTGACGCGGGCCTTGACCTTGAAAGCGTCGCTTCCATGGATGGAACATCGGCCATGGAGACATTGACCGCCGTTTCGGGAATCGGACCATGGACCGCGCAAGTCTATCTTCTGAGCGCCGCAGGCCATCCCGACATCTTCCCTGCCAAGGATGTCGCGCTACAGGCAGCCGTACACCATGCCCTCGACCTCGAATCACGCCCGACCGACAAAGCATTGGCCGCGCTGGCCGAATCATGGGCACCCTGGCGAGCAGTCGCCGCGCGGCTGTTCTGGGCCTACTACCGCGCAACCAAGGGACGTGACGGCCTTTTAACCGCACCCAGCACATAAAAAGCTGCGTATTCCGCCAAATTTGGCAGGCTTTCTATCAACAAGCCCGCTTCACAACTCTGTCATGTTGAGAATACATTCTGACCACCAGTTATTTGGGCAGAGGTGAACGAGTGACGATCGCCGTATCTCCCGATGGGCTACCGGCTCTGGTGCTGAACGCGGATTACCGCCCGCTCAGTTACTATCCGCTGTCGCTTTGGTCCTGGCAGGACGCGATTAAAGCCGTGTTCCTCGACCGGGTGAATATTGTCGCTGAGTACGACCAACGGGTTTCGTCACCCACCTTTTCCATGAAGCTGCCAAGCGTCGTTTGCCTCAAGTCATACGTCAAACCTTCGCGCTATCCGGCATTCACTCGTTTCAACGTGTTTTTGCGGGATCGCTTCCAGTGCCAATATTGTGGCACGGATCAGGATCTCACTTTCGACCATGTGGTCCCACGTCATTGCGGCGGCGCGACGACGTGGGAAAACGTTGTAGCCGCTTGCTCGCCCTGCAATCTCAGGAAGGGCGGGTTACTCACCTCGCAAGCCAAAATGTTTCCACGCCAGACGCCCTTCCAACCCACCGTGCATGACCTGCACAAAAACGGCAGGCTGTTTCCGCCAAACTATCTGCACGAAAGCTGGATGGATTATCTTTACTGGGATGTCGAGCTGGAGCCTTAGGTGCGCTTGAGCGCCGCCCACCCTGCAACCAGCATCAATACAAAGCTGACAACTGCATTCCAGCCTGCAAACGACAGGCCGAATATGCGCAGCGCCGCCTTGTCGCAAGAGGGCGGAACAACCGTGTTGATTGCATCAAGCACACCTTTGCCGCCCGTATCGACAGGTGCGACGGCACCGCAATCCGTGGGTCCGGGCCACCAGCCCCATTCCACGCCGGCGTGCTTGGCTCCAAGGTAAAAGCTGTATGCCATGATGAGTGCGCCGAGGAATAACAACGCCCTTGTTAACGCAGCAGGCCAGCGCAACCACGCGCCAAGCGCGGCCAATGCCATCAACGGCGCTCCAACATAAAACGGCGTGCGCTGCTCATAGCAAAGCTTGCAGGGTATGTAGCCGCCAATGTGCTGGAAACCGAGAGCGGTTAATACCGTAAGCGCCATTGCAAACGCGAGGAATATCGCTGCTTTAAGATACGGCGTTTCAGTTTGCATTTCGCCACCAGACTCAGGTCAATGTGCGTATTTGATTGCGATATAAAGCAAAATGACGGCAGCCGCACCAACTGCCGCTATGGTGCCCAGACGCTTCTCGATGAAGTTGCGGATTGGCTCCCCATAGGTACGCAACAGCCAGGCAAGGGCGAAGAACCGCGCGCCACGCGCAACAATGGCAAGCACGATAAACAGCCAGATATTGACCCCGATCACACCCGAAAGAATCGTGACGATCTTTATCGGCGGAAGGTGAGCCAGACCTGAAGTAACAAGCATGATGATAATCAAGCCGAGGCCGGTAGAATTTCGCAAAGCCTCGAAATCATCCAGCTTGCCGTAAAATTCGAGGATGGGTTTCGCCAATCCCTCATAGGCGTAGTGACCGAGAAACCAGCCCGCAACACCTCCGAGAACAGAAGCTATTGTTGCAACCAGCGCATAGCGATAGGCCCTGTCCGGGCGCGACAAAGCCATGGGCACATAAAGAACATCGGCAGGAACGAGAAAAACTGAGCTTTCCACGAAAGCTATCGTGGCCAGCCACCATTCGGCTGATTTGCGCGCCGCAAGCGACAGCGTCCAGTCATAAAGTTTGCGAAGCATTGCGTGCCCAGAATTAGCCGTGTCGTGTGTCTAGATAGATTTATGCGCCGGAGCAATGGCCGCAAACAGGGCGCGACATAAACGCCTCGTGATCAAATTGTTATATGCACAGTTGACGAACAATCCATCAGTCGTGTAGTGCCCCTCCCGTCCGGTACAATTTGTACCTTGGGCCCCTGTGGCGGAACTGGTAGACGCGCTCGACTCAAAATCGAGTTCCGCAAGGAGTGCTGGTTCGATTCCGGCCAGGGGCACCATTCTCGCTGACAGGCGTCCATGCTCGAAAATCGCGACAATTATGAAGCGCTTTACAGGGACTTCCGCTGGCAGATTCCAAAACGCTTCAACATCGGCACTGCTATCTCTGACCATTGGGCTGCAATAGATCCCGACCGGATTGCGATCCACGCGTTTCGACCGCAAAGCGGCAAAATGGCGATGACATTCGGCGAATTGTCCGACCTTTCAAATGCACTTGCAAAATCGCTGACAAGCCTTGGTATCAGGCGCGCGGACCGTGTTGCTCTGCTGCTTCCCCAATCGTTCGAGACAGCTATCAGCCACGCCGCGATCTACAAGATGGGCGCTATCGCCGTGCCGCTGGCATTGTTGTTCGGCGTTGACGCGCTGCAATACAGGCTGCGCGCAAGCGGCGCGAAGGCTGCCATTACAAACGCCCACGGCGCGGCAACCATCGCCTCTATCCGCGCCGACTTGCCCGATCTTGAGCATGTTATCGTCACCGATGACGCCTCGCAAAGCCTCCGGTTTGAGGAACTGCTTGTCGATGGTGGGAACTTTCAAGCCGTAGAAACCAGCCCGGACGATCCGGCTTTGATGATTTTCACCTCCGGCACAACCGGGCCGCCAAAGGGCGCGCTGCACGGCCACCGTGTGTTACTTGGCCACATGCCCGGCTTCGAAATGGCGTACCAGTTTCCGCCGAATGAGAGCGATGTGATGTGGACACCCGCTGATTGGGCATGGGCAGGCGGCTTGCTCAACGCTACGCTGCCAGCGCTTTATCTCGGTATTGCGGTGGTTGCAGGCAAGTTCGAACGTTTTTCTCCAGAAACTGCTTTGAGCCTTATGGAAGACATGCGCGTTACTCTCGCATTTCTTCCGCCAACCGCATTGCGCATGATGAAGAATGCACCCGTTCGGGCGGCGCAGAAAAATCTGCACCTGCGCGCAATCATGTCAGCAGGCGAACAGTTGGGGCGCGAAACATATGAATGGGCGCGCGAGGAGTTCGGCTTTCCGGTGAACGAGTTTTACGGCCAGACAGAATGCAATCTGGTCATCGGTTCGTGCGGAGTGCTCGGAACAACGCGCGCCGGTGCGACCGGCCGCGCCGTACCGGGTCATGACGTGCAGATAATCGACGCGGAAGGCAATGTGTTGCCGTGCGGCGAAGTTGGACAGATTGCCGTGAAACGCCCCGATCCGGTGATGTTTCTCAGCTACTGGCAGGATGAACGTGCGACTGGGAAGAAATTCATACGGGAATGGTTGTTCACGGGCGATCAGGGCCACCTCGATCAGGACGGTTTCATCCACTTCTTCGGGCGCGACGATGATGTGATCACCTCTGCCGGCTATCGCATTGGACCCGGCGAAATCGAAGATTGCCTGATCAGCCATCCAGACGTTGCGCTGGCCGCCGCAGTAGGCAAACCCGATCCCGTTCGTACCGAAATTGTGAAGGCCTATATCGTGCCGCGCCAAGGCGTGCAGCCGTCACAGGACCTCGCACGCGCGATCCAGCTTTGGGTGCGCTCGCGACTGTCCGCGCATGAATATCCGCGTGAGATCGAGTTTGTGGAGGAAATCCCGCTGACGACAACTGGCAAGGTCATTCGTCGCATTTTCCGCGACAAGGCCAGAAATGAAACCCTCGGTTGATTAGCGACAATTTGTTTCAACCGATTTTTCCAGCCTTATTATATTGACGCGCCGAAATGCGCAAACTACGGTCCCGCGCGCTTTCGAGCCATCCGCTCTAGGATTTCCAGGGCGTCCAGCAGTGACAGCGAAAAGATTGACGGATGAATGTCGGCAATCGGCAAGCTACATGACTGGTCTGGTGTTATCTTGCGCCAGAACCTGAAAATGAGGTGATTTACAAATGAAGGTACTCGTCCCCGTTAAGCGGGTTGTTGATGCCAACGTTAAGGTCCGCGTCAAGAGCGACGGGTCGGGCGTCGAACTCGCCAATGTAAAGATGGCGATGAATCCGTTTGACGAAATTGCCGTCGAAGAGGCCATTCGTCTGAAGGAAGCTGGTAAGGTTGAGGAAATCGTGGTGGTTTCCATCGGGCCGGCACAAGCGCAAGAAACGCTGCGCACCGCGCTGGCCATGGGTGCCGACAGGGCAATTCTGGTCAAGACGGACGAAACTGCCGAGCCTCTGGGCGTTGCCAAGGTTTTGAAGGGCGTTGTGGACGCCGAACAGCCAGGGATTGTCATTCTTGGAAAGCAGGCGATCGACGACGATTCCAATCAGACCGGCCAGATGCTCGCTGCATTGCTTGGCTGGGCACAGGGAACCTTCGCTTCGAAGATTGAGATCGAAGGCGATAAGGCAAAGGTCACGCGCGAGGTTGATGGCGGCCTGCAGACTGTAGAGCTGAAGATGCCAGCAATTGTGACGGCAGATCTTCGCCTGAACCAGCCGCGTTATGCTTCGCTCCCGAACATCATGAAGGCCAAGAAAAAGCCGCTTGACGAAAAATCGGCAGCGGATTTCGGCGCCGACCTGACACCGCGCCTCAAGGTCGTAAAGACTGAAGAGCCGGGTGGCCGCAAGGCAGGCGTGAAGGTGAAAGATGTGGCCGAGCTGGTTTCCAGTCTCAAGGCTGCTGGCGTATTGTAATTCGCGATAGAAAGGACAGACCAATGGCAATTCTTCTTATCGCCGAGCATGACAACGCTTCCTTGTCGGACCAGACCGCCAAGGCGCTTTCTGCAGCACTCAAGATTGGTTCGGATGTTGATGTTCTGGTTGCGGGCAAAGGCGCGCAAGGCGCTGCTGACGCAGCGGCCAAGCTGCAGGGCGTGCGCAAGGTGCTGCTTGCAGAGGCAGACGAACTGGCCGAGCGGCTTGCAGAGCCAACGGCTGACCTGATCGTTTCGCTGGCAGGCGGCTACGACACGATTGTTGCGCCAGCCACGACCAGCGGCAAGAATGTGCTGCCGCGCGTCGCAGCCCTGCTCGACGTTATGCAGATCTCTGAAATCATCGAAGTGGTTTCGGCGGACACTTTCAAGCGTCCTATCTATGCCGGCAATGCGATCCAGACCGTGCAGTCCAGCGATGCAAAGAAGGTGATCACCGTTCGTACAGCTTCCTTCCCCGCAGCGGGCGAAGGCGGCTCGGCCAAGGTGGAAACGGTCAGCGCTGCGGCGAATCCAGGTCTTTCAACGTTTGTCGAGAACAAGCTCTCTGAAAGCGATCGTCCGGAACTCACATCGGCCAAGATCATCATCTCAGGCGGTCGCGCGCTCGGTTCTTCTGAGAAGTTCCAGGAAGTTATCCTTCCCGTTGCCGACAAGCTTGGCGCGGCCGTTGGCGCATCGCGCGCAGCGGTGGATGCAGGCTACGCGCCTAACGATTGGCAGGTCGGTCAGACCGGCAAGGTCGTGGCGCCAGAGCTTTATATCGCAGCGGGCATCTCGGGTGCTATCCAGCACCTCGCCGGGATGAAGGATTCGAAAGTGATCGTCGCCATCAACAAGGACGAAGAAGCACCGATTTTCCAGGTCGCGGACTATGGAATCGTCGGCGACCTCTTTGTAATTCTGCCGGAATTGCAAAAGGCGCTTTGACTTTCTCAAACTGACACGCAAAATTGATTGGCCGGGGTGGACGAATGCCGCCCCGGCCTATTAATTTCGCACTGCAAAATGAACGAACTATCCGGCAGGTATTGGGAATGGGCAAGATCAAAACGGTCGGCATCATTGGTGCGGGCCAAATGGGTGGCGGAATAGCGCATGTGTCGGCAATCGCCGGCTATGACGTATTGCTCTACGACATTTCCAGCGAACGCATCGAAAAGGGATTGGCGACGATCAACGGCAATCTCGCCCGGCAGGTTTCTTCCGGCAAACTCGACGATGCCCAGCGCAAACAGGCTCTGTCGCGCATCTCGCCCGCCCCAACGATGGCCGATCTGGCTGGCGCTGATCTGGTGATTGAGGCGGCGACCGAAAATGAAGAGGTGAAGCGCAAGATTTATCAGGAGCTTTGCCCGCAACTGAACCCCGAAGCCATCCTCGCCACCAACACGTCCTCAATCTCTATTACGCGCCTCGCCGCTCAAACGGATCGGGCAGAACGCTTTATCGGCATCCACTTCATGAATCCGGTTCCGGTGATGAAGCTTGTAGAAGTCGTGCGCGGCATTGCCACTGAAGACGCGACGTTCGAGCAGGCGAAGGAGTTCGTGCACAGCCTCGATAAGACTGTAACGCTTTCGGAAGATTTCCCGGCGTTTATCGTCAACCGCATTTTGCTGCCGATGATCAATGAAGCGATCTATACGCTCTATGAAGGCGTTGGAACGGTGGAAGCCATTGATACCGCAATGCGGCTCGGCGCGAACCACCCGATGGGGCCGCTGCAACTTGCCGATTTCATTGGTCTGGATACCTGTCTGTCAATCATGCAGGTCCTGCATGACGGGCTTTCAGATTCGAAGTATCGCCCCTGCCCTCTGCTCGTGAAATATGTCGAGGCTGGTTGGCTGGGCCGCAAGGCCGGACGCGGTTTCTATGATTACCGCGGCGAGCATCCTGTTCCGACCCGCTAGGAAATCAATATGCGCTTTGAAGGTACCCGCGAATACGTCGCGGATAAGGATCTGATGGTCGCGGTGAATGCCGCCATTGCACTTGAGCGGCCCTTGCTGGTCAAGGGTGAACCTGGCACTGGCAAGACCGAACTGGCGCGGCAGGTTGCACAGGCGCTCGGTCTGGAGATGATCGAGTGGAATGTGAAATCCACAACGAAGGCACAACAGGGCCTTTATGAATACGATGCCGTTTCGCGATTGCGTGACAGCCAGCTTGGCGATGAGCGCTTTAACGACATTCACAACTACATCAAGCGCGGCAAATTGTGGGATGCGTTTGCGGCGGACAAAAAGGTTGTCCTGCTGATCGACGAAATCGACAAGGCCGACATCGAGTTTCCGAATGATCTGTTGCAGGAACTCGATCGCATGGAGTTCTTCGTTTACGAGACGGGCGAGACGATCCGCGCAGCGCAGCGGCCTATCGTGATTATTACATCGAACAATGAGAAAGAGCTTCCGGACGCGTTCCTGCGCCGGTGCTTCTTCCACTATATCCGGTTCCCGGACGTGGACACGTTGCAACGCATTGTCGAGGTTCACTATCCCGGCATCAAACAGAATCTGGTCCGCGCGGCGCTTACGCAATTCTACGAAATCCGCGATGTACCGGGCCTGAAGAAGCGCCCATCAACGTCGGAAGCGCTGGATTGGATAAGGCTGCTGGTTGCGGACGACATTGATCCGGCAGATTTGCGCACAGACGCAAAGAACGCCCTTCCACGCCTGCACGGAGCACTGCTCAAGAATGAGCAGGATGTGCATCTGTTCGAACGTCTGGCCTTTATGGCGAGACGGCAGGGAAGCTGAAATGAGCATCGAGATTCGACCGGTTTCCAGGGATGATCATTCGCGCTGGCGCAATCTCTGGACCGAATATCTCAATTTTTACAACACGAAGCTGCCGGACAATGTATTTGACAGCAGCTGGGAGCGGTTGTTCGCAGAAGGCGAATTTGAGCCGCGCTGCTTCCTGGCAATGATCGATGGTGAGGCGGTGGGATTGGTGCATTACCTATTCCATCGTTCGATGTGGTCTTTGGAAGGCAATTGCTATTTGCAGGACCTGTTCACGTCACAGGCAGCGCGCGGCAAGGGCGTTGGTGCGGCATTGATTGACGCCGTGAAGACGGCTGCGGCAGAGCGCGGCGTGGCCAATGTGTATTGGATGACGCACGAAACCAACCACACCGCACAAGCGCTTTATAATCGCGTGGCGAGGCGCACCGGATTTATAGAATATGATCTGCTTTGAAGTCGGAGACTTTGGCTGAACCGGCTGAAACAGACAGATTGAGTGCAGTCCGTATCGCAGAAATGCCAGCCACTGCCCACAGCGCTTCAATCGGCCAGCAATGCGGGTTTTCCGATTTACGCTTTGTCTTCAAGTAATCGCTATCCAGAAACTCAGCGAGAAATCTGGAGCCTTTAGCCTCGTTGCAAGCGCGACAGGCGGGAATCGTAAGGCACCCGCCACGATGCGCTCTGGAGATAACATGATCGCGCGTTGCCTGGCTTGGCGGCATTGAACCTTTCCCGCACCAGCGAAACATTTCAACGCCGCAATAAGCGCACCAATTGCGGCGCTCATCTTGCCACCAGTCGCCAAGCGCCTGATAAGCAACGCGGTTGAGTGTTTCGAGACTCCTTAAATCCATAGTGACCGGATATACCAGTCACGCTAAGATTCCATGGAAGTGATAGGGACAAGTTTAGCGTTTATGTTCATACCTTTTTTCCTTGAATTGAAAGCAGCGCGCGTACCAGTCTCGCTGCGCGAATATCTGACATTGCTTGAGGGTATGGAGGCCGATCTCGTCACTTATGATGTGGAAGGTTTCTATTATCTGGCGCGAGCAGCGCTGGTGAAAGACGAGCGCCATATTGACCGGTTCGACAGGGTATTCTCCCACGTGTTCCGTGGTGTTGAGGCTGTTTCGGGCGAAGGCGGAACTGATGTTGCCAATTTGCCTGAAGAGTGGCTGTGCAAACTCGCTGAAAAACACCTCACGGAGGAGGAGAAAAAGCTTGTGAAAGCGCTGGGTGGCTTTGACAAGCTGATGGAAACCCTGCGCAAGCGTCTGGAGGAACAGAAGGGTCGCCATCAGGGTGGGTCAAAGTGGATAGGCACGGCGGGCACGTCACCATTCGGTGCCTATGGCTATAACCCCGAAGGCATCCGCATCGGGCAGGACTCGAGCCGCAATCGGCGCGCGGTCAAAGTTTGGGACAAGCGCGAATTCAGGAATTTCGACGACACTGTGGAGCTTGGAACGCGAAACATAAAGGTAGCGCTGAAGCGCCTGCGGCGGTGGGTTCGCGACGGAGCTGCCGAGGAACTGGATCTTCCCGGAACCATCAACGCTACTGCCGAGCACGGCTATCTCGACGTGCAGACCAGACCGGAACGCCGCAACGCGGTGAAGCTGTTGATGTTTTTTGATGTCGGCGGATCGATGGACGATCATATCAAGGTTGTCGAAGAATTGTTCTCAGCAGCGAGGGCCGAGTTCCGACAGCTTGAGTTCTTCTATTTTCACAATTGCCTTTATGAAGGCGTGTGGAAGGATAACCGGCGGCGGCACACCGCAAAAATCCCGACTTTCGACGTGATGCGCAAATATGGCCATGACTACAAGGTGGTTTTCGTCGGAGACGCTGCGATGAGTCCATATGAAATCATCACACCCGGCGGTTCAGTGGAGCACTGGAATGAGGAGGCCGGAGCCGTTTGGTTGCAGCGCGCGCTTGCACAGTGGCCGAATTCAGTATGGATCAACCCCACGCGTCAGGAGCATTGGGGCTACACCCATTCGACCAGAATGATCAGCGATATTTTCGCCAGACGCATGTATCCGCTGACGCTTGAGGGGCTGGAAAGCGCAACGCGCGAACTTTCACGCAAGCATTGATTGATTGGTAATACGATCAGCCAGCCCGCTTACCGTTGCTATCGAACCAGTGCAGCTTTTCCGGGCGCGCGGTAACTGTCAGCTTCTCACCAAGCTCATGCGACGAGCGCCCTGCAACACGCACAACAACGCGTTGCCCTGCAGCAGCACAATAAAGAAAGCTCTCAGCCCCCACCGGCTCGACACCCTCAACTGTGGCATCTAACGCCAGGCCGTCGCCAGAGGACCTTTGCGTCACGTCAGCATCTTCCGGACGAAACCCCAATGTCGTCGCCTGTGCGGGCGCTGAAATGACGGTGCCATCGGAGAATTTAACATCAGTCACAGGAAGCAGGTTCATGGGCGGCGCGCCGATAAAGCTGGCAACAAATGTTGATGCTGGCTTTTCGTAAATGTCGAGCGGATTGCCCAACTGCTCGACCTGTCCGGCATTCATCACAACCAGAATATCAGCAAGGGTCATAGCCTCAAGCTGATCGTGCGTGACATAAACTGACGTGACGCCCAGAGAACGTTGCAGGTTTTTGATCTCGACCCGCATTTGGCCGCGCAGCTTGGCATCGAGATTGGAAAGCGGCTCGTCGAAAAGGAAAACCTTCGGGTTGCGAACAATCGCACGCCCCATCGCAACACGCTGACGCTGGCCGCCCGATAATTCGCGCGGACGACGTTCCAGCAAATGCGACAATTCGAGTATCTTCGCCGTTTCATGAACACGGCGCTCTATCTCATCCTTAGGCGTGCCGCGATTGCGCAGCCCGTAAGCCATGTTGTCGTAAACCTTCATATGCGGATAGAGCGCGTAGTTCTGGAACACCATCGCAATGTCGCGCTCTGTAGGACCGATTGCGTTAACAACCTTGCCGTCGAACGCGCATGTTCCCCCGGTGATTGTTTCCAACCCGGCAATCATGCGCAGCAAGGTTGATTTTCCGCAGCCGGAAGGTCCCACCAGCACACACAGCGCCTTGTCCGGGATGGCAATGGAAACGCCTTTTACCGCCTCGACCCCGCCAGCGTAGACCTTGCGCACATCTTTGAGATCAACAGTTGCCATTTACGCACTCACTTTTCCGTCTCGACCAGACCGCGCACAAACCAGCGCTGCATAAGAACAACAACGAGTATGGGCGGAACGATCGCGAGCATCGACGTCACCATGACCAGATGCCACTCCGTATCTGCATCGGCAAAAGAAACCATCTTCTTCAGCGCGATGACGATCGTGTTCATCTGGTTGTCATTGGTGACTAGCAACGGCCAAAGATATTGCGTCCAGCCATAAATGAAGAGGATCACGAACAGAGCCGCGATATTGGTGCGCGACAAGGGCAGCAATATATCCTTGAAAAAGCGGAATGGCCCTGCCCCATCCACACGCGCGGCCTCGACAAGCTCACCTGGAATCGTGAGGAAGAACTGTCGAAACAGCAGCGTTGCCGTGGCGGACGCAATGAGCGGAACGATCAACCCGGCATATGTGTCGATCATGCCCAGATCGACCATTACCTTGTATGTAGGCAGGATCCGCACTTCGACTGGCAGCATCAGGGTGATGAAGATGATCCAGAAAAATGTCATGCGCAGGGGAAAGCGGAAGAAGACAATCGCATAAGCGGACAGGATCGAGATGATGATCTTGCCGATCGCAATACCAAGCGCCACGACAGTGGTGTTGAACAGCAAGGTCGAGACAGGCACGCCGCCAATGCGCCCGACCCCGCCGAACAAGGCTTCCGAATAGTTCTCGATAAATCGATCGCCCGGCAATAGCGGCAGGGGCGGACGAAGGATTGTTTGAAGCGAATGTGTAGAAGCAACAAAGGTATAATAGATCGGGAACGCGACAATCAGGATACCTAGTATCAGCACCGCGTGAGCGACATAGATGCCCGTCCGGGACTGCCCGATCATTAACTTGTCACTGCCGGAAGATGGCTCAGCCATAGTGCACCTTCCTTTCGACATAGCGGAATTGCACCGCGGTCAACGCGATAACAATCACCATCAGGATTACCGATTGCGCAGCGGAGTCACCAAGGATCAGGTTGACGAACCCATCATTGTAAACCTTGTAGACCAGCGTTTCGGTTGCCTTGCCCGGCCCGCCGCCGGTGACAGCATGAATAATTCCGAACGTATCGAAGAACGCATAAACCGTGTTCACTACGAGCAGGAAGAACGTGGTTGGCGCGAGCAGCGGGAAGACAATCGTCCAGAACCGCTTGAGTTCCCGCGCACCATCGATTGCCGCCGCCTCGATCAAGGCTTTGGGAATTGCTTGCAGTCCAGCAACGAAGAACAGGAAATTATAGCTGATCTGCTTCCAGGCAGCGGCCATGACGACCAGCACCATTGCCTGATCACCCTTCAGCAACGGATCCCATGCAATGCCCATCCAGCGTAGCGCATAGGCAAGAGACCCGATGGATGGGTTGAAGAGAAACAGCCACAGCATACCGGCAATTGCCGGTGCGACCGCATAGGGCCATATCAGCAGCGTGCGGTAAAGATTGCGACTGCGAACCACCTTATCCGCCATTACGGCAAGGATAAGCGCCGCAACCATCGACAACATGGCGGTTGAAATGGAGAATATCGCCGTAACTTCGATAGAGTTTATGTAGTTCGGGTCAGACAGGACCTTTTTGAAATTATCGAACCACACGAACTGTGATTTCAGTCCGAACGGGTCTTCACGCAGCATGGACTGGTAGAGAGCCTGACTTGCAGGCCAGTAGAAGAACACCAGCGTGATGGCGAGCTGCGGAGCCACCAGCAGATAGGGAAGTATCTTATTTGGAAAGACGACGCGCGGGGTCAAAGAGAATTCCTTGTTAGCGAGAACGCCCCCTTATCCGCCGAAGCGAACAAGGGGACGAATAAAGCATCAGGAACGACGCCGCCCTTACTGGGTGGCTTCCTTGATTGCAGCGTTACCGCGCTGAACAATGTTATCCATCGCTTGCTGCGCTGTTTGCTGGCCCGCCAGCATCTTTTCGTATTCTTCATTCATAATGTCGCGAACCTGCGGCAGGTTCGGCAGACGCACGCCTTTGGAATTCTCCGTCGGCTCCTTGCCCATCATCTGCTTGATCGGGATTTCCCGCGCCGGGTTCTTTTCATAGAAGCCATCGGCCTTGGTTTTCTCATAGGCAGCAAGTGTGACGGGCAAATAGCCGGAAACCTGATGCAGCCGAGCCTGTATGTCAGTCTGTGAAAGGAAGTTGAAGAACGCGGCCACGGCCTTGTACTCCTCTTCAGACTTGCCACCGAACACCCAGAGCGACGCACCGCCGGGAATCGTATTTTGCGACTCGGTGTCATAGGGAAGCATCCCCGTGCCATAGTTCATACCCGACTTTACGATGTCACCAAGTCCACCCGACGATTCAGTGAAAATTCCGCATTCGCCAGCAAGGAAGATTTGCTTGGCCTCGGATGTGCGACCGCCATATTTGAACGTTCCATCCTTTGCGAGGTCAGCCAAAGCCTGAAAATGCTTCACGAATGGCTCACTGTTGACCTTGAGTTCCACATTCGGACCGGCAATGCCGTTCTCCTGGGTGCCCCATTGATAATTGTTCCAGGCCGCAAAGTTTTCGGTATGGATCCAGGTCAGCCAGGTTGAGGTGAAGCCGCAAGGCGCAGCACCCGATGATTTGATCTTCTTTGCCGCGTCCCAAACCTCGCTCCAGGTCTTTGGCGGATTATCGACATCAAGACCCGCCTTCTGGAAAATATCCTTGTTGTAATAGAGGATCGGCGAAGATGAATTGTAGGGGAACGACAGCATCGTTCCGTCCGGCTTGGAATAATATGCCACGATTCCGGGCAGATACTGGGACTTGTCGAACGGTTTGCCACCCATCGACAACACTTCCGCCACCGGCTTCATTGCGCCTTCGGCAGCCATCATGGTGCCTGTTCCCGCATCGAAAACCTGAATGATGTTCGGGGCCTGCTTTGCACGGAAAGCCGCGATGCCTGCATTCAGCGTTTCGGGATAGGTGCCCTTGAACACTGGTGAAACCTTGTAGTCGCTCTGGCTTTCGTTGAACTCCTTCGAGAGCTGCTCGACAACTTCGTTGTTCGCGCCGGTCATGGCGTGCCACCAACTGATTTCGGTGACAGCAAATGCGGAGGTGGTGGAATAGAAGGTGAAGGCAGCTGCAAAACCAGCCGCAATGCCTGTAACTTTCATCGATCACTCCCTAATCTTGTTGGGATGAGGGCAGTCCGATTGTTCAGTCAACCGCCCTGACAACCAAGGCGAGTATTCCCGTAATATGACAGTCGCACAATAACTTTGTTTCCGTTTTGTGAAACATCAGTCAAATGACCGATTTTCCTCACAAAACTTGACGTAAGGGAAGTTAGCCGCCTAATGCTGCATCTATCAACCTGTGCGCGTCAGCGCCGGACCATTCCGCAGGTCCGTTCATACTTCCCAAAAGGCACCCGTCACCGTCGATCAAAAGAGTAACCGGCAGTCCAAGCGCCAGCCCCTGCTTCTTCAGCGTCTCGAAAATGCCGAGCGTATTGTCACGGTAATAGCTGAGCGAATGGACTCCGGTATCGGCAAGGAACTTTCGGGGCTTTGTGTCGTCCCCGGTATCGACATTAACGGCAACGACCTCAAACCTGTCACTGCCCCTATCGCGCTGCAAGGCATCAAGCGCAGGCATTTCAGCGCGGCAAGGCGCACACCATGTTGCCCACAGGTTCAGAAGAACCGTTTTGCCAGAATGCTCTGCCATGGTCATTGGCTTGCCGTCAGGGCCGTTGAATGCGAGCGAGGAAAGAGAGCGCGAAGGGTCGGCAGGCAGCATCGCCGCGACATCGCCTTTCGCCGCCGCAATGGCTGTCCTGGAAGCTGCTTCTTTGGCTTTACAGGCAGGATCAGCCTCTGCATCCACCGCCGTTGTTTGTATTGAAGGCGTCTGGATGTTGCGTTCCAGCCCTCCGCTGACATATACCGCGACCGCGCCGGCCGCCAGACCGGCAATCGCTGCAAGCAAAATGAGCCGCAGTGAAGGGTAAATTCTGGTCTGCTTGTCATTGGACATGCGGAAATCCTCCGGTAGCGGGTTATATAGATGAGCGACAAGAAGGCCAGCAACCAGATGTGGGGTGGACGTTTCGCCTCAGGCCCCGCAGCGATCATGGAAGCCATCAACGCTTCCATCGGGTTCGACAAGAAGCTCTACCAGCAGGATATTCGCGGCTCTGTTGCGCATTCGCGAATGCTCGCCGAACAGGGCATCATCAGCGCCGACGACCAGAAGAAGATCGAGAATGGCCTCAATTCGATTCTGGCCGACATTGACGCCGGAAAGTTCGAGTTTTCCGCGAAACTCGAAGACATTCATATGAACGTCGAGGCACATTTGGCAGAACTGATCGGCCCTGCTGCCGGACGCCTGCACACAGCCCGCTCCCGCAACGATCAGGTGGCCGTCGATTTCCGGTTGTGGGTGAAGGAAGAAACGCAGCGCATCGCTGCTGCTCTCAAAGAATTGATCGCAGCCTTCCTCGACCGCGCCGAAGAGCACGCCGCAACTGTCATGCCGGGCTTTACCCATTTGCAGACTGCACAGCCGGTAACGTTTGGCCATCACTGCATGGCCTATGTGGAAATGTTTGCGCGCGATTTGTCACGCGCCCGCGACGCGGTGGAGCGCATGGACGAATGTCCGCTGGGCGCTGCGGCGCTGGCCGGAACGGGTTTCCCGATCGACCGGCATATGACGGCCAAAGCTCTTGGATTTCGCGAACCAACCCGCAACTCGCTGGACAGCGTTTCAGACCGCGATTTTGCGCTCGAATTTCTTTCACTGGCCGCGATTTGCGCGACACACCTTTCGCGCCTCGCTGAGGAGATTGTTATCTGGTCCACGCCGCAATTCGGCTTCGTGCGCCTTTCCGACAGCTACTCAACCGGCTCCTCCATCATGCCGCAAAAGAAAAACCCGGACGCGGCCGAACTCGTGCGCGCCAAGACAGGCCGGATCAATGGCCATCTCATCGGATTGCTCACGGTTATGAAGGGGCTTCCGCTCGCCTATTCCAAAGACATGCAGGAAGACAAGGAAGCCGTTTTTGACGCCGCCGAAACGCTTGATCTGATGTTGGCAGCCATGACCGGAATGGTGCGCGACATGACGATCAACACCGCTGCCATGAAGAAAGCCGCAGGTTCAGGCTATGCGACGGCCACCGATCTTGCCGATTGGCTGGTTCGCGCACTTGGCCTGCCCTTCCGCGAAGCGCACCATGTCACGGGACGGGCTGTCGCGCTGGCGGAAGAACGGAAAGCTCCGCTGGACAAGCTGACGCTGGAAGATTTCCGTTCAATACACGCAGGCATTACGGACGATGTCTACTCGGTGCTGACTGTGCAGAACTCGGTGAAGAGCAGAACATCCTTTGGCGGCACAGCGCCATCGGAGGTGCGCAAGCAAATTCGCCACTGGCGCAAACGCCTTTCCAAAACCTAATGGGTGCAAAGCGCCGAAAACTCGGCTAGAAGCATCTGCGCATTGCTTAAAGGAAAGTCTATGAGCAGCAGATTGGTCGCATCACTAGTGCTCATCGGGGCGTCGTTGGCCATAACCGGCTGCGGACGCAAATCGGCGCTCGATACGCCGTATCAGGCCTCACTCGATGCGCGCAAGGACGCGGAGCGCAACAAACAACCATTGCCGCCCGAGCAACCCAAACCGGTCGAAGACAGGCCGTTTATTCTCGACAAGCTGCTTTAGAGCGTTTCAGGAACAATTCACGTGAACCATTTCGAGTATCGGGACGGCGTTCTGCATGCGGAGGACGTTCCAGTTCCTCTGATAGCCGCTGAGGTCGGAACCCCATTCTATTGCTATTCCACGGCAACGCTCGTGCGGCACTATCGCGTGTTCAGCGAAGCATTTGCCGGACTGGATTCGCTCGTTTGCTACGCAATGAAGGCCAACTCCAATCAGGCAGTGCTGCGCACGCTGGCAAAGCTGGGAGCCGGTGCCGACGTTGTTTCGGAAGGCGAGCTGCGCCGCGCGCTGGCCGCCGGGATTCCGGCTTCGAAAATCATGTTTTCAGGCGTGGGCAAGACTGCCCGCGAGATGGATTTTGCGCTGGATGCCGGAATTCACTGCTTCAACGTGGAATCCGAGCCTGAGCTTGAATTGCTTTCGCAGCGCGCCGTTGCTTCAGGTCGAACAGCAAACATCTCAGTGCGTATCAATCCTGATGTGGATGCAAAGACCCATAAGAAGATCGCCACCGGAAAGGCGGAAAACAAGTTCGGCATTCCCTGGCAAAGGGCAAAGGCAGTTTATGCCCACGCATCGGCGCTTCCAGGCATCAAGGCTACTGGCATAGACATGCACATCGGCAGCCAGATTACCGACTTGCAGCCGTTTGATTCAGCGTTCGCGTTGCTGGCAGAGCTTGTTGTTACCCTGCGCAGCGACGGACACCAGATCGAGCATATTGACCTTGGTGGCGGTTTGGGTGTGCCTTACCAGTTTGACAACAGCCCGCCCCCACTGCCGGAAGAATATGCGAGCATCGTGCGCAAGCATACGACGGATCTGGGCGTGAAGGTGATCTTCGAGCCAGGCCGACTGATTGCCGGAAATGCGGGAATTCTGGTTACGGAAGTCATCTATGTTAAGGAAGGCGAAGCAAAGAAGTTCGTGATTGTCGATGCAGCCATGAACGATCTCATCCGCCCGACGCTTTATGAGGCCTACCACGACATACGGCCCGTGGTGCAGAACGCCGCAAGCGGTCCGCGTATTCGCGCCGACATTGTTGGGCCGGTGTGCGAAACAGGTGATTTTCTTGCGCAGGACCGCGACCTGCCCACATTGAAAACAGGCGACCTAATCGCAGTTGGCACGGCCGGAGCATATGGTGCAGTTCAGGCCAGCACATACAATACGCGGCTTCTTATCCCCGAAGTTCTGGTAGATGGCGATCGTTATCACGTCGTGCGCCCACGCCGAACTTATGAGGAGCTGATCGGGCTGGACTCCATGCCGGATTGGCTTGAGTAACTGCGTTCACGTTTACGCTATTCTGCCTCGCAAGCGCCCACATTAGTGTTATTGTTGCAAAAAGCGGCCCAATTGGGCCGCGCAGGACGCCCAATGACGCATGAGCCCGCGAGAACACCGGAAAATGACAAGCTGAGCAGCTTGCGTGCCTCCCGTTTCGCCGTGCGGGCCGCTATGCTGGCTGAACGGCTGTGGCCATTGGTACTGCCGTTCCTTTTGGTCGTCACATTTTTCCTGAGCGCCTCGTGGTTCGGACTTTTCCGCGGCATTTCAGAACCGGTAAGACTTGGCCTTCTCGCAATTTTCGCATTGGCTGGCTTGGGCGCACTATTACTGTTGCGCCGGCTCCGCCCTCCAACCCCCGATGAAATTGACCGGCGGCTCGAAGCGGCTAATGCGCTCGAACACACCCCTGTTCAGGTTCAGTTCGAGCGCCCCGGCGGCAAGGCTGATGGGTTTGCCGAAGCGTTGTGGCGTGAACACCAAAGGCGCATGGCAGAAAAGTTGCAGGTTCTGGGCGGCGACCTGCCCCGCCCGAACATCCCGGCGCACGATCGTTGGGCACTGCGCACCCTGCCCATACTTGCTCTGGCCGTTGGGTACGCCTTTTCCTACGGTTCAATGGGCGGTCGTCTCACAGACGCTTTCCAGCCCGGAGCGGGTGTTGTGGCGATCCCGCCGCGTATCGACGCATGGGTCACTCCGCCCGGCTATACTGGCAAGCCACCGATCTTCCTGACTTCCGAAGCCAATCAGGACAGCACAACATTCACTGTTCCGGCCGGCAGCGAACTTGCCTTGCGTGTCACAGGCGGCAGCGGAAACGAAACGCTTGGCCTTATAACGCCGGCAGGCGAACGCATTGTGGACCCCAGGGAAAGCCCCGTGCCGGAGCCAGCAGTTGGCGCTGGCAATCGTCAATTTGTCACGAAGATAGTTGGGGACGGCGAAGTCCTGTTACGCGAGGGTGATAGCCGGATTGCCGGATGGAACTTCAAAACCATACCGGACACCCCGCCATCGATACATTTTGTTGGTGAACCTTTGCAGGCTCTCAACGGAACATTGGAGGTTCAATACGAAATCCGGGATGACTATGGCGCCACGTCAGCGAATGCCGACTTTGAACTCTCCGAGGCTCCTTCCCCGCAAGCAGAGCCGATCTACGGGAAGCCGGAACTGAAGCTGGTACTTCCCCGGCGCGGCGCAATCCTGCCAACGGCCAAAGTTTCGCGCGACCTGACGGATCATGTGTGGGCAGGTTCGAAAGTCCGGCTGACCTTGCAGGCAACTGACGCGGCGGGGCAGACAAGCCTGAGCGAGACAAAAGAATTCATCCTGCCGGAGCGTCCATTCACAAATCCCCTCGCACGGGCAGTCGTTGAACAACGCAAGATCTTTGCACTGGATGCGAACCGCAAGCCCGAAGCGCTGGACCTGATTGAAGCGATCACTTTGCGTCCTGAAGATACGTTTGATTCTCTTTCGCACTATCTCGGGCTGATGGTCGCAAAATCCATGCTGGCGAGTGCAGACAGCGATGAGCAGCTTCGATCCACCGCCGATTATTTCTGGGAACTTGCACTCGGAATTGAGAACGGTGAACTCAGCAGCGCAGAAATGCGGCTGAAACAGGCTCGAGAGGCGCTGAAGCAGGCCCTGGAGCGCGGTGCATCAGATGCCGAAATCGACAAGTTGATGAAAGAACTGCGCGAGGCAATGAATGAATATCTGCGTGAATTTGCAGAGCGCGCGCAACGCGACCCGAACATGCAGGCCCAGCAGACAGAACGCACACTTTCTGACCGGGACCTGCAAAAAATGCTGGATGACATCGAGAAGCAGGCGAAATCCGGCAACAGGGAAGCGGCAGAGGACCTGCTGGCACAGCTTGAGAACCTGATGAACAATTTGCAGATGGCACGCCCTCAACAAGGCGACAACAGCCAGCAAAGCGAAATGCGGCAGCAGATGAACAAGCTCGGGGACATTATGCGGCGCCAGCAAGAGATGATGAACGAAACGCATCGCCTCGACCAGCGCCAGCAGCAATCCGAACAAGGAATGAACAGCCAGCAGCCAATGACCCCGGAAGAATTTGCCGACGCTATGAAGCAATTGCAGGAGGGGCAAGGCAAACTTCAAAGCGAGCTTGAGCAGCTCATGAAAGGCCTTGAGGGAATGGGTATCCAGCCCGGTCAGGGCTTTGGGGAGGCTGGCAAGCAGATGGGCGAAGCCCAGGGCGCGCTCGGCGAAAATGAAGGCCAGCGGGCAACTGGCCATCAGGGCCAGGCCCTTGAAGCGCTGCGTCGCGGTGCACAGGATATGATGCAGCAAATGCAACAGGCCATGCAGGGCGAACAGGGCAATGGTCAGGAAGGCGGTCGCCAGCAAAGCTCAGACCGCGACCCGCTTGGCCGACCCCGCGCAACGCGCGGTCCCGATGATGGCGACACCACCCGTGTTCCTGATGAAATCGACGCCCAGCGTGCGCGCCAGATTCTCGAAGCGATCCGCAAGCGCCTTGGCAACGCTCTCAGCCCTGAACTGGAGCGCAGCTATCTCGAACGTCTTCTGGAAATGCGTTAGGCTGCCAGCAACCGCGACACACGAGAGCGGAAATCGGCAAGCGCAAATGGCTTCTGCATCACGTCCTGAATGATGCCGTTGAGTTCGTCGGCACGCTCGCGCTGGTCCGCATAGCCCGTCACCAGCATGATCTTCAGACCGGGATAGGCACGCGCCGCTTCCTTGGCCATCTCGATGCCGTCCATCTCAGGCATTCTGATATCAGAAACAACGAGATCGTAGTCTGCGCCACACGCATGAATACACTCAAGGCCCTGCACGCCGTCCGCCGCCTCTTCAATGGCGTGGCCAATGTTTTTAAGGGCACGCGAGGTCATTGCCCGCACAGATTCGTCGTCTTCAACAATAAGTATCTTAGCCATGACGCCACTTATCGCCGGGAATTCTTGATGTTCCCTGAACGCGAACCGCCGTTATGAAACTGTTGGGTGATTTTCTCTCAGGAAAGCCAGGACTTCCGACTGCGGCACATCCCTGGCAATGAATGATTGGCCAATGCCTCGCGTCAAAATGAATGTCAGCGCACCGCGCGAAACCTTCTTGTCCTGCGTAATGTATTCCATCAGCTTTTCAGCGGGCGGCAGTTCGCCCGGTATTTCTGCCATGCGCCACGGCAAACCAACTGTCTGCAAATGCGCCTCAACGCGCGCGGCAGCGTCCGGGCTTGCGAGATTCATCCGCGCTGAAAAGTGGTGGGCCAGCGCCATTCCAATTGCGACACCTTCACCATGCACAAGGCGCGCGGAATCATATGACGTAGCAGCTTCAAGCGCATGTCCGAATGTGTGGCCGAGATTGAGCAGCGCACGGTCGCCCGTTTCGAATTCGTCACGCGCTACCACATCGGCTTTGGCACGGCAGGATTGCGCGATTGCTTCAGTACGCGCCGCTCCACCCGCAAACACTTCCTGCCAGTTTTTTTCCAGCCAGGCGAAGAAATCCGGCCGATCAATCAGGCCGTATTTTGCAACTTCAGCATAGCCAGCGCGAAACTCCCGGCGCGGCAATGTGTCGAGCGCATCTGTGTCTGCCAGCACCAGCTTCGGCTGATTGAACAATCCCACAAGGTTCTTGCCTTGCGGACTGTTTATCCCGGTCTTGCCGCCAACCGAGGAATCAACTTGCGCCAGCAAGGAAGTAGGCATCTGAACAAACGGCATTCCGCGACGCGCTATGCCTGCGGCGAATCCGGCAAGATCACCAATAACCCCACCGCCAAAAGCGATCACCAGATCGTTGCGTTCCAGGCGGGCACCGATCAGCCCCTCCACCACACGTTCAAGCATCGCGTAGCTTTTGGTTTTTTCGCCAGCCGGCAAAACGATCGGAGCGGAGGAAATGGATTTCTCGGCAAGGCTCTGCGTCAGGGTTTCCAAATGCGCTGCAGCGACGTTTTCATCGGTCACAATGGCAGCACGCGCTCCGGGCCGCAGCCCGGAAATATGTGACCCGGCATCACGAATTAGACCAGATCCGATTCGAATCTGATAGGCGCGGTCACCAAGCCCGACTTCAATTGTTACTGCATCAGACATCGGTATTCGCCTTTTTGCCCTGCTCTTCTGCGTCGAGGAAATTTGACAGCGCTTCAATGGTTTCGTTGGCAATCACGTCTTTGCCCACATCACGTGTGACCACAACCACGTCTGACGTTTCGTAAACAGGATAGCGCAACGCCATCAACCGTTGCATGACCCCGCGCGGATCAGGGTCTTTGAGCAGGGGGCGGTTTTGCTTTTTTGAAACCCGGTCCATCAGAAGATCCAGATCAGCTTTCAGCCAGATGGATATTGCGCCCTCTCGTATTGAAGCGCGCGTAAATTCGTTCATGAATGCGCCGCCGCCTGTGGAAAGAACCTGAGGTCCATCCTCCAGCAGCCGCTGGATAACCCTTTGTTCCAACGCTCGAAACTCCGGCTCGCCGTAGCGTTCGAAAAGTTCCGGCACGCTCATGCGCGAAACACCTTCGATCTCATGATCGCTATCTGCAAAATGCAAGCCGAGTATTTGTGCAACCTTACGCCCTATCGCGGTTTTGCCAGCGCCCATCAGCCCGACAAACACGATCGAGCGTCCATTCAGACGCTCGGCAATTCGGTGTTTTGGATCATTTTCGTCGATGGTCATTTGCCCGTCCAGCTTTGCCAGATGTGCTTTCGACAGAAACGAATGCCTGTCAAGCATTGCGACTGTCTTGAAATGGCCACTCGGGCAAAGGATAAGGGCTGAACACAGGGAAACAGGCCGATTCGTTACCCATGCCTTCACTGTTCCGATTTTTGATGATTGTCGCGATTATTGCGGCCCTGGTATATGGGGTAATGCTTGCACTGGCCGAATTTGTTACCCCGAACCAGACAGAAATAAGTGAACGCGTTCCGCTTGACCTGCCAACACCGGGCCAACCGGTGAACCCTCAATGAGCGCTTCCCGGATTGAAGCTTTTCTGGAAATGATGAGCGCCGAGCGCGGCGCGGCTGAAAACACACTTCAATCCTACCGTCGCGATCTTGAGGATGCCAACGCGCATATTGGTGGGCGGCTGGACAAAGCCGAAGCTGCTGACTTGCGTAATTATCTCAATGAGATAGCCGACCGCGATTTTGCCTCCTCCTCGCAGGCAAGGAAACTCTCGGCGCTGCGCCAGTTCTTCAAATTCCTGTACACGGAAGGCATAAGGCAGGACGATCCGACTGGGACTTTGGATAGCCCCCGCAAGGAGCGTACGCTACCGAAAACAATGAGCGAATCGCAAACCGGAAAACTGCTTGACCGCGCCGCAAGCGAAGCTGCGGATGAACAACTTTCCGGAGAAGCCCGTTTCGTCGCCCTGAGAATGCACGCACTGGTCGAAGTGCTTTATGCAACCGGCCTGCGCGTTTCCGAACTTGTCTCATTGCCTATCGGTGTTGCGGCGCGGGACGAACGGTTTTTCATCGTTCGGGGCAAAGGAAACAAGGAGCGTATGGTTCCGCTTTCCGCAAAGGCCCGGCAGGCCATGCAAAAATGGCTGGAAGCGCGCAATCGCAATCCACAGATGGAGGACAGTCCCTGGCTTTTCCCGGCGGCTTCCGAAGCCGGCCACCTGCCAAGGCAGGTTTTTGCGCGCGACTTGAAGGCTCTTGCCGCACGGGCCGGCATTGCCTCTGCCAAAGTGTCACCCCATGTGCTGCGACACGCCTTTGCGAGCCACCTTTTGCAGAACGGTGCTGATCTGCGTGCGGTTCAGCAATTACTCGGCCATTCCGACATTTCCACAACACAAATTTACACGCATGTGCTGGAAGAACGGCTTGTTAAGCTGGTTCAGGATCACCACCCGCTTGCCGACAAGGCAGGGTAAGGTTATGTCAGGCGAAATTTTCATTCTGGCAGGAACTGAAATCCCGGCATTTCGGCTCTATATCCGGTAGAACTCCACGGGTTTGCGCAAGTATGTATAATTATCTCGACTTTGAAAAGCCGGTCGCCGATCTCGAAGGCAAGATCATCGAGTTGAAGAAGCTCGCGGAAAGCGGCGAGGCCGTCGATGTTGGAGACGAGATTGCGCGGCTTGAAAAGCGCTCGCAGGAAGCGTTGAGCGATGTATATCGCGCGCTTACGCCCTGGCAGAAGGTGCAGGTAGCACGCCACCCCGACCGCCCGCATTGCATGGATTATATTGCCGGGCTCTTCACCGATTTCACCCCGCTTGCGGGTGACCGAGTCTTTGGCGAGGACGCGGCGATTGTTGGCGGCTTCGCACGGTTCAAAGGCCAGTCCATCGCCATTCTGGGACAGGAAAAAGGCTCGGACACCAAAACGCGTCTCAAGCACAATTTCGGCTCTGCCCGCCCGGAAGGCTATCGCAAGGCCGTACGCATCATGGAACTGGCCGATCGCTATGGCATTCCTCTGGTCACACTGGTTGACACCGCAGGGGCATATCCTGGTGTGGGTGCCGAAGAGCGCGGACAGGCAGAAGCTATTGCGCGATCCACGTCAGCCTGCCTTGCGCTGAAAGTGCCTTCCGTTTCCGTTATTCTTGGCGAGGGCGGGTCCGGTGGGGCAATCGCAATTGCGACTGCCAACCGCGTCTATATGCTTGAGCACGCAATCTATTCCGTTATTTCGCCGGAGGGTGCGGCTTCAATTCTCTGGCGTGACACAACGCGCTCCAAGGATGCCGCAACGAATATGCGTATCACGGCGCGCGACCTGCTTGAGATGAAGATCATCGACGGCATCATTCCCGAGCCTTTGGGCGGGGCGCACCGCGGGCGCGAGAAGGTTATCAGAGACGCTGGCGAACAGATCGACAAGGCGTTTCGAGACCTGATTGCGTCCAATGCTGATTTCAGGGAGCTACGCCGCGAGAAGTTTCTGGCGATGGGGCGCACCCTATAGGTGGAAGCGCCGCGATCTTGCCACAAAATCGCCGCCTCGGCGGGTAAATGACTTGGATCGGGTTATTTGGGGATAAGTTGGCGGTAACGAGTTCTCAAGGTTAACAGTCTATCAGTGCGGGGATGGGCGAAGCCAAACGTTTCGCCGGGTAACAGATCGAAACGTCACAATGTCAGCAAGACTGCTAAAAGCCGGTGCATTGGTTGCGATTCTTTTGCTCGCAGCCGGCTGCAATGAGAAATCTTCCTTCTCCGACCTTGCCAAACACGGCAAGCCGCACATCTCGTCAAAAACCCTCGCGGAGATGAAAAAGCAGGGGATGCCACTGTCCTCGCCTGTGGTGGCGCGCGTCTTCAAGGAAGAATCGAAAGTCGAAATCTGGAAGCAAAAGAGCAATGGACGTTATGGCCTGCTCGCGACCTATGACATTTGCAAATATTCCGGCCAGCTTGGCCCCAAATTCACCGAGGGCGATCGTCAGGCACCGGAGGGCTTCTACACCGTTCGCCCGGCGCAAATGAATCCCAATTCGCAATACCACCTGTCCTTCGATATTGGATATCCCAACGCATTTGACCGCGCGCATGGCCGAACCGGCTCCAACCTGATGGTTCATGGTGCCTGCTCATCCTCGGGCTGCTACTCCATGACGGACCCGCAAATCGAAGAGATTTACGCGATTGCACGCGAATCCTTCAAAGGCGGGCAGCAGGAGTTTCAGATTCAGGCCTATCCATTCCGCATGACCGCAGCCAATATGGCGCGCTACCACAAAGACCCGAACTTTGCCTTCTGGAAAAACCTCAAGGAAGGCTACGATATGTTCGAGATCACCAAGGTTCCTCCGAAGGTTGATGTCTGCGAAAAGCGTTATGTGTTCAACATGAACGTTCCGCTGGGAACAACCATGTCACCAACAGGGGCCTGTCCGGCGGGAACAGTTCCCGACACGCTCAGCAGCGCGTATCAATCCTACCAGCAGAAATATGAGGCTGCTTTTGCCTCATCCATTGGCAAGGGTCCTGCACCAAAGGATTCGATCAACGGTATTCAAGAAGCGAATCTCGTGAAAGATTGGACCAAGCGCCGGGCGCGGGGCGAGCGCATCAGCATGGAGCCGCCTTCGATCGATGCCAATGGCAATGTTGTTGTGACATCACAGATGGGGCGCGCCAATACGGACGCAGGCCGCCGCCTTGCCGCAGCCGAAGCTGAGCAAGCCGCGAAGCAGCAGGAAGCCGAAGCAAAAAAGCGTGCTGAAGAGCAACGCGCCGCACAAATTGCAGAAGCAAAACGTTTGAAGGAAGAGCAGGCCAAAGCCGCAGCAGAAGCAGCAGAGGCCCCGACCGTCGAGTCGACCGCAGCTATCGCGCCTTTGCCAACACCAGCGGCAGAAACTGCGACCGCCGAAGCCGTGGCAGAAGCTCCTGCAGGCCAGGACGGCAATGGTATGATTGGCAATGTCCGCAAACGCCTTGGCAAGCTGTTTGGCGGCTGATGAGTGACATTCCGGTCTATGATTTGAAAGGGCTGAACTGCCCTTTGCCCGTACTGAAAGCACGTCGCCGATTAGCTGATATGCAACTCGGTGAAAGGCTTTGGCTGGAGACGACTGACCCGCTAGCCGTCATTGACATACCGGCATTCTGCCGCGAAGCGGGCCACAATCTCGTGGAAGCACAGTCGCAAACGGGAGGCCATCGGTTCCTGATCGAGCGCGGTGAAGTCTGACTATAGCCCGGCTATCGCCAACGGATTGTCCTGCGTGGCAGCGCGGTCCGGCTGATCTACCCCCGGCTGGTTTGTGACGGCAGCAAAAAGCCGGCGCACATGATCTTCCGACAAATCAATACCAATGACGACCAATCTCGTGCCGCGTGTTTCATCTGGCCATTGCGGCAGCCAGGCGGGCGGATGAAACACCTTTTGCACGGCGTGGATCACCAGAGGTTGGGCTGGCCGCTCAGCAATCTCAACAATTCCCTTCAACCGCAGCAACGCGTCTCCGTGAACGTTTCTCAATAGATCGAGAAACGTCTCAAGCGCGCTGAACGGCAAGGGATCGTCATGGCGCAAGGAAATCGATGAAATCCGGTCATCATGCGTGTGATGATGGTGACTGCCATGATCGTGGTCACCATGTGCATGGCTGTGGTGGTGATCATCATGCGCCTCCCCCAGCCAACGCTTTACATCAGCAGTCTTTGTTTCCGGATCATACAGACCGCACCCCGTGATAATTGGCGCGAGCAATTCCGCATCGGTCGTATAAACAAGCGCACCGGGATTGATCTGCTCCAGCCTTTCACGCAGCGCAATCGCGCTTTCTGCAATATCCGTCTTGCTGAGAAGCAGTCGATCTGCGACCGCCACCTGCTTCACGGCTTGTTCGTGCGCGTCCAGCGTCGCCGATCCGTTTACTGCATCCACCACGGTCACGACCCCGTCGAGCCGATAAGCCTGAAAAAGCGCCGGATGGGCCATCAGCGATTGCAGCACCGGCACCGGATCGGCAAGACCTGTGGTTTCAATGATAACACGGCGCAGATTGCCAATTCGGCCAGTCTGCATTCGGTCCATCAGGTCAGCGAGCGTGTCGACCAGTTCGCCTCGAACGGTGCAGCAAAGGCAACCGTCCGCGAGTTCGATAACACCATCCGTTGCCTGCTCTACAAGCAAATGATCGATGGAGACATCACCGAATTCATTGATGATGACTGCTGTGTCTGACATGGCCGGCTCTTTGAGCAGGCGATTGAGAATCGTGGTTTTCCCCGCGCCAAGAAAACCCGTCAGAACAGAAACAGAGACCGGTTCGAAACTCATTTGGAAGGCTCGCCAGATGCGCCGGAATCTCCCTGAACGGCAACGCTATATCCAGCTGGCGCGGGAATATCAGGACGCCAGGATGGAAGCGGCACGTCAGCCACATCTTCGTCCTCCTGACCACGGCGCGCCAGCGGAACAGGTCCGGTCGCTCCGCCAAGGCCAACTTCCACAAGCTTTGCCGGCCGGTCGAGCTTCTTCTTGAAACGCGAATTAGCCTGTTCTTGTGCCTGCTCGCTGGGTTGCTCCTGCTTTGCACCCTTAACAGGCGTCGGGCATATGATGGGACGCTGGTTTACCGGCTCCCGAGACGCATCACCATAGAATGGCAATGCTGCGACTATCTGCGCCCCAGCTTGCGGATTCGCGAAACCTTCATCCAGCATGGCTGCGGCGGCCTCGGCACGGCTGTGCGCATTTTTTGAGCCAAGCACAATGGCGACCAGCGTGCGCCCGTTGCGCGTTGCAGAACCGATAAGGTTGAAACCGGATTCGCACACGAACCCCGTCTTCATGCCATCTGCGCCTTCATACCGGCCAATCAGCAGATTGAAGTTGTTCAGGGCACGCTTGCCCACTCGCAAACCCTCAATGCTGTAGTAGCCGCTATATTGCGGATAATCTCGACGCATCGCCATAACGAGCAAGGCCTGATCGCGCGCCGTTGTAAACTGGTCGGGAGAAAACAACCCGTTTGGATTGGAATAATGCGTGTCAGTCATGCCGAGCCGTGCAGCTTCGCGGTTCATCCGCTGGGCAAACAGTTCCTGCGAACCACCGATATTTTCGCCAATCGCCATAGCAATATCGTTCGTGGATCTGACGAGCATCATCTTGAGCGCATTATCAAGAGTGACAACCGATCCGGGCTTGAACCCGATCTTGGCGGGAATTTGCGAGGCGGCTTTCCTGGAAATGCGTATGGGTGAATCAAGCTGGACTTCGCCAGCCTCAATCGCGCGAAACGCTACATAAGCTGTCATGAGCTTCGTAAGTGAGGCCGGATACCACCGCTTGAACGCATCCTGATGCTGCAGCACGCGTCCGCTATTCAGATCAAACAACATGGACGGATTAGCTGCAGCAGGTCCAGCCGAGGCAAGGGCCACTGCGAGGAGCGCCATGCGCATAATGTTGTTAATTCGCATTCGCAATTCCGATATCGTATTCGCAGGGGGCCAGAAGCTTTTGCCCAGCCACTTTCGGTAAGGCCGGCTTGGGTGCTATCTACCCTATGTGACACGAAAATGGCAGATGGTTCGTGTCCTTACGCCTGAATACAGTCTGACAAGTGAGTGAAGACATGCCTATTATCAACCGCGCAGCGGATTTGCAGCAGGAAGTCTCGCAATGGCGCCATCACCTTCACCGCAACCCGGAGCTGATGTTCGATGTATTCGAAACGGCGGATTTTGTGGCGACCAAGCTAACCGAATTCGGCTGCGATGAGGTTGTGCGAGGGTTGGGCCGCACCGGCGTCGTCGGCATCATAAAAGGCGCGAAAGGCGAAGGCGAGACAATTGGGCTACGGGCAGACATGGATGCTTTGCCCATCACCGAGGCCACGGGCAAACCGTATATGTCGACGAACACGGGAAAGATGCACGCCTGCGGCCATGACGGACACACCGCAATGTTGCTGGGAGCTGCAAAATACCTTGCGCAGACACGTAATTTCGCCGGTCGCATCGCACTTATCTTCCAGCCTGCGGAAGAAGGCGGCGGCGGCGGAAATGAAATGATCAAGGACGGGCTGATGGACCGCTTCGGGATTTCGCAGGTGTATGGCATGCACAACATGCCGGGTTTGCCTGTCGGACAATTTGCCATCCGTCCCGGCCCTATTATGGCTGCAACTGCGGAATTCACGATCCACATACATGGGCGAGGTGGCCATGCTGCCATGCCGCACATGGGAATAGACCCGATTGTTATTGGATCGCAGCTCGTGACAGCCCTTCAAACTATAGCTTCACGCACCACAAATCCGCTGGAATCGGTGGTGGTTTCGGTGACAAAGTTTCACGGAGGCGATGCCTATAATGTTATTCCCGAGACTGTAGAGCTTGCAGGAACTGTGCGTACCCTGAAAGAAGATGTCGCCAAGCGCACTGAGGAGCGCTTGCACCAAATCTGCGAGGGACTTGCGCTGGCCAATAATGCGAAGATCGAGCTTGATTTCGACCCCAACTATCCGGTCACGGTCAACCATCCGGAGCAAACTGTTTTCTCGGGGAACATCGCAGCAGAAATTGCAGGCGAACAGGGCGTTATCCGCAACATCCAGCCATTGATGGGAGGGGAAGATTTTTCCTATATGCTCCGCGCACGCCCCGGCGCGTTCATCTTTCTCGGCAATGGCGACAGCGCCAACCTCCACCACCCCGCATACGACTTCAACGACGAGGCTATTCCCTATGGAATCAGCTATTGGGTCCGGCTGGCAGAAGCGGCACTTGAGAGATAGGTTATAGAGGCCATTGTCGAGCGCGCCCGAACCAGTTATGTGGAAGCGCAGTGGTCCCGTAGCTCAGTAGGATAGAGCGGCAGATTCCTAATCTGTAGGTCGCAGGTTCGATTCCTGCCGGGATCACCACTTCAAGAGTTTCACTAAATTGCATAGCTATTCTGCGCTAGGCATCACCGTGCAAGCCTGCCGGCAGTTTAAGCAGATTGTATAAAATTAGGTCAGTAATGCTGACCTCTCTTGCAGCATGGGTGCCTATCTTCTATGCACGCAGCATATATCACTTACATACCCATCAGGAGCAATGATGCAGGAAGACAACCTTCTCGACCACGCCCTAGTTCGTCTTGATGAGGCGGCTGCCCATCTCAACATCGACCCGGATGTGATAGAGAAGCTGAAATACGCTCGAGAAACCACCAAAGTGCGGCTCATGATCCGCATGGACGATGGCTCGCGAAAATCCTTCCTCGCTTGGCGCTGCCGCTATGATGATACCCGCGGCCCGACCAAAGGCGGCATTCGCTTCCATCCAGAATCGACTATCGATGAGGTGGAAACGCTGGCGTTCTGGATGACGTTCAAGTGCGCCGTCATGAACCTGCCTTACGGTGGTGGCAAAGGCGCCGTTCAGGTCGATCCGCGCAAATTGTCCAAAGCTGAGCTCGAGCGGCTTTCACGCGCCTACATTCAGGCGTTTGCCAGGATTATAGGCCCGGACCGCGACATTCCTGCACCCGACGTCTATACTAATTCGATGATTATGGGCTGGATGGCCGATGAATACGCGCAGATTGTCGGGCAAGCCGAGCCTGCCGTCATAACAGGCAAGCCTATCGCCCTCGGCGGCTCTCTTGGCAGAGGCGACGCGACCGCACGCGGCGGCTACTATCTCGTCCGCGATCTGGCAGAGAATCTGGGCCTACGTGGATCCATGCGCATCGCGGTGCAGGGCTTTGGGAACGCTGGCCAGCATATCGCCAAATTGCTCGGAGCTGACGGTCACAAGATTATCGCGGTTACCGATTCTGAAGGCGGCGTGAAATCCGAAGCAGGACTTGATGTCGATCTGCTGATTGCGACAAAGAATGCCGGGAAATCGGTGGCAAGCACCGTCGGCAAAAGCGGGCATGAATTCCTGTCGCCGGCAGAGCTGGTTGGCGTGGATTGCGATCTTCTGGTTCCCGCAGCCTTGGAAAACATGATCACCGTTGAGAATGCCGCATCTGTAAAGGCAAAACTGATCCTCGAACTTGCAAACGGACCTGTGACGCCAGAAGCTGACCGCGTCCTCGCCACCCAGGGCGTAACAGTTCTCCCGGACATTCTTGCAAATGCTGGCGGCGTGACCGTTTCCTATTTTGAATGGGTCCAGAATCGGCAAGGCTATTATTGGTCGGTAGAAGAAATTCACCAACGTCTTCAGACCATTATGGAGCGCGAAGGCCGGGCGATCTGGGATATCGCGCAGGACAAGAACGTAACAATGCGTGTTGCCGCCTACATACACGCGCTGGGTCGTCTGGCTGAGGCAATTGAAGCGCACGGCACGCAGAGCTTCTTCGATAGCTAATTGAGATGGTTGAGACCGGAGAATGCTCGCTTCCAGGCTGCACATCCGGTCTGAGGCATGACTTCTGCGGGGCGCGACAGCGCCTCGCATTCCATAATCAGATTACACCAAAGCTTTGCATCGGGTAAATTTAACATTCCCGCGAGTGGCTCGATTCTCAGTATAACTTGCTGTAGAATATTCGAACGTGAGGGGGAGCGAAGATGGCGGCCAATGGTTTCCAGCATATAAGCTTTGCGCCCGATATGTCGCATGCCATTCGCGATGATGGGCAAGCAACAAAATTCACCCGCGCTGAACGTCGACTGCTGATTGATCTTACATCCCATGCCGGAAATCTGCGAAGCCGGGAACAATTGCTCAATGCTGTTGCAGAAATTGGATCAGATTCGTCGGATCGGAATATCGATTTTTTCATAACTCGCTTGCGAAGCAAAATCGGAGATTCTGCAAAGAACCCGAAGTATATCGCCACCAGATATGGCGAAGGTTATGTTTGGGTGGGACCAACCCCGGCTCAATCGCAATCACCTGCGGAATGTCTCGTTGCAATCGGGCCAGTTACAACAATTGGCAATGATGATGCAGGACCGGAGGCCTTTCGGTTTGCCGAAGCATTGGCGAACGACCTGCGTGCACAGCTTCCTTCCGAACGGACAGTGGCCATTCGGTTGAACGGTAGTGATTTGAGTTCGCCTTTCCGGATAAGCTTGACTTTCATGGTCCATGGCGGCCGAAGGGAATGTGTATCTTCCCTTCAAAGCAATGAGAGCCGCAGGGTCATACTCGCACGGCGCGACGATTGCCTTAGCACCAATTTCGATCAACTGGCCCAAAGTCATCTGTCCGCGTTATGGCAGTTTCAGGTTGACCAGTCAGGTCATGGAGGTCCAGACACAAGTCCGCTAGCAGTGCGCATGGTCGAGGCAGCAGCTTTGTTTGCCGACGATATTTCTCCCGGCCTTCCAAGGGAAATCGCCATGCTGAAAGGCGAAGCATTCCCCTCACCTGCCATATGGCGGAAAAACGATACGCAGTTGCGCCACCTGATTCGGAGCGGGCAGTCCACACCGACAACCCGACTGATGCTGGCGGTCAACATCTACACACGATACATCACTGACGGGTGGCGTTTTCTCGCAAACGAAGACCCGCGCGAGAGCGATCAGGCAGAATTGGAGGAGCTTATCCTTGAGGTTCTGCCCGCGCTTATGGATGACCCGCAAAACGCGCTTTCCGCCGCAAACGTCCTCAGCTTCATGGGCCCATCGCATCAGGTTCTGGCGCTGGAAATAGCCGAGGAAGCATTCAAGAGATCAACTGCTCTTGCGGACGCACTGTCCACGCTCGGACGCTTGCGCGGGTTTGCGGGAGACTTCGATGGCGCTTTGGATTTGCTGCACCGCGCCCGTCCGCTGTGCAAACCGGGTTCGATTTTTGATCGCTACGTAACGTCCTGTATTTGTCAGAACCTGCTTGCCGCAGGCGAATTTGCAGAGAAAGATCGCGAGCTTGAGTCTCTGACCAAAAGCCCGATCAGTAAAGGTCCTTACCGGCTCTTATACGCAAATCCGGGTGAAGTTACTCCGTCCTTGCCCGTGCGTATCCATCTCGCTCTCATGCCCCGAAAATACGCCCGGACCGCAGTGCTATGGAGCTACTATATAGCTGCACGTCTGTTCAGGACCCGCGAAGCCCAGAAAAATCTGATAGTTGGACTGGCGGGCCACATGCGCCGCCGTTTCGGGGATGACATTATTCCAGAGGAAGTCAGCGCCGCGATACCTGCGACTATGGCAGACCTTGCCCCTTCAAGCTCAAGGAAGTCGCCGGCTTACGTTTAGTATCTCCAGCCATCGAGTGTGAGTTGGGCTTGCTCAACTGGAGTGATCTCACGAAGCAATTTTGCTTTCATCGCGTTCCCGAAATCGTCGAAGCCTTCGGCAACGATAACGAATGAGCCGTTTCCCGTCGCAACATTCTCAATGTAGTATTTTTCAAGATCTGGCTCGTCATCGACGATAGCAAGCCCGTTGATTACAACATTGGCTTCCTGTGCCCTTCTTTGCGCCGACCCAACTGACATGCTGTGCCGTCTGCGTGGATAATGCGTTTCCTTGCCATCACCTGAGACATCAATAACGCGACGTGCAGCGCACAGGGAAGGATCATCAAGAAGATCAAGCGCTTGCCATATGCCTTGACCGAGATCCGTGCCTCCTCCGCCAACCCTGGGAAGAGCCTTAATAATAGCGGCAAAATGATCGAGGTCGCTCGGACCATTCACCGCAAACCAACC
This sequence comes from Rhizobiaceae bacterium, assembly GCA_019635795.1. Lineage (GTDB taxonomy): Bacteria > Pseudomonadota > Alphaproteobacteria > Rhizobiales > Rhizobiaceae > Mesorhizobium_G. The sequence goes on from JAHBYV010000008.1 coordinate 72,377, forward strand.
CACCTTGCTCGTCGCGAAAGCAGAGTCCGACCACACTACAGCAGCCAGCACAACGCCTCCTGACGCCTCAATAGCGGAGACAACTTCGGGATGCCTGATTGCGTTCGACAGGCCAGCCATTTGCAAGGTGTACTCGCGATCATCGATGCTGCCTGACGCATCGACCGCGAAAACCAATGCCGTGCTGAAGCATTCACGTGCTTGCGCTTCGCCTCTGCCTTCCGCCAAAAAAATGAATGCAGTCAGAACACCTAAGGCCAGAGAAGCCTTGGCCAAACCTGAAAGAACACGGATATTCTCCAGCTCGAAACCGATCATTGTCCGCCACATCGATTAAGCGGGCAGGCAGGTAGACTGCGAATGTTGCAAGATTGTTTGCAACATACCCTCACAATAATTGCCGAGAGAGATTTTGGCGAAGGAGCCAAACTTACTTTATTTAGTAACTAGGGCTCAACTTAAGTAGTTCAGCAAAATTCAGCCAACCTGTTGTAGCCCAGCAATAATTGGAGCTATGATTTCTTACGACCGACAGCAGAAGGTTGAGGGAGACACTGATGTTTCGCTTCCTGAAGGGAATTTCCGCATTTTTTGCGCTAAGTGCCTCGACATTGTCTGCATTCGCTTATGTCGCCTATACTACCGGCAATGTGAACATGCGCTCCGGCCCCGGCACGACCTTTGAAGTACTCGGCACTTTGAGCAGCGGAACGCAGGTCGATGTCAATCAGTGCCAAAATGGCTGGTGCTATATAAGAGTTGGAAATCTGAAAGGCTGGGTCAGTGACAACTATGTTTCCGCAGCAGGAGCATCGCCAACGGTTGTCGTGAAACCGCGCGCGGTTGTCGTAACGCCGCCTCCGGTCGTGGTGCGGCCGCCAGCCTACCGCCCGCCTTATCGGCCCAGACCGCCGGGACCACCACCACCCCCTCCCCCGCCGCAATAACGAGCCTTATTGCTGACCAGTCTATTTTGAAGGACCGGCTGACAGACTTTTTGAACCTTGTTCAAAATTTTGCCTCAATTCATTTGAACATTGTTCAAATGTGAGAGGAAGATGGATGCCGACACTCTATGACATCAAGCCGGCCTTTCAGGGCCTGTTGAGACCTTTGACGCGCAAGCTCGCGGCGAATGGCATTACGGCAAATCAAGTAACGATCATTGCAGCAATAATCTCGATAGCCGGGGGTGCTGCAATTGCGCTGGCTACCGATCGGGTCGTTGTGTTTTTACTGCTGCCTTTTGTGTTGTTTGTGCGCATGGCGCTCAACGCGATAGACGGCATGTTAGCGCGTGAACACGGGCAGGCGTCACGTCCTGGCATGATACTGAATGAAGTCTGTGACGTGATTTCCGATCTCGCATTGATCCTGCCGTTTGCAGCCGTTCAGGCATTCCCAGCGTGGGGAGTTGTTGCATTTGCCCTTGCCGCATTTCTCACCGAGTTTGTCGGCGTGCTCGGCCTGCCCCTGGGTGCTGGCAGGCGGTATGATGGGCCATTCGGCAAGAGTGACCGGGCGTTTGCAATCGGCCTCATTGCGCTGCTCCTCGCGTTCGGCGTTCCACTGCAACCCATAGGCAGCTTCGTTTTCCCGGCTCTGGCCCTTCTTTCACTAGCCACCACAGTAAACCGCATACGCGCGGCGCTCGCGTCTGCCCAATGAGCGATCCGATGTCTGAAGACACCATCTGGATGAACAAGTTGGTCAAGCGCGCCACCGGTTCCTTGCTCGCGGGAATTGCCTGGGCGGTAACAGGTGTTCGGCCAATCTGGGCCGGTGCAGCACCATCAAACCGCCAGCGCATCTACTTCGCAAATCATGCAAGCCATGGCGATTTTATACTGCTTGCATCCTGCCTGCCACGGGAAGAGCGAGAGCAGACACGCGCCGTTGCCGCCGCCGACTATTGGGGCAAAACCCGGCTTAGACGCCTGATCGCTAACGACCTGCTTTCGACGGTTCTGATTGAGCGAAAAGTCACAGAGAACGTCAAGCATCCGATGCAAGTCATGTTGGACGTGCTCGAACAAGGGGATTCGCTTATCATATTCCCGGAAGGCACCCGGAACATGGACGAGAGCGAAAAGCTGCTGCCGTTTCGGTCTGGGCTGTATAATCTCGCTCTTGCGCGTCCCGACATCGAACTCATACCATGCTGGATTGAGAACATGTCCCGCGTTCTGCCCAAAGGAAAATTCCTGCCGGTTCCACTCCTTTGCCGCGTCATATTCGGACCTCCAATGGCTTTGATCTCCGGAGAAGAACGCCACGCCTTTCTTGCGCGCTCGCGAGAGGCGCTTCTGTCACTCGATCCGCGCGCGAAGAGTTCACAATGATGCTGAATGACTTTCACTATCTGGCAATCGGTCTGATCCTTGTCCTGTCAACGGCCAGCATAATCTCCGCTCTACTCAGCCGCCGCGCGGCGACGCCGACACCCACCCTGACAAATCTTACCCAGCGCATAAATGCATGGTGGGTGATGGTCGGCGTGCTTGGCTTTGCCATGCTGTTCGGCAAGGCCGGTCTGACAATCCTGTTCGTATTTATCTCCTTTTTCTCCCTGCGAGAATTCGTGACGCTCACGCCAACGCGTCAGAGCGATTACTGGGTGCTACTCGGCATGTTTGCTCTCATCATACCGATCCAATACTGGCTGGTCTGGACAGAGTGGTACGGATTGTTCACGATCTTCATACCGGTTTACTGCTTCCTTCTCATGCCCGCGCTTACGGCACTGAGCGGCGACACGGAGAATTTTCTGGAACGTGTCGCGGCTCAGCAATGGGCAGTGATGATCGCAGTCTACTGCATGAGCCACGTGCCTGCCCTGCTGACACTGCCTGTTCCCGGCTATGATGGACGCAATGTTCTTTTGGTCGCGTTTCTCATGATCACCGTTCAGGGCAGCGACGTGCTGCAGTACATTTTCGGAAAACTGTTCGGCAAGCGACCGGTGGCACCACGCATATCTCCCTCCAAAACATGGGAAGGATTGGTGGGCGGGCTTGCGAGCGCAACACTGCTCGGCGCGGCTCTATTCTGGATGACACCATTCAATCCGTGGCAGGCCGGATTGATTGCATTCCTGTCCTGCCTGATGGGATTCTTCGGAGGACTGGTCGCCTCGGCAATAAAACGAGATCAAGGTGTAAAGGATTGGGGCTACCTCATAGGCGGTCATGGCGGCATGATGGACAGGGCGGACAGCCTCGTATTCTCCGCCCCAATCTTTTTCCATATCGTGCGCTACTTCTGGACAAGTTAGCTCTTGAGCACGTCCGACCACTCGGGATGGCGGCGGAATTGTGCTGCAGCAAATGGGCAAAGAGGGATGATTTTCTTCCTCGCAGCCCTGGCGTCGGCAACGCCCCGCTCTACCAGTTTTACCCCTACACCCTGTCCGCGAAATGCGTCCGGGACCAGCGTATGGTCAATGATGATCGTGCTTTCGCCGCTCTTGGTGTAGGTCATTTCAGCTTCCGAGCCGTCTTGCGCGCGCAGCCAGTAGCGGCCTTTGCTTGCTGTTTCGTCCAGCTTGATTTCATCGGTCATCTCAATGCTCCTCACCAGATTGCGCGAAGAATAGCCGCGCTGCTTCAATTTCATTGGGCCGAAGCTCGTGGCCGCCGGCATGCCAATCGAGTGTGACATCCGAACCGGCTGCGCGCAAATAGGCATCCAGTCGGTTCGTCATTTGCGGTGGGCAAATCGGATCATGACGGCCCGCCGTGATCAGCACCTTTCGTCCAGCCAGCGAACCGCCCAATTCCGGTGCGAACGGAATGAGCGGGTGAAAAAGAGCTACTTCTTCAAACAATTCCGGCTTTGCAAACATCGTTGCTGCCAAAATGTTTGCGCCATTGGAGTAACCAAGGCCCAACACTCTCGCAGGCTTTCTTTCGGCAATGTTCGCTTCCACGAAGGCGCTCATCTTTTTTACCGCGCGGGCAAGGTCGTCCATGTCATAGACGCCCTCCCCCGTCCGTCTGAAAAAGCGGGCCGAACCGAATTCCGAGACGTCACCACGTGGCGAAACGATTGTCGCGTCCGGCACGATTTCCCTGCCGAGTCCCACAAGCTGGTTTTCGTCGCCACCTGTCCCGTGAAAGACAAACAGCAACGGACCCGCCGGCGCTCCCGGTGAAACAATGTGGATGTAGTCTGACATGTTCATCCCGCCTCCAGCGGTTGCAAATGCGTTTCAAGATAGGACCGCAAATGTGCGTGCTGAGTTGGCAGTTTCAGCACTTCACCCAGATGCGCGCGATCCTCATCACGATCAAAGCCAGGCTCGTTGGTTGCCACCTCGAACAGAACGCCTCCAGGCGTCCGGAAATAGATCGCCCAGAAATAATCACGGTCGATAACCGGGGTCACCTGATAGCCAGTATCAAGCAACGCTTTGCGCACGGCCAACTGGTCTGCCCGGTCCTTCACCGCAAAAGCGACATGGTGAACAGACCCGGCCCCAAGATCAGCAAACCCCGCGCCCGGCAGGGTTTCCACATCAATCGTATCGGCACCATTGCCATTTGGCATGACAAACCGCGTGACGGAGCCTGAACGGTCGAGCTTTTCATAGCCCATGAAGCCCAGCAACTCGGCCATTGGACCATCGTTTCTCAAGCGCATGGAAACAGAGTGAAAGCCTCTGATCGCCTCGTTTGCCGAGATATGTGCGCCTGTCCAGGGCTCGCGGTCGTCGTCCGTTTCAACCAAGGCGAAAGCATCGTTGTCAGGCCCCTCGAATTTGAGGCGCGCCTGCCCGAAGCGTTCGTCACGATTGAGGTGTGCCACTCCGCGTTCGGTCAGCCTTTGCGCCCAATAGTCGAGAGAACCCTTCGGCACCGCAAATGCGGTCGTCCCGACCTCCCCAACCCCGCGACGCGCACGTCCGATGTTGGGAAATGGAAAATAGGTCATAACCGACCCCGGAGTTCCAACCGCGTCGCCGTAGTAGAGATGATAGACGTCCGGAGCGTCAAAATTGACGGTCTGCTTTACACGCCGCAGGCCTAGCGTGTCCGTGAAGAACTGATTGTTCCGGCGCGCATCCGAAGCCATTGACGTGACGTGGTGTAAACCTTTGATCTGGTTCAGCATTCTGAATACTCCCTTCAGTGCCAACTTTTGCCGGGAATGTGGAGCCTGGGATCATCAAGGAAAAGTCCGGTTCTCGACGATGAACTGTCATCATTATGTGAACAATAGCGTTCTCTCGTTCATACAATCACGCCTTGCACCGCAAGCAGAATTGCGTTCGATGGGCTTAGTGAGGACAGCACCATGGCGAAACGCCCCAATCTTCTTTTCATCACTTGCGATCAATGGCGGGGCGAATGCCTGTCTGCCGCGGGCCACTCGGTGGTGAGAACGCCGAACGCCGACGCGCTGGCAAAAGAAGGCGTGCTGTTTCGGCGGCACTATGCGGGCGCTGCACCCTGTTCGCCTGCCCGCGCATCCATTTACACTGGCCTTTACCAAATGAATAACCGCGTGTGCCGCAACGGAACGCCGATGGACGCGCGGCATTACACACTTGCGCAAGCCGCGCGAGCGCTTGGCTATGACCCGACCTTGTTTGGATACACAGACGTTTCCCCTGATCCGCGTAACTTTCCCGCTAATGATCCGCTGCTGAAAACTTATGAAGGCGTATTGCCCGGTTTCACCGTCAGGCAGCTCCTGCCGGAGCATCAAAAGCAGTGGCTTTCCTGGCTACGAGAACAGGGCGTCAGCGTCGAGCATGGCTTCCCGGATATTCATCGCCCTGCGAACGGAGATGTTTCGCGCGTATCAAAAGCGACGCCGATCTACAGCCGGCAACAGACTCCGGCCGCGTTCCTGACCAACGAATTCCTTCGTTGGCACGGCGAGCAGGATGAACCGTGGTTTGCACATATTTCGTATCTGAGCCCTCATCCGCCCTTCATTGTCCCGGAACCGTTCAACTCAATGTACGACCCGTCACAGGGTAGTGGCTTCTCACGCGCCGAAAGTTGGGAAGATGAGGCTCGCTCACATCCTTATGTGCAATATGAACTGGAAAAGCAAAGGCGAGGCAAATTCTTACCCGGTCATGATGGTATGGTACGAGACCTTTCGGAAGAAGAATTTCGCACAATCCGGTCCATTTATTACGGCATGATTTCTGAGGTTGACGACCAGTTAGGCCGCATCTGGTCCGCCCTGAAGGCAACCGATGAATGGCAGAACACGATCATTGTCCTGACTTCAGACCACGCGGAAATGATGGGCGACCATTTCATGCTCGGAAAAGGCGGATATTTTGACCAAAGCTATCATTTGCCACTGATTATTCGAGCGCCGGGACATGTTCACGACGCACAGGTTGAGCATTTCACTGAAGCTGTTGACCTCATGCCCACGGTGATTGAGCTTCTGGGAGGCCAAGCCCCTGACCATCTGGACGGCTGTTCGCTCGCACCATTTTTGTACGGAGCGGAACCGGCGGTCTGGCGTGATGCCGCTCACTGGGAGTTTGATTTTCGTTCGATTTCCGATGGCCCGGAAAATCAGCCATTCGGTCTGAAACCCCAACAATGCAATCTAGCTGTTGTTCGGACTGCGACGCACAAATATGTGCATTTCAACGGCGGCCTGCCTCCGCTGCTGTTCGACCTGGTCAATGATCCCGGAGAGCTTGAAAACCGCGCGCACGATCCAGCCTATGCGGGCGTGCGCATCGAGATGGCCGAACGGTTACTGGCATGGCGTGCGGAACATCTGGACCAGACACTAGCCCTCAGCGAGCTAACCGCCAATGGCGTTGCGGGGACGTTCGCCGGACAAAAAGAAAGCCCGCGCTGGTAGCGCGGGCCCTATTCAGCTTTTGGGTGTTCAGTTTGCGGGAGCTTCACCCGGTTCCGCCGGTGCCGCCGCTGGCGGCGTAGCTGGCGCAGGTGCTGTCGTTTCGGCTGGAGCTGGCATCGTTGTGCTTCCTGTCGTTGCCGGCGCCGCTGGATCATAAGGCGTACGATCGAACGCCGGCAGACCTTCAAGTTGCTCCTTGGTCATTGCCATGACCAACCAACGATCTCCGTCCTTTTCCGCCCACTCAGCGGTCTTGTAGTCAACCTCAACATCCTTTGTGCCAACACCGAGGAAGCCGCCAACACCAACAATCATGGATTTCACCATGCCATTCGCGTCGATTACAAGATCGCTGACATCGCCGATTTTCTCAGCATCTTCACCGCGACCGTTATAGACGCTCTCACCAATAATATTCGCGGCCAACACTCCGTCAGCTTTCATCGCCGGTTGCATTGTTTCCGCGGGTGCCGTTTCGGCTGGAGCCGGGGTCGCTGTCTGTGCAAAGGCACCACCGGCAATCAGTGAAGCGGCGGCGGTCGTCATCAACAGTTTCCGTAGCATATCTCGTCTCCTTCTTGGCTATATTCGGATATGTCCGAAGATAGTCTCCAGACACTGTGCTGAACCAACGCCTCAAACCGGACGGGGTTCCGAAATTTATTCAAACCATTGTTATTGTTGTATTTGTTGAGAGGGCGGACTTTCGATTTGCTCGCCGTAATATTCGACAGCAAGCCAAACGCCTGTGGCGAGAACCAACCCGACGATCAGCATCCAAAGCACGTTCCAGCCGCGTCGACCCTGACGTGCTTTTTCCGGTTCAATTTTGATCATGAGAGCCTCCTTGGCTGCGTATCTGCCAAGGAGGGAATGATTCAAGGACAGTGCGGTTCCTGCAGAAAGGCTAACTAATCCTCGCGCTCTTCCGAACGACGTGTATTTTCCTTGATGATTTGATAGGCCACGAGGCCCACCAACGGAGTTAGCAACAATCCGATTCCCGAGCGTGAGCGCAACAGATTGGTGGCGAGCGCAATGCCCGATGCGGTCGCAATCGCAGACACTTCCGTTTTGCGAAATGCAGCTCTGCGCCGTTGTCGTTTTGGACCTGTGAGCTTGAAAATCAGCAGCGAGAGCAAAGCGATCAATATGAAGGCCCCGCCGAATCCCAGCGATGCCCTGAAACTACCGAAGCGCTCCGCCGCAACAATATAACCGGCACCAAGCAGGAACCCGATGCCACACAAAAGGCATATCGCAGCGAATGCATATACCATTGCTGCCGATTTAGCCCTGCGCAACGCCAAGATTGTTTCGCCAGACGCCAGGCTGGCCAGCAATGATGCGAGCATGGCGGCTTACCGGCGCGCCAGAAGAGCAAACAGGAATCCAACGCCTGCCGCCATGGCGAGTGATGTCACCGGCTTCTCACGAACGGCAGAAATCATCTGCGCTTCAATATCGTGTGCGCTTTGGCGCAAGCCCTCAATCGCTGCATCTCCCTGGGCACGCAGTTGTTCGATACCTTCACTGGCCGCGCGGCTGGCAGCGGAATAGGAATCGTCTTTGGTCTTGGCCAAAAGTTCGGTCAGCTCCTTGATATCGCGCTGCAATTGGCGAACATCCGCCTCAAGCGTCGACTCAGGCGTTTGTGAACTTGCGCTTTTTCCAGCTGATGCCATAACCGTCTCCCTCATTGTTGGAGCACGTTTAACGCGACCAACAGACCTAAGTTCCCTCTAGGGGTTGCATTCTAGGCGGCAAGTTTCTGGATGCAATGGGAGCAGAGTTTCAAATGATATTGTAAAGCGTCTCGTTAACCGCGTATGAAAGTACGGCAGGGCATTCTCCTGCGCACTATACTGTCAGGCAGGTATCCTATTGGCATCATATTCGCTTGCTGGCTTGCGCATTCTCATTCTCGAAGACGAGCCGCTCATTGCTCTTGAAGTTGAAGAGCTATGCCGCGAAAACGATGCAAGCTTAATCGACATCTGCGGATCATTGACCGACTGCGAAGCTGTCATGCAGCGGACTTACGATCTTGCGCTGGTTGATTTGATATTACGGGGCGAGTCCGCGATAGGCTTTGCCTGCCGACTCAATCGAGCTGGCGCGCGACTGGTTTTTACCACAGGCAGCCAGGAGGGTATGGATCTTGCCCGCAACTTCCCCGGTGTGCCTGTTGTCATGAAGCCTTACACGGCAGCCGGATTGCTGGAGGCGATAGGCAGCGCGCTTTCTGGCTCAGGCAGCCGTTGACGCGATTACTTGCGCTGAAATGGCGTCCGGCCCGAAATCAGCCTCGCCGGAGACAGAGAGTATCTGCTGAAGCCGCGTGCGCGCCCGCGACACACGGCTTTTGATTGTTCCCACAGCGCAGTTACAAATCTCAGCCGCTTCTTCGTATGAAAAGCCCGACGCGCCTATCAGGATGATCGCTTCGCGCTGGTCTGCTGGAAGCGTGGCGAGAGCGGCCTTGAAATCAGCGAGGTCAAGGACGCCGAGTTGTCCGGGATGGACTGCCATTTTCTGGGTGATGATGCCATCACTATCCTGCACCTCCCGGCCACGCTTACGCATCTGGGAATAGAATTCGTTGCGAAGGATAGTGAAAAGCCAGGCTTTCAGGTTTGTCCCTTGCTCGAAACTGTCCTGCTTGTCCCAAGCCTTCACAAGCGTTTCCTGAACGAGGTCATCGGCCCGGTCAGCATTCTGGGCCAGCGACACGCCGAACGCGCGCAGGCTCGGAATTGCCGCGAGAAGATCAGTCCTGAAGCTTTCCGGCTGGGGCATGCAGCTCAGTCCTTTTCGAGTTTCGCTTCCGCACTATCTAATCGGCTCAACAGTTGAGCGAAGCGGTCAGGAACCTCCTCAGCAATGAGGCTTTCATAGTATTGCTTTAATTTGCGGCCAATTTCGGCATTAGGCCCCAATGAAGCCGCCGCGTTTGGCTTTTTTGCTCTTTTTTCAGACACCTTATCCGACACCGGTCATTTTTCCTCTTGTCTGCTGTGTTCGGCCCTCTAATCCAGCACATTCATAACACAACATCCGGTAAGAAATTCTTCCCGGCTGCTCCTAACGGCCATGAACGTTAATCGTTCCACAAGTTTGGAACAAAATTTAATGTCGAACATTACTGTACCATCCAGTCTGACTGGGCCATTCAGAAATATGTTCAGAATATTGAGGGTGAATGATGCCTAATCTTTCCGCGACTATCGCACCGCATTTACCTTACTTGCGGCGCTTCTCTCGCGCTGTGTCTGGTTCCCAGACTAGCGGCGACGCCATGGTGGCCGCGCTTTTGGAAGCTATAATTGCCGACGTATCCATATATCCCACCGCTTCCAGCGACCGCATCGCCCTTTACAAACTTTTCGCCAAGCTTTTCACAGTCATATCCCCTAAGATACCACGCGATGAGGCAGCCCCTGTTGCTGCATGGGAAGAACGCGCCGCCGCAAATCTTGCAGCCATTGCTTCGGTTCCACGTCAGGCATTCCTGCTTGTGACAGTCGAGGGCTTTTCCGAAGAAGAAGCCGCCGAAATTCTCGACGTGTCAGAAGAAGAGTTCAGCAACATCCTTTCGGAAGCAGGCGAAGAGCTTTCGCGCCAAATGGCAACGGACGTCATGATCATCGAGGATGAGCCGCTGATTGCGATGGATATTGAGCAGATGGTCGAAAGCCTTGGCCACCGCGTCGTTGGAGTAGCGAGAACACGCGACGAAGCGACGGCGCTATTTGAACGCACCCACCCAAAGCTCGTGCTTGCCGATATACAGCTTGCCGATGGCAGCTCGGGTATCGACGCGGTGAATCAGATTCTCGGCGTATCCGAAATCCCGGTGATTTTCATCACCGCCTTCCCGGAACGGTTGCTCACCGGCGAACGACCGGAGCCGACCTTCCTCGTTACCAAGCCGTTCAGCAATGAAATGGTAAAGGCGCTGATCGGGCAGGCACTGTTTTTTGACAGACACGCCAAAGCAGCTGCTTGAGATGCTTTTTCCGTTTGTCACTTATTGGCAAACGGAACCAATTCAGATGGGCAACGTTTAATAATCAAACCAGTTTGGAGGTTGAGGCCATGTTATACTGGGCACTCGTATTTCTTGTCGTCGCAATAATCGCCGGCGTTCTGGGCTTTGGCGGTATCGCAGGCGCGTCTGCGGGCATTGCGCAAATTCTGTTCTACATTTTCCTGGCGTTCCTGGTGATTTCACTCATCGCCAGCTTCATACGCCGCGCTTAAAGCGCGTGGAGAAAACCCGACATCGTATCCCTCAAGCGATGTCGTGTGGCCGCCGGGTTGTGATCCTAATCGGGCATGGCCCGGCGGAACCACGTCGAGGAACATTTAATCTTCGCGGATCGCGTAGCCGGCGCCACGGATTGTACGGATTACATCGGACATGCGCCCGGTATTGACCGCCTTGCGCAGCCGTCCGACATGTACGTCGACCGTTCTTTCGTCGATGTAGATTGTCTCTCCCCAGACATTATCGAGAAGCTGCGCGCGGGAAAAAACCCGACCCGGATGACGCATCATAAATTCAAGCAAGCGAAATTCCGTCGGACCCAGTTTCAGTTCCGATTTCTTACGGTAGACGCGGTGCTGTTCGCGGTCGAGAACGATGTCTCCGACCTTGAGGATACTGGACAAGACTTCAGGCTTTGCGCGCCGCAGAAGCGCTTTTACACGCGCCAGGAATTCAGGCGTGGAAAACGGTTTGACAAGGTAATCATCCGCACCGGTTGAAAGACCGCGGACCCGGTCGGTTTCCTCACCGCGCGCGGTCAGCATAATGACAGGCAACCGCTCTGTCTCGGGACGCATACGCAGTCGCCTGCACAGTTCGATGCCGGACACAGCAGGAACCATCCAGTCCAGCACCAGCAGATCAGGCACATTCTCTTGCAAGCGAAGCTCTGCTTCATCGCCGCGCGCGATGACCTCAACCTGATATCCTTCTGCTTCAAGATTGTACTTGAGCAGGATACCTAGCGGCTCGTCATCCTCGACAACCATGATCTTGGGCGCAAGCATCGGTCACCTCATTTCCCCGCCAGTGCAGCAGTCGTCTCGTCATATTTGGGGCGTTGTGTAGGCAATTGCTCGCCAGTGACGATGAAGTACCCAATCTCGGCCACGTTGGTCACATGATCTCCAATGCGTTCAAGATTCTTTGCGCAGAACAGAAGATGTGTGCAAGCCGTGATATTGCGCGGGTCTTCCATCATATAAGTCAGAAGCTCGCGGAAAACTGCCGTGTAGCTTATGTCAATTTTCTCATCATCATCGCGCAACTTGCGCAGGCCCTCACCATCGCGAGCCACATAAAACTCCACCACTGAGCCAATCTGCGCCAGCACCAGAGCGGACATGCCATCAATGCCGTGTGACAGCTTTTTCGGCATTCCGGAACCTCCAACCGCGCTCACCCGCTTTGCGATATTCTTGGCAAGATCCCCTATCCGCTCCAGATCACCGCCCATGCGGATGGCACCCAGCACGGTGCGCAAATCCTGCGCCAGGGGCTGGCGCTTGCCGATCAGCGTAATGGCCTTGTCGTCCAGTTCTCGCTGATGCGTATCCATAATGGCGTCTTCAGAGATAACCCGCTGCGCTATCGCCACATTCGCCGTCAGCAGCGCCTTGATAGCTTCCTCCACCATTCCCGCTGCCGTGCCGGCCATTTCGCGGATCAGGAAGTCTATCTCATTCAATTCCTGATCAAACGCGGAAACCGTATGTCTTTCCATATGCGTGTCCTCGCAACCGTATCGCGCCTTAGCCGAACCGGCCCGTAATATAATCCTGGGTTCGCTTCTCATCAGGATTGGTGAACATCTTTTCCGTTGGTCCTTCTTCGACCAGGTAGCCCAGATGGAACATCGCCGTGCGCTGGGAAACACGTGCCGCCTGCTGCATGGAGTGCGTCACGATTACTATCGTGTAGTTTTCCTTGAGCTCGTCGATCAACTCTTCAACGCGCGCGGTTGCGATAGGATCAAGAGCCGAACAAGGCTCGTCCATCAATATGACTTCCGGCGAAACAGCAATCGCGCGCGCAATGCAAAGGCGCTGCTGCTGACCGCCGGAAAGCCCGGTTCCTGCATCGTGCAAACGGTCTTTGACTTCATTCCAGAGCGCCGCCTTTTGAAGGCTCTTCTCGACAATCTCATCAAGCTCGGCCTTGCCACGCGCCAGACCGTGGATACGCGGCCCATAGGCTACGTTTTCGTAGATGGATTTGGGAAACGGGTTGGGCTTCTGGAAAACCATGCCAACACGCGCGCGCAACTCCACCACATCAATCGAACGGTCGCAGATGTCCTCTCCGTCCAGCGTGATCTGACCACCCACCTGACATCCGGCGATCGTGTCGTTCATGCGATTGAGACAACGCAGGAACGTAGACTTTCCGCAGCCCGATGGTCCGATAAGCGCCGTCACCTTGTTTTCTCTGATGAGGAGATCAACGCCAAAAAGCGCCTGCTTCTCCCCATAGTGAACGGTGACCTTGTCGCCGCGCATTTTGATCGTGTCGCCAGCGGTCATGTTTGCCTTCAGCGCCTGCTCAATTTTCTGCTCTGTGAGTACGTTCATGCCAGGTTACCTTTACCAGCGCCGCTCAAATTTGCGCCGCAACAAGATGGCGGTCAGATTCATCGCCATCAGGAACACAAGAAGAATGATGATTGCGCCCGACATGCGCTCGACAAAGGCGCGTTCGGCTTCATTTGCCCACATGTAAATCTGCACTGGAAGTGCAGTCGCCGGATCGAGCGGCGTTGCCGGATAATCAGCAACGAAAGCGACCATCCCTATCAAGAGGAGAGGCGCTGTTTCACCGAGCGCGCGCGCAAGACCGATAATCGTTCCAGTCAATATGCCGGGCATTGCCAGCGGCAACACATGGTGGAAAACCATCTGCATTCTCGAAGCGCCGAGCCCCAGCGCCGCCTGCCGGATAGACGGCGGCACAGCAGCAAGCGCTGCACGCGTTGCGATGATAATCGTCGGCAAGGTCATCAGAGAAAGCGTTATACCACCAACTACGGCGGCCGAGCGCGGCATTCCAAGGAAGTTGATGAACACAGCCAGACCCAGCAAGCCGAACACGATAGAGGGAACGGCAGCCAGATTGTTGATGTTCACCTCAATAAGATCCGTGAGCCGACTCTTGGCAGCAAACTCCTCAAGATAGATCGAGGCGGCAACACCAATGAGCAACGCCAGAACCAGCACTATGCCCATCATGTAAAGGGAGCCCGCTATGGCCACGCCCAGACCGGACGTTTCCGGGCGGCTGGATGCTCCGAAAGTGAACAGGCCCGTATTGAATTGCTTGGTCAGCACACCTTCAGCAGCGAGCTGGTTCATCCACGTCACCTGCTGATCCTTAACCTTGCGGCGCGCTTCAGGCACGCTGAGATCAATCTGGCCTTTAAAGGCCGAATCCATATTCGCAGACGCAAGGATCGAAACCTCGACGGTCCTGCCCATAAGCGAAGGATCAGCCACAAGCATATCGCGCAATTGAATCCTGCCGCTGTCAGACAATATCCCCTTCAGGCGAGCCATCATGGATTTATCGCCTGGATTGATGCCAAGCTTTGCCGCAAGTGCTTGCTGTGCAATTTTATCGTAGTTTGCCTTGACCAGAACGGACGGATCGCTTGCCCGTTTATCTTGCGGGTCAATCAGGGCGGGATCGAATGTGACGGGTAGCGTGATGGTGGTTTGCCAAAACGCCGTATAGCCCTTGCTGACAATCGAACCCAGCATAATTGCCAGAAACATCAGTCCGAAAGTTATGGCCGCAATGCCGTACATGCGAAAACGTGCTTCGGCGGCGTAGCGCTTTTTAAGACCAATATCGCGGCGCGACGGGCGTGAGGCTACAGGCAGAGCGGTTGCTGCAATGTCGGTCATTCGTACTGCTCCCGATATTTGCGGACGATTGCCAGCGCCAGAACGTTCATCGCGAGCGTGACAAAGAACAGGGTTATACCAAGCGCAAAGGCAACAAGCGTTTGCGGCGAGTTAAATTCGAGGTCGCCCGTCAGCTGATTGACGATCTTGACGGTTATGGTTGTCATTGCCTCAAACGGGTTTGCAGTCAGATTTGCCGCAACACCCGCAGCCAGAACGACGATCATCGTTTCGCCTATGGCTCGCGAGGCGGTCAGCAAAACTGCGCCAACGATACCCGGCAGCGCGGCAGGCAAAATTACCCTTTTAACTGTTTCCGACCTTGTTGCTCCAAGTCCGAGAGACCCATCGCGCATAGCCTGGGGAACTGCGGTGATGATGTCATCTGACAGGGATGATACAACGGGGATGAGCATCACGCCCATGACAAGCCCGGCCGTCAGTATCGATTGCGCCTGAATAAACGGGTAGCCTCCCGCAAGGGCGGCGCTGATGTCGCGCAACCATGGTCCGAGCGTCACCAGTGCGAAGATGCCGTAGACAATCGTCGGGATGCCTGCCAGCAATTCCAGCGCCGGCTTGACCAACGATCGAACTCTCGAACTCGCATATTCGGCCATGTAAACCGCCGACATGAGGCCTATGGGCACAGCAACGAGCAGCGCCACGAAAGCGATGTAGAGCGTGCCTGCAAGCAACGGGATCAGGCCGAACTGGCCTTGCGAACCGCCTGACCCCGCCGCTGCAAAGCGCGGATCCCAGACTGTTCCGAACAGGAAACTCCAGGGTGAAACGTCGCCGAAAAATGCAATTGTCTGGAACAACATCGACAATACGATGCCGATCGTGGTCAATATCGCGATGGTCGACGCTGAAAACAGCGCACCGAGCATGATCCTCTCGACCTTGTCGCGCGCACGTTGGCGCACTGCGACTTGCCGAACGCCCCAGACTGCACCCAGTCCCGCAATTGCCAGAGCAATCAGCCCGCCGGTCCAGCCCAATTGCCGGGTCAACGAATTTGCTTCCACCGCAATCGGGATCATGTAATCGACCGTGTTCGGCGCGAGCGTGATATTCTTTTGAGCCAGCAGGGGGGAAAGTTCAGCCATCGTCGCCGGAGGAGCTTTATCGAGCACACGGACTGCTCTTGCGAGACTCTTGACCATCATGCTGTCAATTCGGGCCGATTCACCTGAATGGTTCACGACGGCCTGTTCAACATGCTTGTCAATGAATGCGTTTGACCCAATCGACCAAACAATGAGGAAGGCGGTAGCAGGCAGCAGCGCCAGCAACATCGCCCATGCGCCATGATATTGCGGACGCGAGTGCGCCTTTATTGAGCCACCATCCACAGCCCGCGCACGAAAAGCCCCCGCAAAACAAGCGAGAAGCCCCACGGCAATTACCAGAGCGAATGCAATATAAGGAGACATCTATAGTCCTTGGCTATGTGAAAGCAGATGCGGCGTCGCACTGGACATGCGACGCCGCAGCCGATCACATTGTCTTGCCGCCAGTGAATGCATCCCGCTGCTCCTGACGTTCCGCGTCAGGCGCAGGGACGAGGCCGTACTCTGCGAGCGGGCCGTCCGGGCCAACCATCTGATCGTCAAGGAAAAACTCGACATACTCTTTCAGGCCGGTAACAACGCCAAGGTGCGCCTTCTTTACATAGAAGAAGAGTGGACGCGAAACCGGATATTCGCCAGACGCCACGGTCTCGACCGAAGGCGTGATGCCCGAAACGTCCGCAACCTTGAGCTTGTCGGCATTATTCTCGTAGAATGACAGGCCGAACACGCCAACGCCCTGCTTGTTGGAGTCGATGCGCGCGAGTGTTTCAGTGTAATCGCCGTCAATGTCGACGGCCTTGCCATCCTTGCGCACAGCCTTGCACGCAGATTCCGCAGCCTTCTCGTCCATGCCGCCAGCTACCGCTGCCTCAATACCACCCGACTCCTTGCAGCCAGCTATGAGCATCTTTTCTTCGAACACTTCGCGAGTGCCGTGCTTCTCGCCGGGGATGTATGCTGCGATATCCCAATCCGGAAGCGCCGGATTGACCTGATTCCACTTGGTATTCGGATTATCGACCAGTTTTCCGTCGATTGCGATCTTGGCGGCTAGCGCCTTGTAAACATCCGCGGGATTCAATTTCCAATCCGGGCCAGCTGAATCGGTTGCAAATACGATCCCGTCATATCCAAAACGAACTTCCTGGATGTCGGCCACGCCATTCGTCTTGCAAGATTCGACTTCGCTGTCCTTCATGGCGCGCGAGGAGTTTGCAATGTCGATTGTGTCTACACCTGCACCCTTGCAGAATTCTTTTATGCCGGCACCCGAGCCACCAGATTCAACGACCGGAGTCTTGAAGTTGCTGAAAGTTTCGCCGAAGCGCTCGGCAACAATCTTGGCATAAGGCAGCACTGTAGAAGATCCGGCAACCTGCACCTGATCCCGCGCTGCAGCCACGCCTGCGGACATTGCCAGGGAAAGCGCCACGGCTGAGGCTGTGATAAAAAGCTTGTTCATTGACCTGCTCCTGTTCGGACAGAGAATTTTGCTAAAATCTCGTTCGAGGTCAGGGAACAATCCGTCACGTCTGACCTCTGGCGCCATTTGGCGTTGAGGCAGGCAATAACGAGCCAATGTTACAGCTGCATGACAGTTCAAAGACAGTTTGACTGCCTGAGGACAACACCCCGCCAAAAGTCAGGACTGCTTGCTGGCTATAGATCTTTGCCTGTGGCAGGCTGAATCCGAACGGCGGAAAGCGGTGCAGACAGTTTCCACCGGTAAGCGCCTTTTTCGTGCTCAAGAACCGAGCTGCCGCTGAGAGCCTGTGGCGTAACCCGCTTCAACACAACAGTGCCAAAGCCTTTGTGCCCCCCGCTTGATACAGAGGGCGGGTCGATCCCCGGCCCGCTTTCTTCCCACACCAAATGCAGTTGAGGTTCACCATCATCTCCCGGCGCGAACTCCCAACTGACTTCCAACTTGCCGTCATCGTCCGAGAGTGCACCATATTTTGCCGAGTTGGTGCCCAGCTCATAGAAGGCCATTCCAAGCGCCTGAACGGCATTCGACTGCAATTTTATATCCTGCCCGCGAACGTTAAGCTGGTGATCGTGTCCAAAGGGTCGCAAGTGCTCCATGACAAGATCGCGCAAGCTCGCGCCGGTCCAGTCGGACGTCACCAGCAAATCATGCGACCGCGACAAGGCCATAATCCGCTCGCGTATCTGGGTCTCAAGTTCTGCGGGATCATTTGAGCGGCGCGTCGTTTCGCGAATCATGGAGAGGATAACGGCGAACTGGTTCTTTACCCGGTGATTGACCTCGCGCATCAACAGGCGAATCCGACGCTCGTTCTCTTTCGCGACGGTAATGTCTCGTGCAATTTTCGACGCACCAATTATGCGACCGCGCGCATTCTTGATCGGGGAGATCGTGATTGAAACCGCAACCAGCGATCCATCCTTGCGCAAACGGGTGGTTTCAAAACTTTCGACCGCTTCGCCACGTTTGATGCGGTCGATTATTATTTCTTCTTCTTCCTGCAGGTGCACTGGAATGAGCATCCTGACGGATTTTCCAACTGCCTCTTCCTCGCTGTACCCGAACAAGCGCGTAGCAGCGGGGTTCCAGCTAGTGATAATGCTGCTGAGATCTTTGCTGATTATAGCGTCGAATGACCACTCGACGATTGAAGCCAAACGGGAAATTGCGTGTGGATTGCCTTTTGCAGCCATGGTCCCTGCTAACGCCCGCGCACAAACCGGATGATTTCTGACATGAAAATCCCTCCAGACGCGCAAACCGCCAACATATCACCCCGTCCAATTGCGTTACCCCACGTCGATGTGACGGGAAGTGTTACATTTGGGCACTAACGCACCATCCCGAAGGACGTTCCCGACAATTGTCAAAACTGACTGCCCAAGTGCAGTCAGGCAGGAAGCTGGCGCTGCCACTGATGGCGTTGCCTGAGAATGCGCCAGCCCCACGGCCTTCATATCGAATCGCCGTGACGCAAAGCTGACAGCGGTGCAAAGCAGGCGCAATAGCTCTTATCAGGAAAATTACAAGAAATACATAATACGATATGCCTCAATAACGTAAAATCGAACCTTGTTTTCCGACCGAGGCACATCTCCAAAAATGAAAAACCCGCCGAGGGAGGAGGTTCGGCGGGTTTCTGATTCATACCAACGTTTAGGGAGGAGGAAAAACGTCAGTAGTGTTGACATATCTA
The DNA here is from genome assembly GCA_019635795.1 of Rhizobiaceae bacterium. Taxonomy (GTDB): domain Bacteria; phylum Pseudomonadota; class Alphaproteobacteria; order Rhizobiales; family Rhizobiaceae; genus Mesorhizobium_G. Next base: position 91,434 of record JAHBYV010000008.1, read on the forward strand.
TAAACTTACATTTCATCAACCACGTTAATCGCATATCGCCTATGCAATAATGAGCGACCTTTGCATGGCTGGCCTGATAGGCCATAATGCAACTGATTCCTTCGGAAGTTCACCTTCGTTTGGCGTTGTTGTGCGGTGTTTGCGCATATCGGCTATGCGCATCAGCCATTGTGTTTACGCGTTGGGTCCTGGAGGCAGGCATTTTGTCGGGTGCCTACCACCGCTTTCCTGTCGAACGAATCACGGGCGCATTCGATATGATCTGATTCGGAGCGATCGCGGATGTTCAAGACCAAGAAAATTGCAGGCAGCTTGCTGACCTTTGCACTGGTAGGGGTATGCCTCATCGGAGCAAGCTCTTATCTTGCTCGCAAGACGCCTGCCGTTGAGGATTTGTTCCCGCGACCTGACAGCGTTGTCGCGCCGGTTGCCAGAATCCAGGTCACATTTGCGGAAAAAATTCTTCCTGAGCGCACAACAATTCATCTTCAGCTCGCGAATGGCAACGGAACGAACATCACAAATGGCAACGCGATCCAGTATTCCGATGATCTCAAGCGCATGACGCTTTCGAGCGACACGCTGCTGGCGGATGGAGAATACAGGGCAAAGGTTATTAGCGGCGATGACATATTCGCAGACTGGGAATTCAAGGTAAGTTCCCCTCGCAAAGCACGCGAGACCGAGACGCAGAGCCATATCCTGATCGTTGCGGACGATAGATCGCCATTCAGCCGCTACTATCAGGAAATCCTGCTGGCGGAGGGCATCAACACTTTCTCTGTAATCGAAAAATCCCGCTTTTCGCAGGCAAAGATAGATGATTTTCAGACAATCATCCTGCCGGGAAATCTAGATAAGGCTGAAGTCGATCGTCTTGACGATTGGGTCGAGCAAGGCGGCAATCTCGTAGCGATTCAGCCACAAGGAGCGATGGCCAAACTTGCAGGAGTGGTTGCAGAAGCACCGCGCCCCGCCGACGGTTATCTGGTGATTGACACCAATCGTGCCCCCGGTGCCGGATTGACCGCTGAACCAATACAGTTTCACGGCAGTGCGTCTGACTTTATCCCGCTGGATGGCACGCGCGTTTTGGCAAGTTTGACTGAGAACGGCGCTGTCCAGAAGCAACCGGCCCTCACCATTCGCGCCATCGGCTCAAAAGGCGGTCAGGTGGCCGCGTTCGCATTCAATCTTGCAAAATCCGTCGTCCACACACGGCAAGGGAACCCGAAATGGGCGGGCCAGGATCGTGATGGCCTTTCACCAATACGCTCCAATGATCTGTTTTACGGCAATTCTGCTTCCGATCCGCAGCCTGATTTTCTGGACCTGAACAAGGTGCATATTCCACAGGCGGACGAAACCATGCGTCTGCTGTCCAATCTGCTGGTTTACCTTCAGCGCGACAGCGCACCGCTCCCGCGCTTTTGGTACTTCCCGAAGAACTATAAAGCCGTCTTTGTCATGGCCGCTGATGACCACGGAACAAAGACTGGCACATCAGATTTTTTCACCAGGCTGAAAAACCTGGATTCGCCCGGCTGCGACATGGCGAAATGGGAATGCCCCCGCGCGACATCCTGGACATTCATAAGGCCGTGGTCTTTTACGGCCGCCGGCCTGACCAACGAGGCAGCTGTGCGTTTCAGCAATCAGGGCTTTGATGTAGGCGTCCATGTAACGACGTTCTGCCGCAACTGGTCAAACACATCCCTTGATCGCGCCTTCAGCCGCGATCTTTCCGAATTCGGTACGAGGTATCCCGGACTACCAAAGCAGCAGGGCAACAGGCTCCATTGCATCGCATGGTCAGATTATGTCGGCCAGGCCATCGTCGAACGAAAATGGGGGGTCAGGTTCGACATGAACTATTACTATTGGCCGCGAGATTGGCTCAATGGGCGTTCAGGGTTCATGACCGGCTCAGGCCTGCCCATGCGGTTCAGTAGCGCGAACGGGCAGTTGATCGATGTCTATCAGCAGGAAACGCATCTTGTAGACGAAGTATTCTTCGACAATCCGCAAGCGATCGAAGATTTGATCCGCCGCGCGAAAGGGCGCGAAGGGTACTACGGAGCATTCGGGACGCATGTTGATTTTCATAACCAGTTCGCGGATTTGATCATCGACATTGCACAAAGAAATGACGTGCCAATGATCTCCGGTCAGCAAATGCTCGAATGGCAGGATGCCCGTGCAAACTCGTCGTTCACCGATCTGGTCTGGAGCAATGACACCCTGGAGTTCACGCTTCAAGAAAGCCCACAGGCAAAAGGCTCGCTAACGGGAATGCTGGCAATGAAGTCGAACGGGCATGTCCTGTCGCGCCTTTCCAGAAACGGCGAGGATATAAACTTCACAACCGAAACAATCAAAGGCGTGGAGTACGCACTGTTTCAGGGGGAAGGCGGAAGATATACAGCAGATTATCTTCCCGCACCGACCGCGCTTACGAATTCTCCCGCCGATGACACGCCGCACCTTCAGTAGCTTCTCGCTACATCAGCCATTCCGTTCGGGGTTGTAGCCAAGCAAGCGCAACGCATTTAGCGTAACCAGTACTGTTGCGCCGGTATCGGCGAGTATCGCAATCCATAGGCCCGTGAGCCCTAGTATTGATGTGACGAGGAACACTGCTTTCAATCCGAGCGCGATGGTGACGTTCTGGCGGATATTTGCCATGCAGGTACGCGCCAACCGGATCAGCGCAGGCACGTCCGTCACGCGATTGCGCAAAATCGCAGCATCAGCAGTTTCAAGCGCTACGTCGGTTCCGGACCCCATCGCAACGCCGACGCTCGCCTGCTTCAATGCTGGTGCATCGTTAATGCCGTCGCCAATCATCATAACGCCGCCGCTACTCGACATATCGCGCACCGCATCGAGCTTTTGCTCGGGCATCATTTCAGCCTTGAACTCCATTCCAAGTCCTGCAGCAATGGCTGCGGCGGTACGGGAATTGTCTCCCGTGAGCATCGTTGCCATGACCCCCATTTCCTTAAGCTGACGCATCGCTTCCGCAGCATCTGCTCTGGATTCGTCCCGCAGGGCTAACAACCCGAGCGCCCCTACCTTGCGGAAAACGACCACAACCGTTTTCCCCTCCGCTTCAAGCGTATTGGCGAGCTCTCGTGCAGGCGCGTCGAGCACACCAGCTTCTTCAGCATGCCTGGGCGAAGAAACCCATGCAGACGCACCGCCCACCAATGCCTCGACACCTTTGCCCACGATTGCCTTGGCATCACGCGCCGGCTGAACCGGAACCCTGGCCGTTTTCGCGCGAGTTAAGATCGCTAAGGCCAGCGGATGGCTGGACCCGGTTTCCACGCTCGCTGCAACCGACAGCAATCCGGACGCATCAGTTCCATTGAGAGGCAGAACGTCCGTGACTATCGGGCGGCCGTGCGTCAGGGTCCCGGTTTTGTCGAAAGCGACATGCCTGACTGCAGCCGCAGCTTCTACGACGGAACCACCCTTCATCAAAAGTCCGCGCCGCGCTCCCGACGATAGGGCGGACGCGATTGAGGCAGGCACGGATATGACAAGCGCGCAAGGGCAACCGATCAACAACAGCGCAAGCCCGCGATAAATCCACGTCTCCCAATCCTGACCAAAGAATACTGGCGGTATCACCACCACCATTGCAGCGACCAGAACGACTGCCGGCATGTACAGGCGACTGAACCGATCAATGAAGCGCTCAGTTGGGGCACGTGCTTCCTCGGCCTCTTCGACAAGGCGGATGATGCGACTGATCGTGTTATCCTTGGCAGCCTTTTCGACGCTCACCCGAAGTGCCGCCTCGGTGTTTATGGACCCCGCGAAAACAGTGTCACCCGGAGAGCGCGTGACCGGAACGCTTTCCCCGGTAACAGGGCTTTCATCGACCCCCGAAACACCTTCGATAACCTGCCCGTCTGCCGGAATACGTTCACCGGGACGCACGAGAACAATCTGTCCCGGCTGCAAGGTTTGAGCGGAGACCTCGCGGGTCGTACTCCCCTCCTCAAGCAACGCGGTTCTGGGAACGAGCGTGGCAAGCGCCCTAATCCCTTGCCGTGCCCTACCGGCTGCAACGCCTTCCAGCACTTCGCCAACCGCGAACAAAAACACCACGAGAGCAGCTTCCTCCGCAGCGTCAATGAACAAAGCTCCGACTGCTGCGATCGTCATCAGGCTTTCTATTGTGAAAGGCTGTCCCAGGCGCAATGCTGCCCACGCGCGCCTTGCGACAGGAAAAAGACCAATGAGACAAGCGGCAATGAACGCCCAGCGTCCCACTCCTTTGGGGGTCAGGAGTTCAATCCCCCATGCGAGCACAAGCAGCGCGCCGGTGAGAACCACCAAACGGCCTTTTGCGGTCTGGTACCATGATTTATCGCGGTCCGCCGGGTCATCGTGGCTATGTTTTTCGGTGCCCCCGGACGCATGTTCGTGGCCGTGCTCATGATCCGTGTGGTCATGCTTAACCGCGTGACCACCCTGGTGATTTGTCGAAGACGCCTCACCAATCCCGTAGCCAAGTTTGCGAACGGTTGCCTCTACTGCCTCGCGAGACGTCGCCTGTTCATCAAGGCGTAATTTCAGGCGCTCCGACATAACGGCCACCGAAACGTCGCTTACCCCCGGCAGACGTTCCACAGCGTTTCTGATTTTCGTCGCGCAGGCGGCACAGTCCATGCCCAACACTGACCATTCGTAATGATCATTTGTACTTTTTTCTATGTCTCTAGCCATGCTGGTCTGGCCCTTTTCCTGATGAGCGCCTACATGACCTGAATAGCTAATGTCTCTAGTAACTATAGGTTCAAGAGGATTTTTCGATGCTCACAATCGGAAAGATGGCTAATGCAACAGGCGTGAAGGTTCCGACAATCCGGTACTACGAACAAATCGGATTGTTACCCGATGCCGAACGCAGCGCTGGCAACCAGCGCCTTTACGCCAAAAACGCGCTGGAACGCCTGCGCTTTATACGTCACGCGCGTGAGCTTGGGTTTCCGCTTGAGGCAATACGGGATTTGCTGGCACTTTCCGATAAACCTGACCAAAGCTGTGCCGCGGCAGACGCAATTGCAAAGAGGCAGCTACAGGCAGTGCGTGCGCGTATTGCCCGTCTCCAAGCGCTGGAAGTTGAACTACAGCGCATGGTCACGCAGTGCGAACACGGCAAGATGTCCGATTGCCGGGTAATCGGCGTTCTGGGCAATCACGAGCTTTGCCAGCACGATCACGCGGAAGAAAGCTTTACGGGCTGATGTTCAACTCGACCGGCCGCGCAAGATTTCGCAACGGCCAGCTTACACGACCAACCAATTACCGTGGGTAATTCTCGGTCGGATAGAGAACAGGCGGTTGCCCCGGACGCTGTGCGTGAGACTCGCGATACACATAGCCAGACGGAGCTTTGCCGGGCTGAATGCGAGGCGGATTAGGCTTTACAGGCTTCCTGCCTTCTGCCGGCGGTCTTGGCCGATAGTCGCGGTCGCCACGCCGACCAATTCTTTGACCTTCCCGATAGTCATAATAGCGGTCGCGATAGTAACGGTCTCTGTAGCGCGGATACCGGTCATAGTTCCGGTAGCCATCATAGTAGCCGCCAGAACCCTCATAATAGCCGCCATAGCCACCACCATAATAGGGGTCGCCAACGCAACCGGCGATGCCGAGGGCAGCCAGTGCCAGAATTGCAGCGCGCGTCAAGGATTTGTAGTTCATGCGAGTTGTCCGCCAGAAAACGACCAATTCACGAAACCTATCTGGCAAAAGCGGTAAAATTCAGACGCTCGCCTGCGCGCATTTTCCTTCAAACGCCGCCTAAGCTACAGCCGAGACCACAAAAGCCTGAATTTTCGCAGAGATCTGAGCATTTCCATGCTTTTGCGCAAGATGGGCCGATATACGATCAGTTACGTCGGCAAGGTTCGCACCTCGGGCCTCTATTTCGTTGCGTAGTGGCGTCCCTTGAGAATAGGCGAGCGCTGCAATGAGCGGCGAAGGCGCGCGGCTTTCCTCTGTCTTTTTCTCTATGGCGACGCTTGAGAACCCCGCCGATTCCAGCTCCCTTTGAATGAGCGCCGTGTCAAAATAGCCATGAGGAATTTGAGTTATGAAGCGCGGCGGATTGTCCGGAAAGATCTGGGAAAGGGCGTCCAACACATCGTTTGCAAATACATTTTCTTCAACGCGATCCCACACGTTGAACAAGAACCGTCCGCCGGGCTTCAACACGCGCTTGGCTTCGCGATAACCTGCCGTTCGGTCAGGGAAGAACATTACGCCAAATTGGCAACAGACTAGATCGAATGCCGCATCCCGGCAAGGCAGCGCCATCGCATCTGCTTGCATCCACTGGATACGGCCATCTGTCGGTTGGCGCGACATTGCATAATCCAGCATGGCCTGACTGAGATCGGTTACGACGTAATTCGCATCGGAAGATAGTCTTGGCGCCAGCTCGCGCGTCACCGCACCGGTGCCAGCCGCGACTTCAAGAACAGAGCGAGGAGAGAACGAAGCAGCGCGCAGTGCGAGATCTGCCGCATAAGTACCGAAAATCAACGGGACCATGTAGCGGTCGTAATTTTCCGGGATAGAACCGGTAAAAACCTTATTCTCTTCCGACATGGGAACACCCATGATTAATGGAAAGCCTAGCATACCACATTGCGTCAGCGGTGTACTGGAATAAATTCATTGCTGAAATTTATGGAACAGCGTCAAATCGCTTTGGCGCATCTTCCAGCCCCATCAGAGATACGGATAAATCTCGACAGCTTGAAAATCAGAATGTTGATGTCATTGAAACTTCTGGTACGCCCAAGGGGAATCGAACCCCTGTTTGCGCCGTGAGAGGGCGCCGTCCTGACCGCTAGACGATGGGCGCAGCGAGAATGCGCATATAGGCAATATGCCGGTCGTTGGCAACTGCCAAGCAGCACTCAATCCGTGGAGATTTCAAAACGACCGACCATGCGTCCTGCGGCCGTGTCGAAAACGTAGATCACACGTTGTTCCGCAGCCTCTTCAACATAAATCGAAAGCTGGGTGCCTGAAAGCGATTGCGAAACAATCCGCGCACCTGCGGGCAGAGGGATTTTTCCCTCGACCAGGCCGCCCTGCGCTGGCACAGAAAGGCCGTTTGCGACAGTTGGCTCGGGGACGGCGTTGCGTGACTTGTAGACAATTGCGCCGAGCACAGCCATAAGGGCCAGGAACAGCAGGCCAAGGTTGACCCCCATGAAGCGGATCATCTTTCGCCGCACATTTTCCACTGCAGGATCGAGCGGTTTCTCGTCGTTGTCGTCGAGTGCCGGGTTGGCCATCACATTATTCCAGAGTTAAATGAGCGCCTCTGATAGCGAAGACAAAGCCGGATTGATAGTGTTGAATACGGCGGCAGAGGACGCAGGCCAAAGGCTCGACCAGTGGCTGGCGGCACGCCTTGCGCCAGACTTGTCACGCAGCCGGATACAGGCCCTGATCAAGCAGGGCGCCGTCTTGCTTGATGGTATTGCTGTTTCAGAAGCGCGGCACAAGCTGAAAGCAGATCAGTCAATCGCGATTGATATTCCCGAGCCTGAAGCCCCGGAACCTGCTGGCGAGAACATTCCGCTGGATATTCTTTTTGAAGACAATGAGCTGATTGTCATCAACAAACCTGCCGGTCTGGTTGTTCATCCCGGTGCAGGCAACTGGACCGGAACGCTGGTAAATGCGCTGATCCACCATTGCGGAGACAGTCTGTCAGGCATCGGTGGCGTGCGGCGGCCGGGTATTGTTCACCGCCTGGATAAGGATACCAGCGGTGTTCTGGTTGTCGCAAAAACAGATCGCGCGCATCAATCCCTTTCCGAGGCTTTCGCTGACCACGGTCGCGACGGTGATCTTGAGCGCGCCTATGTTGCACTCGTTTGGGGTGCCCCGCCTCGCCCGACAGGCACAATCGACGCCGCGTTGGGGCGCGCGAGCGACAGGGTGCGTCGCGCCGTCGTTTCTCCAGGCCGTGAGGACGCGCGTCACGCTGTGACACACTTCACAGTGCTCGAACGATTTGGCGTGCAGAAAGACGGAAGCTTTATGGCCGCACTTGTCGAATGCAGGCTGGAAACAGGAAGGACCCATCAGATCCGGGTGCATATGGCGCATATCGGCCATCCGCTGATTGGAGACCGCGATTACGGCCAGGCTTTTAAAACCAAGGCAAACCGTCTGGAAGAACCTGCCCGTAGTCAGGTTCAGGATTTCCCGCGTCAGGCCTTGCATGCGCGTCTTCTTGCATTTCGTCACCCGGTTACCCAGATAAATATGCGGTTTGAAGCGCCTGTCCCTACTGACATGGACGCACTTATCGACAGCTTCAGAAAGATTTGATCCGCCGGTTTCAACCGCAGTTGGATTGAAGACTGGCTCAAAATTCCTGACTCGCCTGAGCGGGTAACGGGTGTATTCTGTTTTTTAGCTGGAACGGATATTGAACTCCTGGGTTTAATACCTACCTAAGCCTGTTGCACGGCGCTTGCGAAGCTGCCGCTTCAGGAGGCCTGCACCGCGTTTGCCGCAGAGCGGAAATGCGGGAACAGAAAAGGAGGGGTGCTATTATGGCCCAATCACTGCCAAGTATTGCTTCGGGAGAAGGAGGCCTCTCCCGGTATCTCGAAGAAATTCGACGTTTTCCGATGTTGCAGCCGCAGGAAGAGTACATGCTCGCCAAGCGGTATCATGAACATCAGGATACAAACGCCGCCCATAAGCTGGTTACCAGCCATTTGCGCCTAGTGGCGAAGATTGCCATGGGTTATCGCGGCTATGGCTTGCCAATAGGCGAGGTCATTTCTGAGGGCAATGTCGGCCTTATGCAGGCCGTGAAGAAATTTGAACCGGATCGGGGCTTCCGTCTGGCCACATATGCAATGTGGTGGATCAAGGCCTCCATTCAGGAATACATTCTGCGTTCGTGGAGCCTCGTTAAAATGGGCACAACCGCGAACCAGAAGCGGCTGTTCTTTAACCTGCGCAAGGTGAAGGGAAAAATCCAGGCGCTTGAAGATGGCGATTTGCGGCCAGATCAGGTCAAGGAGATTGCCACCAAGCTGAACGTGTCCGAGGAAGAAGTCATTTCAATGAACCGCCGTCTTTCCGGCGACGCCTCCCTCAACGCGCCAATTCGCGCCACCGAGGGTGAATCCGGTGAGTGGCAGGACTGGCTTGTAGACGACCATGACAGTCAGGAAGAAATGCTGATCGAACAGGACGAGCTTGAGAACCGCCGCGCGATGCTGGAAAGCGCCCTCGGAGTTTTGAATGAGCGTGAACGCCGCATTTTCGAAGCACGGCGCCTGTCAGAAGAGCCGATAACGCTCGAAGACCTTTCAAGCGAGTTCAACATCAGCCGCGAGCGCGTTCGCCAGATTGAGGTTCGCGCTTTCGAAAAGGTGCAGGAAGCCGTTCAGGCTGCCGCGCGGCAGCAGGCACAGGCCCTGCGCACGATCGAGGCAGAACCGGCGTAAATAAGCCGATAATTTCAACTTCCCCCAAGAGGCCGGGCACACTGCCCGGCCTTTTTGCAGCAGCGTTTCGCCCGGTCTTACTTTTCGGATTTCAGCCGTAACGCCACGCTTTCCAGCCAATGGTCGCGGATGCCCAGTGCTTGAAGATGTTCAAGCGTTGAAAGTACATAGGTTGGGTTCGGTCCGCTCTGCCCCTCCGCGTTCCTGACGATTTCAGCGGCGTGCAGTTCGTCCATGCGGCCCGCATATTGCTGATGCGCACGGTCAACGACATAGGCGACCGCCGCAACCTGCCTGCCATCGGCAAGGCGCACGGGCAATCGCCGTTCAAGATAGACATTCGTGACCAGCTCGCGGGCGCGCAAATAGCCCATCACCTCGCCGTGCAGTTCGCCTGGCACCCGAAATGCGAGGCCGACACATGACCCACCGCGATCCAATCCCAGCACAAGCCCGGGACGCTCGGGGGTCCCACGATGAACCCACGACTTCACGCAAAGAGAGCGTCTATACCCGGCCAGACGGGCACGGCTCGTTTCCACATACGCAAATCCCGGGTTCCAGATCAACGAACCGTAGCCAAAAACCCAAAAATCGCCCATATCCCAACGCCTGATCCGTACAGACGCCCGACCTACGAGAGAGCCAGCATGTCGTCAAGCGAAGCACAGCGTTCAAAAAGCAGCCGAAAATTTGTCTGGCTGGCAATGTTCATCGTGTTGCTGTTCGGCGGTTACAGCCTTGGCTGGTACTGGATGGCCGGGAAAGCGCGGGAGCGGGTCGAAAGCTTCATCTCGCACCTCAACGGTAATGGTCGCAGCGCGGTATGCGAGAACAGCAGGGTTGCAGGCTTTCCATTTCGCCTGGGGCTCGCCTGCGACAGTGTCGTGTATCAGGACGAGAGGAATCGCATTGCTATCACGGCAGGCGGTTTGCGCACCGCAGCACAAATCTATCAGCCATTGAAAACAGTGGCAGAACTTGACGGCCCGTTGAGGATCGATGCACCGGGCATCACGCCTCTTTTCATTGAGTGGGATTCACTTCGTGCAAGCGCGCGTCTCAGTCGTCCATTGCCTTCAATGGTTTCGTTGGAAGCGACCGGTCTGTCCGGCATCTCAGACCCCTCAGACGAAACTGATCCGGTCAGTTTCTTCAGCGCGGAACAGGCAGAGGCGCATTTCCGGCCCAATGGTTCCGACCTGGACTGGGCGGGCAGCTTCCGGAAGCTTGAAATTGATCCCGAAGCGGTAGGCAATCGCACGTTGCCAATATTGGATGGCGAGGGCGACGCAACTGTCAAAAATGGTGTTGCGCTGGTCCATACCCGCCCCACCAGCCTGCGCGGCCAATCCATTGAAATTCGTAATCTGGCCATGTCGTCCGGCGACGCAAAAATGACGCTCAGCGGACCGATTGCGATCGACACACGCGGGCTCGTGGACGCGTCGCTGAAACTGGCCATGCACAACCCCGCAGCAGTTTCGAAGCTTTTCGAAACTGCTGTGCCTGAACGGGCAAACGAAATCAGTCAGGCTTTTGGCGCGCTAGGAATGCTCGGCGACACGCCAAGCGTTCCAATCAAGATCGAAAAGAGCAAAATCAAGCTGGACCTGATTTTTGGCTCGATAACCCTTGGGCAGTTACCGCCTTTGGAATGACTATTTCGAAGGCTGTTGCTCGATTCCGTGACGACCAAAATCAGGCGCATCGACATCCTGTCCCGCCTCGATGATGGAACGACGCACGCCGCGAGTGTGGGTAAAAAGCTCGAACAGCTTGTCGCCGTCGCCCCAGCGAATTGCGCGCTGCAAGGCGGCAAGGTCTTCCGAAAACCGCGCGAGCATTTCCAGAATGGCCTCGCTATTGTGCAGACACACGTCGCGCCACATGGTCGGATCAGACGCCGCAAGGCGCGTGAAGTCGCGGAAACCCGAAGCCGCGTATTTGATCACTTCGGTCTTGGAAACATTCTGGAGATCGTCTGCCGTCCCAACAATATTGTAGGCAATGATGTGAGGAAGGTGCGAAACAATGGCCAACACCTTGTCATGATGGGCAGCATCCATCACATCGATGTTGGAACCGCAGCGGCGCCAGAATCCAGACAGCTTTTCCAGCGCGGCTGGATCGGTATCAGGCAACGGTGTGAAAATGCACCACCGGTTCACAAACAAATCGGCGAACCCTGCGTCGGGGCCGGATTTTTCCGTGCCCGCGAGCGGGTGACCCGGAATAAAATGCACGCCTTCCGGCACGAAGGGCGACATCTGGGCGATAACACTGGCCTTGGTGGAACCAACGTCGGTCAGAATTGCACCGGGCTTCAAGGCTGGTGCAATGGCTTCGGCAACCGCGGCCGAAGATCCGACGGGAACAGAAACGATCACAAGATCGGCGTTTTGGACCGCCTCTGCCGGGTCGGTGTAGTATGAATGACCAAGCTGCAGTTCTTCAGCGCGGCGCAGCGTTTCAACGCTACGGGTTGCAATCGCCACATGGCGGGAAAGTCCTTTTGCTGCAATCACTCGTGCGAGCGATGAGCCGATCAGACCGATGCCGATAAGGGCAATACGGTCAAACATTGGTTCCGACATTTTACTTTTCCAGAAATTCTTTGAGCGCAGCTACAACGCCACGATTTGCCTCTTCCGTACCCACGGTCATGCGAAGTGCATTCGGAAATCCGTAGGCGACCACGCGGCGCAGGATAAAGCCTCGCGCCAGCAGAAATTCATCAGCGCGCCCGGCACAATATCGTTCACCGGAAGGGAAGTGCATCAATAGAAAATTGCCAGCGCTCGGCGTCACACGCAAGCCGAGCGCAGCCAATTCGCGGGTGAGCCACGCCAGCCATTCCGCGTTATGCTCAACTGACCGCGTCACGTGCTCTCTATCCGCCATTGCCGCCACGCCGGCTTCAATCGACATGGCATTAACGTTGAACGGATCGCGCACCCGGTCCAGCGCATCGATAATGTGAGACGGCGCATAGAGCCATCCGATGCGCGCGCCCCCAAGACCATGAACCTTGGAGAAAGTTCGCGTCATCACCACATTTTCGGAAGAACCGACAAGCTCCACACCGGCTTCATAGTCATTTCGCCGGACAAACTCGGCATAAGCCGCGTCGAGAACCAGCAGCACGTGCCTTGGCAAAGACGCCTGAAGTCGCCGAACTTCGCTGAACGGCAGATAAGTCCCGGTCGGGTTGTTCGGATTGGCGAGGTATATGATCTTCGTGCGCTCCGTCACCGCGCCGAGAATAGCATCGACATCGGCCTGCTCGTTCGTTTCACGAACAGTAACAGACGTTGCGCCTGTCATCTGGATATAGATTTTATACTGCAAAAAGCCGTGCTCGGTAATGATCCCCTCATCACCGGGCTGCAGATAAATGCGCGCCAGCAGCGCCAATGCTTCATCTGACCCGTTAAAGCACAGAATGTTAGCGGGGTTCAGGCCATGGACCTTCGCAATTGCTTCCCGCAGTTTTGTTGCGCGGCCATCGGGGTAGAATTCCATCCTCTCAGAAGCTGCCTTCACCGCCTCTATGGCTTTGGGCGAAGCCCCAAACGGATTCTCATTCGAGGATAATTTGAATACCTTCTCAACGCCCGGATGCGCAGACGACTTGCCCGGCACATAGGCTTCAATGTCCATCACACCCGGATTTGGCTGGGGACGGGAAGGCTTTTCAACGCGGTTCATTGCTTCAGTCCAGAACAAAATGCGCTTGGGAAATATCCCCAGCGGGAAGGATTGTCGAGTGCGCATCATGGTCCAGCGCCGCCTCATCCGTTGACGGAAGCGTGTTTCAGGCATAAATAGCGCTCGAACTCGTGGTGATTTGGCCGGTCGGCTTGCAGCCACGTTAAACAAGTCGCTAAAGGGCCGTGTCAGTCAGGCAACCGGCATTTGCGACCCTGCAATGCCGGTTTTTTGTTGCGGACGAGTGCCCATAGCAGAAAACCGCGAAAGTGAGTGTGATGGCTGCTGCCCGCGCAAAGGCAAAGAGTGTTGATGAGGCCAATTTTCCGTCCAGCCCGGTCGTGCGTTTTGGCATGGACAAGCCTCTCATTCTGGAGGCAGGTGTCAAACTCGCGCCGTTTCAGATTGCGTACGAAACCTACGGCGAACTTAATGCTGACAAGTCGAATGCAGTTCTGATTTGCCATGCCCTGACAGGCGACCAATATGTCGCGAGCACCAATCCTATAACGGGAAAGCCCGGCTGGTGGGAAGTGCTGATCGGCCCCGGCAAAATTATCGACACCAACCGCTTTTTCGTTATCTGCGCAAACGTTATCGGCTCTTGCCTCGGATCGACAGGACCTGCCTCAATCAACCCCGAAACCGGCAAGCCCTATGGCCTTGACCTACCGCTCATAACCATACGCGATATGGTTCGCGCACAGGCCATGCTGGTTGATCATTTCGGGATCGACCAATTGTTCTGCGTCATTGGTGGCTCGATGGGTGGAATGCAGGTTCTGGAATGGACTTCGACCTATCCCGATCGCGTATTCTCCGCCCTGCCCATGGCAACCGGCACACGCCATTCTGCCCAGAACATTGCATTCTACGAGGCCGGCAGGCAGGCCGTCATGGCCGACCCGAACTGGCGTGGTGGCAGGTATATCGAAGCTGGCGTACGGCCCGAGAAGGGTCTTGCGGTGGCGCGTATGATCGCTCACATCACCTATCTTTCCGAGGCGGCCTTGCACCGTAAATTTGGCCGCAATCTGCAGGATCGCCCAAAACTTACTTTCTCCTTCGACGCGGATTTTCAGATTGAAAGCTATCTGCGCCATCAGGGCATGACGTTCGTTGATCGCTTCGACGCTAACTCATATCTCTATCTCAGCCGCGCAATGGATTATTTCGACATGGCGGCGGACCATGATGGCCAATTGGCCGCAGCGTTCAAGAACACGAGCACGCGTTTTTGCGTCGTATCTTTCACCAGCGACTGGCATTTCCCCACGGAAGAGAGCCGCGCCCTTGTTCATGCACTCAATGCGTCCGGCGCACCGGTCTCTTTCGTTGAGATCGAGACGGATCGCGGTCATGACGCATTCCTGCTCGACGAACCCGAACTGTTCAGCGCGATTGGCGGGTTCATCGCTTCTGCTGCGCGCGCAAGAGGGATCTCCCAATGAGCGTCAATGCGAGTTCGCGAATTGATCTGCAAGTTATGGCCGATCTCATTCCCGCCGGAGCAAAGGTTCTCGACGTAGGCTGCGGAAACGGCGAATTGCTTGAGCTTCTGCGCGATGAAAAGAACATCGATGCCAGAGGCGTAGAAATATCCCAACGCGGCGTGAATGAATGTGTCGCGAGAGGGCTTTCCGTCATTCAGGGCGATGCTGACACAGATCTTGTCTATTACCCTGACAGTTCGTTCGACTACGCCCTGTTGTCCCAGACCCTTCAGGCTACCCGAAACCCCCGTCAGGTGCTTGAACATCTATTGCGCATTGGCAACCGTGTGATTGTTTCCTTCCCGAACTTCGGCCATTGGAGCGTCCGCTCTTCCCTGTTTTTCAAGGGACGGATGCCTGTCACAAAGGACCTGCCCTATAGCTGGTACGACACGCCGAACATACATTTCTGTACCATCCGCGATTTCGTTGTTCTGTGCGAGGAAGTGGGTGCCGTAGTTGAAAAAGCAGTCGCCATCGATGGCAATGGCCAGAAGATCGGTTTCTCCATGCCGTGGTGGTTCTGGAATTTCTTCGGACAGCAAGCGGTCTTCCTGCTTCGGCGCTAGGCGCGAGGATCTTTAAGGTTTGCGCTCACGCGCACCGAAATCTACCTTCCTGAGCGTGACCCCTCTCTCGTCCTTTGAGAGCTCGATCTTCCGTTTGAAGAACGTCATATTGGGGGCAAGTCTGCCGATATTAATGACAGTCGAATTGGGGAGCTCCGTCTCCAGCAACGTGTAAATGTCTTTGCGGCAAGTCGCATCAAGCGCATCCAGAGATTCGTCGATCACAACCCAGTCCGGCTTGTGGACAGCAAGGCGTGCAAATGCCAGAAGCCGCAGATCGGTCTCACCAAGCTCCTTGTCCCAACGCGCGGTTGTATCGAGAGCGTGTGAAAGTCGCTGCAGCCCAACCTTTTCAAGCGCTGACATCAAAGCGCCGTCCTCGAAAGTTCCGGTCTTGTGCGGGTAAGTCAGCGCCTGCCTCAAGGTGCCGCGCGGGATGTAGGGCGTCCGCGGAAAGAAGAACATTGCGTCGTTTTTGGGCAAGCCGATATGTCCTTTGCCCCATGGCCACAACCCGGCAAGTGTACGGAAGAACAAGGTTTTTCCCGCCCCAGGGTCGCCCGTTACGATTACCCGTTCACCTTGCCCGATCGTAACCTTATCATTCTCGAGTCGAGTGCAACCGCCCGGTGAGGCTATCGCAAGACCTTCGAAGGTCAATTCAGCCGTGGGGTTCTCCGAAATCCTGATCAAATCTTCGCCGCTGTGGAGCTTGTCTGCCTCCACAAGTGCCGCGCGGAAGGAGGCAACGCGAAGCAGAGTCGCACGCCAGTCGGCTATCGCGCCAATATTATTGATGAACCACCGCAGCGAGGAATGCACCTGATTGAATGCGCCCACCGCCATCATCAGGCCACCGAAGCTTATGTCTCCGGCAAAATACACGGGCGAGGCCACGAGAATGGGGGCGACAATTGTAAGCCAACCATAACCGTCGGTTACCCACTCAAGCCTGATCTGAACTCTGTAAATGCGCAATATCGCGGCTAGCAGATTGCCGAGATCGCCTTCCATCCGGCGTTTTTCATCCTGCTCGCCGCCTGCAATTGCGACAGCATCCACATGTTCATTCACGTGCATCATGGAAAAACGAAGATCGGCCTCGCGCGCGTATCGGTCGGCATTGAGCCCGATCAATGGCCGCCCTACCAGCCACGTGATAACTGACGCAGAGCCGGCGTAAATGAACGCCGCCCACACCATGTAGCCCGGTATTGCGTAGGTTTCGCCACCAATATGAAACACAAAACCGGAAGATAGCGACCACAGGATTCCTACAAAGGAGACGAGCAGAATGGAGGATTGGAACAAGCCAAAGGAAAGCCCCGTCACCAGATCGGCAAGATGTCCGGCATCCTCCTGCATTCGCTGATCGGGGTTTATGCCTATTGCACCTGCGTTTGCGAGTTTGAAGGCGCGGCGCGGCTTCATCCATTCTGCTATCAGGTCTGTGGTCAGCATCTCGCGCAAACGTAACCGGAAACGCTGGTTCAGCCAGGTTTGTGCGACACCGAGTGTCAGCAACCCACCCGCTATCATCGCAAATATTTCGAGCTGGCGGATTAGCCCGGCAAAGTCCCGTTTTTCGATGGCGTCATAGAAAGGGGCATTCCAGCGGTTGAGCAGAATTTGCCCGAACGAGGTCGCTACAATAACGGCAATCGCACCAAGCCCGGTCCAAATGATCGTTTTGCGCAATGGTGAGCCACGAAAGGCTTGTCGCATCGTGTCGAGTTGGGCGCGAAAGCTGATCGCTTCGGCTGGAACTGCAATCGCTGGAGCCGGTTCACTATGCACGGAAGCCACGTCTGACATGAGTCAATCCTCTCAGTGGTGGCTGTTTAGCGTGTTTCTGCTTTTCGCACGATGCTAATAATCAGGGCGCGTACACCAACACCGATTTCGGGCGAATCCGAAAATGCGCCGGGGTCCAGGTCTTTAACTCGCCATCAGTGTTTACAGGCCGTGGCCGGCTGGTTCGGATGGTAATTTCCGTGGTCTTGAACGCCCGCACATCATGCCATTGGCCTTGTGTGCCCCGCCTTAAACTGGGAAGCAGCCGCAACAAGCTCCACCAGTGGTCGACTTCAAGGCTGTAAAAATCCAGCCATCCATCGTCCGCAGTGGCATTTTCTTCCACCGTCATTCCGCCACCGTAGTGCCGGCCATTACCTACCGAAACCTGCAATGTGCGAATGATTTCAGTGGCCCCATCATGCTCGACAAATGCCTTGAAAAGACGGGAGCGCGCAAGCAGGCGTGCAGCGACGATACCATAGCCGAGCTTGCCAAAGCGCTTCTTTGCATGTTCCGAAAGCTCGGCAGCAAGCTCTGCAGAAAAGCCGATGCTCGCAACATTGAAGAAGAGGTGGCCGTTTACCTCCCCCAGATCAATGTGTTGCGGCTTGCCATTTGCAATGATCCTGGCCGCCTCAACAGGGTCTGGCGAAATATCAAGTGTGCGGGCAAAATCATTGGCCGTACCCAACGGCAGCACGCCGAGCGGCAGGCCGGTGTAAACGAGACCCCGAGCGGCTGCGTTCAGCGTGCCATCCCCACCGCCAATTATTGCAAGATCGACATTTCGCGCCCGTCTGGAAATGAGTTCAGACAGGTTTTCCTGCTCGGAAGGCGCGGCCTCTTCAAGCGAGATGTTGGCTGCGGTCAGAACATCTTTGACTGCGTCAATCGACTCCGCCCCGCGTCGGGCGCGGGGGTTGACGATAAGCAGCGCTTTTCGAGTCTTGGACCGCTTCAAGGATGTCGGCTCTAACCATGGCAACAATGACAGAACAGATATAGGTAGGAATTAACGGCAAAAGAATGCGCAAGATCCGAGTCAGTTCCCGCGCCGCGTCTTGGACAACGTGTTTATTGCCGCCCCCTGCGGCGTAAGGACGGGCACGAACACCCGTCGGGAGGCCCGGGTTGCGGCAGGCAGGGCCTGATACAATCGCTTTTGCGCCTCCACCACGATAGCACCAGAGAAAATCGGCCAGAAACGCCGTCCCAGGCGCTCAAGGGTCGCATGAAAACGCAATATCCATCTGCGCTTGGATGGCGGAAAGAAAAGCGCGTCCGCCCATGCGGACGGAGTAAAGTTGGCTTCACGCAACAAAGCGTCAAGCTGGCTGCGCGAATATGGACGACCGGTGCCGAACGGCGTGTGCTCAAATCGCGCCCATACACCACGCCGGTTAGGCACGATGATCACGACCCGTCCGGATGGTGAAAGGACACGCCAGATTTCGTTCAAGGTTTCACGCGGATTTTCTGAGTGTTCGAGCGCATGGACAAGCAGGACACGGTCAACAGACGCGTCCACCAGCGGAAGCTCCTCTTCAAACACGAGCGCTGTTGCAGAGGGCGCTTCGGCGGGCCAGCGGACGGCTCCTTGCGTAGCGGGCATAAACGCAATCATGCGTTCCGCATCGGCTCCGAAACGATCCAGCCAAGGCAAGGTATAACCGAGACCGACAAGCCTTTCCTTCGGCACGTTGGACCAGATGCTGGAAAGTGCCATAGTCAGGGAGCGTTCGGCCAATCGGCCCGCAAGGCTGGCATAGAATGCACGAAGATTCACAATATCCGAATTCATAGCCCTAACGCTATCTTTCTGCGCGCCAGCTTTCAACATGGTCAGGTGACAGGCTTGGTGCAGTTATCTATGATGAAGCATGACCATTCAGATTGAACAGTTCAATTGTCGAAGCGACAATTTCGGCATTCTGCTCCATCATGTCGAAAGCGGCCTCACCGCGCTAATAGACGCTCCGGAAGAGGCAGCCATCATGGCTGCTATTGAGCGCACGGGCTGGGCGCCTTCAATGATACTTACAACGCATCATCACACTGATCATGTGGAAGCGAACCCCGCCCTCAAGCGGCGTTTCGGTCTGGAGATCATTGCGCCAGCGAAAGAGGCTGACCGCATCCCCGGCGTGGACAGAACAGTAAAAGAAGGCGACGTCATCGACTTTTCTGGCGAGCCGATTCGGGTGATCGAAACTCCCGGGCACACTGCGGGGCATGTCAGCTATTATCTGCCCGGCCCCGGCATTGTTTTCACGGCTGACACGCTGTTTGCGATGGGCTGCGGCAGGCTGTTCGAATGTCCGCCAACCACAATGTATGACTCGCTCGGCAAACTGGCCGCCTTGCCTCCGCAAACCATCGTCTATTGCGGTCACGAATATACTTTGGCCAACGCGCGCTTTGCAGCCACGATTGATCCGACAAATGAAGCTCTTGCCGAACGGCTGGAGCGCGTCGAGCGTATGCGGGAGAATGGGCAGGCAACGCTGCCCACCACTATTGGCGATGAACTCGCAACTAACCCGTATTTGCGCTGCGGTGATGCTGCCATCCGATTAAATCTCGGTATGCAACAGGCAAGCGATGCGGAAGTCTTTGCAGAAATCCGCAAGCGCAAAGACAATTTCTAGCCGCTTGTCTGAACACCCCAGGACTTCAGAACATCGTCAAACACCTTCTCGCCTGGAATGCCTTTTTCCATGGTGATCAAGGCCCGGCGGCCGGACTTGTACACAAGTGGGACATCCAGCCAGGAGCGCTCAAGAAGCAGGCGCATATTTGCGTCCTTATCCTGCGGACTGTCATTCAATGCGATCAGGAAGAACCCATCCGAAATCTTTGCGGGTATGCCTGAGAGCGGTGTGCCAGCATCCTGTTCGGACGATTTAAGCGCAATCCGAAGCACGTTATCGATACCGCCGCCTTCAAAGTTTTCAGGCGTCAGAAATATCATTTCAACAATGTGGCTCGCTGGCAATGTCGCATCTGCGTTGCGCCGAATTGTCATGCGCAACTGCAATTCCTTACCCGGAATAGTCGC
The DNA here is from genome assembly GCA_019635795.1 of Rhizobiaceae bacterium. GTDB lineage: Bacteria > Pseudomonadota > Alphaproteobacteria > Rhizobiales > Rhizobiaceae > Mesorhizobium_G. The sequence continues at coordinate 111,574 of JAHBYV010000008.1, forward strand.
TTCCGCCCTGATTGCAGGTTCCGGCGGCTGATCGGCACCAGGAGATTCCTGTACGACTGACCAAACAATCGACCCACGTTCCGCGGAGCCATCGGCAGAGTTTGTACGCTCTTCATAGAAGATTGCCTGCTGTCCGACCGCTACAGCCGTCTGCGCATCCTGCGTTACCTCACTCTGTGCGGGTGGAGCCTGCTCAGCCTCGGGCGCCTGCGCGGTTTCGGCGGGCTGTTGATCGACCGGCGCTTCCTCTTCGGCGGAATCAGTCCCCTCCTCTTGCGGCGCAGCTTGATCGGGCGCGCCTGCCTGATCTTCAGGGGCTGATTCACCATCAGTAGCGCTTGCCACAGAAGCCCCTTCGCCGATGGTAGCTTGAGAACCGGCAGGGCCAACGTCACTTTCGCTGCCGTCGGGGTTCAGCTTCTGCGTAAATTTAACCGGACCGTTTGCAGGGCGACCTCCCTCACCTTCCGCAGGAGTTGCGTTTTCCGTAACTTCAGGGGTTGCTTCAGGTGCTGCACCGCTTTGCGGCTGCGACTGCGTCAGGTCCGCAACTATTGCCGACAACTGATCCCTGTTCATCCATGCTGCATATCCACCGCCTGCCAGCGCAACCAGAAGCAATAGAGTTGCAACAAGCCGGCCATATCCACGCCGCGGCTCAGGCTCAAGAGGGATAGCATTGGGCGGCGGTGAATCGTAACGATCATCTTCGAGCGGATCGAACTCATCTTCCTGATCGACAGGATCGGGCTGGGCAGCAACGGGTTGCTGGTGCTGTACGGGAGGACGCGATGTCGGCGTGGTGACGGGTCGCGGCTGCACGATTGGCCGTGGCGGCTCAGGCTGCCGGGGACGCGGCGGAACTACAGGCTCGTTCTTCAACCCGTTCAGCGAGTTAAGTACACTTTCCAACTCGTCGAGTGGCTCGTGACGCGCTGGTGCGGGAGGTGCAAACGAGCGCTCGACCTCCGCAATGGCATCTTCCAGCGCCCGGCGCTGACGATCAGCAACCCCCGCAGGAGGCGGCGGGTTCATGCCCGCGAGCTTTGCAGAGATCGTGCTGCGAGCTTTGTCATACACCCGCTGGCGCATTTCAGGGCTTGTTTCGCCAAGCCCTTCCAGCGTCTTTTTCAATACACCTACAAAATCCGACATTTAACTTTGACCTGAGTTCCTGACTCTTATCCAGCCTGTGCCGCAAACCGGGTAAGAGCCCCAAAATTAATCTTGAAAGGGGTCTGTAACAAGTATTGTGTCGTCACGTTCGGGGCTGGTTGACAAGAGCGCCACGGGCGCGCCGATCAACTCCTCGATATGACGAACATATTTGACGGCCTGCGCCGGCAATTCCGCCCAACTGCGTGCACCAGCCGTCGTTTGCGACCACCCTTCGAGTGTCTCATAAATCGGCTTAACCGCAGCTTGTGCCCGCATTGAGGCAGGCAAATAATCAATGCGTTCGCCATCAAGCTCATAGCCCACGCAAACTTTAATCTCTTTGAGGCCATCCAGAACGTCGAGCTTCGTCAAGGCAATGCCGGTAATGCCGGACGTCTTGACCGTCTGGCGAACCAATACCGCATCGAACCAGCCACACCGGCGCGGGCGACCCGTGTTCACGCCCACTTCGCGCCCGACGGTAGCCAGATGCTGGCCGATCTCATCGTGCAGTTCGCAAGGGAACGGCCCCTCGCCAACACGCGTCGTATATGCCTTTGTGATCCCCAGCACATAGCCGATTGCGGTTGGCCCAAGGCCAGAGCCCGCAGCCGCCTGGCCCGCGACCGTATTGGAAGAGGTCACAAACGGATATGTCCCGTGGTCATTGTCGAGCAATGCACCCTGCGCGCCTTCAAAAAGGATACGCGACCCATCACGCCGCTTTTCTTCCAGCACGCGCCAGACCTGATCCATGAACGGCAAAATTTCAGCCGAAACGGACATCAGCTCGTCATAGATCTTGGTCGCTTCGACTTCCTCAATGCCCATTCCGCGCCGCAAGGCATTGTGGTGCCCGAGCAGCCGCTCAATCTTCACCATAAGCGTATCGGGTTCGGAAAGATCAACCAGGCGAATGGCGCGCCTTCCAACCTTGTCCTCATAGGCGGGCCCAATGCCACGCTTGGTCGTGCCGATCTTCAGGCCGCCGGTAGCATCTTCACGAATGGCATCCAGTTCCCTGTGCAACGAGAGAATGAGTGGCGCGTTATCCGCAATTCTGAGAACATCCGGCGTAGTTACGACGCCCTGCCCCCGCAGCTTTGCCAATTCCTGAACAAAATGATGTGGATCGACAACAACGCCATTGCCTATGACCGACAGCTTGCCCTGAACGAGACCTGAGGGCAGCAACGCCAGCTTATAGCTGACACCGCCGATGACGAGAGTATGTCCAGCATTGTGACCACCGTGGTATCGCACAACCACATCGGCGCGATCGGCCAGCCAATCAACAATCTTGCCTTTTCCTTCGTCGCCCCACTGCGAGCCGACAACCACGACATTCGCCATATCTGTTCCCTGATGAATCGCCCGCAACGCGAACAGTGATTGAAACCAGCGCTCTATAGCGTCTAAGTCGGCATGGCGACAATTCTTTTCGCGTTATCATGCAAACTCCTGTGCTAACACCGAGTTCCGTTTACATCCAACTGGAAGTCCCATGCACCGAAGCGCCTACCTGCTGCTTGTACTGACCACGCTTTTTTGGGGCGGGAATGCCATTGCCGGCAAACTTGCTATAGGCCACATATCGCCAATGGCACTTACCACGGGCCGCTGGGCGCTTTCCTTCCTTGTTCTGCTTGCCTTTGGCTGGTCTTACCTGAAAGCGGATTGGCCTGTAATCCGAAAGCACTGGCTGCTGCTGTTCGCCCTTGGAATTTCCGGGTTCACGCTTTTCAACGTAGCCCTCTACACCGCGCTAACCCTCACAACTGCCATCAATGTGAGCATCGAACAGGCGGGAATGCCTATGCTCATATTTTTGATGAACTTCCTTTTCTTCCGGCAACGAGCAAGTTGGGGCCAGATGGTGGGATTATGCCTGACCTTGCTTGGCGTAATTCTCACCGCCAGTGACGTGCTCCCCGTTTTGTCCACGTCTATAAGTTAGCCCTGTTCACGTTGTGGTCCGATCTGGACCGGTTTGCAAATTCGTTCGGGGTGAGCCCGTCGAGGCTCGTGTGCGGGCGGTTCACATTGTAGTCGATCCTCCATTCTTCGATGCTGTCTCGGGCATGCCGATAGCTGGCGAAGAGCCGCTCGTTGAGGCACTCGTCGCGCAGCCGACCGTTAAAGCTCTCCACGAAGCCGTTCTGCATGGGCTTGCCGGGCGCGATGTAGTGCCATTCGACATGCCGGTCTTCCTGCCATGCCAGGATGGCATTCGAGGTCAGCTCCGTGCCGTTGTCCGATACGATCATGCAGGGATAGCCGCGATACTCGGCGATGATGTCGAGTTCGCGGGCAACGCGTTCGCCCGAGATCGAGTTGTCGACGACGGTGGCCAGGCATTCCCGGCTGAAGTCGTCGATGACGCACAGGATCCGGAAGCGGCGGCCGTCGGTGAGCGTGTCGGAGACGAAGTCGAGGCTCCAGCGCTGGTTGGCATCCTGCGGTATCGCCATCGGTGCTCTCGTGCCGAGCGCACGCTTTCGGCCGCCGCGTTTGCGCACTGTCAGCCGCTCTTCCCGATAGAGCCGGTAGAGCTTCTTCCAGTTCACCGCCACGCCTTCGCGCTTCAGCAGCAGGTGCAGCCGGCGATAGCCGAAGCGTCGGCGCTGGGCCGCCAGTTCCCGTAACCGCTTTCGCAGGCCAGCGTCGTCCGGTCGGCTCGAACGATAGCGGTAGACCCGCGGCTCCATGCCGACGAGCCTGCAAGCACGACGCTGCGTATAGCCCTTGTTCTCGATCGCCCAGGTCACGGCGGTCCTCCTCGACCCAGGCGTCAGAAGTTTTTTCCGAGCATCTCGCGCAAGGTCGAGACGTCGAGCATGGCGTCGGCCAGCAGGCGCTTCAGCTTGCCGTTCTCCTCCTCCAGGCTCTTCAGCCGCTTCGCCTCCGATACGTCCATGCCGCCATACTTCGAGCGCCACTTGTAGAACGTCGCATCGCTCACACCGTATTTGCGGCAAAGCTCCGTCGCCGAAAGCCCCGCCTGGTGCTCCTTCAAAATGCCGATGATCTGTTCGTCGGAAAATCTCGATCGCTTCATTGCCTGTCTCCTCATCCGGATGACAGGCTAACCTCAAAGCGAGGACATTTCAGGGGAGCACGTCACCAGCCATGGCGAATTATCGCGCTTGCTGGCTTTGGATCTGAATGCAGGTGACGCGATTATGCTCGTCTCAAGCGTGGTTTACAGCGGCTACACGATCGCCTTGCGCTTCAAGCCGCAGCTTCATTGGGTGTCGTTGATGATTGCCCTGACTGGCTCAGCTTTCATTACATCATTGCCATTCGCCGCTGGTGAATTTGCTATGGGCTACGGCCAACTGCCCGATACAAAAGGCTGGTTGATCCTGCTCTATGTGCTGATCTTCCCGTCGCTGCTGGCGCAAATCCTGTATATTCGTGGCGTCGAGATGATCGGCGCAAATCGCGCAGGACTGTTCATCAATCTCGTGCCGATCTTTGGCACGCTGCTTTCAATCATTCTGCTTGGGGAAGATTTTTACATCTATCATGCCATTGCGCTCGCGATGGTGTTCGGCGGAATTGCGATGGCAGAGCATAGCGGGCGCCGCTTTGAAGCGACGCCCTAAGCATGGTCAGATATCGAACTGAAGTCGCTTCGCTGATGCGATCTTCGGATTGGCCCGCAGATCGTTGAGGGCTTTTTCCGGAAAGGGTGCGTCCAGATAAAGAAGTGCAATCGCATCGCCGCCAGCGTGGTCACGTCCAAGCTGGAAATTTGCGATGTTGACGTCGTTCTGTCCGCAAATCGTTCCCAATAGACCGATGATGCCGGGAACGTCCGGGTTTGTCGTATAAAGCATGTGGTGCCCCACTTCTGCATCAAGGTTGATCCCCTTGATCTGGATGAAGCGCGGCTTTCCATCCGAGAAACATGTACCGGCTATAGAACGGGTCATACTTGGCGTTTTAACAGTCAGCTTGATGTAGCCATCGAACACACCGGATTTATCACGCTTGACCTCAGAAACAATAATGCCGCGCTCTTTCACCATGATAGGTGCGGACACCATGTTCACATCTGAGACCTGCGGCCGGATCAGCCCTGCAAGCGCAGCGCTCATCAGCGCCCGCGTGTTCATGGTCGCGGTTGCGCCATCAAACAGGATTTCGACCTCCTTGATCGGCTCCTCGGTGACCTGCCCGACGAAACCGCCCAGAACCTCCGCCAGTTTGACGAATGGCTTCAGTCGCGGCGCCTCTTCGGCAGTGATCGAAGGCATGTTGATGGCGTTGGAAACCGCACCTTTTATCAGATAATCCGACATCTGTTCGGCAATCTGAAGCGCAACATTTTCCTGTGCTTCGGCAGTAGATGCTCCAAGATGAGGCGTGCAAACTACATTTGGAAACTGGAACAACTCATTGTCAGTGGCAGGCTCCACCTCGAACACATCGATACCGGCACCTGCAACCTTTCCGCTCTTCAGGCCTTCAACCAGATCTTTCTCAACGATCAATCCGCCGCGTGCACAGTTGATGATGCGAACACCATTCTTCATCTTGGCGATTGCATCGGCATTGATGATATTGCGCGTCTTGTCTGTCAGCGGCGTGTGCAAGGTGATGAAGTCAGCACGGGTGAACAGTTCGTCAAGCTCCACCTTCTCAACGCCCAGCTCATTGGCCCGCTCTTCAGAAAGGAATGGGTCAAAGGCAATCACGTGCATTTTTAGCCCAACGCCGCGTGTCGCCACAATGGCACCGATATTTCCGCAGCCGATAATGCCCAGCGTCTTGCCGGTAATTTCGACACCCATGAAGCGATTCTTTTCCCACTTGCCTGCATGTGTTGAAGCGTTCGCTTCGGGCAATTCGCGGGCAACGGCGAAGATCAGGGCGATGGCATGTTCTGCTGTCGTGATCGAATTGCCGAACGGCGTATTCATCACGATGATACCCCGGCGCGACGCAGCCGGAATGTCCACATTGTCCACACCAATGCCAGCGCGACCAATCACCTTGAGATTTGATGCGGCAGCGATAAGTTTTTCTGTGACCTTGGTGGCCGAACGAATGGCCAAACCATCATATTGATCAATGGCTTCAAGGAGCTTGTCCTTGTCTTTACCAAGGTCTGGCAAATAGTCTACTTCCACGCCGCGATCTTTGAAGATCTGAACGGCAGTTGGCGAAAGTTTGTCGGATACGAGTACGCGTGGCATAGCGTATGTCCTTGCAATAATTACAGATTTTGTGGAGATGGGGCGCTGCCACTCATGGAAGAATGGCAGCGGTCGCAAATTGGCTATGCAGCAGCCTTGAGCGAGGCCTTCTGGACAGCAAATGCCCAATCCAGCCAAGGCAACAGCGCTTCAAGATCAGCCGCTTCAACCGTGGCGCCGCACCAGATGCGCAGGCCGGGCGGTGCGTCACGATAAGCACCTATGTCGAACGCAACGCCTTCTTTTTCGAGCGCGGAAACCAGGCCCTTTGCGAACGCAGCTTGTCCATCTTTATCCAGAGCTGTGATTTCTGGATCAACAATCGACAGGCATACCGAGGTATTCGACCGCGTTGCGGGGTCAACCGCCAGATTTGCAAGCCAGTTGCTTTCGCTCGTGAACCGGTCCAGCACACCGAAATTGGTGTCGGCTCGCGCAATAAGAGCATCGAGTCCGCCAATCGATTTGGCCCAGTTCAACGCATCAACGTAATCTTCGACACAAAGCATCGAAGGTGTGTTGATTGTTTCGCCCTTGAAGATGCCCTCGATCAGCTTGCCGCCGGATGTCAGACGGAAAATTTTCGGCAGTGGCCACGCCGGCTTGTAGCTCAGCAGTCGCTCCACTGCGCGAGGAGACAGGATAAGCACACCATGCGCACCTTCACCGCCCAGCACCTTCTGCCAGGAGAAAGTCACGACATCGAGCTTGGAGAAATCAAGGCGCTGCGCGAAGGCGGCGGACGTTGCGTCGCAAATGGTCAGGCCCTTGCGGTTCGCCGGAATAAAATCGCCGTTCGGCACACGCACACCGGCAGTGGTGCCATTCCACGTGAAAACCACGTCTCGGTCGAAATCAATTCTGGAAAGGTCTGGTAGTTCGCCATAAGGCGCTTCGATGGTCCGAACGTCTTGAAGCTTCAATTGCTTGACCACATCCGTCACCCAGCCTGAGCCGAAGCTCTCCCAGGCAACCATATCGACGCCGCGTTCTCCGAGAAGCGACCAGAGCGCCATTTCAACAGCGCCGGTGTCTGATGCAGGGACTATTCCGATGCGATAATCGTCCGGAACCTGCAGAACTTCACGTGTCAGTTCAATCGCCTGTTCAAGTCGGCTCTTGCCGATCTTTGCGCGATGGGAACGACCCAAGGGCGCAGCTTTCAACGCTTCCAGCGACCAGCCAGGACGTTTAGCACAGGGACCAGAGGAAAAATTAGGATTTGCCGGGCGCACTGCCGGCTTGGACGCGAGCGTCATCATCGTGGTCTATCCTTCCAGATAGTTAGCCCCTCGTTGGGGAGGGGTGGCCCACGGACGGCGATATGAAATCGCCTCCGTTCAGTCAAGGAAATTTTTGCGTAATTTCCGAAAACTTGCCGCCCGCACGACGCCCGCGCAGAGCGCAATCACCAGAGGTTGTAACGCAACCCGACCTTCACCTGATGATGCTCAATTCCATGCGAAAACTCCTCATCCAGAACGTTGAGAGCACTCGGCACTGCGAAAAATTGGTACCCGGCATCAAGGGTAACCTTATCGTTCAAACGATAAGAGGCTCCACCAACGATGTTATAAGCGAAGTCAGTCTGCTTGAGTTCAAAGTCACCCGCGCCAAAGCTCGTGGTCGTCGAATCGGTAATTCTCGCAACGCCAGCACCGAAGCCGAGATATGGCGTAAAGCCGGCAATATGCCCAAGCTCGGCATAGCCGGTAAGCATACCACTCAACACCTGATGCTCAGCCGATATTGAAGCAAATCCAATATCGAGATCGTAAGAACTTTTGCCAATATAGTTTCCGGTCAGATCGGCACGCAGCCAGTCATTGAATTGATAGCCAATACCAATGCCCCCGCCGAACTTTCCTTCTGAAACGTCGGCATCCGCCAGATCGAATGTGAACGTAGGCATACTTAATGAGTAAAGTGCGTCGGCCCGCACATAGATGCCAGTGAATGGCTTCACAGGGGCATCCTCAGACGGATCCAGCGCATCTCCGGCAAATGACGGTACGCACATCATGGCCAGGAGAACCGAGCTCATAATATTTCTTGCTATCATCTTTGGAAAACCTCCTGCTTTTGAAGCGGCATGGCTTCCCCTAACGTTCGCACTGCCCTCCGGGCTGCTACGCAAGCAAGCGACTCACGCCATTTCTAGCATGAATATTATGTTTAGCTAATATTTGTAAACAGGCTTGCTACTATGTTAAGGCAATTCGTAGCGCAGCCCAAACTTGATTTGGTGCATCTTCACGCCATTTCGGCTTCCGAACGTATCAGGATCAATATATTCCGTGTTCGGAGATGCCAGAAACTGATAGCCGACATCGAAAGTGGTTCGATCCGAGATTTGGTAACCAATACCAGCATTAAGCGAGTAGGCGAACTCGGTTTGCGTCTCGGGGGTTTCGAACGACAGGTCTGCGCGCAGCTCATCTCGCGAGTGCATGACTCCAACGCCCGCACCGACATAGGGCGTCAAACCTACGAATGTGCCAAGGTCAACGTAGCCCGTCGCAAATCCGGTCCATATTGTATTTTTGGCGGAACCTGCTCCCTGATCCAAGCTGTCAGATGCAACGAAATTCGCCGTCAGATCTGCTCGTAGCCATTCATTGAATCGGTATCCCACCCCTGCTCCGGCACCAAAGCGGGTATTCTCCGGTTCCCGTCCAAACAGCGGAAAATCATAAACGGGCTTGTCTGCCAGATACGAGACATCACCCCGCAAATACCAGCCCTTTGCCTGAACCGTCGGCGTATATTCGGGGATTGCATCGGCTTCGGCAGCATCCATGTCCGCCGCAAAACCAGACGCGCACAGACACATCAGCGCTACCGCTGAAGCCAGGAATTTCAAAGCCATGCAACGCCCCGATTATTTGTAAACCGGTTCCGCAGCAGGAACATAGGCTACGGGCTCAGGCTCGCAATTCGCATTGCTGCCACCGAGGGAATAGCGCAGACCAGCCCTCACCTCATGCACGTTCAGCCCATCGTCGAAGCCCGGGCCTGGCTCGGTCCCAACCTGTTCGAACATGCGCCCACCTTCCACGTGCGTGAACCTGTAGCCCGCATCAAGCTGCAGCCGGTCGGAAATACAATAGGAGGCACCCACCATCGCCGCGGCGGCAAAACGCCAGTTGGATGAGCCCGGATGCTCAGCGCCGGGCGGTGTGTTGGTAAGCGTATCCCACTTGATATGCGCACCGCCAATACCGCCTCCAATGTATGGCGTGAAGCCGCCCCAGGTGCCAAGGTCCACATACGCATTTGCCAGAAGCAACCACGCTGTCATTGATGACGTATCCGTGGTCGCGCCATTGCTGCTTGAGCCGCTAAAATCGGATTTGAACCAGTAGTCAGCCGTCACATCAGTGCGCAGATGTTTGTTGATCTGGTAGCCAACGCCGCCGCCAAGCGTGAACGCGCCATCCAGATCACCTTCCAGAATGTCCGTCCCCGGAGCAGGCACACCGGCACCGTAAGTGATGTATTCTGCTTCACCAAAGTTTGCCCAATGACCACCCAGATCGCCGCGAATATACCAGCCACCTGTGTTTGGCTGCGCGTATACGACCTCCAGTGGGGGCTGTTCCGGCGCAGCCATATCTGCCGCAAAGGCCGGCATCGCAATGCTTGCAGAAAGGACAGCACAACCAATCATCAATAAGCGCATCATCCGCACCTCATACAATCCGGTCGAATGCCCGGCCAAGATTCGGTATGGATAATGGATCGCAAAGGTTAAGTTGCTCTTAACCTTGTTTTTTAACCATGTTCAAAATGCCTGGGACGATTGAAAACAGCCTCAGCACGCCGTGTCTGATTAGGCTGCGGTGCGCACGTCCGAGATTACACTTACAATATCGTCAACGACGGCCTCGACCAGGGTCGAATCATCCCCTTCCGCCATCACGCGAATAAGCGGCTCGGTCCCTGAAGGGCGAATAACGAGGCGACCACCAGCACCCAGGCGCGACCGCCCATCTTCAATCGCTTGCTTAACGCTTTTTTCCTCAAGCGGCTTGCCACCAGAAAAGCGAACGTTCTTCAGGAATTGCGGAACCGGCTCGAACTTACGGCACAGTTCGCTCACAGGCTTGTCCGCGCGCTTAACGCAGGCCAGCACTTGCAAAGCGGACACAAGGCCGTCACCCGTTGTTGAAAAATCCGTCAGCACAATATGCCCGGATTGCTCGCCCCCCACATTAAACCCATGTGCGCGCATATGCTCAACGACATAACGATCACCAACCTTCGTGCGGTGGAGCTGTAAACCCTGATCGCCCAGGAAGCGCTCGAGACCAAGATTGGACATGACAGTAGCCACAACGCCACCGCCCGCGAGACGTCCAGCCTCGTTCCAGGATTCGGCTATCAGGGCCATGATCTGGTCGCCATCAACGATAGTACCGTTCTCATCAACGATCGTTACACGATCAGCGTCCCCATCGAGCGCAATACCGATGTCGGCCCGAACCTCGTGCACTTTCCTTTGCAGCCCAGCGGGATGGGTTGAGCCACATTCATTGTTAATGTTGAAGCCGTTCGGTTCGACATTAATGGCAATGACTTCCGCGCCGAGCTCCCATAATGCGGCGGGCGCAACCTTGTAACCTGCACCATTTGCGCAATCGATCACGATGCGCAGACCCGACAGCGACATGGAACGCGGCAGAGTGCGTTTGGCAAACTCTACATAACGGTCATGGACGCCATCGACACGCTTGGCTCGCCCTAATGCGTCAGGGCCTGCAAGCGTCACATCGATCTTCTGATCGAGCATGGCCTCAATCCGCTGTTCATGTTCGTCCGACAATTTGTACCCATCCGGGCCGAACAGCTTGATGCCATTATCATCGTAGGGGTTGTGCGAGGCCGAAATCATAACGCCAATATCCGCGCGCAATGATCGGGCCAACATAGCAACAGCCGGGGTTGGAATTGGGCCGAGTAGAAACACGTCCATGCCTGCTGCGCAGAAGCCGGCCACCATCGCGTTTTCAAGCATGTATCCGGAAAGGCGCGTGTCTTTTCCGACAACTACGCGGTGCCTGTGGTCGCCGCGCTGGAAAGACATTCCAGCAGCCATGCCTACACGCATGGCAACATCAGCCGTCATTGGAAATGAATTCGCGCGTCCACGGATACCGTCGGTGCCGAAATAGCGTTTCGTCATTCAGTCAGATCCCAAAATTCATTGCGCGCTATTGCCACAAAATGCCCTGCCGAGCGCATCACATTTGGTAATTCTATGTTACCAGGGATTTCGAAAACGTTGCGCTGGCTGTTTTGGCAAACAACTACACCTTACGTCGAGTGCGATTACCAGATTCGCAAATCGAATTTGTTGATATATATTAGTATTTCATAATATTACTATCTCCAGTGGGATTCGGTTGTTCCGTTTCCCCTCCTCAAAACTGGAGATATATCATGTCAATACGTCGCCTCGCGGCGTTGCTGCCTCTCGCAGCACTCTCTCTTTTACTCACCAGCCCTGCAAATGCACTCAGCATGAAAGAGTGCAGTTCTAAATTTAAAGCGGCGCGCGAAGCTGGAACGCTTGACGGAATGAAGTGGACTGAATTCCGCAAGATTGAATGCGGCGCAGCCCCAACCGAAGACTCGGCAAAGAGTGAGCCTGCCAAGTCAACAGGATCGACCGAGGGCATGACCTTCCCTGATGCTATTGATCCTAAATTTGGTGACGAGTCGCCAGCCAAGCAACGCATGAAGACTTGCCTTGAAAGCTATCACGCCAACAAGAAGGCAAAGACGCTGAATGGTATGCGATGGGTACAGAAAGGCGGCGGCTACTATAGCCAGTGCAACGCGCGCCTTCAAAAAGCAAAGTCTTGATTCTGACCAGAATGAAAAAGCGCCGCAATTTGCGGCGCTTTTCAAGTTCACCCCTGAGGCTGTGGCTCCATTCCACCTTCCGGCTCGGAACCCTTCTTGCGCCCACGCGCAGAACCCGCCTTGGGAACAGCAGAACCACGTGAAGGCGGCGTATCGTCACCCATATCACGCGATGGCTTCTTGCCAGCAATCAACTGCTTGATTTCCTCACCGCTCAGCGTTTCGTACTCCAGCAGACCCTCGGCCAGCGCAATCCAGTCCTTTTTCTGCTTGGTGAGAATGCGCCTTGCAGTCCCATAAGCCTCATCGGTCAAGCGCCGGACTTCGGCATCGATCAGCTGTGCGGTTTCCTCCGAAACGTTCTGCGTCCGGGCGACAGAGTGACCGAGGAAAACTTCTTCCTGATTCTCACCATAGGCAACCTGTCCAAGCTTGTCCGAGAAGCCCCAGCGGGTCACCATGGCACGCGCCAGCTTCGTTGCCTGCTCAATGTCAGAGGAAGCACCCGATGTGATGTTTTCCTTACCGAACTTCAATTCTTCAGCAACACGACCGCCCATCATGATCGCAAGACGTGAGATCATGTATTTATAGCTCATGGAGTAGCGGTCACCTTCGGGCAACTGCATGACCATACCAAGCGCACGTCCACGCGGAATGATCGTCGCTTTGTGCAGTGGATCAGCGGCAGGAACGTTCAATGCCAATATAGCGTGGCCCGCCTCATGGTATGCCGTAAGTTCCTTTTCCGCCTGCGTCATAGCCGACGACCGGCGCTCGGCACCCATCATCACCTTGTCCTTGGCGTCTTCGAACTCCTGCATGGTAACAAGACGCTTGTTGCGCCGCGCCGCCATCAAAGCCGCTTCATTGACGAGATTAGCAAGGTCGGCACCAGAGAAGCCGGGTGTACCACGCGCAATAACCTTTAAATCGACATTTGGGGCAAGCGGGACATTGCGCACATGGACCTTCAGAATCTTCTCACGGCCATTGATGTCAGGGTTCGGAACGACGACCTGACGGTCAAAACGGCCCGGACGCAGCAGCGCAGGATCGAGAACGTCCGGACGGTTTGTCGCGGCGATGAGGATAATGCCCTCGTTTGCCTCGAAGCCATCCATCTCGACCAGCAACTGGTTCAATGTCTGTTCGCGCTCGTCATTACCGCCGCCAAGTCCTGCACCGCGATGGCGACCAACCGCATCGATTTCGTCGATGAAGATGATGCAAGGCGCGTTCTTTTTGGCTTGATCGAACATATCGCGCACACGGCTGGCACCAACGCCCACGAACATTTCCACAAAGTCAGAACCGGAAATCGTGAAAAATGGAACATTCGCCTCGCCTGCGACGGAGCGCGCTAGTAGGGTTTTACCGGTTCCGGGAGGGCCTACAAGCAAAACACCGCGCGGAATTTTGCCGCCAAGACGCTGAAACTTCTGAGGGTCGCGCAAGAATTCCACGATCTCCTCAAGGTCTTCCTTTGCCTCATCAACGCCTGCAACGTCCTGAAATGTGATGCGGCCATGCGCTTCGGTCAAAAGCTTCGCCTTGGATTTACCAAAGCCCATGGCGCGACCGGAACCAGACTGCATCTGGCGCATGAAGAATATCCACACCCCGAGGATCAGGATCATCGGCAACCAGGACAGCAGCACACCCAGCAACGAGCCCGAACCATCGGTTTCTGGCCGTGCATTTATTGTCACATCCTTACCTTCAAGACGCTTCACCAAATCGGCGTCGCCCGGTGAATATGTTTGGAATGCCGTAGAATTGTCGGCGTAACTGCCGGAAATTCGCTGACCCGAAATGGTCACGGATTTCACACGGCCAGCATCAACCTGCGAAAGAAACTCGGAGTAAGGTATATCCTGCGTGGACCCTCGCTGCTGGGGGCCGCCCTGGAACAGGTTGAACAAGGCTATGAGCAGGACCGCAATGATCGCCCACAGAGCCAGATTACGATAATTCGGGTTCATCAGATTCCTGTAACGCTACAGCGGGCAGCACAAGCCACACAGCACATTTTCTCATTTTCCCCAACATAGGGATGCAGACACATATTGCCAAGTTTTCCCTTGAGAGCAGTTAAAATGTCTTTTCAATGTGACGCGGGAAAGGCAAGGGTGGAAATGTTTCCGCTCCAAACAGCTTCGCTACTTCATTGGCAAGCCCGAGGTCAAAACTAGGCAGAAACATGCGCCAGGGGGCGATAATCGGCACAGCAACCGCATTTTCCGGCAAATTCGGAGTTGTTTTTGCTGCTGAGCGGACAAGGCTTTCCGGCACCGAATATTCCCGAGACGATTCGCCGCGCCTCCCGGATTGACCTGCGGCGATCTGAAATCGATTATCCCAGACCTCACCTTCTACAGGTTGCAGGGTTGGCACATTGCGCCCTTCGCGCAAGATAAAAACTGCGTCCTTGCGTGCATCGATCAAAGCGCGAGACAAATTTGCCCGCAATGAGCCGCTACGCATGCCCTCTATCAATGCCAGCACCCGCTGGCGGTTCGGCAGGTGTTCTGTGCCGCCCTGTACGGCCAGAAGAGCCCGGATCGCGAGGACCAATGTTTCATCGGGAGCGGCAAGAATTTCCCGACCCAACCGAATTAGACCGGGCGCTTGGCAATCCGCATGGCGGCGCAAGAGACTTGCAGCCCACACTCCCCGCGCCATACGCAAGGCACCGGCATCCTGCGCCGCAGCTACTGCGCGATCAGCGAGTTCCCTTCCGTTGCGCGCACTGTTCAGTTCGAGCCGCACCCGAACGCGCTCGAACCGGACATCGCTATTGCTAGGGTCATCGACCCAACCAACGCCAATAGCGGCCAGCTTTTCTCGCAAAGCATCGCGGGAAGTATTCAACAAGGGGCGCAGAAACCAGACGCGACCATTAAATAGAGTCGCAGGGGCGATACCTGCGCCGCCCGGACCTTCGCCACGCGAGTTGCGCATGATAACGGTCTCTGCCAAATCATCGCGTGTGTGGCCGGTGAAAACCGCAGCTGCCCCCTCGCGCGTCGCAAGATCGGCCAAAAGTTTGTGTCGCGCCAACCGGGCAGCGGCCTGAACGCCCTTTGTGGGCTTGCTGCCTTCCCAAGGCAAAACGAAGTGCTGAATTCCGATCATCTCACAAAGTCGGGCAACATCCTGCGCTTCAACCGCGGATTGTGCCCGCAGGCCATGATCTACAGTGGCTGCAATCAGCTTCGTGTCGGGATGGTGCTTGCTGAGATGGGATTTCAGAAGGAATAGAAGGGCAGTTGAATCACTGCCGCCTGAAACAGCCGCTATAAGCGTAGCTGCAGGCCGAAACTCGTAGGAACCAAAGACCGAAGCGAGAGGTCCGCCGCTCAGCACTTTGCCTGTGCCTGTTCGCGCTCAATGCGCTTCTTCAACGCAGCTGAAGCGTTCGGATAGCGCTTGCCAACCTCGGCAAATGTTGCGCAGCCGACATCGCGCTGGTTGATGCCGACAAGTGAAACGCCAAGCTTGAAAAGCATATCGGGAGCTTTCTTTGCTTTAGGGTATTTCTTGTTCGCAGCCAGAAATACTTCAGCCGCTTCCCGGTATTTTTGCTGTTCAAGCAAGGATTCTCCGAGCCAGAACTGGGCGTCAGACGCGCGCGGATCTTGCGGAAAGCGCTCTGCGTGTTGACGGAAGCCAACTTCGGCCGCCTTGTACTGGCCCGAAAGGATAGATTCGTATGAGCTGCGATACAGCTCATCGGGACCGGCCGCGGGCGGCAAGGCTGCTACCACCGTATCGTCAGATGTATCGGTGCCCTGTTGTGGCAACACAGCTTCCGGGTCCCGGCTTACGACTGTGCTATCCCCCACACTGCCGCCAATCACATTGCCATTCTGGTCAAATGTGATTGTCCCGAAATCCTGCGCAGGCACCCCGAGTTGGGCATTGTCCTGCACCGGTGTCTCCGACTTCGCCAATTCTTCGATGGACGGCGTGGCCGTTTCCGCGCTGCTTTCGTTAGCAGGGTGGGTAGATGGCGGGATTCCGCCACCCTTCCCCGGTTCTGCCGCAGCATGTTTGCGTGGAGAACCTCCGGCATCGGTTTTCTTCTCTTCCAGTTCCTGGAAACGGAACTCGTTGTCTTCCTGCATCTTCCGGATTTGCTCCTGAAGCTGCATGATCTGGAAGTTCAGCTCTTCGATCCGGCCATTCATCTGACGCAACTGCTCGTCAATGGCCTGTGCGCCGACCTGTGCCAATATCACCGGCGCCTGAGCAGAAACACCGGTTAGCTCACCCCGTGGCGTGGGTGGCAGATTCCCTGCGAAACTTGCCGTAGGGCCAGCCCCGCACAAGAGCAACGCTGCCACTGCGCCGCTCAAAAGATTTCGCAACTGCATTTGCCTCTCGCAATCTGTTTGAAGATCGGATGCCAAGTAGCAGAATATGAAAAAGTTAGCGGCCAAAATTTGAAGTTTATGAGGCCGCAACGAAGATGAAACAGACTGTTGCAAATCAGCAACAGCAAGGCTGCAAGTATAAACGCCGGGCAAAAGGCCCGGCGCTCACAAACTCTATCGGCGAGTCAGCATTAGCTGCCGGCACCACGCGGCACAGTCACTGCGCGGCGGTTCTGCGACCAGCAAGAAATATCGTCGCAAACTGCAACCGGCCGCTCCTTGCCATAGGAAATCGTCTTGATACGGTTTCCGGCAACACCTTGAGCAATCAGGAAGTCGCGCGTTGAAGCCGCGCGGCGCGCACCGAGTGCCAGATTGTATTCACGCGTGCCGCGCTCGTCGGCATGGCCTTCAACCGTGATGGCGTAGCTGCTGTAGCGGTTTAGCCACTGCGCCTGACGCGCCAGCGTCTGCTGGGCATCCGAACGAATTGCAGAGGAATCAGTGTCAAAGAAAATGCGGTCGCCGACGTTGACCGTGAAGTCCTGCGCCGAACCCGGCGTTGCAGCACCAGCACCGCCGCCAAGGCCGAGGTCGCCCGCATTGTTTGGCGTTTTCTTGGAAGCGCAGCCTGCGATGGCCAATCCGGCCACAAGCGCCACTGCGACTGGGTTTCTTGCTATAGCTGCGATGCGGCGCATGCCAGCCTCTCCTTCAGGTAATGTTTAGCAAAATTTCAGTGTATTGGTTGACCAACCAGTAACCACGTTGCGGTTAATGTCCGTTCAACGAACAGGGTTAATAAATTCCTGCCCCTAGCCCGGTCACCACCTTCCCTCAGCTTCGAGCCTTCCTCATGGATTGGGGCCAAAAGGCGGCAAACACATCATTTGCCGCCGTCTGCGACGATTGGAATCAATCTAGCAATGGGGACCATGCAGGATCAGACGCGTAGTTCGGCGTTGGGATGGGCTGATCATTGCGGCCCGTCAGGTCGATGCTACGCAGCTTCGGTCCGCCAGATCCCGCACTTTCTGCAAAGAACATCAGAACGCGACCGTTCGGCGCCCATGTCGGCCCTTCCTGTGCAAAACCGGACGAGAGTATCCGCTCGCCAGAACCGTCGGTCTTCATCACGCCTATCTGGAACTCACCACCAACCTGCTTGGTAAACGCGATCAAATCACCACGGGGCGACCAAACCGGCGTCGAATAGCTGCCGCCTCCGAACGATATACGTGTCTGGCCCGAACCATCGGCTCCCATCACATAAATTTGCGGCTGGCCTCCGCGGTCAGACGTAAAGACGACCTTGCTGCCATCCGGCGAGTATGAAGGGGAGGTGTCGATCGCGTTGGTGTTGGTCAACCGGGTTGTATTACGGCTGCGCAAATCCATTGCGAAAATGTTTGAATTGCCGTCGTCTCGCAGCAGGCTCATGATAACTTTCTGGCCATCGGGAGAAAAGCGGGGAGCAAAGGTCATGCCGGGGAAGTTGCCTACCAGCTCGCGCTGCCCCGTCTCGATCTGCAACAGGTAGACCTGCGGCTGGCCGCTCTCATACGACATATAGGTGATTTCTTGCCGGGTGGGCGAGAAGCGCGGTGTCAGGGCGATGGTCGTACCCTTCGACAAATAGCGCACATTTGCGCCATCCTGATCCATGATTGCGAGCCGCTTCAGGCGCTTGTCCTTCGGTCCTGACTCGTCGATGAAAACGACGCGCGTATCAAAATACCCGTCCTCGCCGGTAAGGGCTTTGTAGATCGAATCCGCAATGATATGCGCCACACGGCGCTTGTTCGCCATGGGCGCGAAAAACTGTTCACCCACAAGCTGCTGTGCGCCGAATGTGTCCCACAAACGGAACTCCGCGCGAATACGCCCGTCTGCCGCGGTCGAAACACGACCGGTCACAAGGGCCTGCGCATTGATAACCTTCCAGTCTTCAAAGCGCGGCTGAGCATCCGGGTTCGAGATTTTCTCAACAAAGGCCGCCTTATCGATGGGCGCAAAAAGTCCGGACCTCTTCAGATCGGCAGCAACGATGGAGGAAATCTCCGCGCCCAGCCCTTCACCCAGAAAATCCGTCACCGCGATCGGCAAGGGTTCGATCACGCCCTTGTTCACGTCGATCTCGACACGAGCCAAAGCAGGCTCCATCGCAACCATCGGCATTGCAGCCAGGGTTGCCAGCACCAGAAGCGATTTCAGCAGTTTCTTCATACCTGTCGGCCTCATAAAATCGATGGCGATCAGAACATGGCGCTCGGATCGAAATTCACGGCTATTTCAGCCCAGACATCTGCCTTGCCCGCTGGCAGTTGCAGCCCTTGCTGGTCGCAAATCTGGACGGCACGAATGGCGCTTTGATCGAATGCGCGGTTGCCGCTCGACTCCTCAACGCGCGGGCGACCTTCAAGTTTTCCGCTCGAATCAACGTTGAACGCGACCTTGACCCTCAAACCATCCCCGCCTTCCGCGCCAGCAGGGATCGTCCAGCACCCACTCAACTGCTCGCGCAGCGCGTCTTCCTCGCCGCGAGAAAGCTTTGCGCCCTGATTCTGCCTGCCACCCAGGGAAGCAGTTTGACTGGAGCGCTTCGCGCCGCCCCCAGCGGTTTTTTCCTTACTCAGGAGCGCTGCGACTTCATCTTCATTGAATTCGCTGTCTTCCGCTTTCGGCTTGGAAGAAGCCTCCTTCGCCGGTTGTTCGGAAGCCTTGCGGTCAGGTGCTTTAGCCGTTTGCGCCTCTGGCGGTCTCGGCTTTGCCGCCGGGGCAGGCACGCTGTCAGGCAATTTGACCTGCTCTTCTACCGGCTTGGATTCGGCGACAGTTTCAGCGATCGAATCCGTCGTTTGCGGCTGCGCTTCAGCGACCTTCTGTTCCGACAGCTCTGCGGGCTTTTGCTCGGCTTCTTTCACCGGCTCCGGCTTCTGCTCTGGCACCTTGGCAGGATCGGGTGCAACCTCCTGTTTCGGTTGCTCTGCCTGTGCGACCTCGGTAGCCGGAACAGGCTTTGGTTCCTCAACCTTTTGAACCTCTTCCTTTTTCACAGGTTCTTCAGGCTTCGGCTGCGGCTTGGGAGCCTGCGCGGATTCAACCGGCTTGGGCTTTGCATCGGGGACTAATGGCTTGTCCGTATCCATCTCATTGTCGCCGACCTTCTGCGCATCCGGAACTGTATCCGGGCGCGTCGTTGGTGTCGGGGCAGGCTTTTCAGACATGGGAGCCTTCTTGTCTCCCATTTGCACCTGTGCCACTTCCTCAACCGGAACAATATCGACCGATACAGACTCGACCGACGCGTCCATGGAGCGCGGCGAGGACAACGATATGAGTCCCAGACCGAGCAACACGGCGTGCATTGCGACCGAAGTTGCGACACTGCCTCTCATGACGTAGATCAGGAACCTTGCTGCGGCAGGCCAACGAGGCCAATGTTTTTGTATCCAGCCGAGCTTATCTCGGCCATGACGCTCATGATGGTCCCGTAATCTGCGGTCTTGTCTCCACGAATGAGAATGCGTTCATCGTAGCCTGCCTTGGCGATCGCAGCGAGCTTGGCCGCAACCTCTTCCAGCGGATAGGACTCGTCCCCGATCCAGATTTCACCTGCGCGATTCACGGAAACCTCAAGCGGCTTCGTTTCTGTGGCTGTTGTAGCCGCGTTCGCCTTGGGCAGGTCAATGGGAACAGTGGAGGTAAGAAGAGGTGCAGCCACCATGAAAATGATGAGCAGCACCAGCATCACGTCCACAAGCGGCGTAACGTTTATCTCTGATACCAAGGCGTGCTTGCGACCGCGGCGCCTGTGCCCGCGTCCGGTATAGCCTCCACCACCAGCTGACATTCCCATGTTTTCTACCCAATCCGCTCGGAGGACATCAAGCAGCCGCTCGAGGAGCAACCTTTTCATCTATTTGGCGCGACAGTATGGCGGAGAACTCATCCGCAAAGCCCTCCATACGAGAACCGAGCTTTGCAACGTCTGACGAAAGCTTGTTGTACGCGATGACGGCAGGAATAGCCGCAAGCAAGCCAATTGCCGTTGCAAGCAAGGCTTCAGCGATACCAGGGGCGACGACTGCGAGGTTGGTCGATTTAGAGCCTGCGATGGCCTGAAACGAAGTCATGATACCAACGACTGTTCCGAAAAGGCCAATGAAGGGTGCAGCCGAACCAATCGTCGCAAGAAAGCCGAGCCGGCTTTCCAGCCGCTCCATCTCGCGGGTAAGAGCCAAGTCCATGGCTTTATCGATACGCGTCTGAAGCCCGATGGGCGACTTTGCGCCCTTCTCGAATGACTTCTTCCATTCGCGCATAGCTGCAACAAATATCGCTCCCATGCCGGTAGTGCTGCGGTCCGCGAGTGTACGGTACAGATCTTCCAGCGATTGCCCCGACCAGAACACCTGCTCAAAACGGTCAAGCGCCGAGCGCATACGTGTGAAGGCGACGACCTTGTCGAAGACAATCGCCCATGTCCAGACCGAAGCGCCAAGCAATCCGATCATGACGAGTTTGACCACCCATCCGGCTTGCCAGAACAAGCTCCAGACCGACAATTCCGCGCCTGTCGCCGCGAGAGGAAGTTGTTCCATAGTGTGTTCCTAAACCAATGGACCCGGCACCGGGCTCCACGCCGTCTATCCTTCAAAGGCCCGTCAAGGGGCCGCTCAAGCTTGGGGAAGCGAGTTTTGCGGCCTTCTCAAGGCGAAATTTGGTGAAAGGAAGGCGCATTCGATATGCTCAACCTTTCAGGTTTCCCTTAATGAGCCGTTATGGTTAATGATACGTTAGGAATATCAGGAAGTTGAGACGTTTGATGCTGGCAGGAAAGCTGCGATCCATTCTTTTGGAAAACGGCGAGGTCGCCCGGTTTCCCCGATCGTCGCTGCTTCAACACGTGCCTCGACAAGCACTTCATCGCCACGCCAAAGGCGCTGTTTCATAAATATCCGCGCGCCCGAAACCTGATCGACCCACGTCTCGATCAAAATGATGTCATCTATGCGCGCGGGCGTCCGAAAATCGATCTCCATGCGGCGCACCACCCAGGCGATCCGCTCGCCAAGCTTGCCTTCATGAAGTTCGGTATGATGCACGCCAGACAGCCGCAGAAAATCCGACCGCCCTCGTTCAAGAAACTCTAGATACCGGGCGTGATACACGACACCGCTGAAATCTGTATCCGCGTAATAAACGCGGGCGAGCAGCCGGTGCGTGCCGCCCTCAATAATTCCCGTCAGGGCTATGTTGTTGCCCACGCTCATTCTTCCTGAAACAAATTGATCTGCTGCTGAACGAATTCCTTGGGTGGATCAATGCCAAGATGCCGCCACGCATTGGCAGTCAGAACACGCCCGCGCGGCGTACGCTGAATGAACCCCTGCTGTATGAGATAGGGCTCGATTATATCCTCAATAGCGTCGCGCGGCTCCGACAACCCGGCGGCAATTGTATCGATCCCGACCGGACCTCCACCGAAATTCGATGCGATCATTGTCAGATATCTGCGGTCGAGTTGATCAAGTCCAAGCTGATCCACCTCAAGCCTGGACAGAGCCTCATCGGCCACGCGACGATCGACAAGTTCAGACCCCGCCACGCTTGCGAAATCTCTCACCCTGCGAAGTAAGCGCCCAGCAATGCGCGGAGTACCCCGCGCCCTGCGCGCAATCTCCACTGCCCCGTCATCGCCAAGCGGCATACCCAGAATGCGTGCACCGCGCCGAACAATCAGTTCCAATTCCTCAACAGTATAGAAGTTGAGTCGGACAGGAATCCCAAAACGATCACGCAATGGATTCGTAATCAGGCCAAGGCGCGTTGTAGCCGCCACAAGTGTAAACTTGGCCAGATCAATCTTCACCGAGCGCGCCGCTGGCCCTTCTCCGATTATCAAATCGAGCTGGTAGTCTTCCATCGCCGGATATAGGATTTCTTCCACCGCCGGGCTAAGACGATGAATCTCATCGATGAAAAGCACATCGCGCTCTTCCAGATTGGTTAGCAACGCGGCGAGATCGCCTGCCTTGGCTATGACCGGGCCGGAAGTAGACCGGAAATTCACACCCATTTCGCGAGCCATAATCTGCGCCAATGTTGTCTTGCCAAGCCCCGGAGGGCCAACAAACAGCACGTGATCAAGCGCCTCGCCCCGCTGCTTGGCTGCCTCCACAAACACCTTGAGATTCGCGCGAGCGGCGGCCTGCCCAACAAAATCGTCAAGCGTCTGCGGTCGCAACGTCTGATCGACATCTTCTCCCCGTCGTTCCGACGAAATGAGTCGCGGCGCAGTGCTCATGGCCTCACCTTCGGAAAACTCAACGCGCCAACTCCTTTAATCCAAGGCGAATAAGGGTAGCGGAATCCGCGCTTTCCCCGGCTGATTTTAGCGCCGCAGCTACGGCGTTGGCGGCAATGTCACGCGAATATCCAAGATTAGCCAGCGCCGAAACTGCATCAGCAACAGGTGTTGGAGCAAGTCCATCGCCCAAAGCCTGTTTCAGGCCGATCGTCCCGCCTGCCTCGCCAGCGAACGCCGGAGCCTTGTTCTTCAATTCAGTGACGATGCGCTCGGCGACCTTTTTCCCGACACCGGGTGCCCGGCTAACCATGGCAATGTCACGCAAAGCAATTGCATTTGCCAGATCAGAGGGCGAAAGGGTTGAAAGAATAGCCAAAGCCACCTTCGCTCCTACACCTTGGACATTATTCATCAGCAGACGGAACCACTCGCGTTCAAGCGCAGACCGAAATCCGTAAAGCCTGATCATATCTTCACGGACATAGGTTTCGATGAAAAGCGTTACAGCCTCGCCCACTCCGGGCAGCGAAGAAAGTGTGCGCACCGAGCAATAGGCCACGTAGCCGACTCCATGCACATCGACCGTGCAGTGATCGTCTTCGATCTCGTCCAGAACGCCCTTCAATTTGCCAATCATGAAATACCCTGACTCGCCATGGCAGCAGCAATGCGCCCCTGAACGCTTTGACGGTGATGCGCGTGGCAAATTGCAATAGCCAGCGCGTCGGCAGCGTCTTCCGTGTCGAATGTTGCTTTGGGCATCAACACCTTGACCATCATCACGATCTGCCCCTTTTCTCCCTTTCCCACGCCGATAACGGCTTTCTTCACAGCATTGGGAGCATATTCGGCAACTGCAAGTCCGGCCAGTGCCGGGACAAGCATAGCGACGCCGCGCGCCTGTCCCAATTTCAGGGTTGCCGAGGCATCGCGGTTCACGAAGGTATTTTCGACAGCGGCTTCTTCAGGCTCAAACCGGCGCATAACGTCTAGCAGTCCGTCATGCAGCTGGCACAGGCGGGCGGCGAGCGGCGCCTTTTCATCAGAACGCACAGTGCCAGCGCCTACGAAGCACAAGGAGTTTCCTTGCGTCTCAATCACGCCCCAGCCCGTGCGCCGCAGGCCCGGATCAATACCAATTATGCGAATCGCATGTTGCATGCCGAATTATCCCTTTCAGGACTCGACATGCCAGCGAAATGTGAACAAACCAGAAACAATCGCGTTTATATCAACCGCGACCAAACGCTGTCTTGAGCAGGAGGATCTGATCCGAGACAGGATTACCGCGCCGGGTGTCCTGATCTGCGGGTTGACCGTAAAGTTCCTCGTCCATCCTGCGAACGCGTGTTTGCAGCCGCAACGACAGATCGACCAGTTCGCGGAATTCATCGGGTAATTCATTCCACCCGGTGGTGTCTTGCGGGGCCGAGGGCGTATCCAGACGCACTTTGGCTTTTTCAGATGCCACCTGATCGCGCGTCATTTCGCCCGAATTTGCGGCGCGCTGCAATAACAGCCAAGAAGCCACTTGCATGAGGCGCGTGGTCAACCGCATCGACTCTGCCGCGTAGAGTGTTGCGCCAGGTCGTGACAAGCCCTTGGCAGCAGCCCGACCCTTTCCGTCGAGATATTCTGCAGTGCGCTCCACCAGCGCCATGCCTTCATTATAGAGTGGCTTGAACGAATCCGACGCCAGCCTTCTTTCCGCCAACCGAATTGTGTTTGCGGCTTCCCTCGAAACCTCAGTCATACCGGCGCCCCTGCCGCTCGTTTTTTCATTTGTCCGCCAAACATCGTTCTTCCCTGTACGCTGCACTTGTTCAAGCGAGCGGGAGACAAGATGCGCCGTAGATAACGGGTTGGCAAGTTTATGTTTAATAAAGGGTTAACGGAATAGGATTGATTTCATTGGGTTTAATTATCTGACTGCTCGAATTTATTATTTTTCTACGTTTTCAACGGGTTGAGAGCATTTTGTCTCTACGGAACTGACGCTTACCGTAAATGCTGCGGAGCTCTCCAATGGAGATAGATTGAGATCTCCCGGCAGCTTCGTCCGCAGTACGTCAAGCTGGTGAACTCAGTGGAAATCACCGATCCTGACGACCAGATTCTCAAGGCTCAGGCTACGATCAACTGGTTCAAACAATCTTCGTGGTTCGGAACAACGGCGAGAATACGCCTGGAAACGGTACAACCGAGCACAGCTGGTCATAAAAGCAGCCAAGTATCATAGCAGGGTACTAAACAGATTCAGACAGCTCGTAGCAGCCTAATAAAAGAAACCCCGGCAGAACCGGGGTTTCGCATGTTTGAAAATGGCCTAATGAATGGCTTACACCGCTGGTTTAAGGTAGTGCTTCTTTAGAAATTCATCTTCTTCAGCATAGTGATCTAGAAGTTCCACAATATCTTTTGATTGCCTAATATAATCTGGTGCATCGCTGAACACACTGATCATATGGTTCTTATCACCAGTGTAAGTGCGGTCAAAATAAGTTGACGCGTATACACGGTCTAGTTCGATCAATGAATGGTAAAGAAAAATAAGAGCACCGCCACGTTTGTTGCTCTTATGTTGCCTGTAGACGTGATTGATCAACTCTCTAATTACGAATAGCTGAGCCTTTGGTGCAAACTTGTTAAGGTGGCCGGTCATATCATTAAGATGTTCATCAATCGTTTCTATCTCCGCGTTATTAAACGAAATACGGATGTTGGTAGGTGTGGTTGGGGTATGATTTATGTTGTTATGCATAATTGAAATCCTTTCTTTAATATGCTTGATCTGTATGCCACAAACTACCCCAAAAGTCAAGTTTCAGCTAATTTAATCGACGCTGTAAGTTATTGATTGTACAATATTAATCACGAAACTTTTTAAAAAAATCAGCCACCAGATAATAATCTGAATCCAATCGCTGCATTCTGCTTCCTGAGTGCTCTTTCAGCTGCATCCACATACGATTTATTCCAGCGAGAATTCTCTTTCTCGATGATTTCACGCACGAGATTCAATTGCTCAAGGGTCTCACACTGGTCGATCTGAGCCTGAAACTTTCTCCAATATTCTGATTTCAAAAACCGCTCAACGAGTTCGGTCTTGGTTGGCTTTTTGAACTGTGAGGGCATCAAGGCAGCTCCAATCTGTTTTCACCATAAATAGCAGGAATATCTAAAGTAGATTGCAATTAGAAACATATGACAGCAGTAAACAAAGGCGGAAGACCGGTAGGAATAAGGTAGTCACCGCCCTGGTAATCGATGTGATCGAATATGAATTGAAGTTTTTTACCCTTACGGGCGCGTATTTTGGTCATTGAAACATCCTTTGGTTGGTAAGGGAAAGACAGCCCCACCCCGTCTCTCCATCAGGTAATTGAGCTGATATAAATATGTATATATGCGCTCAATGAACGGTTCGGTTATCATTCCTAATGTTTGCGACTCTCTGAGCAGCAGCTAGCGCAGCTCGGTCGTAAACCATCGAGGTCATTTGGGTTGATGAGTGACCGGCAACCTTGGAAAGATCACCTAGGTCAGCACCAAACATTCTGGCTTCAGTGATTCCTGATGAACGCAAGTCTCTGGCTACATACTCTTTCGGTATTTCCGCTGCGTCAGCGTGGCCACGGAAAAGCTTTGAGATATAGGCTTCACTGTATCGGCGGTCTGTACCTTCCATGAGAATGACTGGACCGGACTTTTCACCCTTGTAGAGAGCTAGTTCCTCTTGAACCATTGGAGCCAGCTTCAACGGGAAAAGGACTTTCAGACCTGTTTTGCGCTCTGTTTTTGTCGGTGTGAATTTCAACACCTCGTCTGCATCAATGTGCGACCAGTCTAGCTCTAGGATCACATCGTAGAGGCGGATTGTGGTCTCAAACACCAAAGCGTAAGCCAGAGCCATATTCGGTCTGCCATCTTCGTGAGCGGCCTTCCGAAGTGCTATGACCTGTTCAAATGTGAAGAAAATTTCTCGCTTGGTGCTACCGGCAAGATACCTTGATGTGGCTTTGATGACTTCCAGAAGGTCCGCACAACCTTTTACACGGCATTGAGTACCGTAGTTGATTGCAGCACGAAGCACGGCGCAAACGACCGGCGCGCCAGCCATTTCCCGAGCATCTGCCGCGCGAACGCGTGGTCGAGCCAGCACCGACCGCTTGCCACTGCTGCGGCGGTCATCGGCTGCGCAAGCTGGGTGAGGATATCGCCGAGACGCTGGAGGTGGTGCCGCGGCAATGGAAGGTGATCCAACACGTGCGGGAGAAGTTCACCTGCCGCGACTGCGAGGCGATCAGCCAGGCTCCGGCGCCGTTCCACGCCACCCCACGGGGCTGGGCCGGTCCCAGCCTGCTGGCGATGATCCTGTTCGAGAAGTTCGGCCAGCATCAACCGCTCAACCGCCAGGCTGAACGCTATGCCCGCGAAGGCGTGCCGCTCAGCCTGTCGACGCTCGCCGACCAGGTCGGCGCCGGCGCTGCGGCGCTGATGCCGCTGTTCAAGCGGCTCGAAGCCCATGTGCTGGCCGCTTCACGTCTGCACGGCGACGACACGACGGTGCCGGTCCTGGCCAAAGGCAAGACCGATACCGGCCGATTATGGACCTATGTGCGCGATGACCGACCGTTCGGCGGCGCCGATCCGCCGGCGGCGGTGTTCTATTATTCCCGCGATCGTCGAGGCGAACATCCCGCGGCGCATCTCGCCGGCTGGAGCGGCATCCTGCAGGCCGATGCCTTTGGCGGTTATGGCGATCTCTATGCGATGGATCGTCAGCCGGCGCCTGTTCTGGAAGCCAGCTGCTGGGCCCACAGCCGGCGCAAAGTGTTCGAGCTGGCCGATATCGAAGCGGCGGCGCGCAAGAAGGCGCGCGGCGACAAGCCCAACCTGGTCTATCCGCTCGCGGTTGAAGCCGTGAAGCGCATCGATGCCCTGTTCGATATCGAGCGCGAGATCAACGGCCTGTCGCCGGCCCAACGCCACGCCGTGCGCCAGGAGCGGAGCGTGCCGCTGGTCACCGAACTCGAGCGCTGGATGATCGAGACGCGCGACAAGCTCTCGCGCGGACACGATCTGAGCAAGGCCTTCAACTACATGCTGCGCCGCTGGTCGTCCTTCACCCGCTTCCTCGACGATGGCCGGATCTGC
Organism: Rhizobiaceae bacterium; assembly: GCA_019635795.1. Classification (GTDB taxonomy): domain Bacteria; phylum Pseudomonadota; class Alphaproteobacteria; order Rhizobiales; family Rhizobiaceae; genus Mesorhizobium_G. The sequence continues at coordinate 139,653 of JAHBYV010000008.1, forward strand.
CTGTCGAACAATGCAGCCGAGCGAGCCCTGCGCGGCATCGCCCTCGGCAGAAAGTCATGGCTGTTCTGCGGTTCCGATCGCGGCGGACAGCGCGCTGCCGTTCTCTACAGCCTGATCGCCAGCGCCAAGTTGAATGACATCGACCCTCAGGCCTGGCTCGCCGATATCCTGGCGTGCATCGCGGCCCACCCAGCACAGCGGATCGATGATTTGCTGCCGTGGAATTGGCGATCCGCAAAACTGCGGACCCAACCAGCGGCGGCCTGATCATGCAGCGCAATAAGGTGCATCACGTCTCCACCGTCGAACGTGTCGCCAGGGACCTCGGCGTCAGCGAAGCGCTCATCCAGGACCTGACCCTCGGTCTCGAGCCCGAGGACGGCGTCATCTGGGTCTACGGCGCCAACGATGACGACGGGATCCTGGCCTTCACCGATGAAGGCATCGAGGAAGTCAAACTCCTCCTCGAAGAATATCATCGCGTCTCACCATCGAAACCTTGACCCCAGCACCGCAGTGGTCAGGGGCTCATGGCCGCCGGATACGCACCCCTGCGGTCTTCACCGAATGCGTACGCTTTAGAGGCCGAATACCTACGCGCGTTAAATCATGGGCGACTGTGCTGACGGCTCCTCACTGGGAACCACGACATTAGATTTGATCGCCAATACTCCGATCCCGCGCATAAAACGCCACGATCGGGATGATGAGAAGCCCAAAAACCGCCTGCTGCATCGCGTAGCTAAGGCCAAGCCCCACTAAGAGCGTTGTCAAAAAAGTTAGAACCAAGGTACCAACAATAGTAGAGCCGTAACCGCCCCACCCCCCCATGAGCGACGTTCCCCCGATGACCACGGCTGCGATTGTGGTAAAAAGATAGGGGTCGCCAACTCCCACAAATCCCCCGCCCGAAAAGCCGAGGAGAGCCATGCCTGTCAGTGCTGACATACCACCACTGATAGCATAGGCGATAAGCCACATTCGGTATTCCGAAATGAGAATACGCGACGCAGCGAGCCGATTTCCTCCCACCGCGTAGAAACTACGACCAAATGATGTTTTCGCCATGGCCGTCACCACAATCGCAGCTACAACGATCCAGATTATGACGATTGGCGGAATGGGTAGCCCAAACGTAGTACCCGCAATTGAGGACACATCACGAAGCCACTGCGGCACTGTTCCCAGAACCGTCCCACCATAGACCGACCCTGTACTGATCAATATCTGACAGGCTCCGACTACAGCCAACCCTACTCCCATCGTCATGATCAAACTTTGGCCCTGAATACGGAAACTCAGAACTCCGTTCAAAATGCCGACGGCGAGTCCTCCAATTAGTACAATCAAACAGGCTGGCAGCCACGGGACACCCCAATTAAGCAACGCGGCCAGTAGGATATTTGATGATCCGATCACGTAAGGTATGGACATATCGAGGCCGCCCAGTAGAGCACAAAGAGTTTGGCCTAGTGATGCGAGGCCCAGAAATGCTGCCAAAAGCAGCATCGATCTGATGTTTGCATATGATCCAAATTGCGGAACCAAGAGGGTTCCTGCAATGGATAGAAAAATAAGAAGACCGATGCCGAACAGGACGCTTCGGTTGATGCTTATTTTTTGGATGGTTGGTGTATCCTTGAGATAGTTGAACATAATCATTTCGTCTCCCCCGCCGGGCGACTAATCGCGCTATTTACAAGAAGCGACATTACGAGAACGACACCCGTCGACATCTGGGTGACGAAACCTGAGACCGTTCCAAAATTGAACGTCGCTAGGACATAGCTAATAAGATAGATACATATTGAGCCAAGTATCGAACCCAGTCCGCCGCCTCGTCCGCCAGCTAGGCTCGTTCCACCTAGTACGACCGCGGTGATTGCCGATAGCGTGTAGGTGCTTCCTTGGGTCGGATCTCCAGAACCGATCAACGCAGTGTAGCAAAGTGCCGCCATTGCTGTGTAAACTCCAGCTACCGCGTGAGCTCCAAATCTCGCGCCCACTGTATTGACGCCACTAGCGAACGCCATCCTTTCTTCGCCGCCAGTCAACAAGATTTGCTGGTAGAAAGCGGTACGGGAAAAAATCGCCCACAGGACGATCATACCGCACAATACAAAAAAAACCGGCGAGAAAACGGTTGCTCCGTTCCCCCAGTCAAACATCCATTCAGGCGCAACACCTGAAGGGCGGTCTAGGATCACTAAATTGACGCCAGTCAGTACAAGGTAGGCGCTTAAAGTTACGATAATTGGCGATACGCGGACGTAGATAATTATTGTCGCGATGATAATTTGATAAAGAACGCCAATGCCGACAAGATAGACGATTACGTAGGTCGGCGACGAATAGCCGTACTCAACCAGCCACGCGACCAAAGTTACGTTAAGAAAGCCTAGAAGCGGACCGACAGATAGATCGACGCCGCCTCGTCCTGCCAAAACGATTGGCGTTACAGCCAGCGACGCTAGAACTAGCGGAGCTAATACAATGATAGCGCTGCCGATACCACTGGATGAAAAAAGCTGAGGCGCTCGAAATGCAGCCACCAGAAGGAGAAATGCCGACAGGCACACCGAAGTGAGCAAGTGCTGGTTGCGAGTTAGTAAGGAGCGCGCCTTTTCATTCAAATTCATGCGGCACCTACGCGTTCGAATGACATTTCCGCCTCCTCCGACTCACCGAACATCGCCGCGAGAAATGCATGTTCCGAGAATCGGATAGCTGGGATTGTCCTGAAGGGAATTCTTTGGCGGAATACAAGCACTCGATCGGCAAAGTCAAAAAAGTCTTCTATTTCGCTCGAGAGGTAAATTACCGCGCCTCCTTCATGGACGAACTCTTTGAGCTGCGTATAGAGCTCACGCTTTGTGGCAAAATCGACCCCACGTGCAGGGTCGTCGAGTACGATGATCTTCGGGCCCGCAGCGAATGCGCGTCCAATTAATACCTTTTGCTGGTTTCCGCCGCTGAGCGATGTGATCAGATTTGAGGTTCGGCCAGTCTTGATTGATAAACGCTTGACCTCACCGTCAAACGCTCGTTGAATTTGACGACGCTTGATCCAGCCGTACTCTCCGAACGTTGACCTATAAAGTGGTAGAGCAAAGTTCTCAAAAATAGAAAGATTGGGAAAGATTCCTTCGTGCGCGCGATCACCAGAAACATACGCCACGCCGGAAGTCTTGGCATCGATTGGCGCAAAACCCAACCCTTGCGGCTTGGCCACTGAAATCGATCCAGAATGAGAAGATATTAAGCCTGCTGCAGCGCGGATAAAGTCGGTTTGCCCTTGGCCGTCAAGACCCGCGACTCCGACAATCTCGCCAGCATGCAAGTCAAAGTCAAAGGGTGGCGCGTCTCGATCTACCCTCAGAGCCCGCGCTGAAAGCACTACACTCCCTAACTCCCGCCCTAGCATTGACTCCGCAGCCACTTTCGCATCAATAGCGACATTCTTGCCCGACATCGACCGCAGCAGATTTGATTTAGTGATATTTTTTCCGACAAGTTCGTCCACCACTCGGCCATCGCGGAGTACGGTGGCGCGATCGGCAATCCGAACGAGTTCGGCTATGCGATGCGTGACAATGACGACACAGCACCCAACTTCCCGCGCCTTGCCAATCTCAGCGTGGAGCCGCGTGGTTGCATCCAAATCAAGAGCCGCCGACGACTCATCAAAGATCAGCAGGCGCGGATTAGACAATAGGGCACGTGCGATCACGATCCATTGCTTAACGCTCAGCGGCAATTGTTGCACTGGAGTGTTGGGATCGATATCTAGACCTGAAAACTGCTTCAGAATGCTTCGGCTTTTTTGGTTGGCTTCGGCGCGCGAACGAGCTCGCTTCCACAAGCTGTCTGCGCCAGCGAAAATATTGTCCGCAACGCTCAACGTTTCAGCAACCAGGATCTCTTGAAATATCGTCGCGACACCGAGAGCTCGGGCGTGCATAGGATCCCGGGGACTTTCTCCGAAAGTCGTCACAAGGCCAGAGTCCGGCCGCAGCACGCCCGACATTGTTTTCGCTAGGGTAGATTTTCCGCTGCCGTTTTCGCCGACTATCGCATGTACTTCGCCGGGGCTGATCGTCAAGCTGACGTCGTCGAGAGCTATCGTCTCGCCGAAGCGTTTGACCACACGACTTATCTGGACTTGGTTTTGAGTGTCCGACATTGAGTTACAAACTTCCATGTTCGCGGCGTCTCAACGGAAAAGGGGCCGCCATGTCTTGGCGACCCATTCGCCGCTTCTTTCTCGGCAGATTAGTTCTGCGGCTTCCAGGTCAAAGGATCACTTGGCCGGGCGAAAACCTGGTTCGCTAGAGAGTTGGGAAACCAATCCTCGGCTTTCGGTTCCAGCCATCTTTGATCGTCGATTTTACAATCTTCCGGAAGTTGAGAATTGTTCTCTTCGAGCGTGTACTTCATAACTTGGCGAGCGATTGTCTGTATCTTTGGGCCCTGTCCCTGCAGGACACGCAATGCCGCATTCCATCCAAAATAAATCTCGGACGCTGGCGGATAAAGATAAAATCCAACATCAGCAATTTCGGGATGTTCCTTCCAATAGCAGGCAGCGCCGAATTCTCCTTGTAGACTGATCGGGGGCACCGGTCGGCCGGACTGCAGCAAAGCTTGGATCACGCCGATCTCTGATGGCGACTGAAGCACGATACCATCAACAGTTTCCGGATGCGTCGCTAGAAACTTCTGCACTTCGACCTGTGCAATCTGATCAGTCCAATTTCCCTGCACGGTACCAATCAACTTAATGTCCGGATGTTCGGCGATGGCCTTCAGTGCTCCGGTGTCGAAACTATCCGACGTGTTTAGCCCCGCGATTCCACTCACGTACAAGAGGTTGCCTTTGCCCCCCATTTTTTCGATGACACTCTTTGCAATTTGATATCCGCCATCGACAAAGTTCGGCGTGACACTGAGAGCCTCAGGGGCAGTTACAAAACCATCGTAAGAAATGACCGGAACGCCTTTATCATAGGCATACTTGATCGACTGATTCAGCGCGGTCGGGTTTGAACAACATAGAATAATGATATCCACTCCCTGATCAACAAGTTGACGAATTTGCTGGATTTGCACGGCATCCTTGAGATCGGACTGTGTGATAACAATATCCTTGACCAATCCAGCTTCTTTGGCCTCTGGTACGAGAACGTTCATTAGACGATCCATCGCTGCCGCGCGCCAGGTATTCCCAGCATAAGAACTCGCAAAGCCGATAGTCCACGGCGGGCCTTTTTTGGGTTTGAAGTCGCTTAGCATACTAGCTCCTACCGGTGTTTTGGGATCTAAGCCTTCGTATGCTTTCTGTATATCTGGCGGAAGCTCCTGAAGTACCTCGGCGCGCGCCAGCATTGTTGTGAATAACGCAACCACAGCCACGGCACATATAGTCAATAAAGCTTTCATGTTTACGTCCTCCTGTTTGCGTTAGGTTCTTGAGTTTGACTTTCAACCAGCACTCGGAAGCACATTTGAACAAGGCAGGTGCACAGATTTACCGCTAACGGCCGCTCGCCCCGATCGTGCGTACCTATATTTGGCCGTGTGGCTTGTTAGATCTACCATCTGACGCAACCGGGTTTTGAACGAGCGCGATCGCGTCAACTTCTAAGAGCGCGCCAGGAACAAGAAGGCTCGGAACGCCTACGGTCGTGCTTGCTGTGAATCGCTTTGTAAATTTCTCGCCCCTAACCTTGCTGTATGCAGCGTAGTCCTTGAAATCCGTACAGTAGCACGTGAGTTTCACTACATCGTCCAGCGATGCCCCGGCCACATGGAGTATCTTTTCGATGTTTTCAAAAATGCATCGCGCCTGCGCTTCCATGTCTTCAGGACCTACCAAAGCTCCGTTGGCATCGACTGGAAGTTGCCCGGAAACGTAGAGTGTGCTGCCCACACAAACACCCGGCACAAAGGAAAGCCCGTCGTCCCAAGGCCAACCCGGATCGATCACACGAATACTGTTCATAGACATGAACCTTCCCTCCCGATAAACGAAACCCCACAGAGCATCGCATACGTATGCATGTTTGTTCAATGTGTTTGTTGCATACGTATTCATTGATCGTTAGCAAGGATCGGTTTTCCTGTCCAGCGTCATGTTATTTTTTTTCTGGCGAGCTACTATTGGTGATTGCGTGTTGTGGTGTTGTTCACGTGGGGAAATGCAATTCAGAACGCCGCGCGGTACCAACGAAGATCGCCTGTCTAATCAGCTATTTTTGGCGCTATGTCAGGCTGAGGCGATTTGAGATTTTCTCTGTCGTTTGGTGGAAAGACGAGCGGATTTCCGAAGTACAATGGTACCAGGCAGGACCACATTTGCAGGCTTGCGTTTTGGATCAGAAATTCGCTCAGAAAGAAGCCTTAATGCTTCATCAATCATCTCACTGACTGGCTGTCGAAACGTGGTAAGGGAATAGCTTGGCCAAGCTGCGGTTCCAATGTCGTCAAAACCGATAACCGATACGTCTTTTGGTACATTGAGCCCAAGTTCGATTCGAAGGGCGTCCAACACGCCAAGCGCCATGATGTCGTTGGCTGCAAAGATGCTGTCCGGTGGATACTTATTTTCGAAAAGAGATCGAGCTGCGTCCACACCGCCCTGATAAGTAAAATCCCCATTCGCAATGAGAGGTTCCTTTCCGGTCCGAGCAAGTACTACCTCTCTAAACCCGCGCTCGCGCTCAACGCTGGTGGAAGCGCCTGCCAAACCAGCGACAAACGCGGGCCGACGATGTCCAGAATCTAGAAGAAGATTGGCCAGAAATTTGCCCGCCGAAAAATTGTCACATGAGACCGTATCTACGGGAGCAGACCGAATCGTACGGTTGATTAGCACCACAGGAGAATACGTCTTTAGCGAGAGTTCAGCGATCGAAATTCCAGGAAGCGCCGACGCTATAATTATTCCGTCGACTTGGTATTTCAAAACCCCTGAAATTGCCAAATCGATCGGCTCGTCACGTGAAATGTTGAACAGAACGACCCGCTGACCAACAGTTTGTAGTTTTTTCGAGAGCGTGTCGAGAATCTCTGGATAGAAGGGGTTAGTTATGTCCCCCACCACCAGCGCAATCATTCCAGTCCGGCGAGTGATCAAGCTCCGCGCATGAATGTTAGGCACATAGTTTATGGCTTCAGCAGCTCTTAGAATCTTTTCACGTGTCTCGGGCGCGACTTTTCCACCGTCGGTGAAGGCTCGCGAGACAGCGCTCTGCGAAACTCCCGCTGCTCGAGCCACATCCCTAGACGTTGGCTTGCTGTGCACTACTAGCTCTTGCCTGGATAATTTCTTTACCAGAGTTGGTCCGTTTTTTTTATTCATAACTTCTAGCGCCGCCCAGTGTATACACTGACGAACTCGTCGCAGGCGGCACTCCCTACCGTCAAGTGTGTCCGCATTTCGGTACTGCCGCATCCCCTCGGTTAATGCGCAGTGTTTCCCGCAACCATGCGAGAGCGCAAGGGATATTTCGATGACAGCTGACCAAATAAACACGATCAGTTGGATTCAAACAGCACGGATCTGATCGAGCGAGTTACGCCTGTAATCTGCAAACACCCAGTTTCTCTGAAGCAAGCATCAAAGTATCTGTCCTCGCTTTGTCCGCATGACGAACATTCACTCTGCCGTCCAACCGCCATCCAAGAGAAGCGCAGCACCAGTCATAAGCGCGGACGCATCAGACGCAAGAAATACGATCGCACCTGATATATCCTCTACTTGTCCAAGGCGACCGAGCTTTATCTTGGAGAGGACATCCTGACGGAACTTCTCATCTTCAAAAAAGGGTCTCGTCATAGGCGTCTCTACGAAGGTTGGGCCGATCGTATTAACTCGAATTCCCGATGGACCGAGTTCAATTGCCATAGCTTTGGTAAGACCCTCGATGGCATGTTTTGAAGCACAGTAAACACTGCGCCGCGCTGCGCCGACGTGTCCCATTTGAGATGACATGTTGATGATCGAGCCACGACGGCCAGCAGCAATCATCTGCTGAGCGACCTTCTGAGCAACAAAAAAAGCGCCCTTCACGTTCAAGCCAATAATCGCGTCGAAGTCGCTCGTAGTAACGTCAACAAAGGCCGCAGGGCGATTTGTTCCCGCGTTATTGACCAGAATGTCGAAAGGCTCACACGAGTTAAGTGCCAGTTGCACCCCTTCGGTATCTGCGACGTCAAGGGCAAGTGGCCGCGCAGTGTTACCGGTAGCATTGATGGCCTCAGCAGCGGATGTGATCTCATCCAGACTCCTGGCGGCTAGTGTCACGTCCGCTCCAGCCTGTGCAAGCGCCGTCGCCGCGGCCAAGCCAATTCCTCGGCCCGCACCAGTGACGAGCGCGCGCTTGCCGTCCAACCGAAACGACGATTGCCGAGGTAGTGTCATTCCAAGGTTTTCCGTCTCATGGAAAGAGCCGGCTGTGCATACCCGACATTTTGCCCTCCGTACCTGCGAACTCGCACGTTGGCTTGCTCGGCATGCCCAGCGAACCCTTCGAGCAACGATAACCTAGAACAGTATTCTCCGATCAGTGCGCTAGCCTCATTGGTCGCGATTCTTTGGAACGTGCATGTTTTTAGAAACTTTCCGACCCACAATCCGCCAGTGTACCGGGCGGCCTTTTTCGTTGGCAGCGTATGATTGGTTCCGATGACCTTATCACCGAAGGCAACGTTTGTTCTTGCACCCAAAAACAACGCCCCATAGTTAGTCAAATTATGCAAAAAATAATCTGGAGCAGATGTCATGACTTGTACATGTTCAGACGCAATCCGATCGGCTTCGAGCAGCATCTCGTCTATACTGTCGCAGACAATTACCTCGCCATAATCAGTCCAAGATTTCCGCGCGGAATCTGCTGTAGGCAAAATAGCGAGAAGGCGGTCAATTTCCTCCATCGTGTCAGCTGCTAACTTTTGCGATGTTGTAAGCAGGATTGCTGGAGAGTTTGGACCATGCTCCGCCTGGCCAAGTAGATCGGTCGCGCAAATCTCTGCGTCTGAAGTCTCATCGGCGATGACGAGCGTTTCTGTGGGACCCGCCAATAGATCAATTCCAATCCGTCCAAATAGTTGCCGTTTAGCCTCCGCCACGTATGCGTTACCCGGACCTACGATCATGTCTACAGGCGCGATGCTTTCCGTTCCTATGGCCATTGCAGCCACAGCTTGCACCCCGCCTAGAACATAGATTTCGGTGGCTCCGCCAAAATGCATGGCCGCCACTATCGCCGGATGTGGACCGCCCTTGAAGGGAGGAGCACAGCCGATAATCCGCTTAACCCCTGCTACACTGGCGGTGACAATAGACATATGAGCTGACGCAACCATAGGATATCTGCCGCCTGGAACATAGCAACCTACGCTATTCACAGGAATATGGCGATGCCCGAGAAAAACCCCCGGCAAAGTCTCGACCTCTACATCAACTAAGCTCGCACGCTGCTTTTCAGCAAAGTTGCGCACCTGTGTTTGTGCGAATTTGATGTCTTCGAGATCTTCTTTGGCCACTTTGGCGATGGCATCGTAAATTTCCGCTTCACTTAGTCGAAAGGATTCGGGGGCCCAGTTGTCAAATCGTTGCGATAATTCCCTTATCGCCTGATCGCCTTCCGCTTCGACGCTGGAAATAATTGTCTCCACCGTGCTTTTCACCTTAGTGTCAGCAGCTTTGACGTCAACTGCGTCCATACCTCGTTTAAGATAGCGAACCATTTTAGTAGTCACTCCCGATGAGTTAAGAGACCTATCTTGATGGCGCGATTGGGTGTGGCGTGTCAGCGTGTGCTCGGATGTCCCGAATTCTACGGCTGACTCGTGTCGGATATCGAACACGTCGCAAGCTGCTTCCGCGCAATCTGATTGAGTGCATCCACATTTGCCAAGGGTACGAGTAGCGCGCATTCAACCGGCCAACTGTTGATTGGCTTGAACACGTTCCACTCGCCCCGTCGGTGTAGTTTAACCGGTTAGCTTTGCACGGGATCATTTAACACTAAGCTGCTTGTCCCATACCGGCTCACTGCTAGCCAAGATGACCTCTGTCTCGACTTGTGTCGCGCAAGACGGGCAAAAGTATTGGCGAAACTGCATTTCCGGATCTATAAATAGCTTTGGATCAACCAGCAGTGGATTGGCCTGCTGAATATGGTTGTCCTTCCTAACAAGAGATAGCTTGTAGTTTTTTGCGGCTGACCCGTGAACACGCCCGCAGCCGGAGCATGCGACATCATTTTCTTTGTTAAGAACAAGATGACGACTAATTTGCCTTGCGCCTCGGTCCGTTACGTTTTTCGCTCGCGATTTGACTTGGTTCGAGCCAATGCGTTCTGATCGAATCTGTTCGCGCTTTTGCTCCGTCGCGGCTACGTCAACAGAACCTTCTCGTAAAACGACGCCGTAAACCGTCTCTGCTATCTTCCCAGAAACGGCGTCGTTCAAGATATCTACGAGCACCTTTGCTGGATCTCGGTCAAGAGGATCACCGTAACCACCGCCGCCACTCCAAGTATGCTCAAATACGTCTTGCGGATTCTCCAACGTTTCGCATTTGACCGGTAGGTATTCGATCTCGCCGTTTAAGGAGGAGAGGTCTGTTGGGATTTCGCCACGTGCGAACCATTTTTCGACATCGGAGTTGCGAACCATCTTAAACATTGATGAGTTCGCAGGATAACCGCCATCAACGCCAAATGCTGTGGGGAATGCTTGCCCAAAAGTCGCGACTACGAGTTCAATCGATCGACCATCAGTATCGTGAGGTATCCAGCATGACGTGGCACCCATCCCGCCGCGAAACTCTCCAGGCCCCCCGGAATCTTTCGTCTCCCGTCTATACAAATAGAGAATTGGATAGAACCCTTCGTTGGTTTCAACGTTTGGACACTGACCTGTAATGGCGGCCATAAGGCCTGCAGTATCGACACCATCGGCAAAGGTGCGCGCTCCCCAGCCACCTGCCATGCAATCCATGATCATAGTCACGAACGGAAGCTTGTTATTATCGAGCCCTGACGTAATTACGGTTGTCCAGGACCCAACACAGCCCGCTAGGAGGCGATCCTGTAGATCGGGCGCACTTGCAAGCATTCGCGACACGCAATTGTTCGCTGCGTTTGTTGCGGACCAGGTACCAGCGATTGATCCCATCGAAACCCCGTGGGGGAACTCTGCATTGATAATGGTTCCAACAGGTGTTTTGAACTTCAGGGCTCTGTGAATACCACCTAACGCCCATGGGATGTCAAAACAGAGAAGCGGGAGGATCGCAACTGTCGAGCCCCCGACTGCGCCTGCTCGGGTGCAGTTGATCATCCCGACATTTGGATCGGAACCAGAGAAATCGAACTCGAGTGTGTCGTCCTTCTTGGTGACTGCAAGCGCTGTTTTATAAACGCCTCGATCTCCGCTCTTCGCCACCTCTTGGTACGTTTCACACCGCCAAGTTCCATCAGGAATCTCGCGCAGGCGGTCACGAAACCGTTGCTCTGCATAGTCCATTTGCTTTTTCATAACGACGTTGATTGTTTTTGCGCCGTAACGCTCAATCAGCTCCAGTACACGCTGCTTAGCAACGTTGTTAGAGGCGATATGAGCGCGCAGATCCAGACCAACCAACGCGGGTGCACGTGACCGGCGCAGGTACACCTCCTCGACATCTTTGCGTATGTTTCCTGCCTCGACGATTTTGATCGGTGGGTAGGCCATACCTTCAGAAAAATGGTTGTCAGCGTCTACACACCATGACCCGACGTTCACGCCACCCAGATCAACCTCATGGATCGTAGATCCAGTCCAAGCGAACAGCTCGTCACCAACAAAGATCGGCGAAAGAACTGCAACGTCTTGAGGGTGAAGAGCGCCTACCCACGGATCGTTACAAAGAAACATATCGTCGGGATTTATCCCTGGATTGTCGCTACGGTGGACGACCGTCCATTTGACCATGAAGTCGACGTTCGACGCGTGAGGTAGATAGTACGGACCGATATTGATGATATCCCCCAGCTCATCACAAAGCACGACGTTGAAGTCGTTGGCATCGGTGGCAACAGGCGAACCGGATATCTTTTTTAGCGCTTGGCCCTGCTCATCGTTGATCTGCCATAATTTGTGGGCGACTACCTCGAATGTAATCGGGTCAACTTTATGTGTCTCATCATAAGAAAACAACTTTAGCTTCGGAGAAATGGATTTCGGGTCTGGACGCTTTCCATCCGAGAAGAAGTGTCCCGATCCGGGAATCTTGAGAAGAGATTTTGCCATGATAACTCACCCTTGCGTAATGCGGACGTTTCCGAAGCCATCGATCTTTGCTCGTTGGCCGGGATGAATAAGTCCAGTAGTGGTGTCAAAACGGATAATCGCTGGGCCTTCGATCAGCATCCCGGCCTTGAGCCCGTCGCCATAAATACCTGTTTCTACTTCTGCTCCAACTTCCCGCCAATAGATCATCTCTTTGCCAATTCTGGCAGGCACCGAATCTGCACTTCCTATTTTTGCTTCTTTTAGCGACGCATCCTGAATGTGCATTGAGCCAATGACACGGTAGGTAACCAACTCTACACCCGCTTCACGAAAACCAGATCCTCGGCCGAATAGCTTCTCGTACCGCATTTCGAATTCCTCGATGACGCCGTCTAGAACGGCAGTAGTCAGCTTGCCCGCCGGCACATTCGCGTCAACCTGGTGGACCTGCCCTTTGTAACGCAGCTCAACGACCCGCTTGAGTTCCACGTTAGAGCGTTTAGCTCCACCCGCTGTTAGCTTCTCGATCGCTTCTTTTTCTAGGCGCTCAAAGTCGGCAGTGAACTTATCCGGATCAAACGGCGCAAGTGTAAGATCCGACTGCTGGGTCATGGTTGATACGTCGGAGACCGCCAACCCAAGAGCCGAGAACGCCGAGGAAATATTTCCTAGAGGGAAAATTACCTCCTGAACGCCGAGTTCTCTGCCAAACGCACCGCTATGGAGAGGGCCTGCGCCACCGAATCCATAGACAACGAAGTCGCGGGGATCATAACCGCGCTCGATCGTCATTTTGCGTATCAAATCAGACATGTGCTGATTGACGATTTCGACTATACCGCTCGCGGCGTCGCGCACACTCATGCCCAAGGGCCGCGCAATCTTTTCTTCGATAGCCTTCTCCGCAAGAGTACGGTCGAGCTTGAACTTTCCCCCCAGAAAATAGTTGGGGTCGATGTAACCGAGCACAAGGTCGGCATCGGTTACCGTTGGGTCTTGACCTCCGCGCCCATAACATGCGGGGCCTGGATCCGCCCCGGCGCTTTTAGGTCCCACCCGAAGGCGATCCATATCCACCCACGCAATAGAACCGCCGCCGGCGCCGATGGAAACGATATCGATAGTTGGGGCCAGCAACGTATACTGGTTAACGGTCGAGGATGACGTGATGATCGGCTTACCGTCAACGACAAGGCCGACGTCGAAGCTGGTACCGCCTACGTCGGCAGCGATGATGTTTTTCTGCCCGAGAAGGTTTCCAAGAAACGAGGTGGCTACGACCCCGCCAGCAGGGCCTGAAGCAAGGGTATTAACTGACCGACGCTCAGCATCTGCGGCTCTCATCGATCCGCCCATCGACTGCATGACGTACAGTGGCGACCGCAAACCGTTCTCGTGCAGTGCATTCGTCAGCTCGGTGAGATAGGTAGTCAGTAGCGGAGCGACATAGGCATTAACGGCCGTAGTTGCAGACCGCTCATACTCGTTAACCGCAGGAGCAATCTCGCTCGAGATCGATATGTGGATGTGTGGCGCCATTTCCTCGATAATTTCCCGCATGCGCCGCTCATGAAGAGGATGCTTAAAAGACCAAAGAAAGCAGACACCAATCGCTTCAACTCCTTGGACAAGGAGGTCTTTCACAGCCTGGCGGGCGCTGTCCTCGTTAAACGGGACTACTACTCTGCCCTTATAATCGATCCTCTCATGCACTTCCTTGATCAGACTTTTGGTCACAATGGGCGCTGGCTTGTCGCAGTAAGTATATTGCTTTAAGTCGATTTCCGATCGGCCGGCGGAGCGGCCAATAATCCTCATAATGGGAAGAGCATCTCTATGCCCGGCCGTCGTTATAAAACCGATCTTTACACCGTTGAGGTTGATCATCGCATTGGTTGCGACGGTCGTACCATGGTAGAAACAATCCAATGTCGAAAGAACGTTTCTGCCTTTGTCCACCGCCTCAACTACATCTAGAACACCTTTTGAGAAATTTGGGGGTGTCGATGGCCGCTTTGCTATTTCAACCTGCCCATCGTCACGCAAATAGACCAAGTCGGTGAATGTCCCACCGGTATCTACTCCAATTGAACTCATATTTTCCTCCTAGTTTCCGGTACGACTTACTGCTTGAGTGTAAAGTGGTGCATTTTTTCGAACGGTCCCCCTCTGCAATGTTCTGGAGCACCTCACGGCAACTCTGAGCGTGAAAAGGCTTTGGTGCGGCAAAAGCCGTCACCACCGCCTCGCATGGTTCACCAGATCCTTATTTGACGCATACGTATGCAAGCGAAATTACATTGCCGTGCATACGTATGCACGATCTATAGCAAGTATGCTTCTGTCTGTCCAGCGGGCCTACATTTTTTTGTCTACCATAGTGTGTGGTCCCTAATAGATCAGCGAATGCGCTTTGCTCGCGCTGTTTGATCTCTGCGAGCAATGAGGGCTAAGCTGCTCGTATTTTCAACAATATGAAGTGCTTGGATCTGGTGATCCGGGCTGAGCGTTAAAATCCTTCGGCGTTGTACTAGTTTCAGTTTTCGTCGACCCCCATATATGAAGTTCGTTGGCTATTACCGCGTATCGACACGCAAACAATCCAAATCCGGTCTCGGCCTTGAGGTTCAGCAACAGAAGGTCCGCCACGGCGAACTGATAGGCGAGTTCATCGAAGCCGAGTCGGACGCAAGGACGATCGCACCGAACTTGCCAAGGCGATCATCCTCGCCCGCAAATCGGAAACGTCTCTGCTGATTGCCAAGCTGGATCGGTTTTCCCGCCGTGTCAGTTTCATCGCATCGATGATGGAAAAGGATCCCGCTGACAGTCGTCGAAATGCCGAATGTGACGGACTTTCAACTTCATATATTCGCGGCGCTTGCTCAGGAAGAACACCGCCAAATTTCCGAACGGACGAAAGCAGCGTTCTTCACGCTACCAACCGGTACAGCGAAGATCCGAGTCCATAGCACCAAAAACTTTCTAATCTGCTTCGAAAATCAATATAACATAATGTATGTTATGTTATACACTTATTTGAATTATCCATTTTAAGAAAAGAACTGAATCAGTACATCCAAGCACCCAGTAGTTCGGCCCATTTAAAGGATGGATAAATTTCCAGTTTGAGCAGATAAGCATGATATGGGTGTATATGATTTATCCACCATCAGTGACCTAGATGCAATTTCTCCACTGGAAACATTTCTTTCTGAAATTTCTAATCCTAATACCAGGGCAGCATATCATCAGGCCTGTACAGCTTTTATTCATTGGCTTGAGACGATAGGACAAAACCCGCTCCGGGTACGGTCAATACACATTGCGACGTGGCGTGAGTTGGTTCAACGACGACATTCCGTCGCAACCACCAAGCTCTATCTGGCAGCGCTTCGCACCTTCTTCGACTGGATGTGCGAGCAAAACCTTATCCCACTTAATCCAGCTCGCGCTGTTAAAAGCCCGAAAGAGGTCATTGCAGTCGGCAAAACCAGTTTTCTTGAGCCTGCTGAGACCCGCATGTTGCTTGCATCGCTACAGGGAGAACAACCAATCGACCTGCGTGATCGCGCTTTGATCGGGCTTATGCTGTTTACATTTGCTCGTATCGGTGCAGCACTCAGATTGAACTGTGATGATCTGGTTCGACGCGGTGGATCGACAT
>JAHBYV010000009.1 GCA_019635795.1 Rhizobiaceae bacterium
AACGCTCGCCACTACGAATCGCGTTGTTATTGCCGGAGAAGTCCGGGTCCCGGACACTCTGCTGAAGAAGGGCAAGGACGGTGAAATCCTGAAGGATAAGGCCGGTCATCCGGTTGTGAACCCGTCCAAATTCAAATCGGTTGCGCGCAAGGCAATCAAGGCGATCGGCTATGAGCAGTCGGGCTTCCATTGGAAGACAGCGAAGATTGACGTTTTGCTCCATGGCCAATCACCGGACATCCGTCAGGGTGTCGATAATGCGGCTGACCGTCAGGGCGAGGAAGGCGCAGGCGATCAGGGCATAATGTTCGGCTACGCCTGCCGCGAAACGCCTGACCTCATGCCTGCCCCGATATATTACAGCCACAAGATTCTGGAAAAGCTGGCCGCAGCGCGCCACGCTGGTAAGGGTGATGTAGGCAAGCTGGGACCGGACGCGAAGAGTCAAGTTTCCGTTCGCTATATTGATGGAAAGCCGGCCGAAGTTACCCAAATCGTTTTGTCGACGCAGCATCTCGACGACAGTTGGGATTCAAAAAAAGTTCGTGCGATTGTCGAGCCATACATTCGTGAAGCGTTGGGCGACCTCAAGATTGCCGGCGATTGCAATTGGTACATCAATCCAACTGGCAAGTTCGTGATTGGTGGGCCGGATGGCGACGCAGGTCTGACTGGCCGCAAGATCATCGTTGACACCTATGGCGGCGCAGCCCCCCATGGTGGCGGTGCCTTCTCGGGCAAGGACACAACGAAGGTTGATCGCTCTGCGGCTTATGCCGCGCGCTATCTTGCCAAGAATGTCGTGGCTGCGGGGATTGCAGATCGCTGCACCATCCAGCTTTCTTATGCCATTGGCGTGGCGCAGCCGCTCTCCATCTATGTTGATCTGCACGGCACCGGCAAGGTCGATGAAGCGAAACTTGAAAAAGCGCTCCGGCAGGTGATGGATTTGTCGCCTACTGGCATTCGCCGGCATCTCGATCTCAACAAGGCGATCTATGCCAAAACGACGGCTTACGGGCATTTCGGACGCAAGCCAGGCCGTGACGGCTCCTTCTCATGGGAAAAGACCGATCTTGCCGGAGCGCTCAAGAAGGCGCTTGCTGCCTGAAGCCAATGAGCGTTGAAAACGAACAGCCCGCGAAGGGCGCATTCTTCGGCCGCAGACGAGGGCGTCCCCTTCGTCTGCACCAGGAAGAGGCCTACGAAGTGGGGCAAACCAAATATGGCCTTGATCTTTCAGCGCCGCCCCCTGCCCCGCTGACGGCGCTATTCGATGCTCCGGTGCAAGAAGTGCGCCTCGAGATCGGTTTTGGCGGCGGTGAGCATTTGCTTCATCGCGCACGCGAGAACCCGTCGATAGGCTACATAGGTGTTGAGCCGTTCATTAACGGCATGGCGAAGGTGACCGCCGCACTTGCACTCGAGCCGATGTCGAACGTGAGGCTTTATGGCGAGGATGCCATTCACGTCCTTGATTGGCTGCCGGGAGCATCCGTTGCCGGGATCGACCTGTTCTATCCTGATCCTTGGCCGAAGAAAAAGCACTGGAAGCGGCGCTTTGTGAATGAAGCAAATCTCGCGCGTTTCTCTCGCGTTCTCGTCCCCAATGGTACTTTTCGCTTCGCATCAGACATTGAGCACTATGTGAACTGGACCTTGCTGGAATGCGCCAGACATGGCGGATTCGAATGGCAGGCGACATCTGCTGATGATTGGCGAACGCCGTATGAAGGCTGGCCCGGAACAAGGTATGAAGCCAAGGCATTACGCGAAGGTCGCACACCTGCCTATCTGAGGTTTTTGCACTCCTCCTAAATTGCTCAACACGGGCGCTGGTAAACTTAGATTTGCTGAGTCATATTTACCCCTATCAAACATGGAGGATACTCAGTGAAGCAGTTTATTCTAGCGACCGTCCTTGCGGGCGTGATGGCTGTGCCTGCATTCGCGACAGACTACAAAATCATGGCTCCGGCGTCCCCGGGGGGCGGCTGGGACCAGACGGCCCGCTCCATGCAGAGCGCACTTCAGGATGAGAAAATCTCAGACAGCGTGCAGGTTTACAATGTTCCCGGCGCGGGCGGCACAATCGGTTTGGCGCAGTTCGTCAACCAGACGAATGGCGACCCCACCCAGTTGATCGTCGGCGGTTATGTCATGGTTGGCGCGATCCTTACCAACAAATCGCCTGTCACGCTTGACCAGATCACGCCGATAGCGCGCCTTACCGGCGAGTATGAAGCCATAGTTGTTCCTGCCGCATCCGATATCAAGGATATGGCGGGGTTGGTTGAGAAACTGAAGGCTGATCCGGGTTCCGTTTCCTGGGCTGGCGGTTCTGCTGGCGGCACAGACCACATCACTGCCGGGCTTATTGCCAAGGCAACTGGCGTTGATCCGACGAAGGTTAATTACATCGCCTTTTCCGGCGGCGGCGAAGCGCTAGCCGCAATTCTCGGCAATCAGGTCACGGTTGGCATTTCCGGCTATGGCGAATTTGCCGAGCAGGTGAAAGCCGGAACACTGCGCGTCATTGGCGTTTCGAGCGACGAGCGGGTTGAAGGCATAGACGCACCGACCTTCAAGGAAAGCGGCGTGGACGTCTCTATCCAGAATTGGCGTATGGTCGGCGCAGCACCCGGCATTACCGATGAACAGAAAGCCGCAATTCTGGCTGACATCGAAAAGATGAATAATTCCGAGACCTGGAAGAAGACACTCGCAGACAAGGGATGGGCGAATACCTTCCTGGCGGGCGATGCATTTTCCGAGCAGTTGAAGAAAGACATTTCATCGACCTCCGAAATCCTCAAAGAAATCGGCTTGGTACAATGAGCTCTCAAGGCTCCGGCCAACACCGCCCAGACCGGGCGGTGTTGGTTATAGCGGCCGTGCTTGGCCTCGCAGCAATTGCAATTGCATATTCGACCATGCAGCAAGGTGGTGTTGCGGGCTACTCTCCGGTTGGCCCCAAGACGGTGCCTTACATAATCGCGGGCGTACTCGCCATTCTGTCAGTTCTGACGGCGATTGCCGGACTGCGAGGAGATTTTCCAGCGCGGGAAGAGCAGAATTTTCGGCCGATGCTGTGGATTATTGGCGGGCTGGCCGTTCAGATGCTGACGATGAAAACGATCGGCTTTTCAATTTCCACCGGATTGCTTTTCGCTGCCACCGCAAAGGGATTTGGCAAAGGACCACTGTGGATGACGATCCCCATCGGCATCGTGTTTTCGTTCATTGTCTGGTTCATATTTGCAAAGGGATTGCAGCTTTCGCTTCCCGCAGGTCCCCTTGAACGGCTTTTTTAGGATCGAACCATGAATACGTTCGAATTGCTGGGCCAAGGCCTGATAAGCGCGATGCAGCTGTCGAATCTGCTGTATGCGTTGATAGGCGTCACGCTTGGAACAGCGGTCGGCGTTTTGCCTGGCATAGGCCCTGCTCTTACTGTCGCGCTGCTGCTGCCGGTAACTTACAAGCTTGATCCGGCAGGCTCGCTTATCATGTTTGCGGGTATCTATTATGGCGGCATGTATGGCGGATCAACGACCTCGATCCTTCTTAACACACCCGGCGAAAGCGCCTCCATCGTCACTGCGCTGGAAGGCAACAAAATGGCCCGCAAAGGGCGGGGCGGCCCTGCCCTTGCAACGGCCGCAATCGGCTCGTTCATTGCCGGACTTATCGCTACGCTCGGGCTCGCATTCATCGCGCCTTCCGTGGTCAAGTTCGCCCTCTCATTTGGGCCTTCAGAATATTTCGGCCTGATGTTGCTGGCGTTCATGACAGTGTCAGCGGCTTTCGGCGACTCGGCACTGCGAGGGATTACGTCCCTTACCATCGGGCTGGCTCTCGGTCTGATCGGAATTGACCAGCTGACAGGTCAGGCGCGCCTGACGATGGGGCTTCCTAACCTGCTTGACGGCATATCGGTGACGACACTTGCCGTCGCCCTGTTTGCTATTGGGGAAACGCTCGCGGTTGCCGCACAAAAGGTTGCTGGCGAGGATAAGGTAGAAGCCGTAAAAGGCTCTGTATGGATGACCCGCGAGGACTGGAAACGATCCTGGAAGCCTTGGCTGCGCGGAACTGCTATCGGCTTTCCCATTGGTGCAATGCCCGCAGGCGGCGCGGATGTATCAAGCTTCCTTTCTTACTCGGCAGAACGGACTTTCACCAAGCACCCTGAAGAATTTGGTCACGGTGCAATAGAAGGGGTTGCCGGACCAGAAGCGGCAAATAACGCATCTGCTGCCGGAACATTGGTGCCACTGCTTACGCTCGGCCTTCCGACGACTGCAACCGCTGCAATCATGCTGGCTGGCTTTCAACAGTTCGGCCTTCAGCCAGGGCCACTTCTCTTCGTCACGAATGCACCGTTGGTTTGGGCATTGATTGCGAGCCTGCTTGTCGCAAACCTCATGCTACTCGTACTGAATCTGCCGCTGATCGGCTTGTGGGTGAAGCTGCTCACTATTCCCCGCTATTGGCTTTATGCGGGAATTCTCGTGTTCGCCACATTGGGTACCATCGGAGCTGACGGGTCCACCTTCTCCCTGGGCGGCGTACCCATATCCTTCGGATTGGGATTGCTCATGATATTCGGCATTCTCGGATATTTGCTGCGCCGGTTCCACTATCCAATCGCGCCAGTGGTCGTGGGCCTGATTTTGGGGCCGATGGCTGAGAAGAGCCTGCGTCAGGCATTGCAGATCAGCCAAGGCAACCCTATGGCGCTATTCCATTCGTGGATCGCTGTCATTTTGTGGCTGCTCGCCGCTGCTGCCCTGCTTGTCCCCATGTATATGCGCTACAGGGGAAGCAAGGTTCTGGAGCAGATCGCAGGCGACACGGACTGATTCTTGTCCGTGTCCGTACCGGATTATTTAAACGTGCGGGCGCTTCTGCCAGTGATCGCACCAAACTCTACGGGATCAATACCGAGGTTGCGCAAATCCGCCGCGCTTGGCGCGCGATTGTTCTCAACTGCATTGGCCACTTTGACAGCGCTTCCGACCGTTCCGAAGATGGCCGCTAACGTGTTGCGCATTGTCATTTTGAACTCCTGTCTCAACATCACCACAGCTATTGTGCGGTGCAACAAGTATAGGAGCGTTTGTCTGTTCGCGTCAGATCATCAAACACAATGCTGCCATGCATTTTCGCATGGATAAGTCGCCCGACCGGTGGCTGAAGAAAATGGGGTACTTGCAATTTGAACGAGGCGGCTTTATATCGAAGTCAAATTCTTGGTCAGTATGACGAAGAGTGGGTCCACCCGGTCCCGCTCTTTTTTGTTACTGGCAGCCGCTTGTAGGTGTTTATGACCACTGCTGAAGCAGAAATTGGCAATGATGAACGCATAATCCGGGAAGCCGGTATTGATGCTCGCATTGCGACAATTATTGAACCCGTGTTACGCGGCATCGGCTTTCGATTGGTGCGTGTTCGCTTGTTCGGGCAAAACGGGCTGACCCTGCAAATAATGGCGGAACGCGAAGACGGCACAATGACCGTTGAAGATTGCGAGGAAGTCAGCCGCGCAATCTCCCCGGCGCTCGATGTCGAAGACCCGATTGAGAAAGCCTATCATCTGGAAGTGTCCTCGCCGGGCATTGATAGGGTTCTTGTACGAAAATCAGATTTCACGACGTGGATTGGCCATATCGTGAAGCTTGAAACCTCGGTAATGGTTGCTGATCGCAAGCGTTTTCGTGGACGCATCGCAAGTGTGGATGCGGATGCTGTAACCATCGAGCGGGATCAGGCCAGCTATGGCGATGAGCCCACTGTGACAATTCCGTTCGAGGCAATTTCGGAAGCTCGACTTATTTTGACGGAAGATTTGATCCGCGATGCGCTGAAAGCGGACAAAAAGGCACGTCAGGAAGCAAGAAAGCGCCGCGGCGAGGCGCCGGAAGACGCCGCAGAAGACGAATGAATTCGAAGGGCGTGAGCCCGCGAACCCAGGGAGACGAACATGGTCGTCAGTGCCAACAGGCTTGAGCTGCTCCAGATCGCCGATGCGGTCGCTCGCGAAAAGTCTATCGACAAATCCATCGTGATCGATGCGATGGCCGATGCCATTCAAAAGGCTGCGCGGTCCCGCTACGGCCTCGAAACCAACATTCGCGCTGACATCAACCATCAGACCGGCGAAATGAAGCTTCAGCGGCTTATGGAAGTTGTCGATGAGGTTGAAGAGCCCGCTCGCCAGATTGCCGTGAAAGATGCGCGCCTGCGCAACCCCGACGCTCAGCCCGGCGACTATATTGCCGAGCAGCTTCCACCGATGGATTTCGGCCGGATCGCCGCGCAGTCTGCCAAGCAGGTTATCGTTCAGAAAGTGCGCGAGGCCGAACGCGACCGTCAATATGACGAGTACAAGGATCGCATTGGCGAGATCGTCAATGGCACAGTCAAGCGCGTTGAATATGGTAACGTGATTGTGGATCTCGGGCGCGGTGAAGCCATTATTCGCCGTGACGAATTGATCCCGCGCGAAAATTACAAGTATGGCGACCGCGTGCGCGCTTACGTTTACGATGTGCGCCGCGAGCAGCGCGGCCCGCAGATTTTCCTTTCGCGTACGCATCCGCAATTCATGGCCAAATTGTTCACGATGGAAGTGCCGGAGATTTACGACGGCATTATCGAGATCAAGTCCGTTGCCCGCGACCCCGGTTCGCGCGCCAAGATTGCGGTAACGTCTAGGGACTCTTCCATTGATCCCGTCGGCGCGTGTGTCGGTATGCGTGGTTCCCGTGTTCAGGCCGTTGTCGCCGAGCTCCAGGGTGAAAAGATCGACATCATACCGTGGTCACCGTCCGTCGCATCGTTCATCGTGAATGCGTTGCAACCCGCGGAAGTTGCCAAGGTCGTGCTGGACGAGGAAGCTGAGCGCATCGAAGTTGTGGTTGCTGATGATCAGCTTTCGCTGGCGATTGGCCGTCGCGGACAAAATGTGCGTCTGGCCTCGCAGCTCACCGGCTGGGACATCGACATCCTGACCGAGCAGGAAGAATCCGAGCGTCGTCAAAAGGAATTCTCCGAGCGCTCCAAGCTGTTCATGGATGCCCTCAACGTCGACGAGATCGTCGGTCAGGTTTTGGCGTCGGAAGGCTTCTCCAGCATTGAAGAAGTTGCTTATGTCGAATCCGACGAAATTTCCTCTATCGATGGTTTCGATGAAGATACTGCCAGCGAAATCCAGACGCGCGCACGCGAATATCTGGAACGCGTTGAAGCCGAGCAGGACGAAAAGCGCAAAACGCTTGGCGTTGCGGACGAGTTGAGAGAAATACCCGGCATCACCACCGCCATGATGGTCACATTGGGCGAAGATGGCGTGAAAACCATTGAGGATTTCGCAGGCTATGCTGTCGACGATCTGGTTGGCTGGAAAGAGCGTAAGGATGGCGAAACGAAGCAATATCCTGGCGTGCTTGCACCTCATCAGGTTTCGCGCGCCGAAGCAGAGCAAATGGTCCTCGCTGCTCGCCTGAAAGCGGGCTGGATCACCGAAGAAGAAATGGCGGCAGAGCAAAGCGCCGCTGAAGAAACTGCCGACGCATAATCATGCGTTGGCTTGGAGCAGCACTTGGACGAGATGAACGATCGCACCTGCATCGTTACGCGCCAGACCGCGGACCCGGATCGGTTGATCCGGTTCGTGGCCGCTCCTGATTCGACTCTTGTACCTGACCTGAAGCGCAACCTGCCCGGCAGAGGATGCTGGGTAACGGCGGAGCGCAAGTTGGTCGATCAGGCTGCGATGAACAGAAAGCTGTTCAATCGGGCGCTGCGCGAGGGTGTAATAATCCCGCCTGATCTGGGGGAACAGGTCGATCGCCTGATGGCAAAATCAGTGCTTGGTTCCCTCGGCCTTACTCGCAAGGCGGGCAAGGTTGCGCTTGGTGCCGCGAAAGTGGAAAATGCTGTGCGTTCCGGCAATGCTGTCGTCGTGCTGCATGCGCTGGATGCTGCGGAAGACGGTGTCCGAAAGATCACACAGGCAAGGCGCGCAACGTTTTTTATGGGCGGCCCTGAAATTCCGGCTCATAAACTTTTCAGCGAAGCTGAAATGAGTTTGGCATTAGGCAGCACAAATGTGATACATGCTGCCGTGCTCGCGGGTGACGCGGGAACGGCGGCCGTGAAGCGCATCGAAGCGCTCGACCGGTATCGGGGCGGTTCCCCGGAAGTTCTGGCAATAAGAGCGGCAATTGCTCCGAACGATGGCGCCGCAGAGGAATTGGAATGAGTGATAACAACTCGGGCGACGACAAGACGTTGCATGTAAATACAAAGAAGACCCTGACGCTGAAGCGCCCGGGAATTGAGCAAAGCACTGTGCGGCAGAATTTTTCGCACGGGCGCACAAAGGCTGTCGTTGTCGAAACCAAGCGGAAATTCGTGAAGCCTGGCGAAAAGCCCGAGCCAGCGCAGGTATTCAAGCCGAAGCCCGCGCCTCAGCCCGCTCCGCCGCCCGTACAGCCTGCGCCTCAACCCAAGCCACAGGCAGCGAAACCGGCGCCTGCGCCCGCCCCCGCCCCCGCCCCCGCCCCCGCCCCCGCGCCGCGTCGGGAGCGCCCTGGTGTTGTGCTGAATGAATTGTCCAACAGCGAGATGGAAGCGCGTCGTCGTGCGCTGGAAGGCTCTCAAGCTCGCGAAGCGGAAGAGCGCCGTCGCGCAGCCGAGGCAGCACAGCGTCGCGCTGAGGAAGAAGAACGTCGCCGCAAGGAGCGCGACGAATCTGCGCGCAGACAGGCTGAAGAAGAAGCTCGTATCAAGGCCGAGGCCGAAGCGCGCAGACGCGCCGAAGAAGACGCCCGCCGTCGTGCGCCACAAGCTGCTGCGGCGTCGGCAGATGACGAGGAAGAAGCGGCTGCCCCGAAGCGCGGCCCTGCACCACGCGGTCCCGCACCAAAGCGCACTGTTGCCGCACCGGAGCCTGTGCGCCCCGCGCGTACCCGTGGAGACAATGACCGCCGTCAAGGCCGGTTGACCGTCACATCCGCGCTTTCCTCTGAAGATGGCGACAGCAGCCGCGGTCGCTCACTTGCTGCGGCCCGTCGGCGTCAGGAAAAGTTCAAGCGCGCTATGCAGCAAGAGCCCCGTGAGAAGATTTCTCGCGAAGTAACGCTGCCGGAAACGATCACGATTCAGGAATTGGCAGGCCGCATGTCCGAACGTGCCGTCGATGTCATTAAATTCTTCATGAAGCAGGGCCAGATGATGAAGCCTGGCGACGTGATCGATGCTGATACGGCAGAACTGGTTGCGGTTGAGTTTGGCCACACCGTCAAACGCGTTGCCGAGTCCGACATCGAAGAAGGCTTGTTCAATCTGCCGGATGCGCCGGAAGATTTGCAGCCACGCCCGCCGGTGGTGACGATCATGGGCCACGTCGATCACGGCAAGACCTCGCTGCTTGACGCCATCCGCAATGCAAATGTGGTGTCCGGCGAAGCTGGCGGCATTACACAGCACATCGGTGCCTATCAGGTGGAGAAGAACGGCCAGCCGATCACCTTCATCGACACGCCGGGTCACGCTGCATTTACGGCAATGCGTGCTCGTGGCGCTCAGGCTACCGATATCGCAATTCTAGTAGTGGCGGCAGACGATTCCGTCATGCCGCAGACGATCGAGTCGATCAGCCATGCAAAGGCGGCAAACGTGCCGATCATCGTGGCCATCAACAAGGTGGACAAGCCGACAGCCGATCCGCAAAAGGTCCGCACTCAATTGCTTCAACATGATGTTTTCGTTGAAACAATGGGCGGTGAAACACTGGACGTTGAGGTTTCGGCCAAAACCGGGGCCGGTCTGGACAAGCTGCTTGAAGCAATCCTGCTGCAGGCAGAAATTCTTGATCTCAAGGCGAACCCGGACCGCACCGCCGAAGGTGTGGTGATCGAAGCCAAGCTAGACAAGGGTCGCGGCCCTGTCGCCACTGTTCTGGTGCAAACGGGTACGCTCATGCCCGGCGACATTATTGTCGTCGGCAACGAGTGGGGCCGTGTACGTGCGCTGGTCAATGATCGCGGCGAGTATCTGGAAGAAGCTCCGCCATCAATGCCGGTGGAGGTACTTGGCCTTCAAGGCACGCCGCATGCGGGTGATCGGTTTGCGACTGTAGAGAACGAAGCACGGGCGCGTGAGATTGCATCCTACCGCCAGCGCCTGGCGCGCGACAAGGCAGTTGCGAAGCATGTAGGCCAGCGTGGCTCGCTGGAACAGATGATGTCGCAGTTGCAGACGAGCGGCCTCAAGGAGTTCCCGCTTGTTATCAAGGGCGACGTGCAGGGCTCGATCGAAGCCATTATTGCGGCACTCGACAAGCTCGGTACGGATGAAGTCCGGGCGCGTATCGTGCACTCCGGTGCGGGTGGTATTACAGAGACCGATGTGTCCCTGGCAGAAACTTCCGGCGCTGCCATCATCGGGTTCAATGTTCGCGCCAACGTGCAGGCCAGACAAGCGGCTGAACAGGCAGGCATCGAAATCCGCTACTACAACATCATCTACAATCTGGTGGACGATGTGAAGCAGGCCATGTCCGGCTTGCTGTCTCCCGAAAGGCGCGAAACTTTCCTTGGCAATGCGGAGATTCTCGAAGTCTTCCACATCACCAAGATCGGCAAGGTCGCTGGCTGCCGCGTCACGGAAGGCAAAGTCGAGCGCGGCGCTGGTGTGCGTCTTATTCGGGATAACGTCGTTATCCACGAAGGTACGCTCAAGACGCTCAAGCGCTTCAAGGATGAAGTTTCGGAAGTGCCTGGTGGCCAGGAATGCGGTATGGCCTTCCAGAACTACGAAGACATTCGGCAGGGCGACATTATCGAGTGCTTCCGCGTCGAAATGATCACCCGCACGCTGTAGCGGACCGAAACCGGGATGGGCGGCGCTGCCGTCCTCCCACATGTTTGGAAGCGTTTGCGGTTCAAATCCGCAAGCGGTTGGTTTGAAAAATGTCCAGATTCTCATCATCCGGCCCTTCGCAGCGCCAGCTACGCGTTGGCGAACAGGTCAGGCACGCTCTTTCGGAAATGCTTCAGAGGGGCGAAATTCGCGACGATCTGATCGAAACGACCGTTATCTCGGTATCGGAAGTTCGCATGTCGTCCGATTTGCGGATTGCCACGGCATTTGTGTCACCGCTCGGTGCGCGCGATGATGCGGCGGTTATTGATGCCCTTAATCGCAATGCGCGTTTCATTCGTGGACGCATGTCGCCTGCATTGCGGCAAATGAAATATATGCCGGAATTCCGCTTCCGGCTCGATACAAGTTACGACAACATGGCCAAGATTGACGAGCTGCTGCGTTCGCCGGAAGTGAAGCGCGATCTTGACGACAAGGACAAAGATTGATGGCGCGACGCGGCAAAAAAAAAGGCAGGCCGGTTTCTGGATGGGTAATCCTTGATAAGCCCGTCGGCATGGGTTCGACCGAAGCGGTATCCAAGATCAAATGGTTGTTTCAGGCAGAGAAAGCTGGACATGCGGGCACATTGGACCCGCTGGCCTCGGGAATGCTGCCAATCGCGCTAGGCGAAGCTACCAAGACAGTTCCCTATGTGCAGGATGGGGCGAAGGTTTATCGCTTTACGGTCGCATGGGGTGAAGAGCGCACGACCGACGATCTGGAAGGCGAGGTCTCCAAAACGTCTACTGACCGTCCTTCGGAAGAAGCCGTCCGCGCTATTCTTCCGAAATATACCGGTGTGATCTTGCAGACGCCGCCCCAGTTTTCAGCCATCAAGATTGGTGGCGAGCGCGCCTATGATCTGGCGCGCGGCGGTGAAACCGTCGAAATCCCCCCGCGCGAAGTTGAGATTGGACGGTTTGACCTGATCGAACACACGGCAGACAAGACGGTGTTCGAGATCGAGTGCGGCAAGGGAACCTATGTGCGTTCGCTTGCGCGCGACATGGGCCGAGATCTGGGCTGCCTGGGGCATATAGCAACCCTGCGGCGCACTGAGGTCGATCCGTTCACGCCGGAAGATTTTGTGACGGTCGAGGAACTGGAACGCGCACGCGGCGAAGACGCGGATGCACCAGATTTTGCGGCAATCGATGAATTGTTGATTGATACGGGTGCCGCGCTCGACTGTCTGCCTCGCGTCGACATCACTGATGACGCGGCAAATCGCATCCGGCTCGGCAATCCCATCATCATCCGTGGGCGTGACGCGCCGGTGGAAGCTGAAGAGGCTTGCGCCATGGCTCGGGGTCGTCTGGTTGCTATCGGCGCAATCGAAGCGGGAATGTTCAAGCCAAAGCGCGTTTTTGTCGGCTGATTGCTTCAGCGAACCGCCGCATAAACGCGATAGCCTTTGTCTTCAATCAGTGTGTCGCAGCTCGCAAACATGCTCTTGAGCAACGGTTCATAGGGCAGCCCCTTGTTGGCAACCATGAACAGTCGGCCGCGCGGCTTCAGCGCGGCGGCAGCTGTCCGGATGACAGATTGCCCTAGCAATGGATCGGCCGCTCGCCCTTCATGAAAAGGCGGGTTCATGACGATTAGATCGTATATGCGTTCAACCTTTTCCGAAGTCAGGTCGCACCAATGGGCCGAGATTTCCATTGCAGGTGCAAGGCGTTGCATGTTCCGCTCAGCGGCCTCCAAAGCCAACCGATCAGCTTCGAACATATCGACGCGCGCAACCGCTTCCTGCTGCGCAAGCGCAACTGAAAGATAGCCCCAGCCAGCACAAAAATCTGCGGCAACGCCATGCAACTGCTTTGGCAGATTGTCGGCGAGTAAGCGCGAACCGATATCAATCCGCTCGTAGGAAAACATGCCGGGTGCGGCTTCAAAGCGAGCATCGATCAAAGGCAAGCTTTGTTGCTGCGCGATGACAGCTTGCGCGAACGCGTCGGCCTCCGCGCTACGTTTCAACCAGAATACCACGCCATGATTTTTTGACAGATGGCCACCAAGCGGCAATTCGCTCTCAATTCTTTTCCGCAGACTTGCCGCGCCTTCAGTCTTGCCACCAGCCAGCACGATCAGCCCATCCGGTTTGACGTGCTGGACAGCCTGCGCCAACCACCGCTCATTTTGCCCGCGATGTTTGCCGGCGAGAATGAGCGCAACATCGAATGTTTCATCCGGCGCGCTGTCGCGAACGTCAAACCCGCGCTTCTCTAGCCCGGCGAAGTCAGGTTTGAAGCTTTGCACGAAGGTCCATTTCGCGTTGAACTCTGCCGGCTTTTGAAAGTCGCGATGTGCGCCGAACACGAGGCACGTTTTTTCAGCGCCAGGATACTCGAACTCTCCGGCGTAAAATGGGTGAAAGAGCGTATTTACGAGTGGCAAACTCATGGCATTCCCGAAAAAGAAAAGGCGCAGCATTTCTGCCGCGCCCGTTCATTACTGTGTCAAACGCAGCTTACGCAACGTCCTCATCATCTTTCTTCTCGCGCGCGATTTCCTTGCCGGTCGCTTGATCGACGACCTTCATGGAAAGGCGAACCTTACCGCGCTCGTCGAAGCCCATCAGCTTGACCCAAACCTTGTCGCCTTCCTTGACCACATCGGTGGTCTTCTGAACGCGCTCGTTAGCCAACTGCGAAATGTGCACCAAGCCATCGCGAGGGCCGAAGAAGTTGACGAATGCGCCGAAGTCAGCAGTCTTGACGACCGTTCCTTCGTAGATTTCGCCCACTTCCGGTTCAGCAACGATCGTATGAATCCACTTCCGCGCCGCCTCGATTTCCTTGGCGTTCGATGAAGCGATTTTTACCGTGCCATCGTCCTCAATGTTGATCTTCGCGCCGGTCTTTTCCACGATTTCACGGATAACCTTACCGCCGGACCCGATTACGTCACGGATCTTGTCGGTTGGGATTTGCATGACTTCGATGCGCGGAGCAAACTCGCCGAGTTCCTTGCGGCCTTCCGTGATCGCCTTGGCCATCTCGCCGAGAATGTGCAGGCGGCCATCCTTGGCCTGACCCAACGCCACCTTCATGATTTCTTCGGTGATGCCATCGATCTTGATGTCCATCTGGAGTGAGGTGATGCCGTTGGCAGTACCCGCAACCTTGAAATCCATGTCGCCAAGGTGATCTTCATCGCCGAGGATGTCGGAAAGAACGGCAAAACGCTCACCTTCCTTGATGAGCCCCATTGCGATGCCCGCTACAGGCTTGGACAGCGGCACACCAGCATCCATGAGAGCCAGCGAGGTGCCGCAAACGGTCGCCATTGACGAAGAACCGTTGGATTCAGTGATCTCGGAGACAACACGCAGCGTGTAAGGGAATTGCTCCGCCGATGGCAGCATCGGGTGAACGGCGCGCCATGCAAGCTTGCCGTGGCCGATTTCGCGGCGCCCCGGCGAGCCCATACGCCCGGTTTCGCCTACGGAGTAAGGCGGGAAATTATAGTGCAGCAGGAAGGTTTCCTTCTGCGTACCGGTCAGCGAGTCAATATATTGCTCGTCCTCGCCTGTGCCCAGGGTCGCAACCACAAGAGCCTGCGTTTCGCCGCGGGTGAACAGGGAAGAACCGTGCGTGCGTGGCAGAACACCAACTTCTGCAACGATCGGGCGAACAGTGCTGAGGTCGCGACCATCGATGCGTGACCCGGTGTCCAGAATATTCCACCGAACGATCTTGGCCTGCAGTTCCTTGAATACCGCCGCAACCTGATCCGCCGAGTATTTCGGGGCTTCTTCGCCTTCCGGCAAGAAATGCGCCTTCACCTTCGCCTTGGCGGCGTCAACGGCATCGTAACGAGCCTGCTTGACGGTGTTTTTGTAGGCTTCGCGCAACTCACCTTCGATGAGGCCGAGCATTTCCTTTTCAAGCTCGCCGAACGAAGGTGAGGAGAAATCACGCGGGTCTTTTGCGGCAACTTCTGCCAGCTTGATAATGGCGTCGATCACTGGCTGGAAGCCCTTGTGACCAAACATTACTGCGCCAAGCATAATATCTTCCGGGAGCTCCTGAGCTTCCGACTCAACCATCAGCACGGCGTCAGAAGTACCCGCCACGACGAGATCGAGCCTGGACTCTTCCATTTCATCGATGTGCGGATTCAGCACATATTCGCCGTTGATATAGCCGACGCGCGCGCCGCCGATCGGGCCCATGAAAGGCACGCCGGAAAGCGTAAGCGCTGCCGATGACGCAACGATGGAAAGAATATCGGGATCATTTTCGAGGTCATGCTGAATGACCGTGACGATCACCTGGGTGTCATTCTTGTAACCGTCGGCAAACAGCGGACGAATCGGGCGGTCGATGAGACGTGAAACCAGCGTTTCGCGTTCGCTCGGACGGCCTTCACGCTTGAAATAACCGCCAGGAATCTTGCCGGCAGCAAAGGTCTTTTCCTGATAATTGACGGTCAGCGGGAAGAAATCGACGCCCGGCTTCGGCTCTTTGGCAGAAACAACAGTGGCAAGCACCATCGTCTCGCCATAGGTCGCAAGCACGGCACCGTCGGCCTGACGGGCAATCTTTCCGGTTTCCAGAATGAGGGGGCGACCGGCCCACTCAATTTCTACTTTGTGTTGGTTGAACATGTCTTGTCCTTCAAATGAGGAAGGTGCGCGCCGACCCTTCGGCACGCCGACCCTTCCCTGCTTCGTTGGGACGAGCCACGGGCAAGACAACGGGAGGTCCGGATAAGCTGCCTTTCAAGCAACCGGGCATCCTGCAATCCTGCCCCATGACCTGTCCATGAGGCGGTCCGGCGATCCCATTTTCGCCAGGACCCGTTAGGGGTCATTCACGACCCGCAATAGGCAACCGGCGGATTTCCTTGAGGAAACCCGCCGGAGTTTTTTAACGGCGCAAGCCGAGCTTTTCGATCAGCGCCTGATAGCGCGCGTCGTCTTTCTTCTTGAGATAGTCAAGAAGCGAACGGCGCTGCGACACGAGCGCGAGGAGACCGCGGCGGGAATGATTGTCCTTCACGTGGCCCTTGAAATGCTCTGTCAGATTCTTGATGCGCTCCGAAAGAATCGCGACCTGGACTTCCGGCGAACCGGTGTCGCCCTGCGAAGTGGCGAATTCCTTCAATAGTTCCTGCTTGCGTTCAGCGGTAATCGACATCGCGTTTTCCCTTTCATTTTTGAGGAAACAGGACGCCCACAGCCGGGATGTCGTCCAGCAGGGGCCGTGATCGCATACGCACAATATGAGCAATGCTGGCGGGCATATAGTGGATATGCCGCGAAATAGCTACTCATTTTTGCAGGCGCTTATGCGCCCGCATTATAGGCCGCGATTGCAGCCATGTTCACCAGATCAGCGTCCTTTGCGTTCAGTGGCACGATCTGCACCGATTTGTTCAGGCCAACAAGCAGCGGGCCGATTACGGTCGAACCGCCAAGTTCCTGCAACATTTTGGTTGCGATACTGGCTGAGTGAAATGCGGGCATGACGAGCACATTCGCCGCGCCCGAGAGGCGGCAAAACGGGTATTGACGTTGCATCAAGCTGAAATTCAGCGCCACGTCAGCAGCCATTTCGCCGTCATACTCAAAATCGACGCGACGCCTGTCGAGTATTTTGACTGCTTCCTGAACGCGTTCCGAGCGCTCGCCTTGCGGATGCCCGAAGGTGGAGTAAGCAAGCATGGCCACGCGCGGCTCATAGCCCATACGCCGCGCAAATCCTGCCGCCTCCTCCGCTATGTCTGCCAGCTGCTCAGCGTTCGGCATATCATGAACAGCCGTGTCCGCGACGACCACGGTGCGGCCACGACACAGGGCGATGGAAACGCCAATGATGCGATGGCCAGGCTTGGCGTCGATGGATCGGCAAATATCTTCAAGAGCTGTCGAATAGTTGCGTGTAACGCCCGTCACCATTGCATCGGCATCACCCAGCGCCACCATCGTCGCCGCGAAATAATTGCGGTCGTTGTTGATGAGCCGCTGGCAATCCCGCAGAAGGTAGCCCTTGCGTTGAAGGCGCTCGTAGAGGTGATCGGCATAAACTGAATTACGACGCGACAGACGAGCATTGATGATTTCAATGCCCGCCCTGTTCAGATCAACCCCGGCCTGCCGCGCCGTTTCACGCATCTGTTCTTCGCGGCCAACCAGAATTGCCGTGCCGAGCCGCTGGTTCACAAATGACACAGCTGCTCGCATGACCTGCGGTTCTTCGCCCTCGGCGAAAACCACCCGCTTGGGCTGGCGGCGCACGCGATCATAAATGCGCTGAAGCGTAGAGGCGATGGGATCGCGCCGGGCGGACAGTTCCTGCGCATATTTTCCAAGGTCGAGTATAGGCCGACGCGCTACGCCGCTTTCCATGGCTGCCTTGGCAACAGCCACCGGGATTGCCGAGATCAGGCGCGGATCGAATGGCACGGGGATAATGTAATTCGGGCCGAATTTCGGGCGATTGCCCTGATAGGCTGTCGCCACATCATCGGGAACATCCTCGCGCGCCAGTTCGGCCAGGGCCTTCGCGGCCGCAACCTTCATTTCATCATTGATTGTCGTCGCCCTGACATCCAGCGCGCCACGGAAAATATAAGGGAAGCCGAGGACATTGTTGACCTGATTGGGATAGTCCGAGCGGCCTGTCGCCATGATGGCATCGGTGCGGATTTCGGCAACTTCCTCGGGGGTGATTTCCGGGTCAGGGTTTGCCATTGCAAAAATGATCGGATCTTTCGCCATGGATTGAACCATTTTCGGCGTCAACGCACCTTTGGCCGAAAGCCCGAAGAAAATATCTGCTCCCTCCAGCGCTTCCTCAAGCGTGCGCAAGTCCGTCTTGACTGCGTGCGCGGATTTCCACTGGTTCATTCCCTCTGTGCGGCCCTGATAAACCACGCCCTTGGTGTCGCACAGAATGATGTTTTCCGGCGCGAAGCCGAGGGATTTCACAAGTTCAATACACGCAATGCCGGCGGAACCTGCACCGTTACATACAAGTCTGGCGCTTTTCATGTCGCGGCCAGTCACTTCCAGCGCATTTATGAGTCCGGCAGTTGCGATAATCGCGGTGCCATGCTGATCGTCATGGAAAACTGGTATATCCATGATCTCTCGAAGCTTCTGCTCGATGATGAAACAATCCGGTGCCTTTATGTCCTCCAGATTGATGCCGCCGAATGACGGGCCGAGATATCGCACGCAGTTAATGAACGTGTCCGGGTCTTCCGTATCGACTTCAAGATCGATGGAATCCACATCGGCAAATCGTTTGAACAAGACTGACTTGCCTTCCATGACAGGCTTGGAAGCCAGCGCGCCGAGATTCCCCAATCCGAGAATGGCGGTACCATTGGAAATGACCGCCACCATATTGCCACGGGTGGTGTAGTCGAAAGCACGAGACGGGTCTTCTGCGATTGCCTTCACGGGCACCGCAACCCCCGGCGAATAGGCCAGAGAAAGGTCCCGCTGCGTGGCCATCGGCTTGGTGGGGCTTATTTCAAGCTTGCCCGGCCGGCCCGACGCGTGAAAATCGAGAGCCTCCTCCGCAGTTACCGACGGGCCCGTGTGTTCGCTCTTCTTTGCAGCCATAAAAAGCTTTCCTACCCTCTGTCGCTTTCAGCAACGATCCTTTTTTGTGGAGCATTGAGGAATAAGGCTACACTTGAAGGAAAGGAAGGGCCAAGCAATACACAATGAAGCCTAAATCAGAAAAGCTGACATGGTAATCCAGACAATGCCTTCCGGGCGCGAGCCTGCACCGCTTTCCTCAGCGGGTGCGACGCCGATGATGGAACAATACATTGAGATAAAGGCTGCGAATCAGGATTCGCTGCTCTTCTATCGCATGGGCGATTTCTACGAATTGTTCTTCGATGACGCCGAAAAGGCGAGTCGAGCGCTCGGCATTGTTCTGACCAAAAGAGGCAAGCATCAGGGCGACGACATTCCAATGTGCGGCGTGCCCGTGCACGCTGCTGACGATTACTTGCAAAAGTTGATTGGGCTTGGGTTTCGCGTAGCGGTTTGCGAACAGATTGAAGACCCGGCGGAAGCCAAGAAGCGCGGTTCAAAATCGGTTGTGCGGCGTGATGTTGTGCGTCTCGTTACACCGGGTACGATAACAGAAGACAAGCTTCTCGACCCGGCTCAAAGCAATTTCCTTATGGCTGTGGGGCGCGTCAAAAGTTCGCCGGAAGATATTTTTGCCCTCGCCTGGATCGACATATCCACCGGCCATTTTCGCGTTGCTGAATCCCGTGCGGATCGTCTGCTTGCCGACATTTTGCGCATCGACCCCAGAGAGGTCGTGGTTGCCGAACCCGTTTTCTACGACGATGAACTCAAACCGGTGTTTGACGTGCTTGGTCGCACCGCAAGCCCGATACCGGGGTCGCTTTTTGAATCTTCAAGCGCTGCCAACCGCATAGCGCATTTTTACGGCGTAGCGACGCCTGACAGCTTCGGGGCGTTTTCACGCGCCGAGCTGAGCGCAATCTCAGGTGCAATCGCTTATGTAGAAAAGACGCAGAAGGCAGAGCGCCCTCCGCTCGCAAGACCTGAGCGCGAACAGAGTGCATCGACCCTGTTTATCGATCCGGCGACGCGCGGCAATCTGGAACTTATTCGCGCCATGAACGGCGCCCGTGAAGGGTCGTTGTTCAAATGCATCGACAGGACGTTGACTGGCGGCGGGGCAAGATTACTCGCAGACAGGCTGATGTCTCCGCTTACGGACCCTGCCGAGATTGGCGCAAGGCTGGATTCGGTGGCATTTTTTCTCGGCGAGCCGAAATTATGTGAGGCAGTGCGCGCCGTGCTGAAAACCGTCGCGGATATGCCGCGCGCCCTTTCCCGCCTCGCACTGAACCGTGGCGGACCGCGAGACCTTGGCGCGCTTCGCGCGGGCATGGAAGCGGCAGGCAATCTGCAAAAAACATTGCATGGCTCCAGTGCGCCACAGGAGTTAGTAAGGGCGATTGAGGCTCTGGCTGCTTTACCTGCTGATTTTGCCGCACATCTAACTGAGGCGCTGGGGGAAGAGCTTCCGCTGCTCAAGCGAGATGGTGGGTTCGTTCGCGCGGGTTATGATGCCGAGCTTGATGAGATGCGCGCATTACGGGATGAATCGCGGCGCGTCATTGCCGGGATGGAACGCGATCTGATTGAGGAAACAGGCATTCGCTCACTCAAGATCAGGCACAATAACGTTCTTGGCTATTACATTGAGGTTTCGGCCAACAATCAGTCGGCACTGAACGGCACGGATGAAGCAAAAGGGCGCTTTATTCATCGCCAGACGATGGCCAACGCCATGCGCTTCACCACCACGGAACTGGCGGAGCTTGAAACAAAAATAGCCAATGCTGCAGATCGCGCGCTTGGCATAGAGCAACGCGTTTTCGATAAGCTGACTGCCGAGGCCGTTGCAAACGCCCAGTCTATTCGTGCAGGCGCCGAAGCCATCGCGGTTCTGGATGTTTCAGCCGCGCTGGCAATTCTGGCGCAAGCGGAAAACTATTGCCGCCCGAAAGTGGACTCAAGCCTTGCCTTCCAGATCGAAAGAGGGCGTCACCCTGTAGTCGAGCAGGCATTACGCCGCTCAGCCCAAGCGCCCTTTGTCGCCAATGACTGCAACCTTTCACCTTCAGGAAACGATCGTAACGGCGCAATCTGGCTCCTGACAGGGCCAAACATGGGCGGCAAGTCCACCTTTCTGCGACAGAACGCATTGATTGCGATCATGGCGCAGATGGGTTCTTTCGTGCCGGCCCAATCGGCGCACATTGGCGTGGTGGATCGCCTGTTCTCCCGCGTCGGCGCCTCCGATGATCTTGCGCGCGGGCGCTCTACATTTATGGTGGAGATGGTGGAAACTGCGGCCATTCTCAATCAGGCCGGTGAGCGTTCGCTGGTCATCCTCGACGAAATCGGGCGCGGCACCTCCACGTTTGACGGCCTGTCGATTGCCTGGGCTGCGGTCGAGTATCTGCACGAACAGAACCGTTGCCGCTCCATCTTCGCGACTCATTTCCACGAAATTACCGCCTTGTCAGCCAAATTGCCTCGCCTCCATAACGTGACCATGCGCGTGAAGGAGTGGGAGGGCGATGTCGTGTTCCTGCACGAAGTGGCTATGGGTGCGGCTGACCGCAGCTATGGGGTTCAGGTAGCCAAGCTCGCTGGCTTACCAGAGGCAGTGGTACAGCGCGCGCGGGATGTGTTGAACCAACTGGAAGAAGGCGAAATGTCGGGCAAGGCAGATCGCCTGCTGGACGATTTGCCACTGTTTTCCGCCGTGGTTCGCAACGAACCTCCCGCAAAACCTCAGACGGATGCCTTGCGCGAAAGTCTTGGCGCAATAAATCCCGACGAACTGACCCCCCGTGAAGCGCTTGATGCGCTGTACCTGCTGAAACGCATGCTATAGGCCTTTCAGAAACAGATCGCAGGGCGCCATGGCCAGAAATATCCGTGAGAACAATACGCTTGGTATTGTTTTTATGCTCATCGCTATTTTCATGTTTGCCGTTAACGATGTTCTCGGCAAATGGCTCGTTGCATCCTATCACGTCGGGCTTTTGCTTTTTGTGCGCAGCATCGCGGCCATTTTGTTTTTGTGCCCGTTCATATTGTACGCGGGTCCCCGCAGCCTATTCGATGTTGCATACCCCAAACTCATGGCTGTTCGCGTTCTGCTGACTGCCATTGAGATCAGTTGTTTCTATTATTCCGTTGGCTACATGCCGCTTGCTGACGCAATCACATTCTGGATGGCATCACCCATATATGTCGCCGCGCTGTCTCCTCTTTTGCTTGGCGAGCATGTCGGCTGGCGGCGCTGGACTGCAATTATTGTCGGCTTCATTGGCGTGCTGATAGCAATGAGGCCATCTTCTGAAAGCCTGTCTCTGCCCTCGATCGCTGCTCTGGTTGGAAGTCTCGCGTTCGCACTAATGATGATTACAGCGCGAGCGCTGCGCAATTCTTCGGACATCGCGATGGTGTTCTGGCCAACGACTGGCACTGCGCTTCTCGGCATTATACTGCTGCCCTGGGCGAAAGCTGTGCCTGCGCCGGTTGATTTCGTGATGCTTTCGATGCTTGGCATAATCGCGCTTGTGGCGCACGTTTTTACCAATCGGTCGCTTATGCTTGCGGACGCTGCCACCGTCACACCTTACCAATACACGCTTTTGCTTTGGGCGATGATTTTTGGCTGGCTGGTGTTCAACGAAACACCCCAAATCACGACAATGATTGGTGCGGCGCTGATTGTCGCCTCGGGCCTCTTCATCTTCTTTCGGGAACAAAAGCTTGGCATCGGGCGTGCGCCGCCAACCGATATTACCTAGCTCCTATACCATCTCCATTTACTTCGACCCTGACGGGATGAAGGCAAGGTCATAAACACTGTTGCATTCTCGCGCAGCTATGACAGGGTGCGCGCGCCTCACCCAAGGGAAAGCTGCGCATATGACCAAACTTGCGGGCAAAACTGTTCTCATCACCGCTTCCGCACAGGGTATCGGTCGAGCCTCGGCTCTTGCATTCGCCAACGCTGGAGCAACCGTCTGGGCAAGCGATATTAATGAGAGCCTGCTTGCCGAATTGAAGCATCCGAACATCACGACCCGCAAAATGGATGTTCTGAGCGATGCTGACGTGAATGCAGTAACCAGCGAAATTGGTAGGGTAGACGTTCTTTTCAACTGCGCCGGATTTGTTCACGCCGGTTCTATTTTACAGATGAAAGACGACGACTTCGATTTCGCGATCGATCTCAATGTCAAGTCCATGATCCGCACAATCCGGGCCGTGCTGCCCGGAATGCTGGAGCGCAAGGACGGCGCTATCATCAACATGTCGTCTGTCGCGAGTTCGGTTAAGGGTGTTCCCAACCGCTTTGCGTATAGCGTAACCAAAGCTGCGGTTATCGGCCTGACCAAATCAATCGCTGCTGAATACATCACGCACGGCATAAGATGTAACTGTATTTGCCCGGGAACGGTTGAAAGTCCTTCGCTGCAGGACCGGATGCGGGCGCAAGGAAATTATGAGACAGCTCGCGCGGCCTTCATTGCACGCCAGCCTATGGGGCGCATAGGCGAGCCTGAGGAGATTGCGGACCTCGCGGTGTATCTGGCGGGCGCAACATATACGACCGGACAAGCCTGCAACATTGATGGCGGGTGGTCGCTCTAATCAAAAACGTAAAATCTGAGGAGTAGGAATGAAACTGGTAAGATACGGCGAGGCGGGCGCCGAAAAACCCGGGCTCATCGACGCGAGCGGAAAAATCCGCGACTTGTCCGGCCATGTGCCAGACATTGCGGGTGAGACCCTTGATCCGGTACAGCTGGATAAGCTCAGCAGGATTGATCCGAACTCCCTGCCCGAAGTGGCAGGCAATCCGCGCCTTGGGCCGTGCGTTGGCGGAACCGGCAAATTTATCTGCATCGGCCTGAATTACTCCGACCACGCAGCAGAAACCGGCGCCGCGGTTCCCAGCGAACCGATTGTTTTCATGAAAGCAACATCGGCAATCGTTGGACCGAATGACGATCTGCTTATCCCGCGTGGTTCTCAAAAGACCGATTGGGAAGTCGAACTAGGCATCGTTATCGGCAAGAAGGCAAAGTACGTCTCCGAAGAAGATGCGCTGGACTATGTTGCAGGATACTGCGTGCTGCACGATGTTTCCGAGCGCGCGTTTCAGATCGAGCGTCAAGGCCAGTGGACGAAAGGCAAAAGTGCCGACACGTTTGGTCCGACCGGCCCCTGGATGGTGACGAAGGACGAAGTGAAGGACCCGCAAAACCTTAAGCTGTGGCTGACCGTCAATGGCGAGAAGATGCAGGATGGAAACACCTCGACCATGATTTATGGCGTGAAGCATCTCGTGTCCTATCTTTCCCGATTCATGAGCC
This sequence comes from Rhizobiaceae bacterium, assembly GCA_019635795.1. GTDB lineage: Bacteria > Pseudomonadota > Alphaproteobacteria > Rhizobiales > Rhizobiaceae > Mesorhizobium_G. Next base: position 23,860 of record JAHBYV010000009.1, read on the forward strand.
TTCAACCCGGCGACCTCATCTCGACGGGCACACCACCCGGCGTCGGGATGGGTATGAAGCCGCAGCGTTTCCTAAAGCCTGGAGACGTCGTGGAACTTGGCGTCGAAGGTTTGGGTACTCAGAAACAGAACGTCAAGGCGGACGCCTGACCCGTTAGCCGAATGCAACCCTATGCTGCTCCACTCTCGATAAGGGTGGGGCAGTTTTCAATCGAGCGTGCGCCTGAAACGGAGCAGGGCCAGCGTGGCGAAAGCCAGAACGAAGGCGAACAACGCAGCGACTTCAGTCGCGATTGCCGGGAATCCGGCACCTTTCAACATCACCGCCCGCACGATGCGCAGAAAGTGCGTTAATGGCAAAACTTCTCCCAGTGTCTGTGCCCAATCCGGCATTCCGCGATAAGGAAACATGAAGCCGGACAGCAATATTGATGGCAGGAAAAAGAAGAAGGTTAGCTGCATGGCTTGCATCTGCGTGCGCGCCACAGTCGATATCGAATAGCCGAGCAACACCAGCGCCAGCACGAAAACAAAAATTGCCGAAAGCAGCAGCGTGAGACTCCCGAAAAAGGGCACGCCAAATAGAGTCTTAGCGGCAACGAGAACGACCACGACCTGCACGGCACCCACCGCGGCATAGGGCAAAACCTTGCCAAGCATGATTTCCATTGGGCTGGCCGGCATTGCCAGCAGGTTTTCCATCGTTCCGCGCTCACTCTCGCGGGTCAGTGCCATTGCGGTCATCATCACCATTGTCATCTGTAGAATGACGCCCAGCAATCCGGGAACGATATTGTACTGTGATATTCCCTCAGGATTGTATCTGCGGTGAACGATCACCTGTAGCTGACTCACCGCCTGTGCAGCGGCCTGCGCTTCGTCGCCCTGCTCGCGCAACAGCGCCTGACTTGCAACAGTGCCCAGGGTGGAAATGGCACCGCTTGCGACCGACGGATCGGTCGCATCAGCCTCAATCAATATTTGCGGATTGTCACCCCGTATCACCCGCCGCGCGAAGTCGGAAGGTATGGTGACAACGAACGAAACCGCGCCGCTGGTTATGAGCTTTTCTGCCTCCTCCGCGCTTTGAATGGGATGGTCGAAGCGGTAATAGCCCGTCATCTCCAATGCAGACACCATGGCGCGCGTATAGTGGTCATTACTCGTTGCAACGAGTGCAGCCGGCAGTCGCTTGGGATCGTTGTTGATCGCGTAACCGAACAGAATCAGCAGCATCAATGGTACGCCCAGCATCATCGCAAAGGTGACGCGGTCGCGCCGCATCTGGATGAACTCTTTCTTTAAAAGCGCGCGAAGGCGGGAAAGCGAAAAGAAGGTGTGGTTCATGACATATTGTCCTTCGATACCGCCATGAACTGGATGAACACATCCTCAAGACTGGTTTCGCCACGCTCGATCCTGATGCCCTTTTCCTTTCGGAATGCCGAGAGCGTTTTGTCCAACAGCTCCCGATCCGAACCAACAACATGGAGTGTGGTTCCGAACGGCGCGACCTGATCCACACCCGGCGCACCTTCCAGGCGCTCTGCAACTTCGTTCAACCCCTCACCTGTCACCACATATGTGGTCAGCCCTGCATCGCGGATAACCTCATCCACGGTTCCGGTGGCTAACATCTTTCCGTAGGATATGTAGCAGATCCGATGGCAGCGCTCGGCCTCGTCCATGTAGTGCGTGGACACAAGCACAGTGAGCCCGCCTCGCGCCAGCCGGTGTATTTCATCCCAGAATTCGCGCCGTGCCTTGGGATCGACCCCGGCCGTCGGTTCGTCCAGCAGCAGCAGCTTTGGCCGATGCATGATGCAGGCCGCGAGCGCCAATCGCTGCTTCCAGCCCCCTGATAACGTTCCCGCAAGCTGGTTCCGGCGGCTTGTCAGCCCCAGATCCTCAAGGGTTTCATCCACATATCTGGCAACCGGCTTCAGCTCATAGAGCCGCGCAACAAATTCAAGGTTCTCGGCGATCGTCAGGTCCTCATAGAAAGAGAACTTCTGCGTCATGTAGCCGACTTCGCGTTTGATCTTGAGCGATTCAATGCCAAGGTCATAGCCAAGCACCTTGCCCGTGCCGCTGTCGGCTGTGAGCAAGCCGCACATTATGCGGATTGTCGTTGTCTTGCCCGAACCGTTCGGTCCCAGAAAACCGACGATTTCGCCCTGCTCCACCTGCATGGACACATTATCGACGACGGTCTTGTCGCCGAAGCGCTTAACCAGATTTTGAACATCTATGACGCTCATCACCCTATTCCGCGTCAGCAAGATCAACGTCCACGATCTGCCCCGGCTTGAGCATCGTATCCCCATCGGGACGCGCTTCGATCAGATAAACAAGCTTTTGCCTCGTTTCGAGCGAATAGATAACCGGAGGCGTAAATTCGGGATCGTGCGAGACATAGCTCACCGTAGCAGTCAGCCCCTCGCGGCACCCGTCGCACCGCACCTTCAACTTGCCGCCCGGTTTCAGCTTTGAGAAGTCAGGCTCTGGCACGTACACCTTCAACTTCACAGCACCATCAGGCAACAGGGAAAGAACGGGCGCAGAAGGCCCTGCTATGTCGCCAGGATCGCGAATAACATCGTCCACACGGCCCGGATTGAGCGCTACGAGATTGCGTTTGGAAAGTCGCCATTGTGCCTCATCGAGGGCGGCTGATGCCTGGTTGACAGCCTGTTCCGCCGCCTTGATTGTCTCTATCCGCGCAGGAAGCTTGGCAACAGCCAGATTGGCCTTGGCCTGCCCGATGGCTGCTGCCGTCACCTGAAGCTGCGTCTTTGCGGTGTCGAGTTGTGCCTGCGTTGCGGTGCCTCGTCCAAACAGGTCCTGCGTGCGCTCCACAACGCGCCCAGCTTCTTCATGCTCGGCCTCTGCAGACGCAAGTGTCGCGGCCAGAACATCAATTTCTTCCGGGCGCTTGCCGAGCTTCAAATCTGCAAGTTGCGCCTGCGCTTGCGCCAAAGCGGCCTTGGCCTGCGAAACGGCAATGCGTGCATCGGCGTCTTCAAGCCTAACAATGATCTGGCCCGGTTCGACACGGTCACCCCGCCTGACAGCCACAGTGTCAACCTGCGCCGTTTCGATGGGTGCCATCAATACGAATTCGCCCTCGACATAACCCACCGCTAGTGGTGCGCCAGGGCCGCATGAGATGAGCGACGCAAGGATTGGGAGGGAGCAGAAGAAGCTCATGATGTACGCTCTTTCTTTGCCGCAAGGATGTCTGCAACGTTAGAAGTGATTGCTTTGGAAATTTTCGCGCCGTGTTCGAAGTCTATATCCGCCCAACCCATGCGGCGGCGCACAGCTTCCCGAGCCAATCGGAAGTAAATGATCTGTCCCATAACTGTGAAGACGTTGATGCGCGTTTCTTCGCTCCCGGCGGGTTCGCCAGTTGCCGCTTCCCAAAGGTCACAACAACGCTTGTGGATCGGTTCGATCATACCGGCATAGATTCGTTCAAATGCCGGTGACGGTGCTGCCATTTCCCGCAGCACGAATGGCACGATCTCAGCGGCTTCCTGCTGCACAACGAAAAAGCTGAACATGCGTTCAATCATTGCGGTAATAGCCAGACTGGCATCCTGAGAAGCTGGCACTTCTTTCACGGCTTCGGCTTCATTGCGCGATGCGATAGCCTGAATAGTAGCGACGATGTGATCGGCAACCGCTATGCGCAAACCTTCCTTGCTGCCGAAATGATAGGCGATTGATCCGATGTTCGCATTTGCAGCCGCGGCAATCTCGCGCGTGGAGGTGCCCTCGAACCCCTGCTCGCCGAACAAGATCAAAGCAGCGCGCACCAATGCGGCGCGGGTTTGGTCAGCGCCACCCGAAGCTTTGAGCTTTTGACTTTCAACAACCATGAAGATAATTTAATCAAACGATTGATTAAAGTCAATTGTCGTTGTTGTGATCCTTAGTTGCTGCTTTTTCCGATTGCACATCGCCGCTGGAGGGTTTTAGTTTCTGACAATGGCTAAGGAGATCGAACGCAAATTCCTCGTTCGTGGTGATGCGTGGCGCGCCCACGCGTCGAGAGTTCTGGCTATCCGGCAATTCTATTTGTCGATAGGGCCTGATCGCTCGACCCGCATTCGCATTATCAACGACACGCAAGCGAAGCTTACATTCAAGTTCGGGTCCAATCTGCCTGAGCGGGACGAATTTGAGTATGACCTGCCGCTGGACGAAGCCATGGAAATGCAGGCATTCGCGATCGGCTCGATAATCGAGAAGCAGCGCCATCTGGTTCAGCACGTTGGCTACACCTATGAGGTGGATGTTTTCTGCGGCGATCTTGCCGGTCTGGTTGTGGCGGAGCTTGAAACGCCGGACTACGTTCCCCGCGACATGCTTCCCGAATGGATAGGCCGGGAAGTCACTGGCGATCAGCGCTACTCAAATGCGGTGCTTGCGCTTAGCGACAAATCCTTGCTTTCTCCTGCTGCATTGGCCGTTTAGGGCGGGGTGGGCCGGTTTTTCAGCCACCACCGGGCGATGAGCCAGCACAGCATTGCCCACGCAAATCCAACGCACCAGCCGGCCAGCACATCGCTGGGCCAATGCACTCCAAGATAGACGCGGCTTGCGCCCACCAACGCCGTCAGCAGAACGGCGACAAACAGGAAATAGATTTTCAACTGCCGCTTCTGCGTTATGCGCGCCAGCAGCGAACCTAGTGTGAGGTAGGTCACGGCGGACATCATGGCGTGACCGCTTGGAAAGCTGCTAGATGTTTCACGCATCAAATGTGACACAAGCTCAGGGCGCGGCCTGTCAATTCCGAGTTTAAGCAAGGTTGAAAGGATCTGCCCGCCGCCGACAGCACACAGCACGAATATCGCGATCTGCCACTTGCCGGCCAGCAGCAAAAAAAAGACAACCAGCGCCGTCAAAAGCACGAGTACGGCCACGCCACCCAACGCCGTAATGTCTCGAACAATGCCCTCCAGCCGTTCGGACCCGATCGGGTTGTTGGGGTGGCCAGGCTCGCGAAGCGCCAGCAATAATTGCGTATCGAAGCTGCCCGGCTGCGCGTGCCTTGCCACTTCAAACAACTCTACAAATCCCCATAGCCCGCCAGCTATGAGAATTCCCGCCAGCAAAACGGGGAACTCAATTCGATTGAAGAAGTCAAAAGCCCGGACAAAGCCGCGCTCAGGTTCTTTGTGGTGTTCGCTCATCGCCCGCCGAGATAGGGACCAAAACTGATAACTGCAACAGAGGCGACGGCTAATGCAATCCCGATTGTCTGCGGTGTGCTGAGGCTTTCGCCGAAATACAGCAACGCCACAAGATTAACTGCAATCAGCTGGATTACAGCGGACAGGCTGAACGCCACCGACATGCCGAATTCGCGCACCAGTCGCAGCATGATCAGATTGCCGAGCGTGTACAGGCCGAGCGTCACCAGAATTTTAGGTAAACTCGGTGCCAGCGCCCATGATTTTGCGCCCGTTGCCGCAGCAAGGAAAATCAGCGTTGAAGCCAGCAATTGCATCGCACCTGAGAAAGTCATTCTTCGCCGCCCATTTGATGTCGCCCAGGCATTGGGTCTAAGCAGCGCGCTCCGTCAAGGGCCATAATTCGCGACACAATGCAGCCAAAGCATATCGATTTGACCTCGCTACTCTTTCAACTTCTTTCCCGCGGAGAAAAAGTCCTGCCAGGGGTCGGCTGCTGCGGTGCGTTTTCTGACATCGGCAAGGTCGGTCATGGTGATGCCGTTCGGTGAAAGGCCCCCTTCAACTTCTCGCCATTCGACTGGTATAGAGACCGTTGCGCCTTTCTTGGCTCTGGATGAATAAGGCGCGACTGTTGTGGACCCCCTGCCATTGCGCAGGTAGTCGATAAAGATGCGCCCTTTTCGCGCGGCCTTTGAAAGCGTTGCGGTATATTTGTCTGGCGCGGATTGTTCCATGGCCTTTGCAAACTGCTGCGCAAAACCCTTCACGACATCCCATTTCGCCGCGGGTTTCAGGGGGACCAGTACATGAAAACCCTTGCCGCCTGACGGTTTGACGAAGTGAGGAAGACCAAGGTCATCAAGCCGATCGCGCACATCAAGGGTTGCGGCGCGAACATCATCCTCGGACAGCCCCTCATCGGGATCGAGATCGAATATTATCTGATCCGGGCGCTCAATGTCGGCAATGGTGCTGCCCCAAATATGCACTTCGACAACGCCAAGCTGAACCAGTGCAGCCAAGCCGTCAAAATTTTCGATGAACAGCAATTCTTCGCCGTCTTTCGGGTCCTTTACGATCCTGACTGTATCATCCATGCCCTTTGAGGCGTGTTTCTGGAAGAAGCCCTGTTTCTCAATGCCATCAGGTGCCCGGACAAGGCTCAGCGGCCTTCCCACAACGAAAGGTTCCATGCGCGGCCAAACCAATGCGTAATAGTCAAGCAGGTTCTGCTTGGTAACGCCCTCGAGAGGCCATAGCTCCTTATCTGGCTTTGATAGCTTCACAGAAGTTCGCGTCGTTGCGGGACTTTTATCTGCCGCGGCATCTTGCGCGCTTTCCTCGACGACCTCAGAAGCAGGCTTGTCTTCTCGCAGCCCTTGATAAGAAGCGTGGCGAAGTATGCCATCGCTGGTCCAGGCACGAAATTCGATCTCAGCCACGAGTTCCGGCTTTACCCAGTTCGCGCCAGATTGTCGGCTCCCTTCGCCGGTGAAGGCTGGCTTGTCGGCTTTCAATGCCTTTAATTTGCCAAGCAGAAGATCGGTCGATTTCACAGTAAACCCTGTGCCGACCCTGCCTGCATATTTCAGCTTGCCTTTTTCATTGTAGCCCACAAGGAGGGACCGCAGGCCGCGCCCAGTTTTTTCCGATGGCAGATAACCCAGAATGACAAATTCCTGCCGCTGCATGCATTTCGACTTGATCCAGTTCTGCGACCGACCACTCGTGTATGGCGCATCAGCCTGCTTTGAAACGACGCCCTCCAGACCGAGCCTGCAAGCATGTGCAAGCATGACATTGCCCGGCCTCACAAAATGCTCGCTGTAACGCAGGGCAGATTCTTCCGTTTCAGGCCCCAGCAACTCTTTGAGTTTCGCCTTCCGCTCGGTCAGCGGCTCGTTTCTCAAATCCTCACCGTCAAGCCAGAGTAGATCGAACATGTAGTAGCTCAAGGCATCCGTCTCTCCCGACGAGAGCGCTTGCTGAAGGTTCGAGAACGATGTGTTTCCGCTGGCGTCCAGCGCCACCACCTCGCCATCCACAATAGCGGTTTCGCAGTCCAGCGCGGCGAGCGCTTTCAATATCACGCCACCGAATTTTTCCGTCCAATCAAGCCCTGATCGGGTCAAAAGACGCACAGCACCATTGTCGATATGGGCTTGAAGCCGGTAGCCGTCGAACTTGACTTCATGGAGCCAGTTCTGCCCGTTTGGCGCGGTGCTCTTTAACGTCGCCAGACTTGGGTGGATGAACTCCGGCATTTCGGCTGCCGGTCGGGCTCTGCTTTTCTTGCGCGCGGGCGCTTTGCCGTTTGCAATATCCTCAATTGTGCGACCGGAGACGACCGACTTCGGCTCTTCCTCCAAAATGTCTGTACCCGGTCTGGCGGCGGCGTCTTCAGCCTTTATCAGCAGCCAATTATCTCTCTTTTCACCTTTGCGCGGTTTGAGGCGCACCAGATGCCAGCCGCCGTGCAGCTTATGACCCTCAAGCTGGAATGAGATATGTCCCTTTGCCATGCCCTTGGCTGGGTCGCCCTCCGGCTTCCACGATCCTTCGTCCCAGATAATGACTTCCCCGGCACCGTAATTTCCTTTTGGAATCGTGCCTTCGAAGGTTCCGTAGTCGTAAGGATGATCTTCCACATGGACTGCCAGCCGCTTTTCGGATGGGTCGAGGCTTGGGCCTCTTGTAACGGCCCAACTCCAAAGAACGCCGTCATGCTCCAGCCGCAGATCATAATGCAGGCGTGTAGCGGCATGTTTATGAATGACAAATTTCCCTCCACCCTCCTTGCGGCTGGCGACTATGCCCCGCGGTTCGCGCGTCTGCGAAAAATCGCGCTTTTGCCTATAGGTTTGAAGTGGATCGGCCACGATCTATGCCGCCTTGGTCTTTTTTGACTTACGCTTTGTGGGAGCACCCTCTTCCTCTTCGGCCAGGCTTTTCTTCAAAGCGTCAAACAGATTAACCACGTTGGAAGGCTTGGCAGATTTTTTCGGAGCGGCGACCTTTTTGCCCGCCTTCTTGGCCTTAATGACCTCCAGAAGAGCGTTTTCGTAAGTGTCTTCGAATTGCGTAGGGTCGAACTTCCCCTTCTTCTTCTCGATAATATGCTCGGCCAGTTCCAGCATTTCCTTATCGATCTTTACCTTACGGATTTCGTCGAAAACGGTGTCGGGACGCCTGACAATACTTTCGTACCGCAGGGTCGTCAGCAACATCCCTTCATCCAGAGGCTCAAGAACGACCGGTCGTTCGCGGCGATACAAAACGATGCGGGCAAGTGCAGCCATTTTCTTGCCACGCATTGCGTCGCGAATGACAGCGAAAGCCTCTTGCGAAACCTTGTCGCCCGGCGAAACGTAATAAGGCGTATCGAGATAAATCTGCTCAATCGAGCTTTTTTCTACAAAGCTTTCGAGACTGACAGTATCTGAAGATTCGACGCGGACGGCATCGAAATCCTTCTCCTCCATCAGGACATATTCGCCGCCCTCAACCTCATAACCCTTAACCTGATCCTCAGTGTCCACGGGCTTGTCCGTGTCGGCATCAACATAGATGCGCTTGACGCGATTGCCCGTTTTTCGGTTGAGTACGTTGAAAGAAACCTTTTCCGAATATGTTGTACTGTTGGAGAGTTCTATCGCGCAGGTAACGAGCGACAGCTTCAAATATCCCTTCCAGACAGGGCGTGGAGCCATGCAACCCTCCGACACACATAAAGCGCACTAACGCGTCTGGACGGTTGTGGTTCCATATGATGTGCCGCTGTCCGGACGAGGCCTCTTGAGCGGGCATGTTTCTTCCCCGGCATTGGCTGACCTGATGACCGCGACTGGCGCGATACCGGATAATTCCCGGAACGCGACCGGGCGACTGCCCCCTTCCCAAGGGAGGGGGCAGAGCTATGATAATGTCGTACCGGGTCCGAATATATACAGCTTCAATGCATGTCTGCTGGCGAGCTCCGCCCAAGACTGAAGTTTGCGACCCAAGAGCCGATGCACTCCAAGCATCGATGCTCACATATTAGCCAGCTAAATCCCTGAAGGCTGGCAAGGTCGCTCTCCGCCTGAAGTTGAAGCCAGTTCCTTAGAAGCTTCCTGAAATATCCTCAGGGATTACTGACAAAACCTGACTCTGAAAAACCGGCTGAATAGGCCTGACGCCGAACAGGTTACCCGCATCAGAGACGTAGACCGCCCTGGCTCGATCCCTGAAGTATGATTGAACCTCTGAAGTCTTGAGATCAGCCAACCCCCTATCCTGTGGCAATTGTTGATCCTCAAACGACTCTTCAGGGCTATTCGGTCGAGCTCTTGGAAGCGGCGCCGACACCTCGAAACCCTGATGCCATCTCGGCACAGCATTGGAGAGGAACGGGAACTCATATCCCGGAACATGGCTTAACTGCCCCAGACCTGATTCGATTGTCTTGGTGCCGTCTGGATACTTCACAATTTGGCTGAAAAGGTATTTTTCGAGATTAAGCTCTTTATCCTGACTACCGTAGGGCCTTCCGTCAGCCTCATTCAGTAATGGATATGGCAAATGTCCGTGCAACGCCGCGCCATTCCAGGCATTAATCGCATATTCGTCATACTTGCTATTTAATATCGGCTCCTCTTTATCCTTCATCTGACTTTTAAGAATATAACTATATCCATTCTTACTATATTCATCGGAACGATATTTCATATCGTTATCACCAATAAATGAACCCTTATATATAATATTTGCCTTGCCAGCCTCATGAACTAGCTTTGGAACATAGTACCTGAACGTATGCTTAGTTCCTTGAAGTTCTTTGATATCACTTATCTCTCTTGGAACATCTTTAAATTCACTTGTTACCCGCACCATGGAACGATTATTCTCGATATATGCATTCATTGCCTGCCTGTTCAGGTCTTTATGCTCTGCCCACACATATCTACCCGCGGGCCGATCCAGGCGAACAAAGCCGGTCTTAATGTCATAATCGGAACTATTATGCACAGCATTCAGCATGCCCCTGTTTCTCCAAACGACCTCCTCGCTGGCGTCTCTCAATTTATACGCAGCGAGTGCGCCAGGTCCCTGAAGTTTTTTCAACGCGCTTTTTGCCCCGAATCCCCTCGCGCCACTGAGAAGGTGAGACCACGCATAGTCGCGCGATTGTTTATAAGAATAGTAATCTTGACTATCATCAACATTTTGCTCGGCACTATGCGGACGGACAAACTCAAACTGGCTCCTGTTCAGTTCGCTTTGCCAATTACTTGAGTTTGCACTCCACCTCGATGCGTTTTGTCTTATTGCTGAATTACCCTGCCCTGTTTGTCTATCGTTTACAATTTCAATATTCGATATATTTACCTGAAATGGCTCTGAATCACCGTTATTTTGAACAATCTGCGAAATGAAAACGCTTCCTTGCCGCTGAATATTTGACTGAAATAGCTGCGAGTTGTTTTGGCTTTGCTGATTATTTTGTGCCGAGGGTTGTCTAGGCATTAGACGAATATCCTATTATTTAAACTTATTATCTGGTGGCTGAACTGACTGTTCAGCAAACCACAAACGAAAAGCGCCAAAAACAGGCGATCTCGGCAAAATATCAGGCATTATGTTTCGCGATTATATCATATGTTAAAAGTTTTATTTATATTCCATTATATCTATCTCGCAACGGTGGTCAGAACCCTGCTGTTACCTAAATGCCACAACCAACAGAGCCCCTTGCGAGCTTCGCCTCGTTCACGGTCGATTCACCACTTGGCGTTAATGTCCATCCTCACATTCGGAAGGGACATCCGAAGGGGATTGGGTAAATGGTTGTCTGGATCAAGGTCGCGCGCTGCGCGAATGCATTACGTGAGTTTGTAGCACCTACCTACAGACCGGAGCGGCACTATATGCGCGGCCCCGGGCCTGCGTGCGAACGCAGCCGTGGTGCATCGCACTAATCCTTTACTTTCCGAAGCCGAATCTCAGGCAGCAGCGCCCGCGCCACATATCAGGCGCGGGTGTCTGCTTTTTAGGGCCGGTGTTGGTCCGTTAAGCACCCAGACCTTCGAACAGAACGGTTGAAAGGTATCGTTCGGCAAAGGACGGAATAACCACAACAAGGTTCTTGCCCGCATTTTCCGGACGCGAGCCGATTACGACAGCCGCCTGCAGCGCTGCGCCGGAAGAAATCCCGACGGGCACACCTTCCAGCCGCGCGACAAGGCGTGCATTGGCAATCGCGTCTTCGTTCGAAACGGTGATGATTTCATCATAGACTGAAGTGTCCAGCACCTTTGGAGCGAAGCCTGCGCCGATGCCCTGAATCTTGTGCGGCCCCGGCTGTCCACCCGACAACACAGGCGATGCTTCCGGCTCAACCGCGATGATTTTTACATCAGGCTTGCGCTGCTTCAGCACCTGCCCAACGCCGGTAATAGTCCCGCCGGTGCCGATGCCTGATACGAAAATATCCACCTTGCCGTCCGTATCGTTCCAGATTTCCTCGGCAGTTGTCTGCCTATGGATTTCCGGATTTGCCGGATTTTCAAATTGCTGCGGAATGATCGCGTTCGGTATGGTTTGTGCAAGCTCGTCGGCCTTTGCAATAGCGCCCTTCATGCCCTTGGCTCCCTCGGTCAGCACGAGTTCAGCACCCAGAAGGGCAAGCATTTTGCGCCGTTCGATCGACATGGTTTCTGGCATGGTGAGAATAAGCTTGTAGCCCTTCGCAGCAGCCGCGAACGCCAGGGCAATACCTGTATTGCCAGACGTCGGTTCGATGAGCGTCGTTTTGCCCGGCGTTATCTTGCCCGCAGCCTCCAGCGCTTCGACCATTGCCACACCGATGCGATCCTTGACGCTGGCGATGGGATTGAAAAACTCGAGTTTCGCAATGAGGTTGGCAACAATGCCTTTCTCCTTGGCAAATTTGTCGAGCCGCACCAGCGGCGTATCGCCAATGGTTTCCGTAATTGAATTATAGACTTTGCCGCGTCCGCGAGCCTGTTTAGACATTGAAAATCTCCCGCATGGTTAGGCGCCACATTAGGCTGTAGCGCGCAAAAATCGAGCGGTTTTCCACCGGCTGTGCGACAATATATAGAAATTATTTCCCAGACTGCGCCCGATAATTAGAAGCCCATTCTATTTTTAGACAGATCGATCGCGCAATCGCCGGGAATTGCACTGCAATTAATTCAAGCTAACCTCATGATTTTACTTGCTGTAAACATTCGTATCGCTATTGAGCCGGTGCATAGCCGTGGCCGCGGTTCATCAACTTTTGTTTGGACCACCAAATCACCATATTGGGGTGGAATGTGCCACGCATGTAGCGTTTTGCGTGATGCTGTGTGCTTACCGAAGAAAACGGTGGTCCAGTCATCCGGGAAATTCTATATTGTCACATAGTTTGTGGCACCCGCGCACCGGCAGGCGGTCTGCCGGTATGCATTTTTCACTCGCGGCTCCGCGGCAAATGGATTCGTAAACGTGCTTAGCAAGCCAGGCATACCCGTGATGCAACCAGAAACTTTTGACCCCGTCGCCTCCGACGACGGTGCGCAGAAGTTCGCTGCTTTTCGCAACGCGCAGCGCCATTCGCGCCGCGTATCGCGCCTGAAGGTCGTTTTGCCGCTGCTTGCTGTGGTTATCGCCGCTGGATTTCTTGGCTACTCCTACGCTGTGACGCCTGTAAAAGTCAGCCTCGACGTGGCCGATTCGGCTATTTCCGACGGAAAGCTGGTTATGGCGAGCCCCAAGCTCGAAGGCTTCACCAAGCTCAACAAGCCATATTCGATGACAGCCTTGCGCGCTTATCAGGACCTGACGAAGCCCGGCCTGATCGAGCTTGAAGATGTGAGCGCGAAACTTCCATATGATGAGGAAAATTTCGCGACCATCGAAGCCTCACGCGGTTTCTACGATCAGCAGGCCAACACATTACTGCTCGAAAACGGCTTGACGGTAAGCACGAGTGACGGCATGTCCGTAAAACTCGATACTGCGTATATCGACATTGCCAAGGGTAATCTTAAAACGGATCTGCCCGTTGAAATTCAACTGAAAGGCTCGCGAATCCAGGCGGATTCGATGAGCATTCAGGATCAGGGCCAGCGCATGGTTTTTGATAAACGTGTGCGGATGGTTGTTGAACCGCGCGACGCCTCGGGACGGAAGGCGGATGGGAGCTGAAATGACGGGGATTAGCTTCAACTGGCGCTTGGCGTGTGCCGCCTGCCTTTTCGCCATAACGGCGCCGCTTGCGGCATTCGCGCAGAATGGTTCGGCGAGCCAGCTTTCCGGGCTGAAGCTTTCCGGCGACAAACCGATTCAGATCGAAAGTGACCGGCTGGAAGTCAATGAATCGGAGAGCATGGCGGTATTTTCCGGCAATGTGAATGTTGTCCAGGGCGCGACCGTGCTGAAGGCCGGTAAGATGACTGTGTATTATGTCAAGGATGGCAGCACGAATGTTGCTACCGGTGGCGCATCCAACATCGACCATCTCGAAGTCGAGGGCAAAGTCTACGTCAAGGCTGACACGCAGGTTGCAACCGGAGATCGCGGCACCTTCGACATGAAGACAGAGGTGCTTGTGCTTTCGGGCAAGGAAGTCGTCCTGTCTGACGGGCCAAACGTGCTGGTCGGCTGCAAACTTACCGTGCAAATGAAAACCGGACAGGCGAATGTCGAAGGATGTGGCAGCTCGCAGAGCACCGGTCGCGTTCGCGTCCTCATGCAGCCAAGTTCGCAAAAGCAGTCGCAAAGCCAGTAATGTCACCATCTTTAGCCGCAGTTTCGCAGGGGCGTAGCGCCTCGGCTGGACGTTCCAACGGAACGCCTCCCGAACAGGGAATCCTGACCGCATCCGGGCTTGTGAAAAGCTACAAGGGTCGGCAGGTCGTGCGCGGCGTCTCGTTTGAACTGCGGGCTGGTGAGGCGGTGGGCCTGCTGGGGCCGAACGGCGCAGGAAAAACCACGTGTTTCTATATGGTTACGGGTCTGGTTCCTTCAGACGAAGGCATGATCCGTATTGATGGTTTTGATGTAACGGGCATGCCAATGTATCGGCGAGCGCGGCTCGGTGTTGGCTACCTGCCGCAGGAGGCCTCGATTTTTCGCGGCCTGAGCGTCGAAGCCAATGTTAGAGCCGTTCTGGAAGTCATCGAGCCCGATCGGGATCGCCGTGAGGCCGATCTCGATAACCTGCTGGAAGAATTCCATATAAGCCATTTGCGCAAGGCACCGGCAATCTCATTGTCCGGTGGTGAGCGGCGGCGCCTTGAAATTGCACGAGCTCTGGCAAGCCGGCCCAATTACATGCTGCTGGACGAGCCTTTCGCTGGCATTGACCCGATTGCGATAAGCGATATCCAGCAATTGGTTCGCCATCTTACGGCGCGCGGGATCGGCGTTTTGATAACAGATCACAATGTGCGCGAAACATTGGGCCTTATTGATCGGGCTTACATCATCCATGCGGGCGAAGTGCTGACGCATGGGCGGCCAGACGCCATTATTACCAATGCGGACGTTCGCCGCCTGTATCTCGGTGAGGCGTTCAGCCTTTGAGGATGACGCCGAAAGTCACTTTTCAGCTACCATCATTGTAAAGATCACGACGCAAACCCGCTTCGTTTGTCGGAAATTCGACGCTGCGACGCTGCGCAACCTTGACAAGCAATATCTGCGCCAGATCAATTGCAAATGTTCGCAAGGGTGGAATTATAACTGTCGTGTCACTGTCTGCAAAACTCCAACTGCGTCAGGCGCAATCGCTGACAATGACCCCGCAGCTGATGCAATCCATCAAGCTGCTGCAGTTTACACATGCCGAACTTGAAGCGTTTATCGATCAGGAGATTGAGCGCAACCCATTGCTGGAGCGGCGGGATGCAGAAGAAGCCTCCAGCCTGCCCGATGACGATTCGCAAACCGAGAACTCCCGCAAGCGCGAGGATGATGAGTGGTTTGAAACGGACGCCCCGCCCACATCGGAAGTCATGTCCGGCACTCTTGATTCGTCTTTGGAGAATGTCTTTCCCGATGACAACAACTCGCGCGAGCCTATGGCGCCCGATCTGGCCGCGAACTGGAAGTCCGGACAGGGCGGAAATGGCGGCGGTGAAGATTTCGACCTGGAAGATGTTGCACGCCAGCAAATGACGCTGCGCGACCACATCGGCCAGCAAATTATGCTCTCAGGGCTCGATCCCCTGCATTCATCCATTGCGTGGGATTTGACCGACAGCCTCGATGAGGTGGGGTATCTGCGCGCCGAAATTGCCGAAACGGCTGAGCGGCTCAACGTTGCACCGGCAGAGGTCGAGCGAACCCTGGCTGTCTGCCAAACGTTTGAGCCGGCTGGTATTTTTGCCCGTGATCTGGCCGAATGCCTTGCCCTCCAGCTCAAGGCAAAGGACAGGTTTGATCCAGCAATGGCAAGATTGCTGGAACATCTCGATCTGCTCGCCAGGAGGGATTTTGCGGCTCTGATCCGCATTTGTGGTGTAGATCAGGAAGATCTGAACCAGATGGTCAGCGAGATTCGCGCGCTGGACCCTCGCCCCGGACTGATATTTTCCAGCGGATCTTTGGATACCATTGTCCCGGATGTGAATGTTCGTGCCAACGCAGACGGCAGCTGGGCGGTTGAACTGAATGCCTCCGCATTGCCCAATGTGCTTGTGGATAATGTCTACTACGCCGAGATTTCCGCCAGCACCCGCAACAGGCAGGATCGGGAGTTTATTTCTGATTGCCTGCAGAGTGCCAATTGGTTGACGCGCAGCCTCGACCAGCGCGCCCGGACGATATTGAAAGTCGCGTCGGAAATCGTTCGCCAGCAAGACAGCTTCTTCGCCTATGGAATCCGGCATTTGCGGCCTTTGAACCTGAAAACCGTGGCAGAAGCCATCGGAATGCACGAATCCACGGTAAGTCGGGTAACTGCAAACAAATATATGGCAACGCCGCGTGGGGTTTTCGAGTTTCGGTTCTTCTTCACCGCTGCTATCCAGTCCGCAGAGGGTGGTGAGGCACATTCCTCCGAGGCTGTTCGGGACAGAATCCGTAAACTTATCAATGAAGAAGGCGATGACACCCTGTCCGACGACGCGATTGTCGAGATATTGCGCCGCGACGGCGTGGATATTGCGCGCCGCACCGTTGCCAAATATCGCGAGGGAATGAATATACTGTCATCTGTGCAGCGCAGGCGCGAAAAGAGGGCTCAATCTGCTGCTTGATTGACAAGGGCCGATGGAGTGGCTAGAAGCGCGCCCGCAAGAGACCCCCGTCAGAGAGATAGAGGCGTTGGAGGCTCGAAACGTAGTGATCAACGAGAAAATTTGAAGATCAATTCCGGTTTGTCGTTACAGCAAACCTTGTTCCCCATGACCACGGGTATAGACTGCTCTCAGACGGTTGTCTGAGCAAAAGGGTTCGCTTTCATGACTTTGCGTATTTCGGGCAGACAAATGGACATCGGCGATGCGTTCAGAACGCGCATCGAAAACCAGATCAATGAAGCAGTTGATAAATATTTCGACGGCGGTTTTTCGGGAAGTGTGACCGTCAGCAAGGAGAATTCGCGCTTCAATGCGGATTGCTCGATTCGCCTGGACACGGGCATGACGTTGCAGGCCACAGGCTATGCGCAGGAGCCGATTGCAGCCTTCGATGCAGCTGCCGAGCGGCTCGAAAAACGGTTGCGGCGCTATAAGCGCAAGCTCAAATCCCACAACCACGGCACCAACGGCAATGCCACTGACGTTTCCTACACGGTGGTTGCAGCAATTTCTGATGATGACGAGGCGGAAGTGCCGGAGGATTACGCCCCCGCTATCGTCGCAGAATCCACAGTGGCGTTGAGAACCATGTCGGTCGCTTCAGCCGTCATTGAACTCGACACGAAGGAAAGCCCGGTATTCGTATTCCGTAATGCAGGGAATGAACAAGTTAACATCGTTTACCGCAGGTCTGACGGGAATATCGGCTGGATTGATCCGTCACGGACCCAAGGGAACGGCTAACGCAAGCCCTGGTTATATAACACCTGTCCCAGCCGGGCGGCTGGGCTAAGTGCAAAGGACTTTGGAATGGATTTGAGCGATCTCATCGAGGTATCGGCGATAATGCCGTCCTTGAAGGCGAACTCAAAGAAACAACTCTTGCAGTTGTTGGCAGAAAAAGCAGCCACCGTGACCGAACTGCCGGAACGCGTCATCTTCGACACGATCCTTCAGCGCGAGCGGTTAGGCTCCACGGGCGTTGGAAATGGCATTGCCATTCCACACGGCAAACTCAACGGCGTTAAGAAGATCGTCGGGGTGTTCGCACGGCTGGAAACGCCAGTGGATTTCGAGGCACTGGACGATCAGCCCGTCGATCTCGTTTTTCTGTTGCTTGCACCGGAAGGCGCGGGCGCGGACCATCTCAAAGCCCTTTCGCGCATAGCGCGCGTGCTGCGCGATAGCGAAACCGTAGCAAAGATTCGCGGCACCAAAGATGCGAGCGCAATCTTCGCCCTGCTTGCGGAAACGGCGACCCCGCACGCAGCCTGATGCGTTATTGACCCTGTTTCAAGGCGCGATACGCTATGTATCGCGCCTTTTTGCATGGTCTGATCAGTGGATTGCCACCGGCGTAAGATCGTTCTCCAGAGCGCTGGCGAGCAAATGTGCGCGATTATCGGCCAGCAGGATTGGCTGACCATTCGCTGCGAAGAGGGCCCAAAGCCGTGTTCCGGGCTGGATCTTGGGGAGCATCGGGAATTTTCCGTTCAGCTCCTCGCTCTGCATTTCGCGCATGTAAGCTACAATGCCTTCACCAATGTGCGCGAGTTGGGATTCAGATACGTCGATGTGGTGCTCGGTTGCGTTACTCGTCATTTCAAGCCTCCTTTCGGCGGGATGCTTCCAAAGCCAACCCGCGTCAGAGCATGTTGGTTCCGGATAATATTTCCGGACCGGTTACTCTCTCACTGCAATGCTGATCTTGCGGACCAGTTTTTCCGGCTGCGGCCGATCCAGTTCGATCGATAGCAAGCCGTTCTTCAATTCTGCGCCGAGAACCCTCATCCCGTCGGCAAGCACGAAAACGCGCTGAAACTGCCGGGACGCGATACCACGGTGCAGAAATTCTCGTTGTTCATCATCCACCTGCCTGCCGCGGACGACCAGTTGATTGTCCTCCGTGGTGAGATCAAGGTCGCTTTCCGTGAAGCCAGCCACCGCCAGCGTCAGGCGCAACCGTTCCGGCTCACCCGGGGAAACACGGATACGCTCGATATTATAAGGTGGATAGGAATCGCCACTCTTGGCAACCCGCTCAATGGTCTTTTCCATTGCATCGAAGCCGAGTAGCAAAGGCGACGAAAACATTGTCATACGGCTCATTCTTTCCTGTCCTCATAGAGCGACATACGACAGAACCCGGATGGCATTTCTGTCGGTGCATTTGATATGGTCCGTCAGCATTCCGAATTCAAGCTATCGAAAGAGCCCTTATGGCCCGTAAAATTATAATCGACACCGATCCTGGCCAGGATGACGCAGTTGCAATTCTGCTGGCGCTTGCCAGCCCGGAACTGGACGTACTCGGCATTACGGCAGTTGCGGGTAATGTGCCGCTTGCGCTGACCGAGAAAAACGCGCGAAAAGTGTGCGAATTGGCCGGCAGGCCGGATATGATTGTCTTTGCAGGTGCTGTGCGCCCTCTCGTGCGCAAACTGGTCACGGCTGAATATGTTCACGGCAAGACGGGTCTCGACGGCCCGGACCTTCCGGAGCCAACGATGCAGCTTCAAGAGCAGCACGCAGTGGATTTCATCATAGAAACGCTGATGCGCGAGGAAAGCGGCACCGTCACTTTGTGCCCTCTCGGACCTTTAACCAACATTGCCCTCGCCTTGATCCGCGAGCCACGAATCGCGCCCAGAATTCAGCAGATCGTGTTTATGGGCGGCGGGTTCTTTGAGGGCGGGAATACAACCCCGGCAGCCGAGTTCAACATTTATGTCGATCCTCATGCCGCCGATGTTGTGCTGAAGTCCGGGATTCCGACTGTCATCATGCCGCTTGATGTCACACATAAGGCACTGACTACACGTTCGCGCGTTGATCTTTTTCGGCGCATGGGCACAAAAGTCGGGGACGCAACCGTCGCATTGCTGGAATTTTTTGAGCGCTTTGACGAGGAAAAATATGGGACTGATGGCGGTCCGCTGCATGATCCATGCGTAATTGCATATCTTCTCAAGCCTGACTTGTTCAAAGGCCGCACGGTCAACGTCGAAATTGAAACAGGCGCGGAACTGACCATGGGCATGACAGTCGTTGACTGGTGGGGCGTAACGCAGCGCCCGCGCAATGCAACTGTCATGCGTGATATAGATGCCGATGGCTTTTTTGCGCTTCTCGCCGAAAGGCTGGCAAGGCTTTAGGCGGCGAGAGCAGCCTCGACATCTGCGGCGAGCGGGATCGACGGCTGCGCTCCTGACTTCAGGCAGGCAAGGGAACCGGCAACCGCTGCGCGCCTCAGCGCGTCGGCGAGAGAATGCTTCTGATGCAAGGCTGCACCAAGATAGCCGCAGAAAGTATCGCCCGCGCCAACCGTATCGACTGGCTCGATCTTCATGGCCTCCACTTCGATCGTTTCTCTGGGGGTGGCGGCGATCACGCCCTCGCCTCCGAGTGTCACGATCACCGTGCGCCCAGTGCTCTTCGCAAATTCCTGCATTTGCTGAGTCCGGGTTTCTCCAGCGAGGCGCAATGTCTTGGCATAGAGATCGAATTCCGTCTCGTTTGCGACCACATAATCGGCCTTTTGAAGCAATGCAGCAGCTTCTATCCGGAAAGGCGCAGTGTTCAGAATTGATACGACGCCTTGAGCGCGAGCGGCATCGAGCGCTTCGGCAACTGTTTCGAGCGGAATCTCATGTTGCAACAGCACAAGTCCGGGCTCGATGGGCCGCCGCGCAACATCGGCTGGCAGGACAGAACCGTTCGCTCCGGGGATAACGGCAATCATGTTCTCGCCTTCGCTATCGACGAGAATGAGCGCGGTACCTGTTGCCGCTGCCGATTCGCGAAGATGCGAGGTGTCCACGCCCGCCTCTTTCAGGAGCGCCAGCGCGTCGTTTGCAAACGCATCCCGGCCCACTGCCCCTATCATTCGTGTCTCAACGCCCGCCCTTGCCGCCGCAAGCGCCTGATTGGCACCCTTGCCGCCAGGCGCAGTTCGAAAGGTTGAACCCGGCACCGTTTCGCCCGGCTTGGGCAAACGGCCTACATTTGCGATAAGATCAAGATTGATTGAGCCAATGACGGTAATCAACGCGAGTGCCTCCAGCGCTTGTCATTGCAACGCTAATGGCACGAACCAAGGCGCGGGTACAAGTCACGGTGTACCTAATTGCCCCGCTTCCCAACCGAGGATAGCGCGTTTGCGCGTCAATCCCCAGTGGTATCCCGTCAGCGCACCGGATTTCCCAATCGCCCTGTGGCATGGGACAACAAACGAAATCGGGTTGGCACCGACAGCAGCGCCCACAGCTCGACTGGCGGCGGGAGTGCCAATCTCGTTAGCGATTTCCGAGTATGCGCGAGCGCGGCCCATCGGAATTCGCAACAATGCCTGCCAGACCCGAACCTGAAAATCGGTTCCAATCAAAACCACGCGCAAGGGCTGTTCAGACCGCCACCGGGACGGGTCAAAAATACGCGCTGCGTAAGGCGCGGTAGCCGCAACATCCTCCAGATAGGTCGCGTTGGGCCAGCGGCTCGACATATCGGCAAATGCTGCCCGCTCTTCGCCCACATCGTTGAAGGACAGACCAGCAAGGCCACGTTCTGTCACCATCAGAAGAGCAATGCCAAATGGTGACACGTGATAGCCATAGCGAATCACCAGCCCAGCACCGCGCGTCTTGTAATCTCCGGGAGACATTGCCTCATGGGTTACGAACAGATCGTGCAGCCTGCCCGGACCGGACATACCTACCTCATAGGCCGCATCGAGAAGCGGCAGTCCGCTGTCCAGCAATTTTCGCGCATGGTCGAGCGTTACAGCCTGCAGGAATGTTTTGGGAGACAGACCGGCCCAGCGCGTAAACAGCTTTTGCAATGAACCGGGCGTTTCTCCAACCTCAGCCGCAAGCTCTTCCAGCGAAGGCTGATTGCGATAATCGACCGTGATCTTTTCGATCACCCGCCGGATGATCTCGTAGTCGCCGCCCTGTGGGGTAACGTCTTTTTCCAGAATTGCCGCTGGCGCGTTCATGGCTCGAATCTCCTTTTCAGCCATATTCGCTTTCCCGAATGGATGTATCCACCCGATTTACGCCACGTCAGCGACCGCGTGCGCGCAAAAGTGCAGCGGTGAACGCTTTGGCGAAACTTTCGCGATCATCAGGGTTGAGAAACGAGCCAATGGATACGCTACGGCCCTGCCCTTCCACACGCATTCCGGTGATTCCGATCACATCGTGTCGAGCAATGTTGAATCTCGCCCAGAAGGGATTGAACATATGGCTTTCGATCTTGCCGGAGGAGGCTATCTTACGAATATCGAGCCTCGTGCGCGAAACAGATACTTCTTCCCGCGCTCGCGCTGCCCGATAGTTTGCGCGAAATGCGATGTACAGTAGCAGAACATCCAGGCCGAAGAAGCCGAAGACCGGCCACGCACCATGCGCAAGAAAAATCGCGCCAGTCGCAAGCCATCCCGCTGTCACTGCAAGCATCAGGATCAGGAAACCTTTTTTCCCCAACGAGCGGTGCGGTGTTAGCAACGCCCGAAAAAATGGCTCCTCCGCCTGTATAGTCGTAGTTGTATCGTTCATCCCGCATATTATAGAGAGGCCATGGACGAACCGAAAGTTAAATCATCGAAAGCAAGGCGCAGCGCCTACAGCCGCGCGCAGGTGGAAGAAATTTTCCGCCGCTTTGAGCTTCAACGTCCGGAGCCGAAAGGCGAACTCGAATATGTCAACGCGTTTACCCTTCTGGTCGCGGTGGTGCTGTCCGCGCAAGCTACGGATTCGGGTGTAAACAAGGCAACGCGCGCTCTGTTTGCGACGGCCGACACCCCTGAAAAAATGTTCGCCCTGGGTGAGGAAGAAGTCGCCCGACACATTCGCACCATCGGGCTTTGGCGCAACAAGGCCAAAAATGTAATTGCGCTCTCACAAGCGCTTGTCGAACATCATGGCGGCAAGATTCCAGCCACGCTCGAGGAATTGGTAAAGCTGCCAGGAGTTGGCCGAAAGACGGCCAATGTTGTACTCAACATTGCGTTTGGACAACCGGCAATGGCGGTGGATACGCATATCTTTCGCATT
The DNA here is from genome assembly GCA_019635795.1 of Rhizobiaceae bacterium. Classification (GTDB taxonomy): domain Bacteria; phylum Pseudomonadota; class Alphaproteobacteria; order Rhizobiales; family Rhizobiaceae; genus Mesorhizobium_G. The sequence continues at coordinate 46,410 of JAHBYV010000009.1, forward strand.
GCGAACCGCATCAAGCTCGCTCCCGGCGCAACCCCGGATGCAGTTGAGCAACATTTGCTGCGCGTTATCCCGCAACATTATTTGCTTCATGCACACCACTGGCTTATTTTGCATGGGCGATATGTCTGCAAGGCGCGCAAGCCTGACTGCCCTGCCTGCATCATTGCCGACATCTGCAAATCAGACGAAAAGACCGGCTCCATAGCCGCTCCTGTTGTGACCATCGAGCCTCAATCTCCGGTTGAAATTTTGCCCGATTGAATAAAACCCCACCCATACCTTCTACGCTTTGCTAATATCCCCCGATATAAACCGCCCCATATTGAGGAACTCACTTTGCACAAAGGCAAAGAAGCGAAAGTCATCTCCGCCAGCGAAGCGGATGCAACGCAGACGCGCGAGGCTGTAGATTTCGCAGCGGTGCTGCTGATTGTGCTCCTTGCGTTCCTCTCGCTTTGCGCAATTATCTATTTCGACGCGTCCGATAGCGCTGCCCGAACCGCAGCAATCGCCCTTGGCGTTGCAGCCGCAGCGGCCATTTTTGCGGTCTGGCTGCGCGGCCGCCTTTACGGTTTGCGGCGCATGGCACTGTTCAAGCGGCAATCCGAGATTGAATCGCTCGCTGACCGGATGTGGGAGCTGGAAGAAACGGAGCAGCGATTCCGTGAGCTTTCCGACACGCTGGGCGATATTGTGGTTCACCGCAACCGTGACGGGCGCATCGTCTATGCGAACAAGGTTTTCGCCGGCCTTGTAGGCGTTGCACCGCGCAACCTGTTCGGGCGCACGCTTGATGATCTCGGCATTCATGTTGGCATCGTGCCGGATGCTTCTCTGGGAGGCGGCGAATATCTGAGTTCCGCTGATGTTTCCGTACCTTCGCCTAATGGACCGAGATGGTTTTCGTGGGTGGAACTCACCGTGCGCGACAAGCACACAGGCGAGGTTTCCCACCGCGCCATCGCCCGTGACATTACCATGCGCAAAACGGCGGAGGCAGGTCTGATTGACGCGCGCGAACGCGCCGAACATGCAAGCCTTGCCAAGTCGCGGTTTCTTGCCACCGTCAGTCACGAAATCCGTACGCCTATGAACGGCATTACCGGTATGGCCAAGCTCCTGGCCGGTACGGAGCTTTCTGATGAGCAGCGAACCTACGTCAGCGCCATTTCCAGTTCAGCCACATCGCTGCTTGCCCTGATCGAAGATTTGCTCGATTTTTCCAAGATTGAGGCAGGTCGTTTCGTTCCCGAACTGCAGCAGGTTTCACCGCGTGAGCTGGTGAACAATGTGATCGAGCTTCTTGCCTCACGCGCCTACGCCAAGGGGCTCGGACTTGGCTGCTACGTTGCCCCGGATGTTCCGTTGCGCATCATGGCTGACCCCGGACGCGTGCGTCAGGTGCTTATAAATCTCGTTGCCAATGCCACGAAGTTCACAGAAACGGGCGGCATTCTTCTGCGCGTTACAGCAGAAGAAAAAGATGGACAGCCCATGCTGCGCTTTACCGTGACCGATACGGGCACGGGAATGGAAAGCGCGGACCTCGAACGCATTTTCGAAGAGTTCGAGCAAGCAGACTCAACCTCTACCAGAACGAAGGGCGGTATTGGTCTTGGCTTGGCCATTTCCAAGCGGCTGGTTGAGGGCATGGGCGGCGCCATCACCGTCTCCAGCACTCGCGGCAAGGGATCGGAATTTTCATTTACTGTCCTCGCCGAGCCTGTCGAGGCTGCAGATCAGGGCGCTGCATCGGAACTATCCGGAAAACGGTGTGTGATTCTTTCTCAGAATACCGTCGAATCGGAGGCTTTGCGCCTTGCAATTGTTGCGCATGGTGGTGAGGCCGCCGTAGTTGATAATTCGGATGCGGCAAAGGCGCTCGCGGGGCAACACTGGGATACGTTGATGGTTGACGCTGAAATCGAGCGCGCCACCAAGGGTATGCTCGGGCAGTTGCGCAAAGCCGGTCTGGACAAAGCCGACGCGGTTATTGTTATCGATTCGGACAGTCGCGGCGAGCTGGATGCGTTTCATAAGCGGGGCTATGCAAATTTTCTCGTGCGTCCCGTGCGCGGCGAAACACTGCTTCGCATACTCAAGTCACAGTTTGCCGGCTTGAAGCGTGATGCACGCAAATCTTCGGCCAAGTCCGGACAAAAAAAGGAAGTCAAAAGCCTTTCGATCCTGCTGGCAGAGGATAACGAAATCAATGCCTTGCTTGCACGAACAGCCCTGAAGCGGGCCGGTCATCGCGTTGAGACGGTAAGCGACGGCAGAGCCGCGGTTGAGGCCGCAATCCGCGAGAAAGCGGAAGGCCAATTCGATGTCGTGCTGATGGATTTAAGTATGCCGATCATGGATGGCTTTGGGGCCATTTCGATGATCCGCAAGCACGAAGAGCAGTGCGGGCATGACCCCGTTCCCATCCTTGTGCTTTCCGCAGACAGCCAGGAAAAGACCCGCCATGAGGCCATTGCGGGTGGTGCGAGCGGGTTTCTCACCAAGCCCATAGACCCGGATGCGCTGGTTCGTGCCGTGGAGGAGCAGCCAAGCAGGCGTAATATCTAGCATATCGGCGCCTGATCGTTTGGGAAGCATGTCATCATGATGTAGTATCGACGCGCTAGATCTCGTGTATCAGATCTGGTTGCGGAGAGCATGGCAATGCCAAACATCACGGAGTCATTTACTGTGCGCAATACAGTTCCGGCAGCGTTTGCAGCTTCTGACAGCCTGCTCGGAAAGATCGGTTCACTCGAAGTGCGCCTTGCTCGCAGCGCCGAGGAAGTCGAGGCTGCGCAAGAGGTGCGCTATCGCGTGTTTTGTGAAGAGCTTGGCGCGCAAGTCATGGTGCCGGGTGCAGCGGCTGCGGGTCGTGACATTGATGCTTTCGACGACATTTGCGACCACCTGATTGTGTGTGATCGCAATTTGCCGGGCCCCGACAATCAGCGTGTGGTTGCGACCTATCGCCTGCTTCCACAGGAGCGCGCTGTCATGAATGGCGGCTTTTATTCCGCCTCCGAATTCGATCTAGACGCCCTTGTGGCGCGGAATCGGAACCTCAGATTTGTGGAGCTTGGACGTTCTTGCGTCCTGCCAGCATACCGCAACAAGCGCACCGTTGAGGCTATGTGGCAGGCAATCTGGGCCTATGTCCGCCGCAACAGCATTGACGTCATGGCAGGCTGCGCATCGTTCCACGGTACAGTTCCCGCCGGACATGCAGAACCCTTGTCATTTCTTTGGCACAATTGCCGCGCCGAGGGTGATTGGGCTGTGCGCGCCTTGCCCAGGCGCTTCAGCAGTATGGACCTGATGCCGCCCGAAGCGATTAACGCCAAGTCCGCGCTTGCCGCCATGCCGCCACTGATCAAAGGCTATCTTCGGCTTGGTGCGCGCTTCGGTGAAGGGTGCGTAGTGGATCATGAATTCGGCACCACCGATGTGTTCGTGGTTCTACCAGTATCCTTTATTTCGCAACGCTATATCGACTATTACAGCGGCGAGAGTCAGGTACTTGTCGCCTAGTCGCGCCGGGAACTTTGCTGCGAGATTTCTTCAGGACTGCGACCGGGGCGGGTTTTATATGGGCTCAGCCGCCAGCCAAACCATAGTGCGCCGCCGCGAACGATAAAGCCCGTTGCGAATGCAATCGTGGCTGCCATGCCCGGCGCGGCCAAGAACCAGTCAGCGAGCACATAGGCGACGGCGCCTGCACCGGCAGCACTGACATAGACCTCAGGTCTCAGCAATACGGACGGTTCGCCTGATATAACGTCCCGCAATATGCCTCCGAACGTTGCAGTCAGCATTCCGGTAATGATCGCTACGACGGGCGATCCGGTTATCGCCAGACCCTTGGCGGTGCCCATTGCCGCGAAAGCTGCAAGGCCGATAGCGTCCAGCCACAACAGCAGCCGCCAGCGAGACTCAACCATATGGGCTGTGAAAAATACCAGCACAGCCATTGCCACACACACCAGAACATAGGTGTGATTACCAATCCAGAACACGGGGACATTCAGAATTACGTCCCGCAGTGTGCCGCCACCTATCCCGGTAATCCCGGCCAGAAAAGCAAAGCCCACAATATCAAGCTGTTTGCGCGAAGCCGACAGCGCGCCCGTTGCGGCAAACACGGCAACGCCCGCATAGTCGAGGAACTGAATCAGCGTCATGACGGCACTCTGTTGGTGACGCTCCTTTTATAATGCCTTCGCCTCAATGAAAATCGCGTGACCTTGGCAATACACGAACATTGCGTGGGTGCCCCTGGCGTGGCGGCGGCATGGTAAGACCGGAACGATCCCCTTGCCAGAGTCTGTCCAGTTCCGCTGAACGGTCGAGAATACGCTCCGCCATTAAATGGATAACTCCTTCAGGACTTTTCTGGACGCGACCCTCAACCATCATCAGGCGCGAACCCATGACCTCGCGGCGGAATTTTTCAAACTTGCTGGCCCACAAGACAATATTTGTAATACCGGTTTCATCCTCCAGCGTAATAAATATCGCATTGCCCTTGCCCGGTCGTTGCCGCACGAGAACGATCCCCGCCGCGCGCACATAAGCGCCGTTCCGCTGAGCAGACACCCCGGCGCAGGTGATGATTTGCTCGCGTTCAAAAACAGGCCGCAGGACTTCCATTGGATGGCTTTTCAGCGAAAGGCGCATAGTCTGGTAATCGGTCGCGACGTGCTCTCCAAGCGGCATTTCAGGAAGCTTTGCATCAGGTTCCGCACCAAGCTCCCGCGCATCTGCAGCCATAAAAAGTGGCAGCGGCTTATCATCAGGTAGCCGGCTAACTTCCCAAAGCGCATTTCGACGATCCAGACCTATGGAGCGGAAAGCATCGCCATCGGCAAGCGCGCGCAGAGGACGCCCGCGCAGGTTCGCGCGCATCGCCAGCGCCTCTACGGAGTCAAAGCCCATCCCGCGCTGCTCAATAAGCCTTTGAGCTTCGGCTTCATGTATGCCCTGCACTTGCCGAAAACCAAGCCGCAGCGCATTCCATTGCCCACGGCGCTCTTCCAGCGTGTTGTCCCAATGGCTGAAATTTATATCTGCAGGCCGCACTTCAACGCCATGCTCGCGTGCGTCTCGCACGATTTGCGCCGGTGCATAAAATCCCATTGGCTGCGCGTTCAGCAGTGCACAGGCAAACACGTCCGGGTGATGGCATTTAATCCAGGCTGAAATATATACCAGCTTGGCAAAGGAAGCCGCGTGGCTTTCAGGAAACCCATAGCTGCCAAAACCTTTGATCTGTTCGAAGCAGTCCCTGGCAAAATCCGGGTCATAACCACGCGCCACCATGCGCCCCACCATCATTTCCCCGAACTCGCCAATGGTTCCGACATTTCGGAACGTCGCCATGGCACGGCGAAGGCGATTGGCCTCCGTATCAGTAAATTTTGCGGCCACCATTGCCAGCCTCATTGCCTGTTCCTGAAACAACGGCACGCCCAGTGTTCTTCCTAAAACCTCCTTTAATTCGTCGGGCTTCCCATGCTCAGGAGATGGCGCTGGAAAGTCGATCTTTTCGCCCGCCCTGCGCCGCAAATATGGATGCACCATGTTGCCTTGTATCGGGCCGGGTCGCACGATTGCCACCTGAATGACGAGGTCGTAAAACTCCTTCGGCTTCAGTCGCGGCAACATGCTCATCTGCGCGCGGCTCTCAACCTGAAACACGCCGATGGAATCGCCGCGCTGGAGCATTCGATAAGTTTCCTCATCTCCCTGTTCTACCATGTGCAATTCGAGGTCGGTCTGCTTGTGCTGGCGCAAAAGATCGAAGCTCTTGCGAATGCAAGTCAGCATTCCAAGAGCCAGCACATCAACCTTCATCAGCCCGAGCGTGTCGATGTCATCCTTGTCCCACTCGATGAAAGTGCGATCTTCCATCGCCCCATTGCCGATGGGTACGGTTTCGTCCAGCCTGCCTCGTGAAAGCACAAATCCGCCGACATGCTGGGACAGATGGCGCGGAAATCCTAGCAGGCGGCGGGCATAGTACACGGCACGCACAATTTCAGGATTATCCGGGTCAAGCCCGGCCTGCCGCACCTGTGCGCGAGTTATGTCGCTTTCATAGCTGCCCCATTGGGTGTTGGCCAAAGCCGCCGTTACATCTTCGGAAAGTCCCAGCGCCTTTCCTGCCTCGCGAATGGCGCTACGCGGACGATAATGAATGACTGTTGCAGCGATGCCTGCCCGTTCTCGACCATATTTCTCATACAGATACTGGATAACCTCTTCGCGCCGTTCATGTTCGAAATCTACGTCAATATCCGGTGGCTCGCGCCGCTCAGTGGAAATGAATCGTGCAAAAAGCAAATCATGTTCGTTGGGATCTACTGCCGTAATTCCAAGCACATAGCAGACAGCAGAATTTGCTGCAGACCCCCGCCCCTGGCATAGAATCCGCTTTGAATTGGCGTAGCTCACAATGTCATGGATCGTGAGGAAATAACGGGCATAATCGAGTTTACCGATCAGCTCCAATTCCTCCCGCAGCGCCTTTTCAACCTTTATCGGAATGCCTTCGCTATAGCGTATCGCGGCATGACGCCATGTGAGTTCTTCCAGCCATGATTGCGCATCGCGCCCCGGCGGAACCGGTTCGTCGGGATAATCATATTTCAGCTCACCGAGCGTGAAATCCACTCGCATCAGAAAGTCCTGCGTTTCGCTGATGGCTTGCGGACAATCGGCAAAAAGCCGCATCATTTCGGCAGGCGCTTTCAAGTGCCGTTCGGCATTAGCCTGCAGCAAACGACCGGCACGATCGATGCTCGTTCCATGGCGGATGCAGGTCAGTATGTCCTGCAAGTCCCGCTGGCCCGGCGTTGAATACAGCGCTTCATTGGTTGCCAGCAACGGCACGTTTGTCCTCTCACCGATTGCTTTTAGCGCAGCAAGTCGGCGACGATCATTGCCGCTCCTTGGCATGGAGGCAGCCAACCAGACTGCGCCCGGCGCGACTTCCCTGAGGCGAGGCAAGAAAGCTTCAACCTGAGACGCCTCTTGCTGCGGTAAAGCTACGAGCAAAAGGTCGCCCGCATTTCGCAACAAGTCATCCAGCTCGAGGTGACATTCGCCCTTTTTTGCGCGACGGTTGCCCAAGGTGAGGAGGCGGCAAAGTTTCCCCCATCCTGTTCTGCTTTGCGGGTGTGCAACAATATCTGGCGTATCATCAGCAAAGACCAGCCGTGCGCCTGTTACCAATTTGAACGCATTGGCCCTCTCTTTCAGCAAAGCGCGAATATCGCTCGAAACATGCGGCATTTGTGGTTGGTGCCGGTATTCTCCGGGCCCTGAGCCTTCGCGCAGCTTGAGCGTTGGCAAGGTTCCTTCCTCGCGTAAATCCTTCAAAGCCGCATAGGCGCGCACGACGCCAGAAACCGTGTTGCGGTCAGCAATACCCAGCCCGTTCTGCCCCAGCGCAATGGCGCGAAGAACCATCTGCTCGCCAGAGGAGGCACCGTGCAGAAACGAAAAATTCGTCGCTGCAACGAGTTCAGCAAAGGCAGGCTCTTCCTTCATGCGAATAACCCGTGCAGGAACCAGCGACGTTCACCCTCCTCGCGTTCATAAAGCCCTTCACGAAACAGCCAGAACCGGCGACCATCGGAATCTTCCACGCGATAATAATCGCGTGTGGGGCGCGCCTTCTGATCGTGCCACCATTCTGCGGCTATGCGTTCAGGCCCTTCCGCCTGCGTTACGACGTGCAGTACCCGCCGCCAGCGAAACCGCACCGGCGCACCATCTGGCACCTCGGCAATTGCTTCAATTGCCTGTGGAGGCTCAAAAAGGGTCAACGGTCGCGCAGGCGGAGCTGCTTTTTCCGGTTCCGGCCACTTGGCCGAGACCGCATTGGACCCAACGGGCACAAAGCGGGCGGCGAGTCGCGGATCATGGCTCTCATGAGCTATACAGCGCAGAACCTTATCTGCTCCTTGGCGAGCCACCAGCCTGTCTACCAAAGCAGCAACCGCCGTTTCATCCTCCTGCCGGCCATCCAGACTTTTTTGCATTTGCGCAAAAGGTTCGGCACACAACACCGACAGGCGGACAAGATCAAAGCCGAAGCCGGGATCAAGCGAATCGCCAAGCGTTTCCATTTTCAGTTTCAGCAAGCGCAAGACGGCCCCTGGATCCCGCGCGCTGCGGGCCATTTCAATCGGTAGCCGGCGCACCCCACCATCGGAGCGAAAGAACCCGGCCTCCACCATACGAAGCCCAAGACCGCGCCTTTCCAGAAGTGCGCAAACCTCGCGGGAAAGCCCTTCGAGTACAGAGAGAATGCTATCCATTTCGCCAATCGGCTCAGCAAACTGTCGCTCAGCAATACAGGAAGGGGGTAAGCGCAGCGGCGTGATGCGAATATCTTCCTCGCCCAGAATGCGCCGCAGCCTTTCCACCACCGGCTGCCCAAACCTTGCCGAAAGAACCTGTGATGGACGTGCCGCAATATCGCCGATGGTTTTCAATCCGGCACGAGAAAGTGCGAGCGTCGTTTGACTACCTGCCTGCAAGGCGGCAACAGGCAATGGATGAACGGCTTGCCTTTCCATTCCAGACAAAACAATCATTCCGCTCCCGAAACGACATAATGATCTGGCAGTATCTGGCGTTGACGCCAAAGTCATTTTCACTTTTACGCCCCGGCGCGTTGAAAGCCGCTTCACGCGCTCGCACAATCCTTCTTCGCCGCCAAAAAGATGCGCGCAACCCGTCACATCCAGCATAAGGCCAGCAGGGAGATCGAGTGCCACCAGCGGAGTGAACATTTCACAGACAAGCGCCAGCGTCTTTATCAGCCGCATATCTGCCGCCTCATCTGCTGCTTCAACGCGCAAGGCAGGAACGCACGCGCGCGCGTCGGCCAGCGTCATACCCACTACCAATCCCAGCGAAAGCGCGCGCTCATCACAGGCTGCAATCTTGAGCGACCCGTGTTCTTTCACTGTCAAGACAAGCGGCACTTCACCCTGTTCGCCTTTGTCTGCCAGGCGCTGCCTGTCGGTGGACAGGAAGGGAAACCACAGAGCCAGATAGCGGCGCTGCTCCAATGTCCTTGTCGGTGTGGGCTTCGGCACTTCCGGCAGAGGCTCCATGCCCTCTTTCTTCAAATTTTCCTGCATCGGGATTCCACTCCAGCACAAAATTGCTTGGTTCTGCGCCGCTCTTGCTGCGTAAAAGCCGGGCTTCCAAAACAGGAAACCCCGGCGCATTGGCAGGCAGGGCGCGTGATGCCAGCGGGCGCACCTGCCAGCGTGTTTCGGCAGCGGAAGGAACCGGCGTAACGGCCGAACGAAGAAAAAGCAGACGCAGCTCATTCGTGCGCGCCGCAAGCATGAGGCGGCGACTGGCCGCAAGATCATAGATCGGCGCAGTGCCGTTCAGTTCCAGCAATGCTCCTGCCAGCGCCTTGCAACGCGCAGCTTCCAGACCTGCCTGCAACAAATCGCGAGGATTGCCCGCCCGCACCAGAATGAGCGATGCCGGATCGAAACCGAACGCACGCAGTCCCGGCGGATAAAGCCCGCCCGTTTCACTTTCCAGAAACGTATGGCGCACCCATAGCAAAGGCCCACTGCGAAGGCTGCGCAAGACACCCAGACCAAAGCCAACCAGTGCGGCATGATCCGCAGGAGCCGCGTAGGCTTCATGCAGGCCGGGACGGAAAAGAGCGCCTAACACGCCTGCCCTATTCGCCTGCTTTTCAGAGTCCGCAAAGGTTGGCCGTACCAGCGTACTGGCACGAACAATAGAATCCTGTCCGGCTCCGGAGACAAAAAGGGATCGTCCCCGCAACCGCGTTGTCGGTTCGGGCATGGCAGATATGTTCCTGTTATGTTCCTATTTCAAACGCCCCTTTGACCAAAGAGTCAAGGGGCTGAAATGGGGAATAATGGAACAGGCTGTTCCCGGATCAAACTGGAACCTGCGCTCAGCCATCTATCTTTCGAAAGACAGCAGCCCTCGGGCACAAGCCCGAGGGGAAGCCTACAAAGCACAAATCAGGCGTCTTTTTCGGCCTGTTCGTTGACAGGGCCAGGTTCGGCGGTGTTGGTGTTTGCGGGTGCAGCTTTCGGCCCGCCAGTAGAAACCCCTACCATTGCGGGGCGAAGAACCCGTTCGCCAATGGAATATCCCGGCTGCACAACTTGTATAACCGTACCGGAAGGAACGGTCGGGTTCGGCACTTCAAACATGGCCTGATGGAAATTCGGATCAAACCGTTCGCCCTGCGGGTCGAGCTTTTTGACACCGTGACGTTCCAGAGCGGCCAGCATCCCGCGTTCAGTCAGGTCTACGCCTTCAAACAAAGCCTTGAACGCGGCATCACCCGATTCGCGCGCTTCCGCAGGAATCGCATCAAGACCGCGGCGCAAATTGTCGGAAACCGTCAGCATGTCGCGCGCGAAATTCGCAATGGCGTAAGAACGTGCGTCCTGCACATCACGAGCCGTGCGACGGCGCAGGTTTTCCATTTCCGCCGCAAGCCGCAATGCGCGGTCTTTCAGCTCTTCATTTTCCTGCATGAAGCGCTGCAAAACATCGAAATCGCTTTCCGGATTCGCCGTGGCATCCTCCGGGGCAACGCTTTCGTTGAAAACAGGTTCTTCGTTGGGTTTGTTGTTCATCACATAACCTTGGGAAGGTGCTAAAACTTTTGCCCGATATCGAGGTTCAGACCACAAAAATCAAGGGCATGATACAATTCAAAGCCAAAGATTGGATGGCAGTGAACTTTACTAAAGCTTTACCTTAAATAAAAACAAATGTTCTAAATCTGGCACCAAACGTCCATTATCGCGTTATCGACCCGCGAGGTGCGAAAATGTGGAGTTCAGATAGTCATCACAAAGACAAAGAGGCCGTTGCCGCCCGCCGCATGATTTCAGATGCGCAAACGAGACGCTATACGGCTGCCCTGCCTCAATTTCGGGTGGAAGAACACCTGCCACCTGAAATGGAAGCCATGCTGCGGCGACTGGAAGAGGCGGAACGTAAAGCGCGGCCTTAAGCCGGCAAGCGCCGCCACGAATATTTCCCGGCTGGCTTGTCGGAGCGCGCAGAAGGCTGGGAATATAAGCCAAGGCCACCTGTGCGGCCTTCCTCAATCCAGCGCAAAAGCACTGGATGGGAAACCTCAAACTCATCGAACCCGACGCGCAGCATGTGAGAAAGCTGATCCGGCAAGACCTGCCCGACAGCGCGGACGGTGCCTTTATACCCGTACCTGCGGCGCAAAATTTCTGCTTTCGAGAAGCTTCGCCCGTCGCTGAATGCCGGAAACTCCAACGCTATCAGCGGAAGGTTTTCGAGATAGTCGGCGATTGCCTCAATCTTGTCGCCAGATTTCAGGCGCACTCCAATTCGATGGTTAGCACTGCGCCGCGTCTGTGCATCAAGCGCCAAAAACGCACTCAACGGCAGGATCACATCACCGGTAACGGAGAAATCGTCACCGTCCTCTATGTGCCGCCAGCTATCGTCGCGGAACCCTTCCGGCGTCCACAGGCGCACATTTGTCTGTTCAGCGACTTCACTCATTTGACTTCTTTCATTTCAGTGCCCTGCAGCATTCAGCGAGCGATCCAGGCCGGTTAAATGTATGCCGCATTCTACCTTCGCCTGCCCTGCCCAGCGGCCGCTGCGCGCGTCCTCTCCAGGCTTGACCGGTTGGGTGCAGGGAAAGCAGCCAATCGACAAATATCCATAGGCGACCAGCGGATTTTCGCGCAGCGCGTGGCTCCGCATATAATCGGCAAGGTCAGAGGTGGACCATCGCGCCAAAGGATTGATCCGCAGGCGTGCGCCAACAGTTTCGAATGCCGCGAGTTGAGAGCGCGTTACCGCCTGAAACCGCTTGCGACCAGTAAACCACGCACGAAAAGGCTCTACCCCTCGCGCCAGTGGCTCGACCTTCCGGATTTCGCAACAGGCGTCCGTATCTCGCTGATGCAATGTCCCATCCGGGTCTTGCGCACTCAGCAACACGTCTTGCGGTGTCAGGATACGTATGTCGCGCAAGCCGAAATCGGCAACCAATGCGTCCCGATATTCCAGCGTCTCTCCGAAATGCTTTCCGGTATCCAGAAACAGCACGGGCAGATCGCGATCAATTTGCGAAACCATATGCAACAGCACGGCGGAATCGGCACCGAACGACGAGACGGTCGCAATCCCGCCCACACCGAAATGTTCCACCGATTGCGCAATGATTTCATGAGGCGACGCAGCCCCATACCGCGCTTCCAGCGCGGATGCTTCGGCGGTGGCTTGTCGTTCTGCCTCAAGCGGCTCTGGCTTCGCTTCCATAGAGCGCCTCCTTGAAGGGAGCAGGCCCCACACGGCGGTAGGTATCGAGGAATTTTTCGTCACCGCCATTTCGAACCGCGAGATAGGTTTGAACAATGGTCTCGATCGCGTCGGTGATCTCGTCTGGCCCGAAACCGCGCCCGATGATTTCCCCGATCGAGGTGTTTTCATCCCCCGACCCGCCCAGCGTTACCTGATAGAGTTCCGCGCCCTTCTTCTCGACACCCAGAATGCCGATATGACCAACATGGTGATGGCCACAGGCATTGATGCAGCCAGAGATTTTCAGCTTCAGTTCACCAATCTCACGCTGGCGTTCCAGTGATGCAAAGCGGCGGGATATGTCCTGCGCAACCGATATGGATCGCGCATTTGCCAGAGCGCAATAGTCCAGGCCCGGGCACGCAATAATGTCCGTTATGAGGTTGGAATTGGCGGTCGCCAGTCCGATTTCCACCAGCCTGTCGTAAACCGCCCGCAAATCAGCCCGTGCAACATGCGGCAGGATAAGGTTCTGTTCGTGGCTGACCCGAATTTCGTTGAACGCATAATCCTCGGCAATGCCTGCAACGGCCTCCATCTGCTCGGCGGAGGCATCGCCCGGAGTTTCGCCAATGCCCTTGAGCGAGATTGTCACAGCCGCATAGTCGGGGTGGCGGTGGGTAACGACATTCTGATCCAACCATTCGCCGAAACTGCGCGAGTCAAGCCGCGCCTGCTTTATCCGGTCATCATCTTCCGGCCTGTCAGGAAGCTGCGGCGGTGCAAAATAGGCTTCGATTGCGCGAATATCGGCCTGCGGCAATGCAAGCTCCGTATCCTTCAAGTCGGCCCATTCGGCTTCCACCTGACGAGCGAATTCGTCCACGCCGGTTTCGTGCACGAGGATTTTGATGCGGGCCTTGTATTTGTTGTCCCGCCGTCCGTTGAGATTGTAAACTCGCAAGACCGCGGTCGTGTAGGACAGCAAATCCTTTTCGGGCAAGAAATCCCGGATCTTTTTGGCGACCATTGGGGTTCTGCCCTGCCCGCCGCCGACATAGACAGCAAAGCCAAGCTCACCTTTTTCATTCTTCTTCAGATGCAAACCGATGTCGTGCGTCTGGATCGCCGCACGGTCGCGCTCGGCGCCAGTCACCGCAATCTTGAACTTGCGAGGCAAAAAGGAAAATTCGGGATGCACTGACGACCATTGCCGCAAGATTTCAGCATAAGGACGCGGGTCGGCAACTTCATCAGCAGCCGCACCGGCAAAATGATCTGCCGTCACATTGCGTATGCAATTTCCGGAAGTCTGGATGCAGTGCATTTCGACGCTGGCAAGGTCCGACAGAATTGCCGGAACGTCCGACAGGGCAGGCCAGTTGAACTGCAAGTTCTGCCGCGTGGTAAAATGGCCGTAGCCTTTGTCATAGGTGCGCGCAATGTGAGCCAGCATACGAAGTTGCCGCGGATTGAGCGTTCCGTACGGGATTGCGATACGCAGCATATAGGCATGGAGCTGGAGATAAACGCCATTCATCAATCGCAATGGACGAAACTGGTCTTCCGTTATTTCGCCGGCTAAGCGTCGATTGACCTGATCGGTGAATTCGGCCACACGAGCCTTCACAAAATCATGGTCGAATTCATCGTAGCGATACATTAATACGCTCCCTGAGCCTTCTTTTGCGCGGTCAGGCCGCGCGGGCCTGCTTGCCATGGTCCAACCGGTTTGTGGGACCAGCAGCGCGAATACGCTCGCGCAGGCGCTGCGGCACGATTGCGCCATCAACAACATTGACGTCTATCAGATCGACGTCTGTTACGAGATTTTGCGCAAACGCGGCTTTGCCAATGGCATCCAGCCGCTCCTCGCCGGTTTTGTCTTCGGCGAGGGTCGATCCCTGAATCACGTCCTGCCAACCGTTTGTATCGGAATACCAAACTGCCTCGCCATCGGTCAGTCGGTTTGCGGTCAAAACCTTCATGCGGCTTTCTCCATCACCTTGTCGCGGGCTGGCGCAATAGCATGGGCAAGCGGCGCAACCACGCCAGGCACAAGCTCATAAGAAATATCGGCCGCGCGTAACGCTGCGATTTCTTCGCCCGCCTTGCCGAACATCAGCAAATCGCCAAGCTTCAGCCGAACGACGCGCTTGCCTTCAAGCGCCAGCTTTACCAGCAGGTCATTGATCTGGCGCTGAATTGCAGCATCACAATTTTTCCCGACCGAAATTCTGTCCGCATCCCGCCGTCCCATCGAAACAAGAACTTCCGGAACGCTTTCGTCATGCACAATCACATCTGCTTCCATCAAATGCCGCTGGGCACGCAAAGTCAGCAAATCTTCCGCGCCAGGCCCTGCTCCAACCAGCGACACATGACCGGTGATACCCTGCCTTCTCAAAAGCAATTCGGTGGCAGCGGCGCGAGCCTCATCAATATGGCCGATCTCCATTTGCCGCGAAGGTTCGCCGGTGAAGAACTCCGCCCAGAACCGCCGACGCTCAGTGCCTTTCGGAACGAAGCGCTCCACCGAAGCCCTGAACGCCTCGCCAAGCGAAGCCAATGCGCCAAGTGAAGGAGCCAACATACGGTCGATACGAGCGCGCAGCATTTGAGACAACACCGGGCCTGCACCCTCCGTGCCGATGGCAACGCAGACTGGAGCCCTGTTCACAATCGCCGGTGTATAGAAGTCGCAAAGCTCCGGTCGATCCACGGCATTAACGGCTATGCCGAGACGACGTGCATCATCGCTGACGCGCTGATCGAGCGTGGCCTCACCACTCGCTGCAAAGACGAGCCGCGCACCCTCCAGATGTGATGGCGCATAATCCTCGGCAATGTGCTCCGCGCCATTGCCGGTTATCCATTCGGCAAAGCCAGTCTCAACATCGCGCGCGATAATGTGCAGACGCGCGGATGACTGGCCAAGAAGCCGCGCCTTGGCGAAGGCTTCGTCGCCACCGCCGACAATCACGACCACCTCACCCGCGACGCGGATGAATACCGGAAATGCATTCAGTTTTGGCGCGCCTACCGTCACAGCTCAGGACTCCTGAAATCAGGTCCGTTTTACCCGCTGGACTGCGACTGCATAAGAAACCGCCTCGCGCGCAAGAGCGAGGCAGCCAATGTTTTTTTCGGTATTCTATGAAATGTCAGAAAATTATTCCGTCAGCCACGCCCGAGGCAGGCATAACGATAAAGTGGGGGCCGGGATGGTTCACAGACCGTCCCTGCCCGGTCGTCCTACGCACCTATCCGACGAATGCACGTTCCAGAACGAAAGTGTTCGGGCTGTTCAGAGAACCCTCTTCGAAACCGCGCTTTTCAAGGATCGCCTTAACGTCCTGATTAAGCTGCATGGAGCCGCAAATCATGACCCTGTCCGTTTCGGGATTGAGGGCTTCAATGCCAAGGTCCGAGAAAATCTTGCCGCTCTCAATCAGATCGGTGATCCGGCCCATATAGGGCGATTCTTCCCGGGTGGTTGTAGAATAGAGCGTTACTTGCGGGGAAAATTCTCCGATCAGCGGATCGTCCGCAAGGTTGGCGATCAGTTCCTTGCCATAAGCCAACTCGGCAACCTCCCGGCAGGTATGCGTAAGAACAAGCTGGCCGAACTTTTCATACGTGTCTGGATCCCGAACAAGGCTGGCAAAGGGAGCAATGCCGGTACCTGTCGAAATCATGAACAGGCGGCGCGCCGGTGTAAGCGCATCAATCACCAGAGTGCCCGTCGATTTTTGTTTCATCAGAACGGTGTCGCCCGGCTGGATGAGCTGAAGATGTTCGGTCAGGGGACCATCCGGCACCTTGATCGAGAAAAATTCCAGTTCTTCATCCCATGCGGGCGAAGCGATGGAATAAGCACGAAAAACAGGGCGTTCAGCATTCGGCAAGCCGATCATGACGAACTCGCCGGAACGGAAGCGAAAGCTCTGCGGCCGCGTGATACGGAACTTGAACAGCCGGTCCGTATAGTGCTGCACCGAAACGACCGTCTCTGCATAGACGTTCGCCGGAATGGGAAATTTTGGCGCGTCGCTTTCGACGGCCTTTAGCGAAGTTGAGTGGTGCATCGAAGGTCGGACCTGTCCAAATCTTTGGGTCGTGTTTCTGAGATTTATTAGTATACAAACGAATATCGGGTCAAGATTGCGGCCTGAAACCCGGTTCCAAACATCTGCATCGTCGAAGATCATTCGTTTCGTCATTCGTTGATCGCGCAGAATAAACCTGCATCGAACAAAGCACCTTGAAATTCAGAAGCTCACACATGGCGGCTATGAAATCCTCTTCAACAATTTTAGCAAAGTTTCAGCTTCGCGCCCAGAAAGCGGAGCGAGTGTTTCTGCGGTAATTCGCCCTGCCTGCGAAACCAGTTGTGCCACGGCTTCCCTGCCCTGCGGCGTAATATGCACACTGACGCGCCGCCGGTCGGCATTATCGCGCTCTACAAACACCAGCCCGCGGGCCTTGAGACGGTCGATTACGCCCTTGATGGTTGCGGCATCCATTGCGACCAACTGCCCAAGCTGGCTTTGTGAGGTCGTACCGACTTCCTGAAGCATTTCGAGTGTCGCAAACTGCGGCGGTGTCAGGTCGGATATATGCGAGGCAAAAATCGACACATGCCGCTGATGGGCTTTTCGCAGCACGAAGCCGATCTGGTCCTGTAATTGATACTTGTCCTTGGTCATCGGCAGCCGGCGAGTTTTTGTGGCATGGGCGGAGTTGCTGTTTTCTCAATCTGGCTTTGATGCCGGAAATTCTGGGTCAGGCGCTTTTGACCATCGAGATAGAGCGCAGCGCCTGCAATCAGGCCCGCTCTACGCAGTCCGTCAGCTTTGCGCAAACCGGATTCCAGCGCGGCATCGACCTCATGCAATGCAAGGTGACCAACACTGACCGTAACCAACTTGCCGCGGAGATCGCTATCAGGCTGCAAGCTTGCAGCGGGCGCTCGTTTGACAGCCGGATGGTTCGGCAGATCGACAGCATTTGCAATGATGGTGGCAGCAGCATCGGCTTGTGCGGCGGTTGCGGCCAGCACTGTCACGGCATCGGCAATTCCAAGCGAGAATGAGCGCCCGCGCCAGCCGCTCGTCGCCACACCGCGCACATTATCATTCGATTCGATAGCGATACGATCCTTGAATCCATTGCCTGTTCCGGCAATCGCCAACTTCATTGTTTCACCATTCCCGAGCCAGATTGCGCTATCGCCGCCGTTATTAACGTAAGCCTTGCTCAGCCTGTTGCCCTGAAGCATATGACGCAGAATTTCATCGGCCACCGCACCCGCAACGGCTGCCATTGGCGTTATGAATTCCGGAAAGAACGGGTTTGTGGCCGCTTCCATTTTTTGTGCGACATGCCCGGCAAGGTCGCGAGGCTGCCCTTCAACAGGCGAACGCAGCTCTGGCAATTCGCGCACCAGCTCCTCCAGGATCGTGCTGAACCGGTCCGTGGCGCGCTCATATGCGCGGCGCACCTGTGCAGGTTCCCCGAAAGCCTCCGCAATAATGTCAATCGGCCCGTGGTTGAGGTGAAGCCTGCGGCCCAGCATGGCTGCCTGAGGGCCGGTCATCGACGCGCCTGTTCAATCTGGGCGGCCATCGGCCACGGATTTCCTATGGGTGCCGCTTCTTCCACTCTGGGATTGTAGTATTCCCCACCTCGCTGCAAGATATCGTCGACCGTGCGAATTTCTTCCTCATACCCGCCAAGCGCCAGATAGTCGTCGCGCCTCAACGTGAATTCGATAGGTGCAACAAGCGCGGGTGTCGGCACATAACCGAACGCGTTGTCCGGCACGCGCGTAACATCGACCATGAGCGTTATGCCGCCGCCGGGCCACACATAGACGGGCGCACCTCCCACAGTCACATATGTTTTGAGGCCCTGCACGGAGCGCGTCAGATTAACCGGATTCTCAACCACGCCAGCGCGCAGCGATCCCCCGGCACCGCCAACGAACAGCACAGTGCACACAGCCGGTTCACAATTCTGCTCAATCAGATCGACGGATTTTCGCAATCGTTCAGGGAACGGCTTGAGCACCGGCTTCAAATCGTCGTCCAGTTCGTAATAGGCAAACTGCTCGCCGGTCGTCGAAACCATCATCATCGAAAGGCCAGGTCTGGCACCCTTTGCCGCGTTCCACGGGCCAAGGATTTGCAGCGGATCTTCGATCGTGGTGCCGCCCCAGCCCTGTCCAGGCTCGGCAACCTTGAAGTAGCGCCCCGGCGTGGAACGTCTCCCGACGATCTTGATGCCCGTATCTTCCCAGCCGATCACCTTGCCTGCCTGATGCTCGGACACGACGCCGGTGATATGGTCATCCACAACAACCACCTCGTCCACCAGCCCGCGCCACTGTTTGGCGAACATACCTATCGTCGCCGAACCGCAGCCAACACGCATACGCTGCTCTGCCTTGCCATCAATGATCGGAGGCTTTCCCGCTTCAACCACCAGCGTTGTGCCGCCATCTATTGAAAGCTCAACGGGCTGGCGGTTGCACAGCGCCAGCAGCGTGTCGCAAGTTACGCGCCCCTCCTGTTTTGAGCCGCCGGTCAGGTGGTGGACACCGCCCAGCGACAACATTTGTGAGCCATATTCAGCGGTGGTGACATGGCCAACCGCCTCACCTTTCGCCCGCACCACTGCGGTTTCCGGACCAAGATGCCTGTCCGTGTCGATTTTGATCTTCACGCCGCAGTAAGAGAAAATCCCTTCCGTCACCACGGTTACCAGATCCACGCCTTCGACTTCCTGACTGACGATGAAGGGTGCGGGCTTGTAATCCGGATAGGTTGTTCCCGCGCCGATGGCCGAGACAAAACGCTGGCGGGTGTTCACCAGCTCACCGTCCCATTCCTCACCGTCGAAGCGAACAAGCTGTTCGTGCTCAAGAATGCGCAGCGGATCGCAACGCGTAATCCGTCCATCGAAATTGCCGTACCGATCACATGCGCCGGTTCGCCCCTCCGCGATGTAGCACATCACCGGACATGCGTCGCAGCGCAGCTTTTCGGCGACCTTTTTTTCTCCCGGCTCGTGGGTATCGAACCGTTCCGAAAGCTCATTCATTTTCGTGCGTCCTTGATCGCTGCCAGGATGCGTGCAGGTGTTGCCGGAAGCTGCGTAACCAGCACGCCTGTCGCGTGGCGTATTGCATTGAGAATGGCGGGCGCGGTGGGTATCAGCACATGCTCGCCCAACCCCTTCGCTCCAAATGGACCTTCCGCATCCGGAACCTCCACCAATATTGTTTCTATTGGCGGAACATCCCCGATTGTCGGGATCAGATAGTCGTGCAGGTTTTCGGTGCGGCCCGGAATGTACTCTTCCATCAGCGCCATGCCGATGCCTTGTGCAATGCCACCTTCGATCTGTCCTTCAGCCAGCAGCGGGTTGATCGCTTTGCCCACATCATGAGCCGCCGTAATCTTCAAAAGCTTCACGGTCCCAAGCCGGATATCGACTTCGAGTTCAACCATTTGCGCGCCGTAGCCGTAAACGGCGTAGGGTCGTCCCTGACCTTTTTCATCGAGCGCGCTGGTGGGCGGATCGTATGTTTCCTGCGCTGAAAACACATAGCGCAAACCATCTGCCGGCAAGGCACCGAGATCGATCGCCCGGCGCGTATCGCCTTCGCAAATAATCAGGCACCCATCATCCAAAGCCAGCGTTGCCGCATTGGAAACATTGGCGAAGCGCAAAATCTTGTCCCGCAACGCCCTTGCAGACTTTTCCGCCGCCTTGCCACTCACGAATGTTTGGCGCGACGCTGAGGTCTTGCCCGCATCGGGTGTAAGAGATGTGTCTGCTCCAATCAGATCAATGCAGCACAGCGGAACCCCAAGCGCATCAGCGGCAATCTGGCTGATAACTGTGTTCGAGCCCTGACCAATATCAACAGCACCCTGATGCAGCTTGACCCTTCCATCCGCAGAAATGCCGATCAGAATCGTAGAAGGATTGGGCAGCGACGTATTCCCGCAACCATACCAGCAAGACGCGACACCGACGCCGCGGCGAATGAAAATGCCTGATTCATTAGCCGACTTACGATCATGAAGCGCACGCGTCCAATGTGGCCTTAGCGCTTCCAGACAAGCGGCGATTCCCACACCCGCTTCCAGCACATGACCTGTTACGGTCGCGTCCCCATTTCGCAGCGCGTTGGCAATACGCAATTCAAGCCGGTCCATGCCAATCTGGTCTGCAAGCTGATCGTACAGTGTTTCCTGCATGATGGTGGCTTGTGGAACTCCAAAGCCACGGAAGGCTCCGGAAACCGGGCCATTGGTATGAACTGCAACGCTATTTGCCCGGTAATTCGGCGTGAAATATGGGCCTGACGCGTGAACTGGAACACGATTTGCCACAGTTGGCCCCCAACTTGCGTAAGCGCCGGTGTTGAAGGTTCCATTGAAACGCATGGCGACAATGCGGCCATTTTCGTCCGCGCCAATTTCGGCCGACATGGTTGCCGGGTGGCGCTTTGTCGATGCCATCATCGATTCCGCGCGTGTGAAGGCCAGCACCGCCGCACGGCCCGTCTTTAAAGCCACGAGGCCAATCAATGGTTGGACGGAAATATCAAGTTTGGAACCAAATCCACCCCCGGTTGCGGTGGGCACAATGCGAACTTTTTCCACTGGCAAGCCAAGCAGTTTCGCTGTGTCATCTCGGTCCATGAAAGGCGCCTGCGTACAGGCTGTAATGACGAGCGTATCGCCATCCATGACTGCAAATCCGGCTTCAGGCTCGATATAAGCGTGCTCGACATACGCAGTTTTAATCGTTCCGGTAACGGTATAATCCCCGCCTTCCATGGCACTATCCGGATTTCCGCGCTCAACATAGCCACGCACCAGAATATTGTCCGCGCGGCTTTCATGCAGAACCGGATTGGCAGGCCCCGGTTCAAGCGCATGTTCGAGCGGCTCCCATTCAACGGGGAAATCGCTCGCATCAAAATCGTGCAGGGCCGAACGCTCCAGTGCCACCAGAGCAATTGCCTCGCCTCGGAACCGGGCAGCACCTTCGGCCAGAGCCGGTTGATCTGCAAAAGCCGGAATGACACCAAAACAATTGATGCCGGGCATATCCGCCGCAGTGAAGACACCGGCGATTGCTGGATTTGCCAGCCTATACTTTTCAAGATCGCCCAAGCGGAAGCGCGCATGATGATAGGGGGATCGGATCACCACCACGGCCAGCGCATCGGCGGGAAAACTGTCAGCGCCAAACTTCTCACGCCCATCCACCTTCGGCACACCGTCGAGCCTTGCGGGCGACGCGCCGACCGCCGAGCCCCGCGCGATACCCGATGGCGCTTCGGCACTTCGCCCACAGTCGACTTCGCCAGCCACCGCCAGCACGGCCGCGATGATCTTGCGATAGCCCGTACACCGGCAAAGAACCCCGCCCAGAGCATCCCTGACCTCAAACTCGTTCGGGCGGGGATTGCGTTCAAGCAAGGCAGATGCCGCCATCAAAAAGCCCGGAGTACAGATGCCGCATTGAGCCGCGCCATGAGCCAGAAAAGCGTCCTGCAAAGCAGACAAGCGTTCGCCTGCCAGTCCCTCCACGGTACGTATTCGGCAGCCATCGACAGCCGCAGCGGGTGCAAGGCACGCGCAGACCGCCTCGCCATCCACCAACACGGTGCAAGCTCCGCAATCGCCAGCATCGCAGCCGACTTTCGTTCCCGTCAGACCCAACTCGTCTCGCAACAGGCTCGAAAGTCGTGTGAGCGGATCGACATTGAGCGTCACGCTTGTGCCGTTCACATCAAGATTGATTGATTGACTCTTCATCGGACAGACCGCTCCGAGGATATGGCTTGCTCAATCGCTCGTGAGACGATTTCGCGGGCTGCATCCAGTCGATATTCGGAACTGGCGCGCACATCGTCGATCGGTGAAAGTTCGGGCATTGCGGCCCCTGCAACAATGCCATTTGCGCGGCTTATGTCCTGCCCGCCCAATTCACTCTCCAAAGTGAACAGGCGCTGGGCAACCGCCGAACATGCGCCGACTGCAATGGCTGCTTTTCTGATCGTGTGGTCAGACACTTCCAGTCGAACCGCAGCCATCGCAATGGAAATGACAAGATACCGCCGCGCGCCAAGCTTCTGGAACGAAGAAACACCTGCAACGGAAGCTTTGGGCACTCGAATTGCGGTCAGCAATTCTTCATTGCGCCGCAAGGTTTGCCTGTTGCCCACAATGAAGTCGCCAAGCGGCACGTGTCTTGTCCCGCGTTGGGAACGCAACTCCACATCGGCATCAAGCACGAGCAATGGCGGCACACCATCGGCCGCAGGCGACGCATTGCACAAATTGCCTGCGACAGTCGCAACATTCTGGATTTGGACCGATCCGACTTCACGCGCTGCTTGTTTGAGCGCATCAAATGCAGCGGGAAGCTTTGCCCGCACAATCTCTGTCCAGGTCGTCCGCGCACCGATAACAATATGTGTGTCAGTCGTCGTGATCCCTCGCAATTGATCGAGAGCATTCAGATCCAGAACATTATCGGTAATGGGCTTGTTGCCCTGAGCGGGATAAAAATCCGTCGCGCCTGCCAGCGGTCGCCAGCTTGTCTGCGCAAGCAGAGCAAGCGCTTCATTGACCGTAGTGGGTTTCGCGTAGCGTGGCACGCAATGCCTTCCATTGGCCTGAACCCCCAGCTATCAGGGGCAAAATTCATTTGTATACGAATGATATTCATTAATTCCCGTTTGTCAAAGCAAGCTTTATCTTGCACGAAAACAGGGGACCTATATTTTCGTCTGAACGAACACGAACCGGAGTCGGAAGTTGTCCTCAAGCGCGCTCATCGTCATCGACATACAGAATGATTTTTGTCCCGGCGGCGCTCTGGCCGTAACAGGTGGTGATGAAATCGTTCCTCTGGTCAATCGCATGATCGAAAACTACGAGCATGTGATCCTGACACAAGACTGGCACCCGACTGCGCATTCCAGCTTTGCCTCAACCCATACGGGGCGCGCGCCCTTCGAAACGATCGAGGCTGCCTATGGACCGCAGACCTTGTGGCCTGACCATTGCGTTCAGGGAACGCCCGGCGCGGAATTTCACCCTGACCTTGTGTGGACAAAGGCTGAACTGGTAGTTCGCAAGGGGTTTCGGCGGGGGATCGATTCTTACTCCGCCTTCTTTGAGAACGACCACAAGACGCCAACCGGTCTGGGTGGGTATCTGAAAGAGCGCGGGATTTCGGAACTGACGCTCGTTGGTTTAGCCACAGATTATTGCGTTGCCTATTCGGCGCTGGATGCCGCACGGCTTGGGTTCAACGTTTCCGTGCAGATGGATGCTTGCCGCGCGATCGACCTTGGAGGTTCGTTGCAAACCATGACTGAAGCCATGGGCGATGCGGGGGTTTCGCTCAGATAATAAAAACCCCGCCGGATCGCTCCGGCGGGGCTTTTTGGATAGTTTAACGGGTCTTAGTTGCCCTGCTTCTTCAGCGCAGCGCCGAGAATGTCGCCGAGCGAAGCGCCGGAGTCGGTCGAGCCGTACTGTGCAACTGCTTCCTTTTCCTCTGCGATTTCGAGCGCCTTGATCGACACCTGAACCTTGCGGGTCTTCTTGTCATATACGATCACGCGTGCATCGACCTTCTGGCCAACCGAGAAGCGCTCTGGACGCTGCTCATCGCGGTCACGCGACAGATCCGAACGCTTGATGAAGGTTTCGAGGCCGCTCTCAACGAGACGAACATCCAGACCACCATCCTTAACGCCGGTGACTTCGCAGGTTACAACTGCATTCTTGCGCAGTTCGCCCGATGCAGCTGCATCGCTGGCGGCGTCACGCTCAAGCTGCTTGATGCCAAGCGAGATGCGTTCCTTTTCGATGTCCACGTCGAGGACCTGAGCGCGGACCATCTGGCCCTTCTGGTATTCCTCGATGACCTGCTCGCCCGGACGGTTCCAGTCGAGATCGGAAAGGTGAACCATGCCGTCCACATCGCCTTCGAGACCAATGAACAGGCCGAATTCGGTCTTGTTCTTGACTTCGCCTTCGACATTGCTGCCGACTGGATGGTTGCGTGCGAATGCTTCCCACGGATTCTCAAGCGTCTGCTTGAGGCCGAGCGAAATGCGACGCTTGGACGGATCGACTTCGAGCACAACCACATCCACCTGCTGCGAAGTGGAGAGGATCTTGCCGGGATGCACGTTCTTCTTCGTCCAGGACATTTCCGAAACGTGGATCAGGCCTTCGATGCCCGGTTCGAGCTCGACGAACGCGCCGTAATCGGTGATGTTCGTAACCGTGCCGGTGATCTTCTTGCCCAGCGGGAACTTGAAGCCGATGTCGCCCCATGGGTCGGACTCGAGCTGCTTCATGCCGAGCGAGATGCGATGCGTGTCCTGATTGATGCGGATGATCTGCACCTTGACCGTCTGGCCGATGTTCAGGATTTCGGTTGGATGGTTCACGCGGCGCCATGCCATGTCGGTGACGTGGAGCAGGCCGTCAATGCCGCCGAGATCAACGAACGCACCGTAGTCGGTGATGTTCTTGACCACGCCTTCGACAACCTGACCTTCTTCGAGGTTCTGCACGATTTCCGAACGCTGTTCGGCACGGCTCTCCTCGAGGACCGAGCGGCGCGAAACCACGATGTTGCCGCGACGGCGATCCATCTTGAGGATTTCGAACGGCTGCGGGTTGTGCATCAGCGGGGTGACGTCGCGGATCGGGCGGATGTCGACCTGCGAACGCGGCAGGAAGGCCACTGCACCGTCGAGATCGACAGTAAAGCCACCCTTGACCTGATTGAAGATGACGCCTTCAACGCGCTCACCCTTGGAGAACTTCTCTTCGAGCTTGACCCAGCTTTCTTCGCGGCGAGCCTTTTCGCGGCTCAGCATCGCTTCGCCAAGCGCGTTTTCGATGCGCTCAACATAAACTTCAACAGTGTCGCCCGGCTTCAACTGGCCGTCCTTGGCCTTCGCGCCGAACTCCTTCAGCGGAACGCGACCTTCGACCTTCAGGCCGACATCGATGATGGCCATGTCCTTCTCGATTGCGGTGATCGTTCCGCGAACGACCTGACCTTCACCGGAATTGCCATCGGAAAATGATTCTTCGAGAAGCGCGGCGAAATCGTCGCGCGAGGGGTTGGATTGTGACATTAAATCTCCTGATAGCTCCAATCCTTGGAGCAGCGCCGGGGTTTGCGTTGCGTTTACCTGCCGGCGCTCCGGGTCCATGGACCCTGCCGCTTCTTCGCGGCTTTGGCGCAGTGGAATGCTGGCAAGCTGGTTATCGGCTCATATAATGCGTCTTTTCCTGTTTGGCGAGCACATCTTCAACGATTGCGCGCGCCGCGAGGAATGCGGCTTCTATAGACATTTCCGACGTATCGAGCAAGTGCGCGTCTTGTGCAGGCCTCATGGGCGAGTCGGCGCGGCTCGAATCGCGTTCGTCACGCTTTACGATGTCTGCCAGAATGTCTTCCACACTGGCCGTTCCACCGCGCGATTCAATATCGCGCAGCCGGCGTGCGGCCCGCACCTGCGGGCTTGCTGTGATGTAAAGCTTGACGTCCGCATTTGGGCACACCACCGTGCCTATATCCCGACCGTCCATCACGGCACCGCCGGGCTGGTTGGCAAACTGGCGTTGCTTGTCAACGAGAATGCGCCGCACCTGAGGATATACGGCGACCTGCGAGGCGGCATCCGCCACGGCATGAGCGGACAGTGGTCCCTTGTCCAGATTTGAAAGATCCACCTGTTGCGCGGCTTCTGCGGCCAGCGCGGCATCGTCCAGCGCCAGCCCCTCGGAAAGCATCTTGTGTGCAACAGCCCGATACGTCAGGCCGGTGTCCAGATGCGGCAGATGATAATAATCGGCCAGTCGCCGGGCCAGCGTTCCCTTGCCCGAGGCCGCAGGCCCATCGATTGCAATAACCAGATTCTGATCCATTCCCGCATCAAGCCGAGACGGACCGATTGTGCAACAGGAAAATCGTCAGGCCGCTCTCGCTTCAGTCTCGTGCGGAACAAAGGAAGAGCCGTTGGCATCGAAGATGTGCAAATCGCCAGCGTCGGCGTCCAGACGCAATTGCTGGCCGCGCTCCACCTTTGCGTTTCCGGGAAGTTTTGCGGTCAGCACCTTGTCGGCACCCCTGCCAATATCGACGTAAACAAGTTGAACCTCGCCAAGCTGTTCGATGTAATCCACCCTGCCTTCAAAAAGGGCGTTGGGGCCTTTTGCCAAAAACAAATCCTCCGGGCGCACACCGAAGCTGATTTCTGCTCCACTGGCACTGGAAGGTGTCGCGATTGGTACTAAAACGTTGGCGGCGCCGCCATCAACTGCGACTTCGGTTACCGCGCCGGACTTTGAAACGCGTGCGGGCAGTATGTTCATGGCGGGCGACCCGATGAACTGCGCAACAAACAAGTTTCCAGGCTTCTTGTAGAGGTCCATCGGCGAGCCAACCTGCTCTACGCGACCATCTTTCAGCACAACAATCCGGTCTGCCAAAGTCATGGCCTCGACCTGATCGTGAGTTACGTAGATCATCGTGGCGTTGGGCATGGATTCCTTGAGCTTGGCTATTTCAATACGTGTTGCCACGCGCAGCGCGGCGTCCAGATTGGACAGCGGCTCATCAAACAGGAAAACTTTGGGATTGCGGACAATAGCACGCCCGATAGCAACGCGCTGACGCTGGCCGCCCGACATGGCCTTAGGCAGGCGGTCCAGATATTTTGTGAGCTGCAGAATCTCCGCAGCCTGTCGCACCCGGCGATCGATCTCTGCCTTGTCTTCTCGCGCGATCTTCATGCCAAACGCCATGTTGTCGTAAACGGTCATGTGCGGATAAAGCGCATAGGACTGGAACACCATCGCTATGCCGCGCCGTGACGGCGGCACTTCGTTCACCACTTCATTGTCAATTTCCAACGTACCCCCGGTGATTTCCTCAAGGCCGGCAATCGAGCGCAAGAGCGTCGATTTTCCGCAGCCGGAAGGCCCGACGAATACGATGAATTCTCCCGATTTTATGTCGAGGTTGATACCATGAAGAATCTTCAGCGTTCCGTAGGCTTTCTCAACATTGCGCAGTTTCAGATCGGCCATGTCGTCCTCCCCAGTAAATTTTCCTACAGAAGCCGCCCGAACCAGGCGCTGTACGGTTTGAGTTTGATCCTGTCGTCCGTTCGTTCGGAATGGAATCCGTGGCCTGCAAGCGTCTCGGTCTTCAGGCTGGTTTCAAAGGTCTGATTTTCTGCACCGAGATTGAACACGCACAAAATGCCTTCATTCCCGTGCCGACGCACAAAGGCGACTACATCGCCATCTGCCGCCGTGAACTCGATTTCACCTTTTGCGAAGGCGGGGTGCGCTTTGCGAAAGGCGATGAACCGCCGATAATGTTCCAGCACTGAGGACTTGTCGCCGTACTGTTGGCTCACTGCCAGCGGCAGGTGGTCAGCCGGGACAGGAAGCCACGGCCGTCCATCGGAAAACCCGGCATTTTTCGTGGTTCGCTCCCACACCATCGGTGTGCGGCAGCCATCCCTGCCCTTGAACTCCGGCCAGAAGCGGATGCCGTAGGGGTCCTGCAAATCATCGAATGAAAGCTCTGCTTCCGTCAGCCCCAGCTCCTCGCCCTGATAGAGACATACCGAACCACGCAGGGACATAATCAGAGCCGAGAGCAGCTTCAGGTAGGCTTCGCGGTCCGTTTCGTCTGCTCCCCAGCGGGTCGCGTGGCGCACAACGTCATGATTGGAAAAAGCCCAGCAAGCCCAGCCATCATGCGCGACGCGTCCGAAATCTTCCAACACTCCACGCACTTTGGAAGCACTGATTTTCTCTGGAGCGAGAAAATCGAACGCATAACACATATGAACCCGGTTTCCGCCCGAAGTGTAAGCCGCAACGACCTCAAGCCCTCGCTGTGAGTCGCCAACCTCGCCAACGGATGCCGCTGCCGGATATTCGTCCAGAACGGCGCGAAACCTTTGCAAGAAGCCGAGATTTTCCGGTCGGCTTTTGTCGTATATGTGGTCCTGAAAATTATACGGATTGACCGCGGGTGCTGTCTGATCGTTGCGCTCTTCCGGTCGCAGCGCCGGATTGTCCTCCAGCCCCTGACTGTGGAAATAGAAGTTGATCGTATCGAGCCGAAATCCATCGACACCCCGGTCGAGCCAGAACCGGATCACATCCAGCAAAGCGTCCTGCACCTCCCTGTTGTGAAAATTCAGATCCGGCTGTTCGGCAAGGAAGTTATGCAGATAGTACTGCATCCGTCTTGTATCCCACTGCCATGCTGACCCGCCGAAAATGGAAAGCCAGTTGTTCGGGGGTGTTCCATCCGGCTTGGCGTCGGCCCAAACGTACCAATCTGCCTTGGGGTTGGTGCGGGATGATCGGCTTTCCACAAACCAGGGGTGTTGATCAGACGAATGCGAAATTACGCCATCCACCATGACCTTCAGCCCAAGCTCGTGCGCGCCTTTTATCAGGTCATCGAAGTCGGATAGCTTTCCGAACATCGGGTCGATGCCGCGATAATCCGAAACATCATAGCCAAAATCCTTCATCGGTGAGGTGAAGAAGGGCGAAATCCAGATTCCATCCACGCCGAGTTCGGCCACATAGGGCAATCGCTGGATGATGCCTCGAAGGTCACCAATGCCGTCACCATTTGAGTCCTGAAAGCTGCGTGGATAAATCTGGTAGATCACCGCGCCCCGCCACCAGTCGCGATCAGGCGCCAGTTCTGGCTCAGCCACAGTATGCTGGAGAGCCGCTCCCATTTTTCAACCTCCCTTGACCGAGCCAGCCAGCAGGCCGCGCACGAAGTAACGCTGCAACGAGAAGAACACGATCAGCGGTACTATGATTGTGATGAATGCCGATGTGGTGAGAATTTCCCAGTCACCACCGCGCGACCCGAGCAGCGCATTCAGCCTTCCGGTGAGAACAAGCTGGTCATTGCCGGAGCCAAGGAAAACCATTGCAACAAGCAGGTCATTCCATACCCAGAGAAACTGGAAAATGGCAAACGATGCCAGGACAGGGAACGAAAGCGGCAAGACGATCTTTACGAATATTTCGAAGTCGCTCGCGCCATCTATGCGGGCCGATTCCATCAGCTCCCGAGGCAGGCCAGCCATATAGCTGCGCAGAAGGTAGATCGCGAAAGGCAAGCCGAAACCGGTATGGGCGAGCCATATGCCGAGATATGTTTTCGACGGCACACCGAACAGGTTACCGACGCCATTATACAGTTCCAGCAGCGGTATCAGCGCCATTTGCAAAGGCACGACGAGCAGCCCGATAATCACCGCAATGAGAAGCGCGCGCCCCGGAAAACGCATCCATGCGAGCGCATAGGCCGCGAATGCAGCAATCATGATGGGAATGATCGTCGCGGGGATCGTCACCGTCAACGAATTGAGAAACGAACGCCCAATCCCAGCGGAATAAAGCACCGTGCCATAGTTTTCGGTCGTAAAACGGGGTGGCACAGTAGCGGCGTAATAGACACGCCGTCCATTATTTCCCTCAAACGCCACCGGCGAGGAAAACAGGTAGGAGCCATCTTCATTGACCTGCAACGTTACGCCGTCTTTCAGGTCTGCAACCTCACCTGCGGCGAACTCGGTCGGTTGCGCCGAACGTGTACCAAACGCGCTGACAGTCGAGGTTCCGGGGGTTTCGAAGATATTCCCCTCGATAATAAACCTGCCATCCTTCTGCACCTGCGCCTCTGCAGGCGCCAAACGTGTCGCCGCAGTTTGGCTGGACGAGGAAAAGGCAGTCCACCAGCCTGAGGCTATGATCTGGTCCTTGTCCCGCAACGACGTTACCAGAATACCGAGGGTCGGGAGCGTCCAGATCAGGACAAAGAAGAGAACCGCCAGATGGACCCCGAAGCGACCGAAGAAGGATTTGCCGGCTGAATTTCCGCTTGGCTGTGCCATATCAGCGCCCCCCTTCCTTGTTTGCCTGACGAATGTTCCAGATCATGATGGGCAGCACACCGATCATGATGACGATTGCAATCGTCGCGCCTCGCCCAAAGTCGCCGCCGCCGCGGAACATCCAGTTGAACATGAGATTTGCGAGAACCTGACTGCTCCACTGACCGTTGGTCATGGTCAGCACAATATCGAACACCTTGAGCACAAGGATCGTGATGGTGGTCCACACCACAAGTATGGTGCCCCAGATTTGCGGAACCATGATCTTCCAGAAAATCTGGAAGGGATTGGCCCCATCAATCACGGCCGCTTCAATCGTTTCTTCGGGAATGCCGCGAAGGGCGGATGACAGGATCACCATCGCAAATCCCGTCTGAATCCAGATCAGAATTATCATGAGGAAGAAATTGTTCCAGAAGGGCAATGAAATCCACACTTGCGGCTGCCCGCCGAACGCCTGCACGATTGCATTCAATATGCCGATCTGCTCCTGGCCCTCACCACGATATTCGTAGACAAATTTCCAGATCACGGACGCGCCAACAAAGGAAATCGCCAGCGGCAGGAAGATCAGGCTTTTTGCAATCGTACCCCACCAGATCTTGTCAGTTAGAACCGCAATGATCAGGCCCAGCAAGGTGCATGCCGCGGGCACGACGATGAGCCACATCAGATTATTCAGCAGCGAATTGTGAAACTCTGCATCTGAGACCAACCAGCGGTAGTTGGCCATGCCAACGAAGCTGTCTCCACCCTTGTCATAGAACGAATAGATCAGCGTCGAGACAACCGGATAGATGAGATAGACAGTGAGTATGAGAATTGCCGGACCGATGAAAAGCCAGGGCCGCACCAAAGCCTGACGCCGCAGATTGTCCACCGCAGCCGCGCCACTCACACCTCGCGATGGAAACACCAGATCGACGAGTTTGTTTGCGCCCCAGAAATAGGCGAGGCAACCGCCAACACCGACAATAATAACGATTATCGCAGAGATGATTTGCGAAGCCATGATGCGTCCCCTCACGTCTGACAGTTACAGACCATTCGCGCGGCACTGGCCGGAGAGGTCGTGGGCTCGACACAGGCCCACGACCAGGGGCCCGAAGGCCCCGGGAGGAACTATTTGATAGCGTCCCAGCTTTTCTGGATGTCGTTCGCAACATCCGACGCAGGCTTTCCGCCAACGAGATCAATCATACCGGTCCAGAACGCGCCGGCGCCGATCTTGCCGGGCATGAGGTCCGAGCCATCAAAGCGGAACGTGGTCGCATTCACCAGAATGTCACCCTGACGACGAAGCCCGTCATTGGCGTAGGCTTCAGGCTTGACGGTCTTGAGCGGGGTCAGGAAGCCTGATTGGGCCATCCATATTTCATGCGCCAGAGGCATTTTCAGGAAATCGACAAATGCGCGCGCAGCCTTGGAATCCTTGGTAATTGAAACGAGAGTGCCGCCGCCGAGAACCGGCTTGCCAAGCTCTTCATGCTCAGCCATTGGCGGCAGATAGAAGAAATCCGCACCTTCCCCAAGCACTGTGCCTTCCGGGAAGAAGGACGAGATGAATGAAGCCTGACGGTGCAGATAGCATTTGGGCGGAACGGTGAAGAGACCTTGCGGACTGTCACGGAAATCGGTTGCCGCCACCGCCGCCACGCCGCCATCGACATATTTCGGGTTGGTCGCGATTTTTGCGAATATATCCAGTGCGTTAACAACGGCGGGATCGGTGAACGGAATTTCGTTGCGTGTCCATTTGTCATAGGTTTCAGGTGCCTGGGTGCGTAACATTATGTCCTCAACCCAATCGGTTGCCGGCCACCCGGTGGCCCCTCCTGAACCCAGACCTATGCACCATGGCACACCGCCATCTTCAACAATCTGGTCAGACAGCTTCATAAGGTCTTCCCATGTCTCGGGAACCTCATAGCCACTTTCCTCAAAGTTTTCCGGTACATACCAGACGAGCGACTTAAGGTCGGCCTTGTACGGAAACGCGAAATATTTCGCAGTGCCGTCCTTGTCCTTGTAGGTTCCCAGATCGACCCACGATTGACCGGCGCCGTAATTGTCTTTCACGAATGTCGCGGTGGCGTCATCCAGCGGAACCAGCAATCCCTTGGACGCCAAATCCTGAATCAAACCCGGCTGCGGCAGAATTGCAATATTCGGCGGGCTGCCGGCCTGCGTATCGATAACGATCTGCTGTTCGTAATTCTCGGAAGACGCATAGTTAATCGTCACACCGGTCGCTTCAGCGAAATAGTCAAGAACCGAACGGAACAGCGTTTCATCTTCGCCCCGCCATGGTCCGAAAATTGAAATGGTCTCACCTTTCAGATCAACTTTCTTCAGTTCTTCAAAACCAGCCCAGTCAAGACGCGGGTCTTCGCCCGGCTTGAACTTCAATTCTGCAGATACAGGTGTAGTGAAGGCAGCGAGCAAAAAGGCCGCGCCGACCAATAGCGATTTACTCATGGCAGTTCCTCCCAGACATGCCGCACCGACGAGTCCTCCACTCGCCAGCAGCGCCCTTCAAAGCGCTTTGGTTCGCGCATTTGAG
Organism: Rhizobiaceae bacterium; assembly: GCA_019635795.1. Taxonomy (GTDB): domain Bacteria; phylum Pseudomonadota; class Alphaproteobacteria; order Rhizobiales; family Rhizobiaceae; genus Mesorhizobium_G. Next base: position 79,316 of record JAHBYV010000009.1, read on the forward strand.
CCATTATTTGCCCATCCTGTCAATACTTTCTCGGTATAAATCGATTAGATTTTTGAACGAGCCGCGATTTTGCGGCGTATTCTCGGCAAACAGGGCACTTTATCCTTGAAAACTATACAGATCAGGCAATAATCAAAGCGCTTTGGGGAATGACATGAATCTCAAACAACTTTCGCAAATGCTCGCCCTTTCACAGACCACGGTGAGCCGGGCTCTGAACGGCTATCCGGAAGTCAATGAGGACACGCGCCGCCGGGTGATGGATGCTGCCCGCAGGCATGGCTACCGCCCCAACCCGAGCGCCCGGCGACTGGCGACGGGCAAGACAGGCATGATCGGCTACATTCTGCCGACGGGTAACTCAGTGGATATTGATCCGCACTTTGTCGAGTTTCTTTCCGGGCTCGGCGATTATGCGCGCGGGCATGGCCTCGACCTTGTGCTCAGTCCTGCCGATGCGCTTGACGAGGAAACTACCTACCGTCGCGTCGTGGCAAACAAGCAGGTCGATGCATTGTATGTTTCCTCCCCCAAGCCCGCCGACAAGCGGATTGAACTGCTCGAACAATTGGGCCTGCCCTACATCGTTCACGGTCGCAGTGAGGGCCTTGCGTTCGACTATCCATTTACCGACATCGACAATGAAGGCGCTTTTCATGAAGCGGGCAGGCTTCTGGTCCAATTGGGTCATGGGCGTATTGCGCTCATCAACGGCCAATCGAGTGAAACCTTTGCGATTTTTCGCGAACGCGGATTACGCAAGGCCCTTTCGGCAAGCGGGCTGGCGCTCCCTCCGCATATGATCCAATCTCTGCCGATGACCGAGGAGAACGGTTATCGCGCGGCGCGCACCTTGCTTGAACAAACACCACGCCCGACTGCCGTGCTATGCTCAAGTCTCATCATGGCGCTGGGCGCAGTGCGGGCGGCACGTGACCTCAACATCGAAATTCCGGCAGAACTGTCCTTGATCGCCCATGACGATGTTTTTCCCTGGCTCAAGCCGGAGAACTTCACCGTACCGCTTGCAACCACCCGTTCGTCGATCCGGTTGGCTGGTGCCCGCATAGCCGAAAGGCTCGCCGCCCGCATTTCAGGCGCTGAGGAAGGGCGTAATGGCGAAGTATGGCCTGTGGATCTTGTGATACGCGGTTCGGTGGCTGGAGCGCCATCCAAAGCCTAGGCTTTATCGCCGCCAATCCACACACCGCCAATGTCCAGATCGCTCCCAACATGCACAAAGTCGGCACGAGCGCCAGGCCGCAAATGCCCATGAGATTCGGCGACACCCGCGACAATCGCGGGGTAAAGCGAAGCCATCCGCAGAGCCTCATCAAGGTCGATCCCAATCGTTTCGTGCATGAAACGAACGGCAGAAATCATGTCGAGATCAGCACCTGCCAGAGTTCCGTCCTCAAGCGTCAGGCGGCCGCCTTCGCGCTTGATCCAACGTCCGTTCAGGGTGAAACCGGGAAGGTCCGTGCCAAGTGTCGCCATCGCGTCTGTCACGAGAAAGATGTGGCCGGGGCCACGCTTTGCGCGCAGCGCGATACCAATGCTTTCAGGATGCACATGGAACCCGTCAGCAATCAGGCCAGCCGACATTGCACCAATCGCCAGCACTGAGCCGACAAGACCCGGCTCACGATTGGCGATCTGGCTCATGGCGTTGAAAAGATGCGTCGCGGTGATTGCACCCGCCTCCTTGCAAGCCAACACTTGTGAGAATGCTGCTTCAGTGTGCCCAATGCTCACCTTGACACCGGCGCTTGTCAAAGCCGCGATCTGGCCGGGCGTCACGGACTCAACCGCAACAGTGGTGAGCAAAACCGGCAAGCCATTTACCGCCTGAACGATGGCCGCAAGATCGGCTTCCTCCATCTTGCGGATCAAATCGGGATCGTGCGCGCCCTTGCGCGCCAAAGACAAATGCGGGCCTTCCAGATGAAGCCCAAGGAAGCCCGGCACTTTTTGCTGTGCTGCTTCTATCCCTGCGGCAACTGCCTGTGCGGTGATTTCGGGCGTGTCCGTTATGAGCGTTGGCAAAAGTGCCGTCGTGCCGAACCGTCGATGAGCATTGCAGATGGTGCGGATTCCTTCCACGCTACGCTCATCATTCAGCATGACCCCGCCACCGCCGTTGACCTGCAGGTCAACGAAGCCCGGTGCGAGAAAGCCATTCTCAACGCTTACCCTTTGAAACCCTCCGGGAATATCGCCGGGCAAACAAATGGCTTCCACCTTGCCGTCATCGACCAGAAGGGCGGCATTGTCATACCACTCATACCCGTCGAAAATTCGCGGTGCCACATAGGCGGTTTTGTCGGTCATAGCGTCTCCGTGACCTTGCGAAGATTGCGCGGCTGGTCAGGGTTCAGCCCGCGCTGCCGCGCCAGAGATTCGACAAAGGAATAGAAGGATGTGACAAGCGCAAGCGGGTCTGTAAGCCAATGACCAGTTGTTGCAAATGGCAATCTGTGCGCGGCCTGAACCTCGCTTGAGGTGGCAAAGACGGCGGCCTGTCGTCCTGCCAGACCATCCGCCGTTTGCACAACGGATCCCTCCGCCTTGTCACGGCTTGCCAACACAAGAACAGGAAAGCCCGGACCGACAAGAGCCAGAGGTCCGTGCATGACTTCGGCCGCACTGTAAGCTTCGGCGTGAATGGAGCATGTCTCCTTGAACTTCAGCGCGACCTCATTGGCAATGGCTAGGGACGGACCACGCCCAAGAACGAAGATCGAATTATCTGCGCCAACGGCTTCAGCAAATGCCGACCAATCGCAGGCAACGGCATCTTCCAAATGCCTGGGGAGAGCATGAAGCGCTGCCAATAAATCCTCATTGCGTGTCCAATGCGCGAGAATGGCCAAACCAGCCACGGCTGAATTCACGAATGTTTTTGTTGCGGCCACGCTCAATTCAGGCCCCGCGGCAATGTCCACTGCATGCTGCGAAGCGAGCGCGAGCGGCGAATCTGGCGTGTTGGTAAGCGCGACTGTCAGCGCACCGCCCTCCCGCGCAGTATTCGCCATGGCCACAATGTCGGGGCTTTTGCCAGATTGCGAAATTGCAAGGCAGGCAGCCTTGTTCAGTTTCAGTTTTGCGCCATAGATCGAGCCTATGGATGGCCCCAATGATGCGACCGGCACACCAGCAGTGAGCTCAACCGCGTATTGAAGATAAGACGCCGCATGGTCGGACGATCCACGTGCTACACTGACCAGAACATTCGGGTTGAGTTCGCGCAGCCCCGCGCCCGCCCGTTCCATTTCGAATGCGGAACGATCCAGCAAACGAGCCACTGCCTGCGGGATTTCCAGCACCTCACGGCGCATATGCGTCAAAGTCATAGGGCTGCTCCTTCAGCGGAACCCAGCCGCAATTCAGCTACAAAATCGTAGGCATCGCCCCTATAGACCGAACGCGTGAACTCCACGACCTTGCCGCTCGGCAGATACGAAACGCGCTCAATATTCAGGCTGGCCGAACCCGGCGCTACATCCAGCAGCCCCGCATCCGCCTCGCCCAGATTTGCAGCCGATATGCGCTGCACGGCACGAACGGGCTTGCACCCACGCGCTTCCAACGTTGCATAGAGCGAGGCACCGGTGGCGTTCGGGTCCGGCAGGAACTCGGCGGAAATGGAAGCGCGCTCAATCGCCAGAGGCGTGTCGTTGGCAATGCGCAACCTGCTGACACGCGACACCATCGCATCGGATGACAAACCCAGCGTCATCATTTCTTCGGGCGAAGGGGAATAAACGCCGCGATCCAGCCAAACCGAACGCACATCAAGTCCGCGCCTTGCCATATCTTCGGTGAACGAGGTGAGTCGCGAAAGCGATTGCTCGACGCGTTCCATACGCGGCGCAACAAAGGTGCCAGAGCCGTGGCGCTGCACAAGCACGCCAAGCTGAACAAGGTCTTGTATGGCCTTTCTCACCGTGACGCGTGAGATATCGGCACTGGCAGCAATGTCGCGCTCAGATGGTAGCGCATCACCCGGCACGAGCGTTCCGCGCTTGACCGCATCTTCTATCGCCTTGCGCAGCCGCACATATAGCGGCGCACCGATTGCCGCATCCTTCACGTTTGCGAATATCGCGGCAACATCAGTCATCGCCGCTTCCTTTTTGCATGAGCATCCGCGCGGCCATTGAAACAGCGCCGCCGAGCGCATCCTGCAATGGCGGGCGCAGCGAAACCTGATAGCGGGGTGAAAGACGTGGCGCGAACATCTGCGCAAGCCCACCCAACAGGCAAAGCGGTGTTTCAGGAGCAGGATCAAGCGCGCCGAGCGAAGCCTCGATCGACTGGCGCGCCCGCTCGATTATTCGCAGCGCCGTTTCATCGCCCTTTGCAGCATGATCGAACACCAGCGGCGCGAAGCCGCCAAAATCTCCGGGCTTTGCCGAGGTTGTGAACTCCACCACATCGCGCGGGTCGTTTCGGTAAATTGCCAACACTGCATTTGTCAGCGGGGAAGCCGGAACGACGCCGTCATGAGCCAGCAAAGTTTCTTCCAGAAGATCACGGCCAATACGCGCTCCGCTGCCCTGATCGCCAATAACAAAGCCCCAGCCACCAATGGCGCGAACCACGCCGCTCTTGCGGGACATATAGGCGGTACCAGTGCCCAATATAGCGATTGCACCGTCGCCCGATCCCACCGCCCCTTCAAGCGCTATCAGCGCATCAGATACGACCTTGCTTGCGGCGAACGGCAGGATTGCTTCGACCTGGCTTGCATATGTGCCGACATTTGCGCCGGCCAGACCAAGAACGGCGGAGCATTGGGAAAGCATTTCAGGGGCAAGTCCCGCATCCGACAAGGCCAATTCAGCCGCATTCACTATGCTGGCGCGCGCGCCCGACAGGTCGGTGCGAATATTGGCCGAGCCGCTCGCGCCGCGTCCCACGATGACCCCGTCAGGGCCTGCGACCGCCGCGCGACAACTGGTTCCACCGCCATCTATGCCAAGAACAAATGACACCTGAGCCTCCCTTCAAGTCAATAATACCAATAAAATACCAATTGCCAAGTATTAACTTGTTGAAACTTATATCTTCCGTTTTTGCTACTGAACAGGCGTTAATGACGTCAATCTGTTAACACCCTATGGACAAGTGGTATTTTTTTGGTATTACTCAAGGCAGGAGGATGCGAATGGCGGAAACTCGCACCGAGACACAGCATGGTGAGGCGCAAGGTATTGACCTTCTCGCGCCGCAGTCGGTGCTTCGCGTATTGGCTCAAGGCCAGCTGGACGCTGCCAATTCCGTATTCGCTGCTATCCCATCCATCGCAAGGGCCGCAGAAGAAGCCGCGCGTGCGCTCGCGGGCGGCGGCAAGATCGCATATGCGGCTGCCGGAAGCTCGGGGCTTATGGCGCTCGCAGACGGGCTGGAACTGCCCGGCACATTTGGAATTCCGCAGGACCGCATCCGTATTCTGCTGGCTGGCGGAGCTGCAAATTTCCATGAACTTGCCAATGACGCGGAGGACGATAAACAACTCGCCCGCGATGACGTGGCAAGCGCTGGAATTGGCGCGGGCGACTGCCTTATCGCTCTTTCTGCCAGCGGCAGCACCCCTTACGCCGTGGAAGCCTTGCGGGTTGCGGAATCGCTGGGAGCCAAGACCATCGCGATTGCCAATAATCCCCGAGCCATTCTGTTTAACCACGCCGATATTCCGGTGCTTGTCGAGACACCTGCCGAGGTGATCGCAGGGTCCACGCGCATGGGTGCGGGAACAGCGCAGAAAATTGCGCTCAATATGATGTCCACGCTGATGGCCATTCATCTTGGCCATGTGCACGATGGCTATATGGTCAATCTTCGTCCAGATAATCTGAAGCTCAAGGACCGCGCCGCGCGCATTGTCGCTGCGATAGCCGGTTGTACGCCAGATATGGCCGCCGAGCTTCTTTCGAAAAGCGGTGGTTCGGTGAAAGCTGCAATCCTGATTGCTTCTGGCGCTCAGGACGCGGATGATGCCGAACGCCTGCTGCAAGGCACAGGCCAACGCTTGCGGCCCGCACTTGCAATGATTGAGGGGAGCAAAAGCTCCAATCACGGCGGGGCGAAAACGCCCAAACAGGGAGAATGCAAATGAGAAACAAGCTATTCCTAGCCCTTCTTATGGGCACGAGCGTTTTGGGGACAGCGGGCGGCGCATTCGCGCAGGACGCCACGCTGACCATCGAAAGCTGGCGCAATGACGATCTGCCGATATGGCAGGACAAGCTGATCCCGGCCTTCGAGGCCGCAAATCCCGGCATCAAGGTAACATTCGCGCCATCCGCGCCAACCGAATACAACGCCGCGCTGAACGCCAAGCTTGACGCTGGATCAGCGGGAGACCTCATCACCTGCCGCCCCTTCGACGCTTCGCTGGAATTGTTCAACAAGGGCCACCTTGGCGACCTGACCGATCTTGCCGGCATGGAAAACTTCACAGATGTTGCGAAGTCGGCATGGCAGACGGACGATGGCAAGAGCACCTTCTGCGTACCGATGGCCTCCGTGATCCACGGCTTCATCTACAACAAGGACGCATTTGACCAGCTCGGCATCACGCCGCCAGCGACTGAAGAGGAGTTTTTCGCCGCGCTTGAAAAGATCAAGGCTGATGGCAACTACATCCCGATGGCCATGGGCACCAAGGACCTGTGGGAAGCAGCCACGATGGGCTACCAGAACATCGGGCCAAACTACTGGCATGGCGAAGAAGGCCGTCTGGCCCTGATCAAGGGCGAGCAAAAGCTGACTGATCCGCAGTGGGTCGGGCCATTCGAAACGCTGGCAAAGTGGAAGCACTATCTCGGCGACGGTTTCGAGGCGCAGACCTATCCAGACAGCCAGAACCTGTTCACGCTGGGTCGCGCCGCTATCTATCCCGCCGGTTCATGGGAAATCTCGGGCTTCAACACGCAGGCTCAATTCAAGATGGGCGCGTTCCCGCCACCGGTTAAAGCGGCAGGCGACACCTGCTACATCTCCGACCATAACGATATAGGCATTGGCATGAACGCCAAGACCAAGAACCCGGAAGCAGCGAAGAAATTCCTGTCATGGGTGGCTTCGCCGGAATTTGCATCCATCTATGCAAACGCGTTGCCGGGCTTCTTCAGCCTGTCTTCAACGCCGGTAAAGATGGAAGACCCGCTGGCGCAGGAATTCGTGTCCTGGCGCGACAAGTGCAAGTCAACCATTCGCTCGACTTACCAGATCCTTTCGCGCGGCACCCCGAACCTCGAAAACGAGACCTGGGTGAAATCAGCCAATGTTATCAACGGCACCGAAACGCCGCAGCAGGCTGGTGAAGAGCTCCAGAAGGGTCTGGACAGCTGGTACAAGCCGGCAAAGTAACACGTATCCATTTAAGCCAAGTCCCGTCCGGCTATCTGGCCGGACGGGCATGACACGACTCATTCGACAATCGGAAGCATCGCCGGATGGTGACAGAGACAGCACGCTCCAAAAGCCCGATACGCTGGCACATTGCTGTGTTCCTGGCGCCCGCTGTGTTGATCTATACGCTGGTGATGATCCTGCCGTTGTTCGGCACACTTCAGCTTTCGCTTTACCGCACGATTGACGGCGTTCGGCAATTTGTCGGCATCGACAATTTTCGCACGCTGTTTGGCGACCCGCGCTGGTCTGCGAGCTTCTGGAATGCGCTTGGCAATAATGTGTGGTTCTTCATCATTCATATGGTGGTGCAGAACCCCATTGGCATTGCGCTGGCAGCCATCCTTTCGCACCCGAAACTGCGCTTCGCCGCCTTCTATCGTACGGCAATATTCATACCCACCGTGCTTTCCTTCGTTGTTGTCGGCTTTATCTGGAAGCTTATCCTTTCACCGCTCTGGGGTGTCGCGCCGTGGATGATGGATCTGGTAGGACTCAAGAGCTGGTTCACGCCGTGGCTCGGCAAGGAAGAATATGCGCTGACGACGCTCGGGCTGATCTCGGTGTGGCAGTTTGTCGGCATTCCCATGATGCTGATCTATGCCGCTTTGCTTTCCATTCCCGATGAGGTGATTGAAGCTGCCGAAATGGATGGCATTACCGGCATGTCGCAGTTCTGGAAGATCAAGCTGCCATTGATCCTGCCTGCGATCGGCATCATTTCAATTCTGACATTCGTGGGTAATTTCAACGCGTTCGACCTTATCTATTCCGCTCAGGGCGCGATGGCCGGACCCAATTACGCCACCGACATTCTGGGCACATTCCTTTATCGAACATTCTTCGGCTTTCAGCTTCAGCTTGGCGACCCGAACATGGGCGCAACAATTGCCTCCATGATGTTCTTCATCATTCTGGCGGGCGTATGCGTCTACCTGTTCGCCATCCAGACGCGCCTGCGGCGCTATCAGTTCTAGGGCGGGAAACATGAGCACGGCCACCCATTCCCCTGCCCGCACATTTGCTGCACATGCGGTACTGATTGCCTATACGGCTATCGCTCTGTTTCCGGTGTTGCTGATTGTCATCAACTCGTTCAAGTCGCGTAACGCGATTTTCCGTTCGCCTCTGGCTTTGCCGACGCCGGAAAATTTTGACCTGATCGGCTATGCCACCGTGCTGAAGCAGGGTGATTTCTTCCTGTATTTCCAGAACAGCCTTATCGTGACAGTCGTTTCGCTTTTTCTGGTGTTGCTGTTCGGAGCTATGGCCGCGTTTGCGCTTTCGGAATATCGCTTCAAGGGCAACACGCTGATGGGGCTTTACCTGGCGCTCGGCATCATGATTCCGATCCGGCTAGGCACCGTTGCTATCCTGCAATTGATGGTCGCCAGCGGGCTGGTCAACACGCTGACGGCGCTGATCCTCGTCTATACGGCGCAGGGCCTGCCGCTGGCAGTTTTCATTCTATCGGAATTCATGAAGCAGGTTTCTGACGACCTGAAAAATGCCGGGCGCATCGACGGCCTGTCCGAGTATCGCATATTCTTCCGGCTGGTGTTGCCGCTCGTTCGCCCTGCAATGGCAACGGTTGCGGTTTTCACCATGATCCCTATCTGGAACGATCTTTGGTTCCCGTTGATCCTCGCGCCCTCTGAGGAAACAAAGACCGTTACGCTCGGCGCGCAAATCTTCATCGGCCAGTATGTCACCAACTGGAACGCTGTGCTCGCCGCGCTGTCACTGGCGATCCTGCCAGTGCTGGTTCTCTACGTCATTTTCTCGCGGCAACTGATCCGCGGCATTACTTCTGGAGCAGTGAAATGAGTTCGCTTAAGCCTCTGCGCGTCGTTGTTGCGGGCCTTGGCAATATGGGTCGCAGCCATGCGTTAGCATATGAAACAAATCCCGGTTTCGAGATTGCCGCACTGGTGAACCGTTCAGACGTACCGCTTCCGCAGGAGCTGGAGCGCCATGCAATTCGCCGCTCGTTCGACGATGCTTTGCGTGAGGAAAAGCCCGACGTCGCGTCAATCAACACATATTCTGACAGCCATGCCGAATACGCAGTCAAGGCGCTGGAAGCAGGCTGCCATGTATTCGTGGAAAAGCCGCTCGCAACCACCGTTGCCGATGCTGAACGCGTTGTGGCCGCCGCAAAGGCAAATGGCCGGAAGCTGGTTGTCGGCTATATCCTGCGCCACCACCCATCATGGGTGCGCTTGATTGCCGAAGCCCGCGCGCTGGGCGGCCCTTACGTGTTTCGCATGAACCTTAATCAGCAATCCAGCGGGTCTACCTGGGCCACCCACAAGCAGCTGATGCAAACGACACCGCCGATTGTCGATTGCGGTGTGCACTATGTCGATGTGATGTGCCAGATCACCGATGCAAAGCCAGTCGAGGTTCGTGGCATGGGATTGCGGCTTTCCGACGAAATCGCGCCGGATATGTATAATTACGGCCATTTGCAGGTGTTGTTCGATGATGGGTCGGTCGGTTGGTATGAGGCCGGATGGGGGCCAATGATTTCTGAAACCGCTTTCTTTGTGAAAGACGTGATTTCTCCAAATGGCTGCGTTTCCATCGTCATGGACGAAAGCGCCAAATCTGACGACATCGACACTCACACCAAAACGTCGCGGCTACGCATTCACCATGCAAAGACCGGCGAAGATGGCAAGTTTGCCGCGCCTGACCAAATGCTTTCGATGGAGGGCGAACCGGGCCATCAGGAGCTTTGCGACATGGAACAGGCATTTTTGCTGAAGGCCATTCGCGACGATGTGGATTTGACGCGTCACATGTCCGACGCCGTGAAGTCTCTTGCTGTGTGTCTGGCAGCAGATGAAAGTGTGCGCACCGGGCGCGCGATAAAGCTGTAGGGGGCTGCGTTGGGTTCGCTTTCCATTCAGAATGTAAAAAAGTCATTCGGCAAGGTCGATGTTCTCAAGGGCATAGACCTTGACGTTAAGGACGGCGAATTCGTTGTCTTTGTCGGGCCTTCCGGCTGTGGCAAGTCCACGCTGCTGCGCATTATTGCCGGGCTTGAGGACGCAACTTCGGGCACGGTGCAGATCGACGGCAAACCGGTAAACGATGTGCCTCCTGCCAAACGCGGCATTGCTATGGTTTTTCAGACCTATGCGCTTTATCCGCACCTGACCGTAAAGAACAATATGGGGCTGGGGCTGAAGCAGGCCGGTGAAGCTGCCGCCGAGATCGAAAGACGCATCGGCGTTGCCTCAACCATGCTTTCGCTGGAACCCTATCTTGAACGTCGCCCGGCTGAACTTTCCGGTGGCCAGCGCCAGCGTGTCGCCATAGGGCGCGCTGTCGTGCGCGAGCCCAAGCTGTTTCTGTTCGATGAGCCGCTCTCCAATCTCGATGCAGCGCTGCGAGTCAACACACGGCTGGAAATAGCAGAGCTTCACCGGCGGCTGGGCGCAACGATGATTTATGTTACGCACGATCAGGTTGAGGCCATGACGCTGGCTGACAAGATTGTGGTCTTGAACGCCGGGCGCATTGAGCAGGTTGGCGCGCCGATGGAACTTTACAACAATCCAGCCAACACATTCGTGGCAGGATTCATCGGCTCTCCGAAGATGAACTTCATCGACGGGGCGCGTTTGGGCGACACGGCAAAAACAATCGGGGTTCGGCCCGAACACATACTTGTCGATCCCAACAAGGGCGACTGGAAAGGCGTTGTGATCCATGCCGAACATCTTGGCGCGGACACAAACCTTTACCTCGACACTGAAAAAGCCGGTCGCATTACCGTTCGGCTGTTCGGGGAATATGCAGCCGAGCCGGGAACCACGCTTTATGCAACTCCCGTCAACGCGCGCACTTACCGGTTTGACGAGGCCGGTCGCGCGATTGCCAGATAATTTGACAGTCAATACCCCGCAGTGCGGTCTACGAGGTTGCGCAGCGGCCTGCCCTCTTCCAGCCCGCGCATCTGCTCCAGCATGGGGCCGACAAGATGTGCAGGGTCCGAGGTCGCTGCCGCGTGCGGCGTGATGAAAACTTTCGGATTGCCCCAGAACGGGCTGGTCCTGGGAAGCGGCTCCACCTCGAACACATCCAGACTGGCTTCCTTGAGCGTCCCGTCCTCCAGCGCGCGCAATATGTCCGCATCCCGATGCAGCCTGCCGCGACCGGCACTGACGAGAACCGCGCCTCCAAGCGCATTTGTCCGGCGCAATTCGCGCAACAATTCGTAATTGATGATGCCGCGCGTCTGGTCGGTCAGCGGCAATAGCACCACCAGAATGTCCGTGGCGTTGAGGAAGGAAATAAGGCCGCTTTCCCCGTGCCATGTGTTAATCCCATCCAGATTGCGCGGTGTGCGGCTCCAGCCATTGACATGGAAGCCAAGAGCCTTGAGCGCTCTGGCCGCAGCGCCGCCCAGCTCACCAATTCCCATAATTCCGACCGCAACGTCGCTTGAGGTACGCTGCGCGCGGTCATGCCAGACCTTGCGCTGCTGTTGGGCGCGGTAAGCAGCGCCTTGCCTATGGTGATCCATCACCCGCCAGACAATGTATTCAACCATGTGCTGCGTCAGGTTGGGGTCCACAATGCGAACAATCGGCACATCCGGCAGTGTCTGGTCGGCCAGAATATGGTCCACGCCCGCCCCGATCGAGAAAATGGCTTTCAGGTTCGGCAGGCCAGCCAGAACATTCGGCTTTTGCTTCCACACAACGGCATAATTGATAGAGGGATCGTTCGGGCCATCTGATTCCAGAACGACCTCGCGCTCTTGCGCCAGCAATTCCTGCCAACGATGCGGATTAAACCCGGTTACGGAAAGGAGAACGCGGCTTTCTGACATGGCGAATTGATACCCATGGCCGCTCGCATTCGCAACTATTGGCTTACGACACCTTCGCTGGCCGTCTCCATCCTGAATGCCGCCGAGATTAGCGCACGCGTATAATCCGTTTTCGGCTCTTCAAATATCTGGCGCGATGGTCCCTGCTCGACCACCTTACCGTTGCGCATGACGATGACATCATTCGCCAAAGCCCGCACAACTTTCAGATCGTGACTGATGAACAGATACGCAAGATTATGCTTTTCCTGAAGGCTGCGCAGAAGATCGACCACTTGCGCCTGCACACTCATATCCAGCGCTGAGGTCGGCTCGTCCAGCATGACGAAGCGTGGTTTCAGCACCATGGCACGCGCAATGGCAATGCGCTGGCGCTGTCCGCCTGAAAATTCGTGCGGGTAGCGGAAGCGCGTTTCGGGGTCGAGGCCAACCTCTTTCAGCACGTCCACGACAAGTTCGTCACGATCATCGAAACCAAGTTCAGGCTGGTGGATTTTCAGACCTTCTTCAATGATCTCGGCAACCGACATGCGCGGGCTCAACGAGCCGTAAGGGTCCTGAAAAACGATCTGCAACTCATGGCGCAGGGGGCGCATATCCGAGTAGCTGAGCTTGTCTATCTCCCGACCGTTAAAATCGATCCGCCCCATCGAAGTAATCATGCGCGCGAGCGCAAGGCCAAGCGTGGTCTTGCCTGATCCCGATTCCCCCACGACGCCCAGCGTCTGCCCTGCCTTCACCTGAACGTCGATGCCATCGACAGCCTTTACATGGTCAACCACGCGCCGGAAAAACCCCTGCCGGATGGGGAACCAGACCTTTATGTCATCGCCGGACATGACAACCGGAGCATTCGGGTCAGAAGCTGGCGGATTGCCCTTCGGCTCTGCGGATAAGAGACGTTTCGTATAGGAATGTTGCGGGTTCTCGAAGAGTTCGCGGGTCGGCCCATGCTCGACAATGCGGCCCTGCGTCATAACACAGACGCGATCAGCAATCTTGCGCACAATGCCAAGGTCATGCGTGATGAAAAGCATCGACATGCTCTTCTCGCGCTTGAGCTTGGCCAGAAGCTCCAGAATTTGCGCCTGCACAGTAACGTCGAGCGCCGTCGTCGGCTCATCGGCAATCAGCAGCTTGGGTTCATTTGCCAGCGCCATTGCGATCATGACGCGCTGGCGCTGCCCGCCCGACAATTGATGCGGATAGGCATAAAGGCGCTTTTCGGGGTCGCGGATTCCAACTTCCCTGAAAAGCTCCAACGTGCGTGCCAGCGCCTGCGCGTCACTCATGCCCTTGTGCAGCTTCAAGACCTCCATCACCTGCTGAGAGATTGTGTGCAGAGGGTTGAGCGAGGTCATCGGCTCCTGAAAGATCATCGTGATGTCGTTGCCGCGAACGGCCCGCAGCTCCGGCTCACTGCATCTCAGCAGGTCCTTGCCTTCAAACACGATTGATCCGTTTGGGTGGCTGGCGGGCGGATACGGCAGCAATTTCAGGACCGAAAGCGCCGACACCGATTTGCCCGAGCCGGATTCCCCGACAAGCGCGACCGTCTCGCCCTTGCCAATGTCAAACGATACGTGATCGACCGCCGTTGTCGTGCGCCCGCCCTGCGTGAACGTGACCGATAAATCCTTGATGGAAATCAGCAGCTCACTCATTTGAACGTCTTTCGCGGATCGAACGCGTCACGCGTGGCCTCGCCAATGAAAATAAGGAGCGAGAGCATCATCGCCATAACGAAGAACCCCGTCAGGCCGAGCCACGGTGCATTGAGATTGCGCTGCCCCTGTTTCAGCAATTCGCCCAGCGAAGCAGAACCCGGCGGCAGGCCAAAGCCGAGGTAGTCCAGCGAGGTCAGGGTCGTGATCGAGGAGTTCAGGATGAACGGCAGGAATGTGAGCGTTGCGACCATCGCATTCGGCAGAAGGTGGCGAACCATGATTGTTGCATTCGGCACGCCGAGGGCACGCGCCGCACTCACATACTCAAAGTTCCGCGCCCGCAGGAATTCCGCTCGCACGATGCCCACAAACGAAACCCATGAAAACAGCATCATCAGGCCAAGCAGGATGAAGAACCCCGGCGGAAGAATCGCGGCAACGATCATCAGCAGGTAAAGCGTTGGCATGGCCGACCAGATTTCAATGAAGCGCTGCATGGTCAGATCTGTCCAGCCGCCGAAATAGCCCTGAACAGCGCCGGCTGAAACGCCGATTATCGCTGAACCAATCGTGAGCAGAAGACCGAACAGCACCGAGATGCGGAAGCCATAAATGACGCGGGCGAGAACGTCGCGTGTCTGGTCATCCGTGCCGAGCCAGTTCCAGTTGCCTATCGTGCAATTCGGGTCGTCCACGCCCATCTGATAGCGCTGGCAGCGCACCTCCTTCGGATACATCCACGAGGGCTTTGCAGGGGCCGCTTCCGGTATCTCATTGTTCGGCGTGCGGTAGGAATAGCGGATCGGCGGCCAGATCATCCAGCCATTCGAATTGATCTCATCCTGAATGACGGGGTCGCGGTAGTCAGTCACGGCGAGAAACCCGCCGAACTTCTCTTCCGGATAGCTTACGACGGCCGGAAACAGAATTTCCCCCTTGTAGAAGGCCAATACCGGACGATCATTGGCAATAAACTCGGCAAACATCGACAAAACGAAGAGCACGAGGAATATCCACAATGACCAGTAGCCACGCCGGTTAGCCTTGAAGCTTTCCCAGCGCCTCTGATTGAGCGGTGACAGGAACGGTCTCTTGCGCGGCGTGATCGTGGCTTCTGCGAGCGCCATCACACATCCCTCCGCTCAAAATCGATGCGGGGGTCGATCCATGTGTAGATCATGTCCGACAGGAGGTTCACCAGAAGTCCCATCAGCGAGAATATATAGAGCGTGGCGAACACCACCGGATAGTCGCGGTTCAGCACGGACTGCCAACCGAGCAGGCCGAGTCCATCGAGCGAAAAGATGTTCTCTATGAGCAAGGAGCCGCTGAAGAAGGCGGAGATGAACGCGCCCGGAAAACCCGCGATAACGATCAGCATGGCGTTGCGGAACACGTGGCCATAAAGCACCCGCCCTTCGGACAGTCCCTTGGCGCGCGCCGTCACCACATATTGCTTGCGAATTTCGTCAAGGAACGAGTTCTTCGTCAGCAGTGTCGTTACCGCGAAGGCCGATAGCACAAGGGCCGTTAAAGGCAGCGTTATGTGCCACAGATAATCGACAATCTTGCCGCCAAGCGACAGTTGATCGAAATTGTCTGATGTCAAACCCTGCAACGGGAACCAGTCAAAGAACGATCCGCCGGCAAACAGAACCATCAGCAATATGCCGAACAGGAAGCCTGGAATCGCATAGGCGACAATCACAATCGCGCTGGTCCATATGTCGAAACGCGAGCCGTCTTTCACCGCCTTGCGTATTCCGAGCGGTATTGAAATGAGATTGGAGAGGATGGTGATCCAGAGGCCTATGGTGATTGAAACCGGCATTTTCTCCAGAATGAGATCGAGCACCGCTATGTCGCGGAAATAGCTCTCGCCAAAATCGAAGCGCGCATAGTCCCACAGCATCTTGCCGAAGCGCTCAAGCGGCGGTTTGTCGAAGCCGAATTGTTGCTCCAGCTTGGCGATGAACTCGGGGTCCAGCCCTTGCGCGCCGCGATATTTCGAGCTTTCGCCGCCGGCCTCAAAGCTGCCGCCTGCACCGGCATCCGCGCCGCCGCCAGACAAGCGATCATCTGCACCCTGCCCGCTGATGCGCGCTATGACCTGTTCGACAGGCCCGCCGGGCGCAAACTGAATAACCGCAAAAGAAATTGCCATGATCCCGAAAATGGTCGGTATCATCAGCAAAAGACGGCGAAGGACATAGGCCGCCATCCGTTCAACGCGCCCCGTACTGTGTCAACGGAGATGGTTCAAGATTTCCCAATCGCCTTAGCCTTCGCCTCATCAAACCACCAAAGCGTTTCGACCGGAAAGCCATAATCAGGCTTCGGCTCCTTGAAGCCGAACATATCCCAATAGGCGGCACGGTGATTCGCCAGATAGTATGTTGGAATCCAGTCCAGCCGCGCGCGCAAGACCCGATCAAGCGCATTGAGCGCCGTAACAAGCTCCAGGCGGCTCTTTGCCCGCCCGGCAACCTCAACAAGCGCATCTATGGCCGGATTTTCCGTGCCGGGATAGTTGCGCGTTCCGGGCCGTTGCGCAGCGCGCGAGTGATACAGGGAAACAAGGGAATCATAGCTTGGCGTTGCGCCAACACTGACGGCGAGCATGTTCACATCAAAATCGAACTCGCTTTGCCTTGCCTCATACTGGGTCGCATCCACGAGGCGGATTGAAGCATCAACCCCGATAGATTTCAGATTCTCCACCCATTTCGCGTAGAGACGCGCTAATCCCTCGTCATTGGCCAAAAACTCGGCGGAAAGCCGTGCACCCTTGTCATTAACGACAAAATTGCCCTCGCGCTTCCAGCCAGCCTCAGCGAGCAGTTTTGAAGCCTGACCCAGCATTTTGCGGTCCCGTCCCGATCCGTCCGAAACAGTTTGCAATATCGCTTCGCCGAACACCTCAGGCGGCAAATCTGAGCGCAGCGGCTCCAGAAGCGCCAACTCCCCAGCGGACGGTTCTCCCGTTGCCTTGAAGTCGGAATGCTCGAAAGTGGACTGCGAGCGGTCATACGACCCATAAAACAATGTGCGCTTTGACCACTCAAAATCAAAGCAGAGCGCTATCGCACGCCTTACCCGCACATCGCGAAACTGCGGTCGGCGCTGGTTGAGCGCGACGGCCTGCATTTGCGGCCATTCCTCGCCAGAAAACTCACGCTTCACAACCCGCCCATCCTTGATTGCGGGGAAGTTATATTCCGTCGCCCAGACTCGTGAGGTGAATTCCTGCCTGAAGGTGGTGTCCCCCTTCTTGAAAGCCTCGAATGCGGCCTGACGCTCCTGATAGAAATCGATACGAATGCGGTCGAAATTGTGCAGCCCCTTGCGAACTGCCAAATCACGTCCCCAATAATCCTCAACGCGTTCCAGAACGATACTGCGCCCGGCTGAGACCCTACCCACCCGGTAGGGTCCAGACCCCAGCGGCGGGGTCAATGTGGACGCCTCGAAGTCATTGGCCGTGTAAAAAGCCTCGGAAACGATTGGCATAACGACAATGGACAATATCGTTTGCGCCGACTGGTTTCCGTTAAAATCCAGTCGCAGGGTCGACCGGTCGAGCGCGACGGCCGCTGTTAATTCACGCAGCGGAAGCAACAGGTCGGGATGGCCTTTTTCCTTATAAAGGTTGAAGGAAAAGGCTGCATCCTCTGCCGTCAGAGGCGTTCCGTCGTGCCAACGCGCCGCATCGCGCAGTTTGAACACATAGCTGTTGCGGTCTTTCGAGATTGTGACGTTTTGCGCCAGCAGGCCATAGACAGCATCGGGCTCATCCAATGCGCGCACCATGAGCGTGTCGAAACACAACTCGATGCGGGGCGGTGACTCGCCCTTCAGAGCCAGCGCATTGAGCGTGTTGAAGGTGAAGGGCGTCTGGTTGTAAATCCAGTTTGGCGGCTGAAAATTGATCTGGCCGCCTTTCGGAGCGTCTGGGTTCACATAGTCGAAATACCGGAAATCTGGCCCATACTTCAGCTCCCCAAAGGCGGACAATCCATGCACCGGCACGTCTGACGCAATCTGCGCAAATGCCATGCGGGGCAAAATTGCCAGCGCGCCCGCACCTGCCATAATGGCTCGGCGAGTTAAGTGCGCCATCAGTTTATGCTCTTGTGACGGGCCGATAGCGCCTGTTCCTTTTGCGGATCGATCCACCACGATTCCGTGTCCGCGCCAAGATATTCAGGCTGCTTGTCCGGCATTCCGAATTTGTTCCAGTAAGCGAGCCAGCGCTCACCCCGATTATATTGAGGTATGACGTAGTAATTCCACAGCAGAACGCGATCCAAAGCATGGGTTGCGGCCAGCAGGTCCTCGCGATCCGTTGCAAAGATCACCCGTTCAACCAATTCATCGACCACCGGGTTCTTGATACCAGACAGATTGCGCGAACCCGGCGTTTCGGCTGCTTTGGACGACCAGAAATCGCGTTGCTCATTTCCCGGAGATTCCGACTGCGCAAGCACAGTGCTGATCATATCGAAATCGAAATTGTTGACGCGATTCACATACTGGCTGGGGTCAACGATCCGAAGTGTGGCATCAATCCCGATTTTCTTCAGCACATTGATATAAGGCAGCGAGATAATCTCATCCGTCGAGCTGTTGCCCAGGATTTCGAGCCTGAACTGTTCGCCCGTCTGCTCGCTGATCATCTTGCCGCCCTTGATGCTCCAGCCTGCTTGCCCGAAAAGCTCAACTGCCGCCTGCAGGTTGGCGCGTTCGGCCTTCGGCGTGTCGTAAACGGGCAGATCATAGGCTTCAGTGAATAGCTCAGGCGGCAGCTTGTCGCGATACGCTTCGAGTATCTCAAGCTCCTTCCCTTCAGGAACTCCGCTGGAAGCCAACTCGCCGCCAACGAAGAAGCTCTTGGTGCGCTTATAGGAATTGAAGAAGGATGTGCGATTAAGCGTCTCGAAATCGAACGCAAGCGTCAACGCCTTGCGCACATTCACATCCTGAAATTCCGGCCTGCGCGTATTGATTACAAAGCCCTGGAATTTGGCGCGTGACTGGCTCGGGAAGGCCTTCTTTATGACGTCTCCTGACAGAGCGGCAGGGAAATTGTAACCGGTCGCCCAACGGCGCGACACGTTCTCTTCGCGAATATCCTCAAGCCCGCCCTTGGTGAAGGCTTGCCATTCGGCGTTGTCGTCCAGGAAATAGCTGTAACGTCGGCGATCATAATTCTCGCGTCCGACTTTCACTCCGAGTTTCGCGGCCCAATAGTCTGGCACACGCTCCCAGATGATTTCCTTGCCTGTTTTGAAGCTCGCAATCTTGTAGGCCGCAGAACCCAGAGGCGATTCAAGAGTAGGCCGCGTTATATCTCGCTTGTTGCCCTTGGAGTCCTTGCCTTCCCACCAATGCTTGGGCAGCACGACAAGATCGCCCATGATTTTCGGAAGCTCGCGATTCCCTTTCTGGTCGAATCGGAATTCGACTTCCCTGTCATTGACCGCAACCGCTTCCGTGACATTCTCATAGTACCGGGCATACATCGGGCTGTTTTCTTTCAGCACCTTGAACGACCAGATCACGTCATCAACCGTTATCGGCTTGCCATCATGCCATCGGGCTGCGGAATTCAGCCGATAGGTTGCGGACGAATAGTCAGCGGGAAACTTATAGGCCTCCGCGACCAGCGCGTGGCTCACACCCGGCTCGTCTGTAGATTGCTCCATCAACGTGTCGTAAAGCAATCCGCCGCCGAAAGGCGACAAGCCCGCCGCCGGGGTGCCGCGCACTATATAGGGATTAAAACTATCGAACGTGCCTGGCACAGTCTGATTAAGCTGCCCGCCTTTCGGCGCGTCAGGGTTCACATAATCATAGCGCTTGAAGTCCTGACCGTATTTTGAATCGCCCATCAGGGACGAACTTGTATGCCACTCCTGAGCCGCAGCTGCCTGTGCGGCGAGCACAATAGCCAACGCGCCCGCAATCGTTCTTAGTCGGATCAGCATCGTGGTTCCCGTCATCCGGCACGTCCTCATTTATTCTGTTTTCGGGAAATGGTGCCCGCGCCGCAAGAGCGACAATAAAAAAAGCCGGGCTGAACCCGGCTTTTTCGTGATCTGCGATCTAAAATTTTCGTTAGTTGGCCGGTTTTGCCGGTTCGCCAGCAGGGGCGGTCCCTTCTGCGGGCGCAGCGGCAGGCCGTTCGGCCGGCGTAGCAGCCGGTGCTGCGGCAGGCTGTTCGGCTGGAGCTGCGGCCGGTTCTGCGGCTGGAGCGGCAGCGCCTGCTTCAGGCAGCGGAACCGGATTGTCGGAAAGCGTACGCAGGTAGGCAATCAGATCTGCACGTTCCTGGGTCTTTTTCACCCCGGCAAATCCCATCGCCGTGCCTTTGACCAGGCCCTTGGGGCTCAAGAGGAAGTGGTCGAGGTTCTCATACGTCCACTTTTCTTCACCACCCTTGGCGAATTCCTTCATCGCGCCCGAATAAGCGAAGCCCTCATGAGAGGCGACCGGACGGTCCAAAATTCCCCAAAGGTTCGGGCCAGTCTTGTTGGCGCCGCCTTTTTCGACAGTGTGGCAAGCCATACACTTCTTGTGGGACTTTTCGCCGCTTTCGACGCTTGCGCTGGCCAGCAGCGGCAACACTGATTCGACAGCAGGCGCGCCGCCGCCACCGCCGGCAGGTTCGCCGCCTTCGGCAGCTTCAATGCCATAGCCCGGCTTTTCCGGAACAGGCGACGCAAAAATAGCGTCCGACAGAATGCCGAGCGTCAGGACGACGAACACCGTGGCGAGCAATGCCCCGATGATCTTGTTAAATTCAAAAGAGTTCATCCGCCCTAAGCTCCCTTTGCGGCCGGTCCACCTTCTTATTGTGGACCGCGTACTGGTGCAAAAAACCTTTTACCATTCTGCATCCCCGGCAGATGGCGATCATTTTTCGTCTAGGTCTTTTGACCCGGTGTTGCAACACCTATAAGGGCGCTGCCAGTGAGACTTTTTGCCACTTTTCCGCAAACATCGTAAGGCAGGCGCCGCAATGACCGTCCTTATACTCATTCCAGCCCGCATGGCTTCAACCAGACTGCCGGGAAAACCGCTTGCTGACATAGCGGGGAAGCCCATGATCGTGCACGTCGCAAAGCGCGCAGCCGAAAGCGGCCTTGGGCGTGTGGTGGTCGCAACCGACACGCAAGATGTTGTGGATGCAGTGCGCGCAAGCGGTTTTGAAGCCATCATGACCCGTCCAGATCACGAATCAGGTTCCGACCGCATATTCGAGGCGCTTGGCATCGTCGATCCGAAAGGCGATGTGGAAACCATACTGAATGTGCAGGGCGATCTGCCAACGATAGACCCTGCCACCATTCAGGCCGTGTTCCGCCCTTTCGAAGACAGATCGGTGGATATTGCCACGCTCGGCGTCGAAATCACGGATGAAGAGGAAAAGACCAACCCTAATGTGGTGAAAATAGTCGGTTCGCCACTTTCACCATCCCGGTTGCGCGCCCTTTATTTCACCCGCGCGACGGCACCATGGGGGGAAGGACCGCTTCATCACCATATCGGCCTTTATGCCTACCGACGCGCGGCGCTGGAACGCTTTGTCACGCTGAAGCCATCTTCACTTGAGCGGCGTGAAAAACTGGAGCAATTACGCGCATTGGAAGCCCAGATGCGCATTGATGCGGAGATCGTGGACACTGTGCCCCTCGGCGTGGATACGCCACAGGATTTGCAGCGCGCACGAGAAATTCTTTCGAAAGCTTGAGATCATGAACGCAGCCAGAACCAACCGAATATCCTTCCAGGGTGAGCCCGGAGCAAATTCCGACACTGCGTGCCGGGATATGTTTCCCGACATGCAGCCTCTTCCCTGCGCGACGTTCGAGGATGCGTTCAATGCTGTGGAAACCGGCAAGGCCGATCTGGCCATGATCCCGATTGAGAACACCATCGCGGGCCGCGTTGCTGACATTCATCACCTGCTACCGGAATCGCGTCTGCATATTGTAGGCGAATATTTCCTGCCCATCCATTTCCAGCTCATGGTTCTGCCGGGTGTTGAGCGCAAGGAGATCAAAACGGTTCACAGCCATATTCATGCGCTCGGCCAATGCCGCAAGTACATTCGCAAGAATGGCTGGAAAGGCGTGATTGCCGGGGACACCGCAGGGGCCGCCAAACAGGTGAGCGAGATCGGCGACCGCAGTATGGCTGCGCTTTCGCCCCGCCTTGCTGCGCAGCTTTACGGTCTCGATATTCTGGAAGAGAACGTCGAGGACGCCGACACGAACGTTACCCGCTTTGTGGTTCTCACCAAGAACAAGGCGTGGGTAGAGCGCCCGACACCGGACACCAAAATGATGACAACATTCATATTTCGGGTCCGCAACGTGCCTGCCGCGCTTTATAAGGCAATGGGTGGCTTCGCGACCAATGGCGTGAACATGACCAAGCTGGAAAGCTATCAGCTTGGCGCATTCACCGCCACGCAGTTCTATGCCGATATTGAAGGCCATCCGGACGATCCGAGCGTGAAAAACGCGCTGGAAGAGTTGCGCTTTTTTACGCGGGAATTGCGGATTGTCGGCGTTTATCCAGCCAGCGAATCCCGTGAAAACTGGAAGCTGGCGGATTGAATCAATCGAGCTGCGCCCAGTTGCGGATCAAGTGGCGGGCTATCGACGCTGGAAATGGCAAAACCACCCCCTCGGGATGGCGATTCTCGTGGGCCGCGCGCACCTCTTCGCGCGTAAACCAGCGGCACGCTTCGAGTTCCGCGAAATCGGCCTGAATGTCGTCATTCAACGCTTCGCCATAACAGCCAATCATAAGCGAATAGGGAAACGGCCAGGGCTGGCTGGCGAAATATTGAACCCGTCCCAGCCTTATCCCGCTTTCTTCCAGCGTTTCCCGGCGAACGGCATTCTCAATCGTCTCGCCGGGTTCCACAAAACCGGCCAATGCCGAGAACATTCCGGGCGCAAAATGCCTGCCCCGCCCCATCAGGCAGCGGTCATTATGCACGGTAAGCATGATTACGACGGGATCGGTACGCGGAAAATGCTCCGTATTGCAGGCGGAACAAACCCGCTTGTACCCGCCCGCCTTCAATTCTGTAGGCGAACCGCAGCGCGAACAAAAGCGGTGGTTCTGGCTCCACGCCAGCAGGGCGGCGCCTTGTGCAAGAGCGCCCAGTGGTTCGTGAGGCAAAAGGCCCTGCAAATTGATAGAGCGATAATCAATTGCCTTGATGTTTTCGGGTAAGGTTTCAGGGTCAATCTGACTTGGTGCGGCAATCACGGGGCCTTGCGCATCGCGCCCCAACAGAACCGCGTTCTCAAGCTCGGCACCGAGCGCCAGCGCCTGCTGCGGAGAGAACCATGGATTGAAGCCAGAATCGGCTAACTCCATGCACAGCCGCGAATTCGTAATAACAAACAGCCGGGCTGCGGAATCGTGCAAAGCGACTGAAACTGCGTCGTCCGCGCGCTGCTCCGCCTGACGCCAAATGCGGTTTCCCGAAAAGCCCATAGCAGCGCTGTGCTCAGGAAAGGGGGCGTCGAAAAGCTTGAAATTCATGAAGGATGCCGGTGGGTCATTGCGGAAGGACGGGCAAGTTATGCCGCTTCCCTTCCGCATCGCAATGGCGAAATTACAATGCGCGCTTCAACTTTTCCTTGATTTCATGCATTTCCGTGCGGCCGTAAGGGTCGCGCTGGCCAAATCCCCACACGGGACCGGGCCAGCCGGGATCACCTTCGTTGCGGGCAATCACATGAATATGAAGCTGGCGCACCATATTGCCCAGCGCGGCGACATTGATCTTCGTACAACCTGTGACCTGCTTCAAACCCTGGGCGACCAGATTGGTTTCGAAGGTCAGCATTGCCTGATCCAGCGGGGTTAGTTCATGCAATTCTTCAATGCCTGGTCGCTGGGGAACAAGGATAATCCAGGGCCACCGCCGATCGTTCATCAGCCGCATTTCACACAGGCCCAGCCAGAATAGCGGCTCGGTATCGGCTTCCAGCCGGCGATCCAGCTCGAAACCACCTTCCAGAACGGTCGGCATTCGACGTTTCTCCATTTTTCTACACGCTATGGTGAGTTTTGGTTTGCGGCAAGTTGTATTTTACCCATCGCTGAAATGCGGCATCATTGAAGGGCTTGCAATTCGCCGCGCGATTGCCGATATGGAATGCGGGAGGTTGGTGGTGGACGAGCCACTCGCCAACCGGGTCAGGTCCGGAAGGAAGCAGCCCTAACGAGCCACGGCACGGGTCATCGTGCCAGCCTCCCACCTCATTTCTCTCTTGCGTCAACGTTGACGGTGACATGCTTGCCGCGCGAAACTCGCTTGAAGAGAAATGGAATCGGCAGCCAGACGCTGCGAAAGGACCGGATTTGCGGCGCGATTTGCACGATAACCGCAAACATGCAGGCAAGGAGCGTTGCGGCGCATGAGCGGGGAGTTCGAATCACCTTCAACGACGCCTCAGGCCGGCTATCGCGTTCTGGCACGAAAATATCGTCCGCGCGATTTTACGGGCCTCGTCGGCCAGGAGCCGATGGTGCGAACGCTCACCAATGCCTTTGCAACAGGCCGCATCGCACAGGCGTGGATGCTGACCGGCGTTCGCGGCGTCGGCAAAACGACGACGGCGCGCATTCTTGCACGCGCTCTGAACTACAAGACCGCCGAAATTGACGCCCCCTCCGTCGATATGTCGACCGAGGGCGAACACTGCCGCGCCATCATGGAAGGCAGGCACGTCGACGTTATTGAGATGGACGCGGCTTCGCATACCGGCATTGATGACATTCGCGATATTATCGACCGCGTGCGCTACGCTCCGGTTTCGGCGCGCTACAAGGTTTACATCATCGACGAAGTTCACATGCTCTCCACGCAAGCCTTCAACGGCCTGCTAAAAACGCTTGAAGAACCGCCGCCGCATGTGAAATTCATCTTCGCAACGACGGAAATTCGCAAAGTTCCGATCACAGTCCTTTCGCGCTGCCAGCGATTTGACCTGCGGCGAATCGATGCCGCGTTGATTGCGGAACATCTGGGTCGCATTGCCGGAATGGAAGGCGTTCAGATCGAAGAGGAAGCGTTGGCCATGGTTGCGCGGGCGGCCGAGGGTTCGATGCGCGACGCACAGTCCATTCTCGATCAGGCCATTGCGCATGGCGGCGGGACAGTGACCGCTCAGGCCGTGCGCACAATGCTTGGACTTGCCGACCGTGCACGAGTCGTTGACCTGTTTGAAGTGCTGATGAAAGGCGACGTTGCCGCAGCGCTGGCTGGCTTTCGCGCTCAATATGACACCGGCGCCGATCCGGTAGCGATTTTGACCGATCTCGCGGAATTCACCCATCTCGTAACGCGGCTCCGCTTCGTTCCTTCGGCCATTCAGGACGCGTCCCTGACGGAGACAGAGAGACAGCGCGGCGGTGCTTTTTCCGAGACCCTTTCGGTGCGTGTGCTTTCGCGCGCCTGGCAGATGCTGCTGAAGGCTATTTCAGAAGTTCAGTCCAGCAACCGGCCCGCAATGGCAGCGGAGATGGCGCTGATCCGCATTGCGCACGCCGCGGATTTGCCGACGCTGGACGATGCGCTGAAAATGCTTGAGAGCAATGGCGAAACGGCCCCACGACCGCCTGCGCCGCCGTCTGGAACATCTTCGGGAAATGGAGCCTCAGCCGTCTCCACTTCCGCAATCTCTTCATCGGTTGTGCCCTCTTCGAACGGAGGCGGGGCGCAAACAATGCGCCTCGTTGAGACCCAAACACACCTCCAGCCCACCACTGCAGCGGAACAGCAGAGCCAAACCGTATCGATCAAATCATTGGCCGACATCGTTTCGCTTGCCGAATCGCACCGCGACATGATGCTCAAGGTTGCTGTGCGGCGATACGTGCGACTTGTGCGACTGGAACCCGGCCAACTGGTTATTTCGCTGGTGGAAGGCGCAGATCGGGGCTTGCTGAACGAACTTGCAAGCAAGCTCAAGGCATGGACGGGCCGTATGTGGATGGTTTCGCTTTCGCAGCAAGCGGGCGGGCCCACACTTGCCGAGGAAGAGCACACGAAACGCGAGACGGCCATTATGGATGCGCGCAGCGATCCGGTTGTTTCGGCAATTCTTTCGCGTTTTCCGGGCGCTCGCATTATTGACGTCAGAATTCCAGATTCACCGGAACTCGACAGCGAGGGTGACCCCGCCCCCGATATTGATGACGATGACGACCAGATCTGAAAATAGAGGATAATTCCATGAAAGATCTCTTGGGCCTGATGAGCAAGGCCAAAGAAATGCAGGCAAAGATGCAGGCCATGCAGGAAGAGATGGTTGCTATGGAGGCCACTGGCCAATCTGGTGGCGGACTGGTGAGCGTTACCCTTTCAGGCAAGTTCGACATAAAATCGATCAAGATCGATCCCTCACTCGTCAAGGAAGGCGAAGGCGAGATCCTTGAAGACCTGATTCTTGCCGCGCACAACGACGCCAAAGCCAAGATCGAGCAGGCAATTCAGCAGAAAACACAGGAAATGACCGCTGGCTTGCCGCTGCCACCGGGAATGAAGCTGCCTTTTTAGGCAGCAGGTTTCTGCTTGTGCGGCTACACACCTGTCACTCCGTCTGGTGGCAGGTCGACAAATTTGAGGCACTGCGGCCATTTTTCTTCGATTTTTTTACAGATTTGGCCAGCAACCAAGGCTTTGAAATTAAACAGTTTTATTAGTATTTTCTAATTTTAATGACAATCATTAAGAACCAGTTAACCACTTTTGCGCCATGGTTTCGCCAGAAACGTCCGCATTCTGATCGCCAGCGAAATCAGCAGTCAGGGGACCAATGAGGCGCTTTTCGTGACACCTTCAAGAAGAATATTGGCTGCCTTGGCGGCAATCAGTGCTTTGGCCCTTTCAGGTTGCAGTCAGAGCGCTGATGGACTCGGCGACGGCTTGAACTCCTCTGCGACATACAACGCTGTCCCCACCTCAAAAGAGGTCGCCCTCGCTAAATCAGGCACCAAATCTCTTGCCTATCGCGCTTCAGAGCAGGACCGGGAATGCCTTGCGCGGGCAATGTTTTTTGAAAGCAATCGCTCGAGCCGGGAAGGTCTGCTGGCCGTCGGTTCGGTGGTCATGAACAGGCTTCACTCCGGCAAATGGGGTAACGATATTTGTGGTGTTGTCGGCGCAGAGCGTCAGTTTGCGCCCGGTGTTCTGAGCCGGCCTATGAACTCGAAAGCTCTGCCGGACGTGATTGAAACTGCGGATGCCGTTTTGAAAGGCGAGCGCCACCCGAAAGTCCCACCTAACGTGATGTTCTTCCACACTGCGGGCAGGAAGTTTCCGTACAAAAACATGCACTACACCACCGTTGCGGGCGGCAATGCGTTCTACGAGAAGCGTGATCGTCGCCGAATGCAAAGGGAAGGCTCCCCCTCCGATGCGTCTGTGATGATGGCTCAGGCGGAGCCACAAGCTGCGGCATCGACCATGACCGCTCTTGCGCCCCAAAGCTCGACCTTGCAGCAGGGCGAGATAATGCTGGCCATGAACATCAGCGCCGTTCCCACACCACGCCCTGGCACGGCTATGGACAACCCGCTTCCGGGCGTTACCGGCGCGAGCGATGCGGTGGATACGCAGCGCTATGGCAATGGCGGAACAATGGCCGCGGCCGAAATGCAGCCGGACTTTGACACGGCAAACGCTCCTGCGGCCGCTTTCACCGCCAGCCCCGAACAAGCAACAGCAATAGGCGCCATGCTCATTGCGCAGCGTTCTGATTGAAACGCTGCTCTGTTCGCCTTGCGGCAATGATTCTATACCGACTTCATGTCGAAGCGAATCGCCGGTCCTGAAATTGAACGCCTGATCCAGTTGCTGGCCAAAGTGCCTGGGCTGGGTCCTCGCTCGGCGCGCCGCGCCGCGCTTCATCTCATAAAGAAAAAAGACCAGCTTCTTGGTCCGCTTGCCGGTGCAATGGCCGAAGCGCACGCCAGGGTGCGCCTGTGCTCGGTATGCGGGAATGTGGACACGTCAGATCCTTGCATGATCTGTACAGACCCGCGCCGCGATCCAGCGACCATCATCGTTGTCGAGGATGTTTCGGACCTGTGGGCGCTTGAGCGCGCGGGCGCTATGAACGCTCGCTATCACGTTCTGGGCGGCGTGCTCTCTCCTCTCGACGGGATAGGACCCGATCAGCTCAACATCAAACCGCTTGTGGACAGAATAGCCGCTGGCGGCGTTGTCGAGGTCGTGTTGGCTGTGAATGCAACTGTCGAGGGCCAGACAACCGCACACTATCTCACCGACCAGCTTTCCGAGTCTGGCGTCAGGATCACGCGACTTGCACATGGAGTGCCGGTAGGCGGGGAACTCGACTATCTGGACGAGGGAACGCTGACCGCCGCGCTTAAATCCAGAACTGCCTTTTGAGGTCGCCATGCTGCGTAGCGCGATTGTCGCATTCTTTCTTGCAATGACCGCCCTGCCCGCGCTCGCGCAATCGAATCTCGATGACCAGTTCCGCAACTGGCTGGAAAATGACGTGTGGCCGCAGGCAAAATCGGCAGGCATATCGCGCGGGACATTCCAAGGCGCTTTCAAAGATGTTCAGCCGAACCCGAAGCTGCCCGATATCATTTTGCCCGGTGCGAAGCCTGAAACACCAAAGGCCCAGCATCAGGCTGAGTTCAACGCGCCATCCAGATACTTTGCGGAAAAGACGGTTGGTGCCGTGAGCGCGGGGGGCAGGTCACGGGCTAAACGTCTCGGAAAGCTTCTCGCTTCGATCGAAAAGCGGTATGGCGTACCGGCTGGAATCGTGCTGGCGATCTGGGGCCGGGAATCCGGTTTTGGCGCTGCCAAAATGCCCTATGACGCGTTTGAGGTGCTTGGCACAAAAGCCTGGCTTGCGCGCCGGAAGGATATGTTTCGTGCGGAATTGATTGCAGCCCTGCAACTTGTCGAAAAAGGCGTTGCCAGCAGGCAGGCAATGCGTTCCTCATGGGCAGGCGCGCTCGGCCAGCCGCAATTTCTTCCAACCTCGGTGCACAAACACGGCGTCGATTTTGACCGCGATGGCAAGATCGACATCTGGAAATCCGAACCTGACACGCTGGCTTCCATAGCCAAATATCTTGCCGACTATGGCTGGGAAGCGGGACGCGAGTGGGGCTACGAAGTCCGTCTCCCGCAAGACCTCTCCTGTGCGCTGGAAGGGCCGGATCAGGGACGCAAAATTTCCGATTGGATTTCGCTTGGCGTGTCGCGCGTAAGCGCAAAGCCATTTCCGGACAAGGAATTGGCGAAGGAAGGCTTTCTTCTGATGCCTGCGGGTCGCAACGGGCCGGCCTTTATCGTCAGCAGGAATTTCTATGTGCTGAAAGAATATAATGAGAGCGACCTGTACGCGCTTTTCATTGGACATGCCGCAGACCGGATTGCGGGAAGCGATAAAAGCTTTTCAGGCAAATGGGGCAAGGTGGACACGCTGTATCGTTCAGACATTGCGCAGATGCAGCGCAATCTGGAAGCTCAGGGATATGATGTTGGCGGAGCCGATGGGCTTCCGGGCTTCAAGACCCGCCGGTCAATTGGCAAGTGGCAGGAAAAGCAAGGCATGGCTGCAACCTGCTTCCCCTCGGCAGAGTTGGTGAAGCGGTTGCGCTAAATCTCGTCGCGCACTTGCGCAATAATCGAATACGATCGCTTGCGCGCCTCATGATTAAATATCTGGGCCGTGATAATGAGTTCGTCGGCGCCTGTTCTCTGGATAAAATCACGCAGGCCCTGCCGCACCTTATCCGGCGAGCCAACGACGGCGCACGACAAGACGCTATCCAGCATCGCCTTCGCCTGCAGATCAAGGCTCTCGGCATATCCGGCCAACGGCGGAGGAAGCTTGCCGGGCCGGCCCGACCGCAGGTTCACGAAGGATTGCTGCTGAGACGTGAACAACAACTCCGCTTCTTCATCTGAGGGTGCGGCAACCACGTTCACGCCAAGCATTGCGTGCGGCTTTTGCAAATGATCCGACGGCTGGAACCGCTCGCGATACACATCAAGAGCCTCAGCCATCTGGGATGGCGCGAAGTGGGACGCGAACGCGTATGGCAGGCCAAGCAGCGCGGCAAGATGCGCGCCATAGGTTGAAGAACCCAATATCCATACCGGCACATTGCGCCCTTCCCCCGGCACCGCGCGCACACGTTGCCCCTCTGTCGCCGGCGCGAAGTAATTGATGAGCTCTACAACATCTTGCGGAAAGTCGTTTGCCGCCGCTTCCAGATTGCGACGCAAGGCGCGGGCGGTCAGCATATCCGTGCCGGGCGCACGGCCAAGGCCCAGATCAATGCGCCCGGGAAAGAGAGCATCCAGCGTGCCGAAC
The DNA here is from genome assembly GCA_019635795.1 of Rhizobiaceae bacterium. Lineage (GTDB taxonomy): Bacteria > Pseudomonadota > Alphaproteobacteria > Rhizobiales > Rhizobiaceae > Mesorhizobium_G. The sequence goes on from JAHBYV010000009.1 coordinate 109,651, forward strand.
TGTTCGGCAACGACAAGCGGCGAATGGTTGGGCAACATGATGCCGCCTGCGCCAACGCGAATGGTTTTCGTTCCCGCTGCAACATGGCCGATTGCAACAGCAGTCGCTGCGCTGGCAATGCCCCGCATATTGTGATGCTCGGCCAACCAGTATCGGTTGAAGCCCAATGTTTCCGCATGTCTCGCAAGGTCGAGCGTGTTTGCAAGAGATTGCGCAACGTCGCTGCCTTCCGGCACTGGCGAGAGGTCGAGAACGGAAAACGGTATCATTTCTTCGGAATTTCCTTTCGAACGATGGGCGCAACCCTGGTGCCGAAAAGCTCGATGGCCTTCATCAATTTCGAATGCGGTAGCTCGCCAATCGCCATCTGGATCATGAAGCGGTCATTCCTGAACAAGCGGTGGGTCGCGATGATTTTCTCGGCCACCGCTTCAGGGTCCCCAACGAACAGATGTCCATCCGGCCCGATGCTGCGGTCGAAATGCGCCCGGTTCGTCGGCCCCCAGCCGCGCTCGCGCCCGATACGGTTCATGACTTCAGCCTGCGGTCCGTAGAAATCATCAGCAGCCTGCGCGGTCGTTTCGCCAACAAAGCCGTGAACATTAATACTGGTCGGCAGTTTCGACACATCATGACCGGCCCGTTGAGCGGCCTCTCTGTAAAGCTCGAAGAAGGGTGCGAAACGTGCCGGTTCCCCGCCTATGATCGCCAGCGCGAGCGGCAAGCCAAGTTGCGCAGCTCGGACAACGGATTGCGGTGTGCCACCAACTGCAATCCATACAGGCAGGGGATTTTGCACCGGACGCGGATACACGCCACGATTATTAATCGGCGCCGTCAATCTGCTGCCGGACCAATTTACCCGCTCGCTTTCCCGGATACGCAACAGCAGGTCCAGCTTTTCGGCGAAAAGATCGTCGTAATCTTCCAGATTATAGCCAAAGAGCGGGAAGGACTCGATAAACGATCCTCTTCCAGCCATGATTTCAGCGCGACCATGGGACAGGAGGTCTAGCGTTGCAAATTGCTGGAACACCCGCACGGGATCATCTGACGACAGAACCGTAACAGCGCTGGACAAACGAATGTTGCGGGTTCGCTGCGACGCAGCCGCCAGGGCTACGGCTGGCGCTGAGGCGGCATAATCCGGACGGTGATGTTCACCCAGCCCGAATACGTCCAGCCCGACCTGATCGGCCAGCTCAATTTCCTCCATGAGATTGCTCAGCCGCTTTTCGGGGCTAACCGAATCAGGACCGCTGGTCAGGCTGACATCAGCAAAGGTGTGAAGGCCGAGTTCCATATGTCGTGCTCCCGTAGGTTTACCCTAGATAGAAACCCGGCGCGCCCGTTACCAGCGTCATTTTTCGAACAGTGCATCGCCCATTTTGGTGCAAAACTGTTCTGCACTTGCAACATGGCAGCTTTGCAATGCGAGAAACTGGACATTTTGGTCTTGAACTATCGTCCCCGGTGAGTATGTAAGGCACGGAATTTCTTCTCAGGACGATCGAAAATTGGCAATTTACAGGGACCTCTCGTTCATCGAGCGGCGCGATGCAGCCATAGCTGCGAAGCAGGCGCTTCTCGAAAAGTATAAATCCAAGCCTTCTGCTGACGATCCTCGCGTTCAGGCGCGGGCTGCGGAACGGCGCGCTATTCTGGAAGCACGTCAGAAGCGTGAAGCCGAAAAGGCTCGGCTGAAGGCTGAACGTCTCGCGCGCGAAGCAGAAGAAAAGGCTCGCCGTGAGGCTGAGGAAGAGGCAGCGAGGCTGAAAGCCGAGGCTGAAGCAGCAGAGCTGGCTCGGATTCAGGCGGAAGAAGAAGAAGAGCGGCTTGCTGCTGCACTTCAGCTTGAAGCGGCACAAAAGGCCAAGCGCGATGCTCGCTATGCAGCGCGCAAGGCTCGCGGTCGCCGCGCTCCTCCCGGACGCTGACACTCAATACTAAACGAATGTACCGCCGTGGCCCAACGCCGCGGCGGTTAATTGCGTTTTGCGATCAGCTTGCCAGCTTCAAGCCGATGATGCCCGCAACGATCAGGCCGATGCTTGCAACGCGCATCGCCGTTGCCGGTTCACCAAGGAGCGCAACACCCAGTATCGCTGTGCCCACGGCACCAATGCCGGTCCACACCGCATAGCCAGTGCCAACCGGCAATGTTTTAAGTGCCAGCCCCAGCAACACGATACTCGCCAACATGCTGCAGGCAGTCCAGACAGTTGGCCAAAGACGCGTGAAGCCATCGGTGTATTTCAGGCCGATCGCCCAACCGATTTCAAACAATCCTGCAATGAGAAGATAAATCCAGGCCAAGTGACCCTCCATTGTGATGGCGGGTCGTCCCGTCGTGACTATGCCAAGGCAGGGCCGTCCCTGCATCCAACATTTAGCGCCTCAGAGAGCCGGTTTCAACCGTACTCAGGCTCAGTTCTCATCCACGACACGCAACCGCAGCGAACCATTCGGCGACTCGACGGAGCGCGACCGCGCAGGCGAGCTATCACTTTCGTCCGGCAACTGTTGGCCATCCGCGCCAAACTCCAGCGCCTCAATCTTTTGCCCGCGCTTTGTCAGCTTGTTCGAGGAAACAAGTATTTCGTCGATATCCCGCGCGGCCTGTCCGAAATGTGTCTGGAGCTTGCGGACACGTTCATCCAGACGAGATACGTCTTCCATCAGGCGCAGGACCTCGCCTTGAATCAGATGTGCCTGTTCGCGCATTCGCGCATCTTTGAGAATTGACTGAATGACCTGTATCGAAAGCATAAGCAGCGAGGGCGAAACAATGACGACACGCGCGCGGTGCGCCCGTTGGACCAACGCTTCAAAGTTTTCATGAATCTCCGCAAATATCGACTCGGACGGCACAAACATGAATGCCGTATCCTGCGTTTCGCCCCTTAGCAGATATTTCTCCGCAATATCCCGAATGTGGACCTCGACATCCCGCCGGAACGCCTGCATCGCCTGACGTTGCATGTCTGCACCCTCGGCAGCCCGGATTGCATTCCACGCCTCAAGCGGGAACTTGGCGTCGATCACCAGCGAAGGCGAGCCGTTCGGCATCTTGACCAGGCAGTCCGGCCGGCTTCCATTGCTAAGGGTCGGCTGAAACTGGTAAGCGCCTGTCGGCAACCCGTCTGCCACAATGGCTTCCATTCGCGATTGGCCGAACGCACCACGCGTTTGCTTGTTCGACAGGATCGCCTGCAACTGCACAACCTGCCCGGCAAGCGATTGAATATTGTTCTGCGCCGTATCAATGACAGCGAGCCGCTCCTGCAGCTTTGCAAGGTTTTCGTGGGTTGAGCGCGTTTGTTCGGCCATCGTTTGCCCGAGCCGACCAGTCATGGCGTCGAGGCGCTGGCTGAGTGATTGGGTAAGTTCGGCCTGCCTTGCGCCAAAGACTTCTGCCACCGTGCCAAGCCTGCCCTGCATTTCGGCCTGCGCCTGCAAAATTCCCGCCATGCGGCTTTCCATGTCTCTTGCGTGCTCGGCCGCTTGCGCGGCTGCCTCCGCCCGGGCCCGCGCCGACCGCCAAAGCCCCGCACAAAGCAACAGCAGAAGGGCAACAAAAGCCAGGCCCGCCACGAACAGGACCTGCCCAAGCGTAAGCAGGGAGGAACCAATCTGGATAACAGGCAGGGAAAGAATGTCTGACACTTCATTCATGCGTTCAGCATAGACGATTCGAAATGCAATACCAGATCAAACCATGAACATTTCACGCGCAGACCTGTTGACGCTGGCCTTGTCAGGTCTTAGTTGAAGCGCATGTCGATCAAGCCGCTTGTAATTCTTCCCGATCCGCTCTTGCGCCAGGTTTCCGAACCCGTGGCGAATATAGATTCGCGCATCAAGGATCTGGCGCGCGATATGTTCGAGACAATGTATGATGCGCCCGGCATCGGGCTTGCGGCGATTCAGGTGGGCGTGCCGCTTCGGCTGCTTGTGATCGACCTTGCAAGGGAAGATGAACCCAAGCAGCCGCAAGTGTTCATCAACCCGCAGATTGTCGAATCGTCAGATGAACGGTCTGTCTATGAGGAAGGGTGCCTCTCCATTCCCGACTATTATGCGGAGGTGGAGCGACCGGCGAATGTGCGCGTCCAGTTCATCGATGGAAACGGGAAGGATCAGGAGATCCTCGCTGATGGTTTGCTGGCGACCTGCCTGCAACACGAAATCGACCATTTGAACGGGGTGCTGTTTATCGACCACATTTCCAAGCTCAAGCGCGATATGGTGGTGAAGAAGTTCAAGAAGCTCGCGCGGGACCGCGCCCCGGCGGTCTGACGAAAGAGCGCCAATGCCTTTGCGCATAATCTTTATGGGAACGCCGGATTTTTCCGTACCCACCTTGCGGGCATTGGCCCAGGCGGGTCATGAAATCGTTGCAGCTTACACACAGCCGCCGCGACCCGCAGGCAGGCGAGGGCTCGAAACCGTTCCTTCTCCAGTTCAGGCCGAGGCCGAACGCATGGGCATTCCTGTTCGTTCGCCGCTGACACTCAAGGATGCAGCCGGCCAGGAAACGTTCAGGGCGCTGGGCGCAGATGTTGCTGTGGTTGTGGCTTACGGGCTGCTGCTGCCGGAAGCAATTTTGAATGGAACACGTCTTGGCTGCTTTAATGGCCACGCTTCCTTGTTGCCGCGCTGGCGCGGTGCCGCCCCCATTCAGCGCGCCATCATGGCTGGTGATCGGGAAACCGGCATAATGGTTATGAAGATGGAGCGCGGCCTCGACACTGGTCCCGTCGCGCTTGAGGCGCGCGTCGAGATCGGTTCCGACATGACCGCCGGTGAGTTACACGACAGGCTGATGACGGTTGGCGCGGACCTTATGGTTCAAGCTATGGCGCAGCTTGAGAACAACGCCATTGTGCTGACGCCCCAGTCTCAGGACGGCGTTTTGTATGCACACAAGATCGAAAAGGCCGAAACGCGCATCGACTGGTCCAGACCGGCTGATGAGGTTCACAATCACATTCGTGGATTGTCGCCCTTCCCGGGAAGCTGGTACGAATTTGGTCCAAAAGCTGAGCGCGTGAAAGTTCTTCGCTCAACACACGGCATTGGCAATGGCGCGCCGGGAACGGTGCTTGATGAAAACCTCACGATCGCATGTGGGAACGGTGCGGTTCGGTTGGTCGAAGTACAACGAGCGGGAGGAAAGCCCCTGCCTGCGCAGGAATTTCTGCGTGGGGCAAAAATTGAAAAAGGAATGATCTTTCAATGAGCATGATGTCGATTCGCTCCGCAACGTCGCGAGACCGTGACGCTATTCGTCAGGTTGAAGAACACGCATTTGGTCAGGCCACAGAGGCTGGTCTGGTCGATGCACTGGTCGCTAACGCGGACTGCGTGCTGGAACTTGTTGCTGTAGAAGAAGGCGTGGTCGTCGGTCACATTCTGTTCTCGCGCCTGCATGTTGAGAACGGCGGCGTTCGCACCCCGGCCGTAGCGCTTGCACCATTGGCCGTTGAGCCTTCATTTCATGGAACGGGCATTGGTGGAGCGCTGGTGCGTGAGGCTCATTTGCGCTTGAAGGCAGCAGGCGAAAGCCTATCCATCGTGCTCGGCGAGCCCGACTATTATGGCCGCTTTGGCTACAGCCACGCACGGGCGGCAGGTTTTGAAAGCGAATATCAGTGCGAGGCCCTGCAAGCTCTCGCATGGGGCGATGCGCCGGAACAAGGCAAGCTGATTTACGCTGAGCCGTTCGGGTCGCAGATCGCAGCCTGATCCCGTGTTCCGCTATCGAATCGATATTGAGTATGACGGTTTTGCCTACGCCGGATGGCAAAGGCAGGCGGACCAGCACACCGTCCAGGCCGCGATTGAGCAGGCGGTGCAGGCCTTTTCCGGCGAGCAATGTTCCCTGCGAGGTGCGGGTCGCACAGACGCGGGCGTTCACGCCACCGGTCAGGTCGCCCATCTCGACCTCTCACGCGAGTGGAAGGCCGACAAGGTGCGAGATGCAATCAATGCACATCTGCGGCTGCGAGGCGAACGTGTCTCCATTCTGGCCGCAAGCGCGGTCGGACCGGACTTTGACGCGCGATTTTCCGCGCGCTCCAGACATTACATCTACCGCATTCTGAACAGACGGTCCCCGCCAGCGCTCGAACTCGGCAAAGTGTGGTGGGTGCCGAAGAGCCTTGATCCAGAGGCTATGCACGAAGCCGCACAACCTTTGCTTGGCAAGCACGACTTTACAACCTTTCGGTCCGCACAATGCCAGGCCAACAGCCCGTTGCGCACGCTCGACCGGCTGGACGTTATTCGGACAGGCGATCTGATCGAAATTCACGCCTCAGCGCGGTCATTTCTTCACAATCAGGTTCGCTCAATGGTGGGCTCGCTCAAGCGCGTTGGCGAAGGCGGCTGGCCGGTGGATGGCGTGAAAATGGCGCTGGAAGCTTGCGACCGTTCAGCCTGTGCAGGCATTGCACCGCCGGAGGGTCTGTATCTCGTTCGCGTCGATTACGACGACTGACCTTCGGCTATAGTCCAAACAACTGCACGAGCATCACGACTGTCAGTATTGTGACGACGAACATCGCCACAAAGACACCCGTTGCAAGAGCCGCGCCCTTTCCAATTGCGGCGTTGGTCAATCGCCAGATCAGCACAAGCGTCACGATATAGACAATCTGCCAGAGCGGCTCCATCGACTTGTCGAAGTCGGGCGCGAAGAGACGCAGCAAAGACACCGGCAGCATGAACCATGCAATCACCACTGACGCCCAGTTGGTGGAAACCACATAGGCTATAAAGCGGTCGGCTATGCCTATCGTGCGGGCCGCAAGCGCGAGCAGCATCAGGGGAACAATCCAGGCCGACAGCTCAATGACGCCATTCGCCAACGTGACGTAGGAGCGCGACCATCCATTCCCAGAAGTTGATATATAGTCGCTTGCAGATGCCAGCCAGCTAAGCAGAAGCGGCGGAAAGGCGAGTGGAATCGCGGCGAACGAGTTCCAGAACCCGTCAACGGAAAGGTCCATGTGCTTTAGCCCGTCGGGCTTGCCAAACATCATGCGAACCGCGCCGTATAGCGCGTTGCGCACATAGCCTGTTTCGGACATTTCACTCAAACCAGTCGGATAGAAAGCGTTGGTAAATCTGTGTCAGCGTCTCAAGATCGGCGAGGTCAACACGCTCATCAACCATGTGCATGGTTTTGCCAACCAGCCCGAACTCAACCACGGGACAATAATCCTTGATGAAACGCGCGTCGGACGTGCCGCCAGATGTGGAAAGCGCCGGGCGCTTGCCTACCACCGCCTCGACGGATTTTGACAGCGTTTCGAGAAGCTTGTCATCGCGCGTCAGGAATACATGGCTTGGGCGATCTCTCCACACCAGATCGAAGCTGATCGGCTCCTTGCGGCCAGCGCGATATTTCGTTCGGCTCGCCGCACGGTCGAGCCTGTTGTGCACTTCCGCTTGCAAGCTTTCCGCGGTCCACGTGTCGTTGAAGCGTATATTGAACGCGGCGCTCGCCCGCGCAGGCGTGACATTTACAGCCGGATTGCCAACATCAACGGTCGTTACTTCCAGATTGGTTGGCTGAAAATCCTTGGTGCCATTGTCGAACGGCGGAACCAGCAGCGCGTCGAGCAAAGTCAGCATGCCACGCACCGGGTTGTCGGCCAGGTGCGGATAGGCTGCATGGCCCTGCACCCCGTTCACGGTAAGAATACCGGAGATTGATCCGCGCCGACCGATCTTGATCATTTCGCCAAGTGTGTCGGGATTGGTAGGCTCGCCGACGATCGCGGCGTCCCAATTTTCCCCGCGACCCGCGGCCCATTCGAGGAGCTTTATCGTTCCATTGATCGACGGCCCTTCCTCGTCGCCGGTAATGACCAGAGACACGGAGCCTTTCGGCTTTCCACTTTTCTCCACATGGCGCGCAAGCGCTGCAATGAAGCACGCAATGCCGCCCTTCATATCGACAGCGCCGCGGCCATACATCTGCCCGTCGCTGATTGCCGCGGAGAACGGCGGATGCGTCCAGGCGCTCTCATCACCCACAGGCACAACATCCGTATGTCCGGCAAACATGAGATGCGGCCCGTTGCCCGATAGCCGCGCGTAGAGATTCTCAACGTCCGGCGTGCCCTCCTCCCGGAACAACGGACGGTCGATGGTAAAGCCCATTGGACGCAACATCGCTTCCAACGCCGTCAGTGCGCCCCCCTCAGCGGGCGTTACGGAAGGACATCTGATTAGTGTCGCCAGATTTTCTGCGGGGTCGGTGGGCAGTTTCATGGTGCCGTATCACCTGCGAGCTTTCGGCGGCGGCATATCGCGCACCGAGCCATATTTGTTTGGACCCTTCGTGCCGGGATATATGCTCAGGATGAAGTAGCCGATAATGGAAATCATCGGCACGGCAATCAGAACCGAGAAAAATGGCGGAACGTTCATGTCCTGCAATCGCTTGGCGCTGAGCGCAATCATTGGCCAGAGCGTGACGATGAAGAGCAGAAGAATAAGCTGGTCCAGACCGGGTGTCTGCCACGGGTCAGTCGCGCCAACGGGCATATGCACCAGCACCCGGCGATAAACCATGAGACTCGAAAGCACCGAGATCAGCATGGTTGCCAGAAAATAAGGCAAGCGGGTGAGCCTGCCCGCCGGCTTCAGGAACAGCCAGATATAGTCAATGCGGTTTTTCAATCGCGCAGCAATTCGTTGATAGAGGTCTTGGAACGTGTCTTTTCGTCAACGCGCTTGACGATGACGGCACAATAAAGGCTGGGGCCGGGATTGCCATTCGGCAGCGGATTACCAGGCATTGTTCCAGCAACGACAACCGAATGAGGCGGAACCTCGCCATAAAAAATCTCGCCGGTTGCGCGATCAACGATCTTGGTGGACTTGCCGATGAAAACACCCATCCCGAGCACAGAGCCTTCGCGAACGATGCAGCCTTCGACGACTTCAGAACGCGCGCCGATGAAACAATTGTCTTCAATGATTGTAGGACCGGCCTGCATTGGCTCCAGCACACCGCCAATGCCCACGCCGCCGGAGAGATGGACGTTCTTGCCAATCTGGGCGCATGAACCAACCGTCACCCATGTATCCACCATCGTTCCCGAATCGACATAGGCACCAAGGTTCACAAAAGATGGCATCAGCACAACGCCGGGAGCCACATAGGCCGAGCGGCGCACGATGCAATTCGGCACGGCGCGAAAACCAGCCTTCTCGAACTCCATCGCGCCCCATCCGTCGAACTTCGATGGAACCTTGTCCCACCAAACCGAATCGCCGGGTCCGCCTTTGATGACATCCATGGGCGCCAGGCGGAAGGACAGAAGCACCGCCTTTTTGAGCCATTGGTTCACGGTCCACTGGCCGTCGCTCCCGCGTTCGGCCACGCGCGCCACGCCCTTGTCGAGCAAATCAAGCGAGGTCTCGACGGCTTCACGCACCTCGCCACGTGTAGAGGTCGAGATTGACTCGCGATCGTCAAACGCCTTCTCGATTGCTTTTTCGAGGGCAGCTAGATCGTGTTTCAACATGGATTGCTCCGTTACGCGGTGTTAAGGGCTGTTCTGGACAGTGGTTTGGAAAACGCGGCGAACCTATGCCAAGGATTCGGGTGGGTCAATCGCACATGCAACGTAGTTTGCCGCAACAATGTTTGAGGAATTAGTGCATGAATCAGGACAAAGCCGGCTGGACACCTCTTCCCCACTCGGATGAGGATCTGGAACGCGCCAAAAGCGTGCCCGATACCCCGCAAACACGAGCGCCAACATATCGCCTCGCCTGGACCGATGAAGACTTCATGACACGGCGCGATTTACGACCCGTGCGCCTTCAACTTGAATTGCTCAAGACTGAAATGACATTGGCCGAGCGGGGAATCCGTTCCACCGTTGTGATGTTTGGGGGCGCGCGCCTGCCTGCGCCCGGCGAGGATGCCTGGGCTGCGAAAAACGAACAGCAGCGTGAAAACCTGCTCAACAATGCCAAGTATTATGAGGAAGCGCGCCTGTTTGCGCAGCTTTGCTCCAAGCATTCGGCCGCATCCTACTACCGCGAATTTGTCGTGGTGACCGGTGGTGGGCCGGGCGTTATGGAGGCAGGCAATCGCGGAGCTGCCGAGGTCGGCGCGCCTTCCATCGGCCTCAACATCGTGCTGCCGCACGAACAGGCACCCAACATCTATGTGACACCCGATCTCTGCTTCAATTTCCACTATTTCGCTATTCGCAAGATGCACTTCGTGATGCGCGCAAAGGCTGTTGTGGTGTTTCCGGGCGGTTTTGGAACCCTCGACGAATTTTTTGAGACATTGACCTTGATTCAGACAGGTCGAATGGAGCGGGTTCCGGTCATTCTCTTCGGCAAGGATTTCTGGAAGCACGCGCTCAACCTGGATTACCTGGCAGAGCAAGGCACTATTTCGCCGGGCGATCAGGACATCATTGACTATGCAGAAACGGCCGACGACGCGTGGAATATCATCTCGAAGTTCTACGAACTGGAATCGTGAAGGATCGTATTGAGGAAAGACGACAAATCGTCGGTCACGAAATCCACATCGTCGTCAAAAGCCGGGTCGCGTTCCCATATTTCGGAGAATGTCGGCTCAAAATTGCGCGGCACTATCAAAACTGTGGTCATGCCCATGGCCTTGGGCTGTTGAAGATTGCGCGCCAGATCTTCAAACATGACTGCATTGCTGCCATTGATGCGGTGGAGCTGCACGAATTTTTCATAGGCATATCGCGCGGGCTTGGGTGACATGTCTGCCGCAACGATGTCAAAAATATCGTCGAAATGGTCGAGAATTCCGAGTTGCCGCGCCGTGCGTTCCGCGTGACGGCGGTCACCATTCGTGAGAATGAACTTGCGACCCGGCAATTGATGGATGGCCGTACCCAGAACAGGATCGGGAACCAGCCACGAATAATCGATATCGTGAACCTTCTCCAGAAAGTCATCGGGATCGATCTTGTGCCGCGCCATCAACCCGTTCAGCGTCGTGCCGTACTCCTTATAGAGGTCCTTCTGCAGCTTTCGCGCTTCTTCGCGCGAAATGCTGAGCAGCTCGGATACATATCCCGTCATCTTTACATCAATCTGCGAGAAAAGATTGGTGTGGTGCGGGTACAGCGTATTGTCGAGGTCAAATACCCAGTCGGTTACATGCGCGAATCGGGCGGGATCGGGTTTCATTGTCATTGAACCTGAATACGGCATGTTGCGCGCAGTTTGAAGGGCATATTCGTCAACAGCGTGCACCCTTGCCCGTCGTCAATCATTGATTGTGTCGGGATCTGTTCATCGCTTGCAGCAGATTGTAAGTGACCGTCATGGAACTCTGGATACCCATCACCATTGCTGCCGCATTTCTTCAAAATCTGAGGACAGCCGCACAAAAGAAACTTCAAGGATCGCTCGGGACGACGGGCGCAAGCTTTGTGCGCTTCGGGTTCGGGTTTCCGATCGCGATTGCCTATGTTCTGGCCCTGCATTTCATCGGAGGCAGGCCGTTCCCGGAACTGTCCTGGAGTTTCCCGGTCTGGGCGTTGGTGGGCGGCGTTGCACAAATTGCAGCAACCATTGTGCTGGTTCACATGTTCACGCTCCGCAATTTTGCAGTCGGCACCGCCTACTCCAAAACAGAGCCGGTTCAGGCGGCATTGTTCGCGTTTGTGGTTTTGGGTGAACGGCTCACTCCCGCATCAATCTGGGCAATCATCATCGGCGTCGTCGGCGTGATGTTGATATCGGTCGCACGCGCACCGTTATCATGGCGTAGCCTCGCGACTGCACTGCTCGGAAAAACAGCCCTGACTGGTATTTTATCGGGAGCGCTTTTTGGCATATCGGCTGTGGCCTATCGCTCGGCCTCTCTCTCGCTTGGCGGCGAGGACCGCATCATGCAGGCAGCCATGTCGCTGGCGGTGGCAACCACGCTGCAAACCATCATCATGGTCATCTGGATGGCGATACGTGATCCCGGAGAATTTGGCAGGGTAGCGCGCGCCTGGCGCGCTTCCTCAATCATCGGACTTGCGAGCGTTGTTGGCTCGGCATGTTGGTTCACCGCAATGGCGCTACAGCACGTTGCTTATGTGCGGGCGCTCGGCCAGATCGAATTGATCTTCACCTTCGCCACATCGATCTTCGTGTTCAAGGAACGGATCAATGTGTTTGAAGCGGCAGGATGCGTCCTGATCGTCGGCGGCATATTGCTGCTGCTATCGAGCGCTTAAGGAACGATAAGCGTACCCGCGCCATGCTCGGTGAACAATTCCAGAAGAACCGAATGCGGTGTCTTGCCGTTCAGGATAACGACGCCTTCGACGCCACGCTCAATTGCCTCAATGCAGGTCTCGACCTTCGGGATCATGCCACCGGAGATCGTTCCGTCCTTTATAAGCGTGCGTGCCTGTGAAACCGTCAGCTCATCAATGAGCTTCTTGTCCTTGTCCAACACGCCCGGAACGTCCGTGAGGAACAATAGCCGCGTGGCGTTCAGCGCACCTGCAATCGCACCGGCAAAGGTGTCGGCGTTGATATTGTAGGTATGGCCATCACGACCGGGCGCGACGGGTGCAAGCACCGGAATCATTTCCGACCGCGCGAGAAGGTCAAGAAGTGTGCGATCAACCTCAACCGGCTCACCGACAAATCCCAGATCGACAACCTTTTCTATGTTGGAATCGGGATCAACCATCGTCTTTTTGGCCTTTTCGGCAAAGACCATGTTGCCATCCTTGCCGCACAGGCCGATTGCCCACTCGCCTTCAGCGTTGATGAGGGCCACAATTTCCTTGTTGATCGAACCGGCAAGCACCATTTCGACGATTTCGACTGTTCGCTGATCGGTGACGCGCAGGCCGCCTTCGAACTTCGACTCGATGCCCATGCGGTTCAGCATTGCTCCGATCTGTGGGCCGCCGCCATGCACGACGATGGGGTTCACGCCCGATTGCTTCAGCAGAGCTATATCGCGCGCGAAAGCCTTGCCCAGCGCATTGTCGCCCATCGCATGGCCGCCATATTTCACAACCACCGTCTTGTTTTCATAGCGCTGCATGTAGGGAAGAGCGCGGGACAAAAGGTCGGCCTGTGCCTCGGCAGTGTGTTGAATTTCGGCGGTCATCGTTCGTCCATCATGTAACAGCGAATGGATATTGCTCTAGCGCCCTTCCACGGTGGCGGCAATCGCCTCTCGCAACTCTTCAATACCTGCGTTTTTCTCTGAAGATGTTGAGAGAATGTGAGGATAGGCCGCAGGGCGCTTTTTAATACGCTCGGCAGTTTCCGATATGAGGCGCGGAACACCGGTTGCCTTTATCTTATCAGTCTTTGTCAAAACGATCTGATACGACACGGCCGCTTTGTCGAGCAGCGATAAAACCTCTTCATCATTGGCCTTGATACCGTGTCGCGCATCAATCAACACGTAAACACGCTTCAGCGTGGCGCGTCCGCGCAAATAGTCGAATACGAGCCGCGTCCACCTGTCCACCTGCTCCTTCGGCGCTTGCGCATAGCCGTAACCGGGCATGTCGACCAGCGCGAGGGGAGGCAGATCAGCCCCCTCGCCCGAATAGCCGTCCGGCACGAAGTAGTTCAGCTCCTGTGTGCGGCCCGGCGTGTTTGACGTGCGCGCAAGGCCCTTCTGGCCAACCAGAGCGTTTATGAGCGACGACTTACCGACATTCGAACGACCCGCGAACGCCACTTCCGCCGGACCTTCCGGCGGCAGATAGCGCATATCCGGAACGCCCCTGATGAAAATCCAGGGCCGCCCGAAATAAGGCTGCGCGCTTGCCGATGGGTTGCTCACAATCTGCGCTCCTGTTGCCGTGTGAAACCGCTGCCTATTCGGCAGTCTTCGGCTTCTTGCGGAACAGACCCACCAGATTGTCCCAAAGCTCAATCTTCGCGCCCTGACGCTTCATGATGACGCCCTGCTGGACGATCGACAGGAAGTTGTTCCACGCCCAGTAGATAACGAGACCAGCCGGGAACGATGCAAGCATGAAGGTGAAGATTACCGGCATCCAGTTGAAGATCATGGCCTGCGCCGGATCGGGCGGAGTCGGGTTCATGCGCATTTGCAGGAACATGGTTACGCCCATGATGATCGGCCACACGCCAATCATGAGGAAGGCCGGAACCGCGAATGGCAGAAGCCCGAACAGGTTGAATATCGATGTCGGATCTGGCGCCGCAAGGTCCTGTATCCAGCCATAGAACGGCGCATGGCGCATTTCGATGGTGATGTAGAGAACCTTATACAGCGCGAAGAATACCGGGATCTGCACCAGCACCGGCCAGCAACCCGCGAGCGGATTGATTTTCTCGGTCTTGTACAGCTCCATCATGGCCTGCTGCTGCTTCATCTTGTCATCCGCATATTTCTCGCGGATTTCCAGCATCTTCGGCTGCACCAACTTCATCTTTGCCATCGACTTGTAGGACTTGTTGGCCAGCGGATAGAAAATCAGCTTGACCACAACGGTCGTTGCAAGAATTGCGAGGCCGAAATTGCCCAGCATCTTGTAGAGAAAATCGATGAGCTGGAACATTGGCTTGGTGATGAAGTAGAACCAGCCCCAGTCGATCATGAGGTCGAATTGGCGGATGTTGCGGTCCTTCTCGTAATTATTGATGGTCGCGACTTCCTTAGCGCCAGCAAAAACGAGATTTTCAAGCGTTGCGGACTGACCCGGCGCAATCGTAAAGCCATCGGTCAGGAAATCAGCCTGAAAGCGCGGACGCCCATCGTCAAAATATGAGAATGCTGGCTGGAATGCCTGCTTGCCGGAAGGAACGAGCGCCACAGCCCAGTATTTATCCGTGATGCCGAGCCAGCCGTCTTCCGATTTGCCCGGTTTGATCTGCTTGTCGTCCTCAATCTTGCTGTAGGTTATCTCTTGCAGCCCCTCTTCGCCCGTGACGCCGATCAAGCCTTCATGCAGAACATAGATCGAGGCGTGCTCCGGCTTTCCGAAGCGCGTGACCCGGCCATAACCCGAAAGCGTAACCGGTTGGCCGGAATCGTTGGTCACCGTATCGGTGACAGTAAACATGTACTCCGAATCAACGGAGATCGTGCGCTTGAAAGTGAGCCCCTTGTCGTTGACAAAGGTGAGCGTGATCGGCTTGGCGGGGGTCAGTTCTGTTCCGTCTGCAGTCCAGACCGTGTCTGGTCCCGGCAATGCGCCGACGTCACCTGCCCCGGTGAAGCCCAGCTCCGCGAAATAGCCCTTGGGGAGTGACTGCGGGCTCAGCAGATCAATTATAGGAGAATTCGGCTCGACCGTCTCGCGGTAGTCCTTGAGCTTCAGATCATCCAGACGACCGCCGACCAGATTGATTGACCCGGACAGGCTGGGAGTTTCGATCTTCACGCGCTGCCCCGCCGCACCCAGTGCCTGCGCGCGGTTTGCCGCTGTTGCATCAACCGGCCCGCCGGGAATGGCGCCCTGAGGCGCGGCGGTGGGGATGTCGTTGCCCGGCTGAGCGGCCTGCTGCGCGGCCTGTTCGCGCTGCGTTTCCACTTGCTGCTGCTGGCGCTGGGCCTCGATGCGCGGGTTCATGTAGAACACTTGCCACAGCGTCAGGATCAGCACCGACAATGCGATGGTGATGAAGAAGTTGCGGTTATTTTCCATGGGAAGCCCTTGGGTGGTCGGCTATTTGCGGCGCAGTCGCCGTGAAAGCTCGACCTTGATGGTTTCGAACGGCACCGCAATGACGTCTTTGCGGGCCACGATCACATAGTCCATGCCTGGCACCATGTCAGTGGCGGCATGAACGCGCAGGGCCTCTTTAAGCCGCCTGCGAATGCGGTTGCGCTGAACGGCATTGCCGTTCTTCTTCGTAACCGTGAAGCCGACGCGTGCCGGCTCCATATCGCCACGGGCGCGTGTTTCCATGAGAAATAGCGGGCCGCCACGCCTTTGGCCCTCCCGCACTTTCAGGAACTCCGCCCGCTTGCGAAGTCGTCCATAGGGACGTTTTTCGGCCATGCGGCCTGCCCGCCGCCCTAGGCGGACAAACGCTTGCGGCCACGGTTACGACGGGCAGCTACGACCTGACGGCCGCTCTTTGTTGCCATGCGTGCGCGGAATCCGTGACGGCGCTTGCGAACGAGCTTTGATGGTTGGTAAGTGCGCTTCATTTATTTTAATACCGCGGTGTGCGGCCCTTCTTGGTTCTGTTCTTGAACAGGAGCTGGCTCAAGCCCTTCCGGCACAACAAAAAATGCGCCGGGATGTCGGCCCGAACGTGCGGCGGCTTATATTTGTACCGGAACGGGGAGTCAACCGAGCCAGACGCGCTGGCCAAACTTTGCATTTGCGCTGACGTGCACTATTCTTATTGTGTTTGATGAACACAGGGCTTGGGGTCATGAGCGAAACCGGACCGGTTGAGCCTGACATTTCAGCGCAAAATGAGCGCGCAATTTCGCCGGCACGCGGGCTATCCACCAAGTTGCTGCTGATAACGATTGCGTGTGTGTTGCTGGTGGAAGTGCTGATCTTCCTGCCCTCTGTCGCCAATTTCCGCCTTCGTTGGCTTGATGACCGGCTTCACACTGCTGCCGCCATGTCCACCTTGTTGATGGAAGTCGAGCCAGGGAGCCTGCCCCAGGGCGTGCAGGATGATGTTTTGCGGGCGATTGGTGTGAAAGCAATCGCCATGCGGGACGGCGAGGCCTCACGGCTTCTGGCTTCGACACGTATGCCGCCAGATGTAGATGAGCATGTCGATCTGGCTAATACTGGCCAGTTCAGCGCAATCGGTTCAGCAATTCGCACCCTGTTTTCAGAGCAGCGTGAGTTTCTGCGGGTTTTTGGACCGGTGGGGGAAAGCAATCGCGGCTATGAGATTGTGATGTCGGATCGGCCCTTGCGCAACGCCATGCTGACCTATGCGCGAAATGTTGCCGGAATCTCGCTGCTTATAACCCTGATCACAGCCGGGCTGGTTTATGCCCTGATTGATCGCATGATGGTTCGCCCGATAAGAGGTATGACGCGTTCCATGCTTCGCTTCGCGGAAGCTCCGGATGATCCGGCTCGCATTATCCGACCTGCCCCGCGTGAAGACGAGATTGGCGTTGCGGAACTGGAGCTCTCGCGTATGCAGGAGCGTCTGCAAAAGGTGCTTGGCGAACAGAAGCATCTGGCGGACCTCGGTCTGGCGGTTTCGAAGATCAATCACGATATGCGCAACATCCTGGCATCGGCCCAGCTTCTCTCGGACAGGCTGTTGCAGGTGCGTGACCCTGCAGTGCAAGCATTTGCGCCCAAGCTGCTGCGCGCGCTGGATCGTGCAGTTGCCTATTCGGAAGGTGTCCTGGCCTATGGCAAGACACAGGAGCCGCCCCCGTCAAGACGGCGCGTGCGCCTGCATCATCTTGTTGAAGAGGTTCACGAGCTGCTTGGCGTTCCGCCTGCAAGCGACATTGAGTTCATCAACACCATAGACCCCGGCTTTGAAATTGATGCGGATTCCGAGCAATTGTTCCGGGTACTCTCGAACCTGTGCCGCAACGCCGTGCAGGCAATGATGTCTGACAAGGAATCATCGGTGGTGAGGCGACTCACGCTTTCCGCTGAACGCGAAGGGTCAGTGAGTCGTGTGCTGATTGAAGATACCGGCCCCGGATTGCCCCAAAAGGCGCGAGAGAATCTCTTCACCGCCTTTCGCGGCTCGGCCCGCAGCGGTGGAACGGGTCTTGGCCTCGCTGTCGCGCACGAGCTGGTGCGCGCGCATGGTGGATCGCTTGAACTGGTTGAAAGCGTTGGCGGACGCACTGTTTTTGCAGTTACAATACCGGATCAACCAATAAAGCTTGAGGACGCTCGGCGCATTGTCCGTCGCCCTGCCTGAACGCAGTACTCCACAGAGCAGAAAAAACTTTAGCCGAACCCGCTTGCAATTTGTCGGGAGCATCGCTAGTTAGCAGCGCACTCGCGGTGGTCACCCACCTTCGAGGTGCCGCAAACGGCACAGGCGCCCGTAGCTCAGCTGGATAGAGCACCAGACTACGAATCTGGGGGTCAGAGGTTCGAATCCTTTCGGGCGCGCCAATTATTTCAAAGACTTAGCAAAATCACACCGTTTCAAAATGCCGGCTTGAAACGGTTTTTGAAACGGTTTTGGCAAATCGGATAGCGTAGCGTGACGTAGCGATTTGCAGCGAAGTCAGGGCGGGAGGGTATCACGACAACCTTCATAGCGGCCAACCGATAGCGATTATGTCCCTTACCCAAGTCAATCACCGATAGAGTTGAGAGTGCGGACGGGTTTGCCGTGACGGGTTGAAGGCTGGGAGAGAGGCTTCCGGCGCCCGTCGCGGAGAATCGCAATGTCCAGACATGATCGCGGCGTTCGCACCGGCTCGGATCGGGCGAACCTTTATGACGAGATCACCACCAAAATCATCGCCGAACTGGAGGCCGGTCGCGTGCCGTGGGTGCAGCCCTGGGGTACGTCGGCGGCCAAGGCACCGCTCGGCCTGCCAAAAAACGCCACGACCTCCCGCACCTACAGCGGCATCAACGTGCTCATCCTTTGGGGCGCCGTCATTGAGCACGGCTTTCCCTGCCAGGGCTGGCTCACATTTCGCCAGGCCCTCTCGCTTGGGGGCAATGTCCGCAAAGGCGAGCGCGGCACCACAGTCGTCTATGCCGACCGCTTCACCCCGGAAGACGAGAAGCGTCGTGCCCGCGAGACTGGCGACGAGGCCCATGCCATCCCGTTTCTGAAGCGGTACACGGTATTCAACGTGGCGCAGTGCGACGGGCTGCCCGACGACATCGCGACGGTCGCACCGCCGCCACCGCCCGGCCTGATCGAGCCGAGGGTCGAGGCGCTGATAAGGGCGACGGGCGTCGACTTCCGCATCGGCGGCAACCGGGCCTTCTACGTCCCGTCCCAGGACTATGTGATGGTCCCGCCGCCGCAGGCGTATTTCGAGCCGATCAACTGGCACCGCACGGCGCTGCACGAGTTAGGTCACGCCAGTGGCCATCACAGCCGGCTGAACCGTGACTTGTCCGGCTCGTTCGGGACCAGGCTCTATTCGGTCGAAGAAATCACAGCCGAACTGATCGCGGCGTACAGTTGCGCTGCCCTCGGTATTGTGCCGACCGTGCGTCACGCGATTTATATCGGGGCGTGGCTTGAAGCGCTTCGCGAAGATTCGCGCGCCATCGTGCGTGCCGCCTCGCAGGCGAGCAAGGCGGCCGACTGGCTGCTGTCCTTCCTGCCGAACGACGAGCAGCTGCCAGCCGCGCCCGAGACCGCCATCGATAGGAGGGCGGCATGATCCTCCTGACGGACGAGCTGCGCGCGCAGCTTCTCGCCAATGGCCGCCAGCGCGACACAGATCATGTGCCGGTCGTCAAATTCTTCAACCCGCTTGGCGCTGGCGTCTGGCTGGCGACCGAACTCGATGCCGACGGCGACATCCTCTTTGGTCTGGCCGATCTCGGCGAGCCGGAGCTTGGCTATTTCTCGCTCGAGGAGATGGCCTCGGTGAGCCTGCCTTTCGGACTTGGTATCGAGCGCGACATTCTCTTTTCCGGCGACTTTCCGATCTCGGTCTGGGCTGAGGCCGCACGGGAAGCCGGCAGCATCCGCCGCGCCGAGCGGATCATCTATGCCGCGGCGCGTGCCCGACGGGAGGGCACCTGATGCACTTTCGCCGCAGGCATAGACCCAGCCCACCTGACGACGGAGGACAGCGTGATGATGCCTCCTGATCGTCTGTGCTCACTGCTGGCGCGCATGGAAGACGCGCTTGCAGTTGCGCGGCGCAATCTCGCGCTTGCCGAACGCGCACTGAGCAATCGCGCCGAAGGCGAGACCATTCGTTTGCGCCCGAAATCCCGGCACTACCACCGGCGCATGAGCCGCTGGACAGGCGCCGACGAAGCAGAATATCAACGGGTGCTCGATCGCCTCATGGCGGTCGCGGGGCCGGATCTTGACCGGCTCCGGCGCAAGATCGACCGGCAGGAGGCGGCGATCCTCACGCTGCGCCGGAAATACCGGGTGAATGCGGAGCGACCGCAGCGCTTCGACTGGTAGCGTCGTGCGCGCGGCTTGGTCGAGAGTGAGAGAGGGGTTGGGGATTTCGTGACGGGTTGGAAGGTCGAGAGAGGGTCTCGGCCGCCCGTCACGGAGAAACCACCATGGCCAAAGCTGCCAGGAAGTCGAAGAAGCCCGCGACCGCGATGATCGTCTTCTCGCGCTCGCGTGACATTCCCTTCAATCGCATCCGCCTCTCGGACAGCAATGTCCGCGAAACCGACGTCGAGGCCGGTCTCGACGATCTCACCCACGACATCGACCGTCGCGAGGACATCGTGCAGGGCATCAATGTCCGCGCCATCCTCGACGCCGACGGCAACGAGACCGGCGATTTCGAGACCCCGGCCGGCGGTCGGCGCTTCCGGGCGATCGCGCGTCTGGTCGAGGCCGGACGCTTTCCCGCCGATGGCCTCGTTCCCTGCCTCGTCAAGAAGGCCGACGCCAAGACCTCGGCCGTCGACGACTCGCTCGCGGAAAACATGCTCCGGCTCGGCCTGCATCCGCTCGACCAGTTCCGGGCGTTCAAGCGCATGTTCGACGACGGCATGACGAAGGAGGAGATCGCCGACGCCTATCGCACCACACCGCGCTACATCACGCAGCGTATGCGCCTGGCTTCGGTCTCGCCGGCTCTTCTGGAAGTCTATGCGCGCAACGGCATGCCACTGGCGATGCTGGAGGCATTCACCGTCAATCCCGACCATGCCCGCCAGGAACAGGTCTGGGAGGCTGTCCAGCGCTCCTACAATGTCCAGCCTTGGCAGGTCCGCCAGCTCCTGACCGAGACCACCGTTCCAACCGATGACAAGCGCGTGCGCTTCGTCGGCGTGGACGCCTATGAGCAGGCCGGCGGCGCGATGCTGCGCGACCTCTTCTCCGAGGACGATGGCGGCTGGCTCGAAGACGTTGCGCTTCTCGACCGCCTGGTTTCGGAGAAGTTGAAGGCCATTGCCGATGACGTGGCGGCCGAAGGCTGGAAGTGGATCGCTGTCGATACCAACCATCCCTACGGTTACGACAACGGCCTTCGCGAGATCACCGGCAGCTTCGCCGATCTCACCGACGAGGAGCGCGCCGCGCGCGAGGCATTGCGCAACGAGTACGACGATCTTGAATCGGAATATTCCGAGCATGACGAACTGCCCGACGAGATCGATCGGCGCCTCGGCGAGATCGAGGCCGCTCTGGAAGGCTTCGAGAAGCGCCCCATCATCTATGATCCTGCCGAGATCGCCCGCGCCGGTGTCTTCATCAGCATCGACCGCGACGGCGAGCCTGTCATCGAGCGTGGCTATGTCCGGCCCGAGGACGAGCCGGTGGCCGATGCCGGGGACGGCGAGAACGAAAACGCTGCCGCCGCCGGAAATGACGGTGAGGTGCAGCGCGCCGTCGTCACGATCGGCGGCCAGCCGGTCGAAACCGAAGACGACGATGACGACGATGGCGTGAAGCCGCTGCCCGAGCGGCTCGTCATCAAGCTGACCGCCCATCGCACCGTCGCGCTTCAGGAAGCGCTCGCCAATAATCCGCACGTCGCGATGACGGCGCTACTGCACCGTATGGTGATGGAGCGCTATTATTTCTCCGCGCCGACCGGGTGCCTGGAGGTCTCCGTGCGCCAGCGTTACTTCCCTTCGCAGGGCGCGGATCTCAGCGACAGCCCTTCAGCCAAGGCCATTGGTGAGCGGTTCGACGCATGGAAGACTGACCTGCCTTCCGACGAAGCGGCGCTCTGGGACTGGATCGCCGCGCTTGACGAGGCGAGCCGCATGGCGCTGCTTGCCCATTGCGTCAGCTACGGCGTCAATGCGCTCTACGAGCGCCCGAACCCATATAGCGGTTCCGGTATCTCGCAGCATGGCCTTGATCGCCGCCTTGCCGGAGCCGACCGGATCGCCCGCGCCACCGGCATGGACATGGTGCTCGATGCGGGATGGCGGCCCACGGTCGAGAACTATCTCGGTCGTGTGACCAAGACCCAGATCCTCGCGGCGGTGCGCGAGGGCGCAGGCGAACGGGCGGCCCAGCTCATCGACCATCTGAAGAAGGGCGACATGGCCAAGGAAGCCGAGCGCCTGTTGGCCGATACCGGCTGGCTGCCCGAACCGCTTCGCCTGGTCGATCTCGATGGTGATGCGGCCGCCGACACCGATGGCGAGGTCGAGGCTTTGCCCGACTTCCTCGCCGGCGACGGTGACGACGAGGAAGCAGCGGCTGAAGAAGAGGAAGACCGGCTGCACCTCGTCGCTGCGGAATGACCGCATACGGGGCGGCGCAGGCCGCCCGTACCGTTTTTCAACTCGCCCGGCCATCGCGCCGGGCATTTTTTATGGAGGTCGTCATGGCTGACCATATCGACATCGACTTCATCTTTCAGGCCGACCGCGAAAATCCCCCGGCTGAGCGGTCGCTGCCCTGGGAGGAGACGCGCGACGGTATCACTGTTGTCGTCGAGCCCAAGCCGCATTGGGCTGAGGACTTGCGGGCCTTCCGCCTCAATGCCCGCGAATATTGCTACTATGCCGACTGGAGCCGGTACGGTGCGCGCGCCCGGTTCTATGGCCATATCGATACCTGTGGCGATGACCTGTTGCTGAAGGCCCGCGCCCTGATCGTCCGCGAGATCGCCGAGGGGCATTGGAGCTGACCATATCCCCAGTCGCGTGTCAGTTTCACCAGCATCCGCCGTTCTTGCCATACCGTGTGGAGCTGGATTCCGACCCCGGCCTGGAACACGTCGATCCGGTGAGACCGGCATGGGGGAAAGGCTGGCGGGGCGCGGCACCTACGACGGGATTTCGGCATCCTGTCAGAGGCAGAACACCACCCCCGCTTCCATTCGCTGACCTTGGTCTGAGCCGTTTCCTTGTCAATCAACCCACGAGGGGGGTCGGCTTACGCGAGCGTGCCGCCCTCGCGGATTCGGACGAGCCGAACGCGCGAGGGTGATTGCAGACCCGTTCAGACACTTCGGGCGCCTGTCGCGCGGGGGATGGTCCCCCGCCCCCCAAAGACAGGAGCCGGAACCCATGTCCTATGCAGATGCCACCGCCTTCGCCGCCAGCCTCGCCACCACGCTGATGGTCCCGATTGTCGTGTTCCAGGCCGGAGATGGAACCCACGGCGCCATGCCCGCCAACGAATTCGACGGCGACGACGAGATGGTGGAACTGGAACTCGACCCATGGAGCTGAGGCGCGAAAGCGCCTCATTCCCGCCGGCCCGGAACGCGCAAGATGCATCCGGGTCTTCCGCCATGCGACGGTCGGCCCATCGCCAGAAACAGCGCCGGAAGCGGACGCCTTCGGCAGATGAGAGGAAGAGGTCGGGCCTTTGGCCGTGACGGGTTGGATGCTGAGAGAAAGGCTCTCGGCGCCCGTCGCGGAGCGATCCAGATGACCCATACCAGCCAATCCACCTTCGCCCCGATCGGGCGGATTCTTGCAGATCGGGTGCTGCCCGAATGTCAGCGGGCGCAGAAGTTGCCATTGCGCATTTCCTGCCTTGGCGCCGTCAGCTATGCCGGAGCCACGGATGCCGATTATCGCGACCGCAGCGTCTTGCTCGGCGAGGCTGCATCGCCGGAAGGCGCCATCGCTCTTGCCGGGCTCTGCGTTTCGCGCGGTGATATCGGCCGTGGCGACGACACCGGGTTGTGCTTCGAGCCGCGCCTTATTGTCATTCAGGACCGCGCGCTCGGCCTGGTCCTCGCCGGTGAAATCCGTGCCGGGATCATTCTCTGGGAGCAGCCGGTTGCCAGCGACAGCGAGGCCTGCCGCATCGTCATCGACGCCAGCCGGCAGCGCGGCCTGGCATTCGCTGCCTCCGGGCGGGGCGATCATGCGTCGGCCAGCGCCCTGCGGTTCCGGGCGGCACTGCTGGAAGCCCGGCTGGTCGATCCGCTTTGGCGCGAGACCGCCGCCGAGCTGCTCCATCTGCCGCAAGCAGCCTGATCCCTTTTTCTTTCTTCAATCAGCCCGGCCTTGCGCCGGGCTTTGCCGTTTCAGGAGCCTGTCATGGCCGACTACTTCACCCATTTCTCCTGTCTGCTCGATGTCGGCACGCCGGATAATGCCGCTCATGCCCTCGATCTCTACAACACCCTGTCCGACGCGAACGCCGACGAAGAACCGCCTTCGGACAGCTTCCTCCTCTCGATCCAGCCCGAACATGGCGGTACACAGCTCTGGATGCGCGATGACGTCACCGGAGATCCCGAGCACGTCGTCCAATTCGTCAAACGCTGCGCCGCAGTATTCGGCCTGACCGGCCGCTGGGGGTTTCAATACGCCAACACCTGCTCGAAGCCGCGCGTCGACGGCTTCGGCGGTGGTGCACATGTTCTTGATCTGGCCACCGGGGAAACCGTCGCCTGGACCTATACCGACGGCTGGCTCGCCGAGGTGCTGTATGGAGGTGATCCCGATGCCTGAGATCATCGAAACCACGGTCTATCGGCTCGATGAACTTTCCGATGCCGCAAAGGACAAAGCCCGTGCCTGGTATCGTGAGGGCGGCTTCGACTACGACTGGTATGATGCGGTCTATGAAGATTTCCAGCGCATCGCGGACATTCTCGGCATCTGCTTTAAGACCAGTGCCGTGCGGCTTATGGGCGGCGGATCGCGGCAGGAGCCGCGCATCTGGTTTCGGGGCTTCTGGTCGCAAGGTGATGGAGCCTGCTGGGAGGGGTTCTACTCCTACCGGAAAAACGCCTCCGCCGAGATCCGATCCTATGCGCCGCAGGACGTAAAGCTGCATGAGATCGCCGATGCGTTGCTGGCGATCCAGCGCTGCAATTTCTACCAGCTTCGCGCCGAGGCCAGCCATCGTGGGCATTATTATCACGAATACTGCATGTCGATCTCGGTCGAGCGCGATAGTCCGACATATCAGGACATGACCGTCGATGCCGAGGAGGTCGTCATCGAGGCGCTGCGCGATCTGGCGCGCTGGCTTTATCGTCAGCTGGAGCGTGAATACGAATACCTGACTTCGGACGAGGCGGTGGACGAGTCGATCGTTGCCAACGAATACACCTTCACGGCGGCGGGCCGCCGTTTCGGTTGATCGCGGTCAGGGTTCGCGAATGCCCGCATATCCGGCGGCCTTCGCCGCCTTGACCAGCTTGCGGTCGAAGCTCGCGAAACCCTCGCAATGCGCCGCGCGGCCGAGATGCAGCGCATCCGCGAAATCCATTCCCGTCTCGGCAAGGCCGAGGGCGGCGGCGACGATTGCACCGTCCTCGACCGTCACGGTCGGCAGGCCGGCGAAAACCCGTAGCGCGTGGGCGATTTCTGCCGGGCGATATTCATAGGTGCTGCGCAGCACCCATTCGGTTTCGAGGATCACCGTGACGCCGGCAAAGACCGGCTGCCTGTCGATCAGGTCGCGGGCGCGCGGCGATTGTTTCGGATGGTCACCGGTCAGGTAGCGGACGACCAGATTGGTATCAATCGCGAGCATGGCGGCGCTTTGCCTCGGCCAGCACGCCGGCATCCATCTCCTCAAGCGTCTTTGGCTTGCCCTTCCAGGCCAGCACGCCGAACACGTCTTCCGGTCGCGTCTCGGCGAAGGCTGGGACTGGCTTCAGCAGCACGCCCTCCGGCGTCTCCTCGACCACGAGCCGCGTTCCTGCCCCCCATTCCCGCCGCTGGCGGATGGCGCTGGGAAGGATGACCTGTCCCTTGGTGGAGACGGTGGTGGTGAGCTTATCCGCGTTGGCCATCGGCCCTAACCTTTTATGGCGTAAGACAAACGTAAGATAACCGCTTGCGCGCCATCATTCAAGCAGTGACCGACGGCGGCCGTGCTTCCGGGTAGAGGGAGAGGAAGGCCGGGACGGGTTCGAGCCTGTGCGATCGAGAGAGCGCTGCGCGGGCTCGATCCTGTCCTGCTCTCCCGAGGTTTTTCCCATGAACATGATTTCCGTATCCGCAGCGGCATCCGCGACAGTGCCGGTTCCGCTTGCCTCCGACGCTGACATCCCTGCCTCCGTCTTCGCCGCAGCACAGATCCTTCTTCCTCATCTCGAACGTGGTCAGCGCATCGACGCAGCCACATTGCGCGGCGCAATGGAGATTGCCTTTGGCGCATCCGATGCCACTGGCGCCTGGAACTGGAAGACAGCCTATGACGCCTGTGAGGCGGCAACCGTTCTTTTCCTGCGCAAATACGGCAAGGCGCTTTTCCGTAAATCCGCCTCTCCGGCAACGGTGCTGCCACAGTTCGCCAAGATTGCCGGTCTCCTGCCGACGCATACGTGCCGCTCTGAAGAGGCGCAGTCCTTCCAGCAATTCTCGACCCCGATTCCGCTCGGCCTGGCGGCCGTGACGGCGGCGGCGATCACGCCGGCAGACTGTGTGCTGGAACCGTCGGCAGGGACCGGGCTCCTCGCCATCCTGGCCGAGATCACAGGCGGCTCACTCGTTCTCAATGAACTCGCCCAGACTCGCACCGGTCTCCTGTCTCTCCTCTTCCCGGCCCTGTCCATCTCCCGCTTCGATGCCGCCCAGATCGACGATCATCTCGAAGCCAGCCTTCTGCCGTCCGTCGTGCTGATGAACCCGCCGTTCTCGGTCATGGCCAATGTCGAGAGCCGTGTGGCCGACGCCGCCTTCCGCCATATCGCCTCGGCGCTGGCGCGTCTTGCGCCCGGCGGCCGCCTCGTCGCGATTACAGGAGCGAACTTCGCACCCGACGCGCCGGCCTGGACCTCGGCCTATACGCGTCTGCAGGAGCGCGGCCGCGTCGTCTTCTCCACCGCGATTGACGGCTCGGTCTATGCCAAGCACGGCACGACCTATCCGACACGACTCACCGTCATCGATAAGCTCCCAGCTGACGATCCTGCCGCATTCCCTGCCGCGCCCGGCGTCGCGCCCGATGTCGCCACGCTGCTCGGATGGCTCGCCGAGCATCTGCCCACCCGGCTCCCCGTCGATCCGGCCGTCGCCGTGCCCCCGGCTGCGCCAGCCGCCGCCCGCAGCGTGCGGGGCTATCTCACCCGCGCCGCCAAGGCCGCTCCCGCCCCAGCGATGGCCGAACCGGAAGGCGCGCCCCTCGACTACGAGACCGTCGATTGGTCGCCCGCGGAGGGCGGCCGCATCTCCGACGCTATCTATGAAGAATACGGATTGCAGGCGATCCGTATTCGCGGCTCTCAGGCGCATCCCACCATGCTGGTGCAGTCGGCGGCGATGGCCTCCGTAGCGCCGCCGAAGCCGGCCTATCGCCCGCATCTTCCGGGCGCGATCCATGCCCTCCTGTCGGATGCGCAGTTGGAGACCGTAATCTACGCCGGCGAGGCCCATGCCGATTATCTCGCCGGTTCGTGGACGGTGGACGAGACCTTCGATCTCGTCTCCGCCGCACGCGAAGATGCGAAGAATGCCGTGCGTTTCCGGCGTGGCTTCTTCATCGGCGATGGCACCGGCGTCGGCAAGGGCAGGCAATCGGCCGCGATCATTCTCGACAACTGGCTCCAGGGCCGCCGCAAGGCGATCTGGATCTCCAAGTCCGACAAGCTCCTGGAGGACGCCCAACGCGACTGGTCGGCGCTCGGGATGGAGCGTCTGCTGGTCACGCCGCTGTCGCGATTCCCGCAGGGCAAGCCGGTCACGCTGCCGGAAGGCGTCCTATTTACAACCTATGCCACGCTACGTTCCGACGACCGTGGAGAAAGGGTTTCCAGGGTCAAGCAGATCGTCCAATGGTTGGGCTCCGACTTCGATGGAGTGATCATTTTCGACGAGGCGCACGCGATGCAGAACGCCGCCGGCGGCAAAGGTGAACGAGGGGACGTCGCTGCGTCCCAACAGGGCCGCGCCGGCCTGCGCCTTCAGCACGCCTTGCCGAATGCCCGAGTCGTCTATGTCTCGGCAACCGGCGCCACGACCGTCCATAACCTCGCCTATGCGCAGCGGCTCGGCCTGTGGGGCGGCGAGGATTTTCCGTTTTCCACGCGGGCCGAGTTCGTGGAGGCGATCGAGGCCGGCGGTGTTGCGGCGATGGAGGTTCTGGCCCGCGACCTTCGCGCGCTCGGTCTTTATACCGCCCGCTCGCTCTCCTTCGACGGCGTGGAATACGAGCTGGTCGAGCACTCGCTGACGCCCGAGCAGACCCGCATCTACGACGCCTATGCCGGCGCATTCGCCGTCATCCATAATAATCTCGATGCAGCGATGGAGGCGGCCAACATCACCGGCAGTGCCGGCACTCTGAACAAGCAGGCGAAATCCGCCGCCCGTTCCGCGTTCGAATCGGCCAAGCAGCGGTTCTTCGGCCATCTGCTCACCAGCATGAAGACCCCGACGCTGATCCGGTCCATCGACGCCGATCTGGAGGCAGGCCATGCCGCCGTGATCCAGATCGTCTCGACCGGCGAGGCGCTGATGGAGCGCCGCCTGGCCGACCTGCCGACCGAGGAATGGAACGACGTACGCATGGACATTACTCCGCGTGAGTACGTCCTGTCGTATCTGGAAACCAGCTTCCCGGTGCAGCTCTACGAGCCCTTCACCGACTCAGAGGGTAATCTGTCCTCGCGTCCGGTGTTCCGCGACGGCCAACCCGTCGAAAGTCGTGAGGCGGTTGCACGCCGCACCGCACTGATCGAAAAGCTGGCCAGCCTGCCGCCGGTTCCGGGCGCGCTCGACCAGATCGTCCAGTATTTCGGGTGCGATCTCGTCGCGGAGGTGACTGGCCGCTCGCGCCGCATCATCCGCAAGCCGGGCACCGGTGACATCGGCGACCGGCTCGTGGTCGAGAACCGCGCAGCAGCAGCCAATCTCGCCGAGACGCAGGCGTTCATGGACGACCAGAAACGCATCCTGATCTTCTCGGATGCAGGCGGAACCGGCCGCAGTTACCACGCGGAGCTATCGGCGCGGAATACGCGGCTGCGCGTGCATTACCTGCTCGAGCCGGGCTGGAAGGCCGACGCCGCCATCCAGGGCCTCGGTCGCACGCATCGCACGAACCAGGCGCAGCCGCCGCTCTTCCGGCCCATCGCGACCGACGTCAAGGCCGAGAAGCGTTTTCTCTCCACCATCGCCCGACGTCTCGATACACTCGGCGCGATCACGCGCGGTCAGCGCCAGACTGGCGGACAGGGCCTCTTCCGACCCGAGGACAATCTGGAGAGCCATTATGCCCGCGACGCGCTGCGCCAGCTCTATCTCCTTCTGGTCCGCGGCAAGGTCGAAGGCTGCTCGCTCGACCGCTTCGAATCCGCCACCGGCCTGAAGCTGATGGATTCGACCGGCATCAAGGACGATCTGCCGCCGATCACCACCTTTCTCAACCGGCTGCTGGCGCTGACCATCGAGCTTCAAGGCATCCTGTTTGCCGCCTTCGAACAGTTGCTGAACGCCAGGATCGAGGGCGCGATCGCCAGCGGCAGCTACGATGTCGGGCTGGAGACGCTGACGGCGGAACGCTTCATCGTCACCGATCGCCAGACCATCTATACCCATCCGGGCACCGGCGCGGAAACCCGGTTGCTGACGATCACGCAGCGCGAACGCAATCGTCCGGTTACGCTGGACGATGCGCTTAGCTATCTCGACGACCGCCAAGCGAAGCTCCTCATCAACGAGCGTTCGGGCCGCGCCGCCGTCCAGATCCCGACCACCAGTATCATGCTGGACGATGGCGAGATCGAGCGGCGCGTACGGCTGATCCGGCCGATGGACAGCCACAACATCCCAGTCAGGATGATGGGTGAGACCCATTGGGTTGAAGCCGACGAGCACTCCTTCTCAGCAGCCTGGAATGCAGAAATCGCGGAGGTGCCGGAATTCTCCGACAGCACGATCCATATCGTCACCGGCTTGCTGCTGCCGATCTGGAAACGGCTTCCGCACGAATCCTCGCGCGTCTATCGCCTCCAGACCGACGAAGGCGAGCGCATCATCGGTCGCAAGGTCTCGCCGGCCTGGGCGGCCAACGCGGTAACGACCGGCGCCAGTTCGCTGACGCCGGATGCCGCCTTCACCGCACTGATGGATGGCCGCACCGTCCTCGATCTTGCCGAGGGGTTGCAGCTTCGCCGCTCCCGCGTCATGGGCGTCAGCCGCATCGAACTGTCTGGTTTCACCGACACAATGCGCGAACGCCTCACGGCCTACGGGCTGTTTCATGAGATCATCTCGTGGAAGCTGCGCATGTTCGTGCCGGTCGATGCCAATGGCCCTGTGGTTCTCGGCAAACTGCTCGACCGCTGGCCAGTGCAGCGCATCGGTGAACGGGAGGCAGCGTAATGGCCCGTCATGATGCTTCCGAACTGGCAAGCCGTCTCGGTCGCAATGCCGAGGCGGTCTGCCGCCACTACCTGTCGTCCGGCCGCCGCGCCGGACGATACTGGGTCGTCGGCGACGTTCAGAACAGCCCCGGCCGTTCGATGTTCGTGCGCCTGACCGGGCCGGAATCCGGCAAGGGCGCTGCGGGCAAATGGACCGATTCCGCGACCGGAGAGCATGGCGATCTTCTCGACGTCATCCGCGAGACGCTCGGCCTGACCGACTTCAAGGACGTCGCCGAGGAAGCGCGCCGCTTCCTTTCGCTCCCACATCCCGAACCTGAAAAGGCGAGAACGCCGACGGGCAGGACGTCAAGCAGAGCGTCGTCGGGATCACCTGAAGCGGCGCGGCGGCTCTTTGCCATGTCACAGCCGATCGGCGGCACACTCGCAGAAGCGTATTTCCGCAATCGCGGCATTACGGCTTTGCACGGAACCGCCAGCCTGCGCTTTCATCCCCGGTGCTATTACAGACCTGATGATCATGCGCCCCGGCAGATGCTGCCCGCGATTGTTGCCGCCGTGACCGATCTGGCGGGGCGGCAGACCGGAGCGCACCGCACCTGGCTCGCCCCCGACGGCGCAGCGAAAGCGGATGTCGAAACCCCGCGGCGGGCGATGGGCGACCTTCTCTGGCACGGCGTCCGCTTCGGGGTGACCGGTGAGGTGCTCGTCGCCGGCGAAGGGATCGAGACCGTGCTGTCGCCCCGTCAGGTTCTGCCCCATATGCCGATGATGGCGGCACTCTCGGCCGCACATCTCGCCGCCATCCTGTTCCCGCCAGCGCTGCGCAGGCTCTATGTCCTCAGAGATCGCGATCCGGCCGGGGACAACGCGCGAGACAGCCTGATTGCCAGAGCCGCGAGTGCCGGGATCGAGGTCGTGGCATTGTCGCCGGTGCGCGGGGACTTCAACGAGGATCTCCGCGAATCCGGCGCCGATGCCTTGCGGGTGGCGCTCGCCGGTCAGCTTCATCCTGATGACAGAGCGCGTTTTCTGGAGGCGTGAGGGGATCGGCGAAAAAGGAGGCGTGTTGCGCTCCGCCTCCACCTTTCGTCCCCAGGGATTACCTTGCGCTGCCTGTCGGAGAGGCCACGCCCACGGCCTTCTCAAAGGGCGATCGGCCCACAAACGATCCGGGCAGGCAATGGCCGGGTTCGGGCTATTTTCCGCCGGCGGCTGCGCCACCTTTGCATCGCGACAGACAAAATAGCCCGCACCCGGTCATCGAGCCCTCGCGGGAGCGCGAGGATGCCAGCCCGGCCCGCCCGTGGGCTTTCGACGCCTGCGAAGGCCGCGATGGGCGCGGCTCCAGACGAAGGAAGCTCCCGATGATGCACGAAGACGACGATACGGGTTTCGGGCTGGTTCACACCTCTTCCCCCACCGATCATGTCCTCACCGAACTCCAGCTTTACGGCTGGCGTCCGTTTCAGGATGAAGCGGACCCGAGGCCGCTTCCCGAAGGCAACGCCGTCGCCGGCGCCGTCGCGGATATCTTCGACGCCCTGATCGCCACGCTCGGCGATACCCGCCTCGAACCCGACCTTGACGAATTGCTCTGGTCGACCGTCAATGTCTTCCATCGCGCCACCGGCCGGGTAGAGCGCAACCTGGATGATAACGAGCTGGCGCAGCGCCGTCTTCAGCGGGAACAGGACGGCAGCGAGGTGAAGTCCGTCGAGCTGGAACGCCTGACGGCAGAAGGGCAGACATTCATCGAACGGCGCAACAGCATGGAACTCTTCCGCGACATCGCCGCCGAACAGTTCGAGCGCCACACCGGCACCGCCTGGCGCCCTCGCACCGGCTCAATGGTCAACTATCGCAATCTCACCGCCGCGATGATCGACAGCCGCGACTTCCTGGCCGCGAAGCGCCGGGCCGAGACCGAGGTGATGCTGCCCCCCGGTCCCAAGGTCGCCCTGACCGGCGGTCTCGACTACAATGACCACAACCTCATCTGGGCGAAGCTCGATCAGGTTCGCGCAAAGCACGCCGACATGGTGCTGCTGCATGGCGGTTCGCCCAAGGGCGCCGAATTGATCGCCGCGAAATGGGCGGACAATCGCAAGGTGCCGCAGGTCGCCTTCAAGCCTGACTGGACGAAGCATGGCAAGTCCGCGCCCTTCAAGCGCAACGACGCGCTGCTCGACGTCCTGCCCGTCGGCGTTCTCGTTTTTCCGGGGTCGGGTATTCAGGAAAACCTTGGCGACAAGGCCCGCAAGCTCGGCATCCCCGTCATGAAGTTCGACGGCGGCGCGTAAGCGCCGCCACCTGGCGGCTGTTCCAGTCGCCGATACTTGACTACTGGAGAGGTCAATGGCTCTTATGGACCATCCTTGCAGAACCGGAACAGTAGCATAGTCGCAGGCGGAGCGTATCCACAGGCAGCCTGCCGTGACCCTCAACCGTTTCTGGAGGTTTCCATGACGCTGATCCTGCTTGCTATCTCGCTGACGATCATGCTTTGCATCATTGCCTACAATCTCGCGATCTACGCGCTGCCCGTCATGGTTGCGATCTCGGCCGCGCAG
Organism: Rhizobiaceae bacterium; assembly: GCA_019635795.1. Classification (GTDB taxonomy): domain Bacteria; phylum Pseudomonadota; class Alphaproteobacteria; order Rhizobiales; family Rhizobiaceae; genus Mesorhizobium_G. The sequence goes on from JAHBYV010000009.1 coordinate 142,594, forward strand.
TATGCGTGGGCCGGCGGCGCCGGAATATTCATGAGCGGCTTTGCGGGCGCAGGAGCCGCTTTGCTGTCGATTGCGCTGGTGATCGGCATTCTCGGCTTCGCGAAGAGCCCGACCTTGCGCGTGATTGCGCTCGCGATGTTCGCGATCCCTGCCGCCATCGCCGGATATGCCCTCATGCATGGCGTCACGAAGAACGCAATCGACTCGACGGTAGTACTCAATCTGCTCGGCGGAGCAGGCGGCCTGTTCATCGGTATCGCCGCTATGGTCAATCTGAACGCGCTTGGTGTCTCTGTCTTCTCTCGTTGATTCGGCAACTGCGGGCCATCATTCCCACGATGAAAGCCGGTGGCCTGTGCCGCCGGGTTCTGTCTTTCCTGCCAAAAATTGGCATGTGACGTCAGTTCTGCCGTTATGCCGTCGCTTCCGGCCTGCTTCATCCCGACCGTGGAGGCTCGGACACGGAATGCCTCTCGCGCCCGTAACGGTCATTGTCTGGTTGCCGGTCCAAATAGCGATGAATGCGGCCCACGATTACCTTCATCACCTTTCCCAGCTCCGCCTGACCGGTCGTCCGCAAATTAAGCGAATACGGTGAGGTTCCATATCTGGTAGCCCGATAAGCTTGTCCGGTTTCTTCCCCGCCAACCTCCAGTAGGACAGATGCATGTGGCTTAAAGAGGAGAACGGCAGGCGCCGCCTATCCGTGCGTTATGAGCGGACCCGACGGTTTGTTGTTGACGGCAAGGATGGTTCTGCTGTGCGCCTCGGTTCGTACCCGTCTCAGCGGCGCCATCCCTCCGACTGACTGATCCCCTAAGTCCGTGCGGTTTCCGGCCGCAACCCACGCGGCTCCGGACCGTGTTGCCGCGCAAGCGCGACTGCCCGCTCCACTCCGGGCCTTATGGGCGAGCTGCCAGCGAGCAGGCAGTTGCAGGCGTCTCCCGCCGGCCTTGGCCGGGTCTCGTCGGAGGGATGGTCCCTCCGAGAAGCAACGGAGACTTACAATGCAGAACATCGTCATTCTCGCCGGCAACATCGGTCAGGACCCTGAAACCCGTACCACTCAGGGAGGCACCAGCATCACCCACTTCACCCTGGCCACTTCACGTCCCCGCTACTCGGACGGCAAGGTTGTCCGCGACGAGAACGGCTACCGGGTTCAGGATACTGAATGGCACCGGATCACCTGCTTCAACGGTCTCGGCAAGACGGTCCAGCAATACTGCGAGAAAGGCATGAAGGTTCTGGTTCGCGGGCGCATCCACTACACGAAGTGGACGGACCAGCAGGGCAACGACCGCTACGGGTGTGAGATCATCGCCGAGACGGTTGATTTCCTGAGCCGGGCGAAGCAGACTGAAAACAACGACGGTAGACAGTCCGACTACGACGACGAAATACCGTTCTAGCCGGAAGAGATGGAAACCCGGCGGCGTAAGCCGCCGGGCCTCCCTCATGTTTTTCCGCATATTTACTCAGGTCTACTCGCAGGAGATCGATATGATCTCGCGTGAATCATCGTCGTAGAAAACGTTCATCCGTTCACGACCGAGATTCGACGTTACCGCGCATATCGAGCACGTCATCCGCCATGTTGCGTCAGCCGGCCTTTCAGGGAGCGCATCAAGCTGTTTGCCGATAAAGCCCTGAAACTCCGAAGCTCGGCACCTGTCTCCAAAATAATATATCCGCGGACCATCCGCCGTCTCGGTGATCCAGACGCCGGGAAGGCGCGGATGATTGCGGATCGTCGAATTCTCCGGCGCCCAATAGGTGAAAGGCGGCAACGGATCGGCTTCCACAATCACCTTCGGTTCAGATTGCTGAGCCGGCGTCGTGGTTGTCCCCTGGGACAAGGCGACTCCCGACGCCGCAACCATGGTCATAAAGAAGATAGCGGACAGAGCGGCGACAAACTGCAATTGAGATACTCTCGCACTATTGTTGGGGATTCCCAGCGTCCAGTTTTGATCGTCAAACGACAAGCTATCCCGTGAAGGCGGCAACAAGACGGCTGGATAGGCGAGTTGTGGTGGACGGCAATCATCACGGGACCAACGTCGATGAACTGGCCCCCTTCGCCTCGTAAGGAGTGATGCCGGGCCACCATCGGCGCGGCGCTCGGCAAGCCGAATCACTCGGGGGTCTCTTACGCTTGCATGATTGCCTCAGCGAGCGATTATGGCTCGATTCTTTTGTAAACTACGGCTATTATAGCCGTAGTTCTGGCGCGAGACTCAGTGCCGGTGGGAGGTGATCTTGTATGATCACCGCCCATCAAACTCGGGCCGCGCGCGCATTGCTGGGTTGGACACAGGAGACGCTCGCAGACAGGGCCACCGTATCGCTGACCGCGCTCAAGCGCATGGAGTCGGTCAATGGGGAGCGCGTCTTCGAGAGTACTGCCGACAGGGTTCGCAGGGCGTTGGAAGCGGCAGGCATTGTCTTCATCAATTCCGACCGGCATATCGGAGTGATGCTGGATGTCCCGAACACTGTGCGTCGCTGACGCCATGTCCCCAAACCGGACGCGATGCCGCATGCGTGCGCGCTATGGTGAATCGTCGTTTACCAATCACGTCATTGTGATATTGTGCGCGCCATCGCACCAGACGTCGCAATTGGGGAAAGGACGCAATGGCGACGCTATCCTTTCGTGATGAAGCACCCAACGGCGATTTTCTCACCGATTACGACCGCATGCATGTGAAACTCTATTGTCGTCTGCTCGATGCCGAGGCGGACGGTGCTGACTGGCAGGAAGCCGTCGAAATCCTGTTCGGCATCGACCCCGACACCGAGCCCGAGCGCGCGCGCCGGATACACGATACGCACCTCGCCCGCGCCCACTGGATGACTGAACACGGCTACAAGATTCTGCGCCTCGGCCGCCTGAACTGAAGTTTCGTAGCCCATCGCATTGCTGACAAGGCAAGACGGTTTGCGGCCTGAGGCACTTCCGCGGCGCGCAACCCGGCCGGATCATCTTCCCGTTTGACCTGCGTTCGTAGCCTGGGAGGAATATCATGAGACCCGACACGTCGCGCTGGCGGATAGAGTCCGCTTATCGGTTCATGGACGAGGCAGGCGTCGATCATCTCGCCTGGGAGTGTCTACGGCGGAACGGCGACTATCAGCAAGACTATCGTGACCTGCGGCGTGCAGACCGCCTTGGCAAGCCGCTCCCCGAAACGATGGAGAGCCGCTGGGGGTTGCGATTTCGCGGCCCGGCCACGTCTGACGGCAGGCGACCAACCGATCTTCTGGAGTGAGACTGCCGACACCGCTATTCTGCGGCTGGCGGGCAACTTGGCGCCTGCCCGGGAGGGAGCCGTCACCCTGCGCGCCTTCCTTGCCGGTGAGAAGAGGATCACGCCAGACGAACTCCATCTCCTCCTGCGCGAGATCGGTACTGGTCTGCACCTGGTCGCCGATCCCGCGATTCGGCCCGACGATCCGATATCGGTTGCTATCGCGCTTGACCGCGACGGTCTCGATCGCATTGCCGCGCTCGACCGCCTGCTGCGCCACCTGGCCGGCTACCGCGTTCCGCCCGATCAGCGCATGACCGCCCAACAGCGAAGGCGGCTCAAGGCGATGCTGCGCGCTGTCGACGCCCGCCAGCATCGCGCCAGCCAGCGCGAGATCGCACAGGTCCTGTTCGGCGTCGAGCGCATCGCCAAGGAGCACTGGCAATCCTCGCCACTCCGCGACACCGTACGCGATCTCATCCGTGACGGCACCGCCATGATCGCCGGCGGTTATCTCAAGCTTCTGCGTTTCCGCCGCCGCCTCTGACCCCGCCCCGGTCAGGGTGGGGTTATTCGATACCCCCTGAAATCCCCCACTCCCTGCGCCCCGCTTCTTCGCCACCGTGACCCCTGACCGCCGCTCCCCCCGAGCGGCATCCCCCAGAGCCACGGAGGCATCCATGTACCCCAATCCCGCTCTCCTGCCGCCGCGCTTTCTGCGCACGAGGGAAGCCGCAGACTTTCTCGGCCTCTCGCCCCGCACGCTGGAAAAGCACCGGACCTATGGCACCGGACCACTTTTCCGCAAGCTTGGCGGCCGCGTCGTCTATGCGATCGACGAACTCGAAGCCTGGGCCGAGCGTGGCACCGTCGCCTCGACCTCCGATCCGCGCGGCAGCGTGCTGCCCGCCCTGCCGGGCAACAGGCAGCACTATCCCGCGCCTAGTCGCTCGGCGCGTTGAGGGCTGTCAGGCATGTCCCGACGCCTTCCTATCTCGGAGCGCGCGCGCCTCGACCCTTTCGTCATCGCGACGGGCGACGCCAGCCCGCGCGACCAGCGCGACCTCATGGAGCGCCCATTCTTCTCGCTGTCTAAGTCGCGCCGCACCGTGCCGATCCTCTACGAAGCCGGCGCCGTGCGCGTCGAGGTCTTTGCCGTCCCCGAGCATGGCATGGCTACGATCTGGGACGCGGATATCCTCATCTGGGCGGCGGGTCAGATCGTCGAGGCCGAGAACCTCCGCCTTGCGACCTCCCGCTTCCTGCGCTTCACGCCCTACCACCTCCTGACGGCTATCGGCCGCGAAACCGGCGCCAGCGACTACAAGCTGCTCAAGGCCGCGCTGACGCGGCTGCAATCGACCTCGATCCGCACGACGATTCGCAATGGCGAGCATTGGCGGCGGCATCAATTCTCCTGGGTCAACGAATGGGAGGAACTCACCCGCCTCGACGGCCGGGTCGAGGGCATGGAGTTGGTCCTGCCCGATTGGTTCTATCGGGGCGTCGTCGACCGCTCGCTCGTCCTTGCAATCGACCCGGCCTATTTCCGGCTGAAGGGCGGGATCGAACGCTGGCTCTATCGCGTCGCCCGCAAGCATGCCGGCCGCCAGCGGCATGGCTGGGTTTTCGACCTCCACCACCTTCATGAGAAATCCGGTAGCCTCGCGCGCGTCTCCGATTTTGCGCTCCAGATCCGCCGCATCGCCATGCGCCAGCCGCTGCCCGGCTATCACCTGGGCATCGAGCGCGACGGTCGCCGTGAAATATTGCGCATCCTGCCCGCGCCGTCATCGGCCGGGCCTGTGGATAGTGCTGTGGATGCAATCGGGAGATCACACGCACGACCCTTCGGGAGATCACACGCAAGTCCTTCGGGAGATCACACGCAAAGGCGCCAGCTAACGCTTTGGCCCGACACGACGATTCCCGGCCTTAACTTAGAGTCTAACAATAATACTAACTTTTATGAGCGCGCGCGCGATGTGGAAAACCTCATTCGCGACACGGCCCGAAGTCTCGGCATCGCCGGAAAGAAGGGCACGCCGGCCGGGCCATCCGCTGCGAATCCGTCAACGGCGCCCGACGGCACCGGCTTCGCTGAAACCGTCGCCCCACGGCTCCCCCTCGATCGGCTGGGAGAACGCCGATGATCGTCGCCTTCCTCAATCAGAAGGGTGGTGTCGGCAAGACGACGCTTGCACTCCATCTCGCCGGCGAGATGGCGTCACGCGGAAGCCGCGTCACCCTGATCGACGCCGACCCGCAAGGATCGGCTCTCGACTGGTCGCAGCAACGCGCGCGCGAGGGCCTGCCTCGCCTGTTCGGCGTCGTCGGCCTGGCGCGCGACACGCTGCATCGCGAAGCGCCGGAAATCGCCGGCGGCGTCGATCATGTCGTCATAGACGGCCCGCCGCGTGTTGCCGGCCTGATGCGCTCGGCGCTGCTCGCCGCCGACCTCGTGCTGATCCCGGTGCAGCCGTCTCCGCTCGACGGATGGGCTTCGGCCGAGATGCTGGCGCTTCTGGCGGAAGCGCGCATCTACCAGCCGCAGCTCGCCGCCCGCTTCGTCCTCAATCGCTGCGGCGCGCGCACCGTCATCGCACGCGAGACGGCCGAGACGCTGGCTGACCACGATCCTCCGGTGCTCGCCACCACCATCGGCCAGCGCGTCGTCTTCGCCAACGCCGCGCAGACCGGACGGCTCACATCCGACATCGACCGCCATTCGCCGGCAACGCGCGAGATCGCGGCGCTGGCCACCGAGATCGCGCGCCTCGGCGTCGGGAGGACCGCGCCATGATTGTGCTCCCCGAAATCATACTGTCCGGCGACTGCCGGGACCGCATGCCATCGCACGGTCCGTTCGACATGATCCTCGCCGATCCCCCTTACGGCGACACGTCGCTCGCATGGGACCGGCGGGTCGAGGGCTGGCTAGTGCTCGCACGCGCGGCGCTTGCGCCAACCGGCTCGATGTGGGTCTTCGGCTCGCTGCGCAGCTTCA